>CAXXWB010000001.1:0-15272 GCA_963677505.2 uncultured Acidaminobacter sp.
AGAGAGGAAAATCAAGTCTGGGTTCGCTGCCAAAACCGCTTCTGCCGTCGTATCTGCAGGGAAAACTGTTAAGTGGCAACCTCTTCTTTGGAAGTTTCTTAGAATATTCAATTTCACGCCGTAGTCAAGAACGGCCACACGTTTGCCAGGTCCTGCTATTTCATAGGCTTCTTTTGTAGAGACTTGGAAAACCGCTTGTGTATTGTCAAAAGCTGCAAGTTTGTCATCAATGGCTTTAGGAGAAAGTTCATCTAATGTGATAATCCCTTTCATGGTTCCGTGGTTTCTCAGCACTCTAGTGAGTCCTCTGGTGTCCACCCCTTCAATGCCCATGATTTTATTTTGCTTTAAATAGTGATCCAGTTCCATTTCTGATCTGAAATTGCTGGAAGCCTGACACTTTTCTCTGACCACAAAGCCTCTAACCTTTGGCGATTTAGACTCCATATCTTCTAAATTAATGCCGTAGTTCCCAATCAGCGGATAGGTCATGGTGACTATTTGACCGTAGTAAGAAGGATCTGTCAAAACCTCTTGGTAGCCTGTCATTCCTGTATTAAAAACTACTTCGCCTACAGCTGTTTCAAGATGCCCAAAGGCGGTTCCGTTAAATACCATGCCATTTTCTAAAATCAATTTTGCTTTCATTATAAGACCCCTTTCATGTTACTGAGTAAAAATACACGAGTGCGATCTGCAGGTCATTGTTACCCACAGGAGGTCTTTAAAAAACAAAAAGGGAAGTGACGATCCTTATATTAAGCATCGCCGCTTCCCTTATTTTAAATTTCGGATAGATAAATCCCTTGTTTTTTAACGCATTCATCATTTCATACCTCTTTCTGGCCTCACAGGACCAATTTAAAAGTGTATTTTACATCAGTTATTAATTTCTTAATGTATTTTACTAGGAATGGCACCTGTAAGTCAAGTAATTCCCGTGATAAATATGCAACAATTATTATAACAATTTACAAACTATTCTGAAAACAGTTCGATAGGTATCAAAATCCCAAGACGGCTTTCAACCCATAAAAAATCATGGGAATAAAGATGGCTGGGAGCATGTTAGCAACAGGCATTTGCTTAATATCTAACATTTTAAGTCCAAGGGCAATAATAATCAGTCCCCCTGCCGCACTCATATCCGCTATGGCAACGTCTGTAATTAAAGGCCTTAAGGCAGAAGCTGAAAGGGTCAACGCCCCTTGATAAAGGAACACTGGAATGGCTGAAAAAACTACGCCAAAGCCGAGAGAAGAAGCAAACAATACCGCTGACATACCGTCAATGGCCGATTTGGCAAAGAGTGTTGCATGGTCCCCGCTTAAACCACTTTTAAAGGAGCCCACCACCGCCATAGAGCCTACACAATAAATTAAAGTCGTTGTGACAAAGCCTTTTGAAAAGGAACTCTCCCCTTCTTCTGGCTTGGTTTTCACAAATCTACGCTCTATCCAATTGCTGAAATGCTCTAATCTTTTTTCCAAGTCCATCCACTGGCCTAGCAAACTCCCTACGACCAGACTAAAAATGACCACTAGAATACTCTTGAGTTCAAAAGCATTGATTAGACCAATTAGCAAGACACATAGGGAAAGACTGTCAAAGACCAACTTGTGATACTTTTCAGATATAATTCCTTTAAAGACTAAACCCGTAACGCCTCCTAATATGATACACCCTGCGTTGACAATGGTTCCAAGCATTTACATCAGCCTCCCTAAGCTAACTCCAGTACCACAGGACAGTGGTCTGACCCTAAAATTTCAGCATGAATGGTGGCGTCTTTCAGTCTAGGGTTTAACGACTCAGATGTGCAGAAATAATCAATTCTCCACCCTGTGTTGTTCTTTCTAGCACTGGCTCTGTAAGACCACCAAGAATAAGCTCCCGTTACATCGGGGTAGAAATATCTAAACGTATCGGTAAAGCCGGCTTGAAGAAACTCAGTAAATTTACCCCGTTCTTCATCGGTAAAGCCTGGATTTTTTCGATTGGTTTTAGGGTTTTTAAGGTCTATTTCCTGATGGGCTACGTTTAAGTCGCCACACATAATGACAGGCTTGTGCTTTTGGAGCTTATCTAAATAGGCTCTAAAATCGTCTTCCCAGACCATTCGGTAGTCCAGTCTTGCCAGCCCATCTTTTGAATTTGGCGTATAGACCGTCACCATGTAAAAGTCCGCCATTTCTAGGGTGATGACACGCCCCTCTTGGTCGTGTTCTTCTATCCCGATGCCATATGTCACACTGAGAGGCTCTTGTTTTGTAAAAATTGCCGTTCCACTGTAACCTTTTTTAACAGCGTAGTTCCAATACTGGTAATAGCCTGGCAGATCAAGAATTACTTGTTCTGCTTGGCACTTGGTTTCCTGTAGGCAGAAGAAGTCTGCACTTTCTTGATTAAAATAATCCATAAAGCCTTTTTGTAGGCACGCTCTTATACCGTTAACATTCCACGAGATCAGTTTCATGATATTTGCTCCTCTTTCATTATTATAATGAGTATAACAAAAAAAAGGTTACTGCAAAAGTAACCTTCACCGATGGGTATGTCAAATTTTAAAAAAATAAATTTATGTTTATTATAAGTAATGACTGTTGTAAATTTCACAAACAAAATATACCATTGCTCTTAACACATCACTTATATAGGGGAATTAATTATGAAAAACTTAAGAAAAACCGACTACATTATATTTTTTTTAATCACAATGATTTCTTGCAGTATGAACATCTACAAACTTGATTTAAAAGTAATCGTTACAATTACTATCATAAGCATTATCAACGCTTTACTATTTGGAACCCTCACCAACAAACTTATTAGACCAAAACTAAAATAGCGGCCGAATCTCCACAACCCCTTCCGCTGTCAGCCTTGCCCATTTGGCATATACCGTCGGGTAAGCTGTCAGTGGGTTTTCTGCCTGATCGGGCCACTGACCACTGGAAAAAATGGTATACAGTCGGCTGCCAAAATGTTCTCTATAGCCTGCATCCATCCACTGGTGACCTCTCAGCATTTGATGAACGCCAATGGTCTCTATAAAATCCATGAACTGAGATTCTGTAAAATAATATCGGCCCATGCCCTCCCGAAGGTCCTCTTCGCCGGAGTAAGGGTCGCTCCACATAAGGTTCTGGGTCATTTTTCTGCCAAAGGGGTCCATGTGTTCTGCGTCCGACAACATGGCTAAGTTTTCTAAATATGTAAAATAACCTTCTTCCGTCGGCAAAGGTCTTGGAATGCCTCCATGAACCACCATAGTAATCACCTTTTGGGTTTGTATCAAAGCATACTGACCTAGAGTTTCAAAAAAGCTTAAATAGGCCTTTAAAAGCGGTTCTGTTTCTGGGTGAAATACCGACAATTTAATCAGATACGTTGGAAAATAGTCCTCATCTGGAGAGCCTTCTGGTTTTCTATAAGGCAGTTCAGCTTGCTTAGGTCTCACATAAACCCCTCCATCGTGATTGCCTCGAAGCAGAAATATACGGTCTGAAAAACAATATTTCAAAGCCAATAGCCGAGCCAGCAGAGAAAGATGGGCTTTCCCTCGGTCCACATAGTCCCCCATAAATATCAATCGGTTCCCCTCGCCGCTAATAGCTTTTTGAACAAAGCTCGTCCTTCTAACAATCTCCATTAAGCTCTCAGGGTCTGCATGAAGGTCTCCAACAACGTCATAACAAGTATCTTCGCCGTTAAAAAGGTAAACTCGATGTCCTCGTCTACCATCTCTAAGGTCACCAAAAACTTGCTCCGCATCTAAATTATCTTCTAAAACCTTTTGATAATCTTGCTCTTCTTCCCTTTGATGAAACCCTGTCACCCCGTCTATTAGAGATAGATGCTCTAAAGTTAATTGCATCCAATCAAAGGTCGAATCAGACTCACAACGGTTATGTCTCAACTCCCCTTGAAACAGGGCTTCAAATCTTTCAAAAAAATCACATTCTCTTAAAATATTATGGCTTTCAATATCCGATTTTAGCTGATCTAAGCCATCCAGTAAATGTCGATGCATGCGCTCCACTCCAATCTCAAATGTCACTAACTCGCCTGTCTTATGGTTTTACTCTACACCAAATTTAAAAACTTCACAAACTCGCCTAAATTCAGTGGCTTTGAGTAATAATACCCTTGTATATAATCACAATTTAGGTCCTTAAGCCGACCCAATTGAACTTCCGTTTCGACGCCTTCTGCAACCAACTCCAAATTCAAGCTCTTGGCAATTAAGGTGATGGCTTCCGTCAATCGGTCGCAATCTTCTCTAAAGGTAAGGCCATCGATAAAGGACTTGTCAATTTTAATTTTACTCACATCCAGTCTGAAAAGCTGGCTGAGAGAGGAATACCCCGTTCCAAAATCATCTATGGCGATGCGAATGCCCATTTCATTTAGGCGTCTCAAATTGTCAAAAATAGCGTCTATATTTTCCATATAAACCGACTCTGTAATCTCCATTTCTATCCATTTGCCATCTACTTCATAACGCTCCATCAAACGCTTGACCCGCTTAACAAAGTCTGCCTGTTCCAACTGGCGAATAGACACGTTAATCGAAGCATAAATCTGTTCTTCATAAAAATTACTAATGGTCTTCAGGCAGCTAAAGGTCTCTGCCAGCACCCAATCTCCAATGGCAATAATAGTACCATTGCTCTCTGCAATAGGAATAAACTCCACTGGTGGGATTTCGCCAAGTTCCGTGTGCTTCCATCTGACTAAAGATTCAAACCCTGCAATTTTTCCTGTTTCCGTTCGAATCACCGGTTGAAATTTAATAAACAACTCGTCCTTATCTAGTGCAGAACGAATGTCATGCTCCAGTTGATATCTTTTTTTGAGGCGAGAGGCTTCGTCAAAATCATATCCGCCAATGCGATTGCCACCGCTAGGTTTGGCGTGTTTTGATGCAATTTCTGCGGCCTTTAGCAAGTCAGATACCGATTCCATGTTCTCCGTACTTTCGGCATAACCCAAGCTTGCCGCCATCCTTACCTGTCGGTCTTCAATTTGTATGGCTTTACTGAAAACGTCAAGCAACTCAAGGGCTCTTTTTTGAGCACTTTCTCCATGATCCATAAATCCTTGAATAGCAAATTTATCACTGCCCACTCGCCCCATGATTTCGTCTTTTTTTAGACAGCCCATCAATCGAGAGGCGACAATTTTCAACAGTCGATCCCCTTGGATATGGCCATAGGCATCGTTTATTTTTGCGAAACCCTCTAAGTCAATAAAATAGAGGGCGGCTCTTCTATTCAACGAGACGCCGTCAAGGCACTCAATCAGATACCTTAGGTTATAAAGGCCTGTCAGTTTGTCTCGGTATCGTAAGTACTCAATTTCCTTCTCTTGTGTCCTCAGCTCGGTTACATCAGAAATAGACACCCCAATATTTTCAGTGTCTAAAAATTCATTCTTTATTTTAAAAACATTAATTCGTAAAATAAGAGGCACATCCTCTTGCCGCAGTTGCCAAACTTCACCTTCCCAATCTTCATTGGCTGTTAGGGCGTTCTTAATAGGTTCCCAATAACTAAAACTTGGGTAGGTCTCTTTTAAATCCCCTATTTGCATACCAATCATCCAGTGCTTTTCTACACCAGAGAGGGCATACATTTTCTGATTCACCCATTCTAACCGATGGTTGTGGTCAAATATCATAATCCCATCTTTGGAATGGTTGTAAATACTTTTAAAAATGCTGAGCTTTTCAATGCGCTTATTTTCAAGGCTAACATCTCGAACCACCAACATTAAGGTGTCCTCTTGGTTATGGGTCATGGGGTAAAAATTAATATCTACTTGTTTAGGCGCAATCTCACCTGCGTTAAAATCTATCAGTTGGCTCCATGATTTCTTTTCTCTGACGCCAATTCTCCTTTGAAACATGTTAGGGTCGATTTTGAAAAAACTAAGGACGGATGCATTGAGCATTTCGGTGTCTTTTTTATTGAAAATTTCTGTTGCCGCTTCATTGACTGCAATGATCATGGCATTCTCGCAATTGGCATCTACACGGCAAAGGATTAGTCCATCCTTGATTTGATAAAAAAGTTCCTTCATTTCCATGGCTTTTCATCACCTCCTAGTACTGCATTTGCAAAATACGTCTCGTAATTTCTTCAAACCGACTAAATTCAATAGGTTTAGCAATATAGCCGTCAAAACCTTCTGCTAGAAACCGCTCTTCATCGCCCTTGAGGGTATGGGCAGTAACCGCAAGAATGGGTATCTCTCGATGATCTTCTATTTGCCTAAATCGCTTTAGCACTTCAATGCCATCCATTAGGGGCATTTGAATGTCTAAAAAAACCAAATCATATTGATGATTTCTGCCTAAATTTAGCGCCTCTTCTCCGCTGGCAGCTAATTCAAATGCCATCCCCATCTTTTTACAAAGCAAAGACAGCAATACACGGCCATTTTCATCGTCATCTACAATGAGTACATTTTTTTGTGCTTTACCTAACGGAATCCCCTTAACAAGACTTTGCGTCTCTTTCGTTTCTCTGTAAGGAACCGTTAGTATGACCTTTGTGCCAAACCCTAGCTTACTTTCGAAGTCACACTTAAACTCTGAAAGGGCACAGGCCATATCAATAATTTTGAATCCCAACCCGCTGTGCTCTCTTCTTCTTTCTTCAACGTCAAACCCTGATCCCTCATCTGTAACTTCTATTAACAGTTTCTCCGTTTGATCTTCTGAAGCACTTGCGCTAACGACTATTTGTTCGCTACGACCGTACTTAATAGCATTGTCAACAATTTGACTGAGTGCGATGTCTAGCATAAAAGCATCGGCTTGAATTTCTCCACTGACCAAGGGGCTAATACTTATTTCTACGCTCATTTGTTTTTCAATAAGTTCTTCCCTTTCCAGTTCCAATATATCTCGGAGCATGTCTTTCAAATATAAATTTTGATATTCAGAAACATAGTTTTCTCTACCGTACAAGAAACTGTAGTGCATGAGGTTGGTTATCAGACGGTTCATTCGTCCACTTGCCGCACTTAACACCTGTAAATATTCGTGCTGTTCTTCATCTAGTTCTGTGGTTTTCAGGAGCTGTATCATGCCAAAAATCCCGTTTAAAGGGGTTCTAAGTTCATGGCTGATGTAAGATAAAAACCGATTTTTCTCATCAAGGGCTTTTTCGATATCTCGTAAATTCAGCGCTTGAGATTTAACATCCAGCGCTTGAGATTTGACATCCATCACTTGACCTCCTTCTTAGGGCTTATTCCCTCGACTTATACCCATTAAGTTCCAAAAAAAACACCCCTTCACGTCTAGGCTTTAACGTGAAAGGGCTGTTTTAAAAATTCATTTCGTCTGCGTGATAAGAACTTCTAACCAGAGGCGCTGAGGAAACCGACTTGAAGCCTAAATCTTCCGCCATCAGGCGAATGGCTTCAAATTGCTCTGGGCGAACATATTCCACAACGGCAATATGCTGTGGCGATGGCTGTAAATACTGGCCTACCGTCAGCATGTCACAGTCTACTCGTCTCAAGGCTTTTAAAGTTTCTTCAATTTGAACCATGGTTTCTCCAAGACCTAGCATAATGCCTGACTTGGTTTTAATTTTAGGGTCTTTCTTTTTAAAATAGGCCAGCACTGAAAGAGATCTTTCAAAGTCTGCCATAGGTCTCACCGTACTATAAAGCTCTGGTACCGTTTCCACATTGTGGTTGAGAACATCAGGTTCTGAGGCAATGACAATATCCAGTAAGTCCTCTCTCCCTGACAAATCTGGAATAAGAAGCTCTATGGTCACTTGAGGGGTTTTTCCTCTAATCGCCTTGACCGTCTTGGCAAAATGTCCTGCTCCCTGATCTTCTAAATCGTCCCGTGTCACCGATGTAATCACGGCATACTTTAAGCCTAATTTCTCAACCGCCATGGCCACTTTATTGGGTTCATCCGTATCCACTGGATCTGGCAACGCTCTTGAAACGTTGCAGAAGGTGCAATTTCTGGTACAATTCCTGCCTAATATCATAAAGGTCGCCGTGCCTTTGTTGTAACATTCCATGCGGTTAGGGCAGTTGGCTTCTTGGCAAACGGTGTTAAGAGACAACTCCGAAAGTAGCACTTTTACCTTTTCAGTCTCCTTACCGCCTTGAAGCTTTACCTTAAGCCAATCAGGTTTACCTTTTTTTAAGTCCATAAGGCCTGAAATCAACTCCTCTTTTTTTAGGTTCTGAGCATATGAGTGAAGGTCTGTATCTTCTAATTGTCCTCTGATTGCTCCAACTTCATAGGGCGTTCCTATGAGCTTTTGACATAAGGTTTCTATGGGTTGTTCGCCGAAAAAGTCTCCGTTAATTTGCAAGGCATCTATTTTTCCGCCTTTGACTTTAGCTTGAAATTCAAAGGTCCCTGCAGGGTATCGAACTTCATTGTTAAAAGTATAACTAGGACTCTTGCCAAAATTCCAATCGTAACTTTCAAATTTTTCTTTTTGAATTTTCTCTATGGCCAAAAGGTCTTTTTCAGTGAGCTCATAAATGGTTTCAATACCATGTGCTTTCATAATAAAATCTCTGAGATATTCTCTAAATACCACCACATCCATTTTTTCTGCCATGTGGTTCGCGATGTTTGTCACACGTGAGGCTACCGACTTAACACTCTTATCTTTGAATTTTAAAGGTTTTGACTTGAGCGCCCCAGCAAGGAGAGATAAATCTCCATCATAAAGAATTGTGCCATGGTGCAGCAGTTTATTGCCCTCATGGTATTGTGCGTTTCCAGAAATTTTTGAACCTTCTACTAGAATATCATTTCTTCCGCTAAACGCAGCTTCTATACCCAGTGCTTTCAATGCAGATACCACAGGCATAGCAAACTTTTCAAAGCCACAGCAAATCAAAGTTTCCTCTTTATTGGCGTTTTGTCCAAAGGTGCCTTCAATGTCCAAGTTTGAGCTTCTTCCTTTTCGGGTAATAAACGTAAAGTTGATGTTGCCTAAATCACAAAATACCGTTCCACCACCAGATGTTCTTCTGACCACATCAATGCCATTCTCATTGGCATAGTCCATATTAATTTCAGACAGGGTATTTTGGTTTCGACCAATCAATATGCTAGGCCTGTTTCTCCAAAGAATAAAGGCATCTTCATCCATTTCTCTCATAACATATAATTCTAATGCGTGGTTAAAAAAAGGATTATTGCTATCATTTTGAATATAAATCATATCGCTATTCTCCTATAGGAATTCTCGTTGACACACATTGGAAACCTTATCTATTATTATTTACTAATACTAAAATAAATCAAGTAATAATATAATAGTATATTTCTATAATGAATTCAACTCAATCAAATATTTCAAATATCAAAAAATTGTCACATCATAAACGTTGACCTTTAGCGTTTCTAGTGATACTATCTTTTTGATATTGAATGATGACCAGATGATGGTTTGCGGAAGACATTGAATTAATTTTAACAATTGTTAAATATGTTGTTTAATTATTAACGATGGCCGAAGGAGCAACGAGAGGGTCTGCTAAGCCCCCTTGGAAACTTTCAGGCACCAGTACCGCATTTCGGATGGATCTCTGAAAAGCCTTTAAATAGGCACCGAAGGAGCAAGTAGACCTGTTTTCAGCATTAATTGGCTGTCCAGCGTCCGTGAATCTCTCAGGTAACAGAACAGAGGAGTGATTGAGCGACTTAATTTGTCGTGCTTTCATTCCTCTTTTTTAATTTTTGAAACCAGGAAAAGTGCGGCAGATTGATAACTAAAACACAAGAATCAAGGAGGTAATAAGGTGAACAAAACCCCATTATTTAATGAACACGTCCAACTAAACGGGAAGATTATTGACTTCGCTGGCTGGGAATTACCTGTTGAATACTCAGGTATTCTTAATGAACACCATGCCGTTAGAAAAGCTGCAGGACTCTTTGACGTCTCCCATATGGGCGAAGTAGACGTACTTGGTAAAGATGCTGCAAAATTTGTTCAAAACCTTGTCACAAACGACGTTTCCCTTATGGCGAACCATCAAATCATCTATTGCTGTATGTGCTACCCTACGGGTGGTGTTGTAGATGATTTACTGGTTTACAAGAGAAATGCAGAAAGCTTCTACCTTGTTATTAACGCCTCTAACGTTGATAAAGACTACGCTTGGATGCAGGAAAATTCCAAGGGCTTTGATGTTAAGCTCATCAATCTCTCTCCAAATATTGCAGAAGTCGCTTTCCAAGGGCCTCTGGCTCAGGAAGTGCTTCAAACCCTTACCGATTATCCACTGGACGATATCACCTTCTTCACTTTCGCCGAAAATGTCATGGTGGCTGGCGTTTCTTGTCTGGTTTCTAGAACAGGATACACAGGAGAAGATGGTTTTGAAGTTTACGCCCCTAACGGCGACATTGCAAAAGTGTGGACAGCCATCTTAGAAGCAGGCAAGGACAAAGGGGTTCTCCCATGTGGCCTAGGCTGTAGAGATACCCTTCGTTTTGAAGCATCTCTTCCCCTTTATGGCAATGAAATTGACAAAGACATTACCCCTCTTGAAGCAGGTCTCGGTATTTTTGTGAAACTTGAAGGGGACGACTTTATCGGCAAATCCGTTTTAGTGGCTCAAAAATCAGAAGGGCTCAAACGCAAAAGCGTTGGTTTTGAACTGATTGACAAAGGCATTCCAAGACATGGTTACCCTGTTTATGCCGATGGCAAAGAAATTGGCGTCGTCACAACGGGCTATATTTCTCCAAGTTTAGAAAGAACCATCGGTATGGCTCTCATTGACGCAGACTACAGCGCCCTTGGCACTGAAATTCAAATTGGCATTCGCAAAAACATGGCAAAAGCTCAGGTGGTCTCTAAGAGATTCCTGACTAAAAACTATAAAAAATAATATTCATTCATAAGGAGGATTTTAAAATGGTAGTAGCAGGATTGAAATATTCAAAAGATCACGAGTGGGTTAGAGTTGAAGGCAATAAGGCTTATATTGGCATTACAGATTACGCGCAACACGCCCTAGGTTCACTGGTTTATGTAGAACTTCCGGAAGTGGATGACACTTTCAGCGCTGAAGACAACCTGGGTGTGGTTGAATCCGTAAAAGCGGCTTCTGATATTATCGTTCCAATTTCAGGCACAGTCGTTGAAGTTAACGAAGCTGTCGTTGACGATCCAGGTCTTATTAACTCAGATGCCTTTGGCAGTTGGATGGTTGCCATTGAAATGTCTAACCCTTCTGAACTCGACGAACTTCTTGATGCGGCTGC
This sequence comes from uncultured Acidaminobacter sp., assembly GCA_963677505.2. Lineage (GTDB taxonomy): Bacteria > Bacillota > Clostridia > Peptostreptococcales > Acidaminobacteraceae > JBGSUZ01. The sequence continues at coordinate 11,279 of CAXXWB010000001.1, forward strand.
CTACGAAGCCCTTATCGGCTAAGGGGAGGCTCATATGAATCCTTATATCCCAAACGGTGATCGCGAAAAGAAAATCATGCTGGAATATATGGGAAAATCTCAAATTGATGATCTCTTTGTAGAAATTCCCGCTGATTTAAAACTCGGCAGACCCCTTAACTTGCCAGACGGCATATCAGAATATGATATTTTAAAGCACATGAGTGCTTTAGCAAAAGAAAATGTCAGTTTATCAGACTACCCTTGCTTCTTAGGGGCAGGGGCTTACGACAGCTTCATTCCTTCAGTGGTTGACCAAATGATTTCACGTTCAGAATTTTACACTGCTTACACACCTTATCAGCCTGAAATCAGCCAAGGCACCCTTCAAGCCATCTTTGAATTCCAAACGATGATTTGCGAACTCACTGGACTGGATACAGCCAACGCCTCTATGTACGACGGCGCTACTGCCGTTTCCGAAGCTGCACTCCTTATGGCAGGCTCAACTAACAGAAGTAAGATTTTTATTTCTGAAGGTTTAAACCCTGAAGCGAGACAAGTTCTAAAAACCTACCTGGGTTTCAGAAAAATTGAAATTGTCAGCGTCCCACTTGTGAATGGCGTTACAGACAAAGCTTTTATTGAAGCTCATTTTGACAAAACTTCTGCAGGTGTTATTCTTCAAAACCCTAACTTCTTAGGTCTTGTTGAGCACGATTCAGAAGCTATTGGTGCCATCGCTCACGAATCTAAAGGACTTTTTGCCGTATATATTGGCGATGCTATGTCACTTGCCATTGGCAAAACCCCTGCGTCTCTTGGCGCAGACTTAGCCGTCGGAGAAGCTCAAGCCTTTGGCACACCTGTAGCCTTCGGCGGTCCTTATCTTGGTTTTATGGCAGCTAATACCAAACAAATGCGTAAAATGCCAGGCAGAATTGTGGGGCAAACCTTAGATGCCGATGGCAAACGGGCTTTTGTTCTCACCCTACAAGCTAGAGAGCAACATATTAGAAGAGAAAAAGCCACTTCAAATATTTGTTCCAACCAAGGTCTAAACGCTCTCATGGCAACGGTCTACCTCTCTATGCTAGGCAAAGAAGGTCTTCAGGAAGCGGCCATTAACAGTGGTTCCAGCCTCCAATACCTTAAAGGTAAACTGGCTGAGATTGGCGTTGTCCCTGCAGTCAGTGGTACCGCTTTTAGAGAAATGCCATTCCTATTTAAAGGCAATATTGAAGCCCTCAATGAAACACTCCTTGAAAAAGGATTTATCGGAGGCTACGACCTTACAAAAGAATACCCTGCCCTTGGCAATGCTATGCTCCTTTGTACAACAGAAAAACGTTCTAAAGCAGAAATTGACGCATTTGTTAATGCCATTAAAAATGGAATGGAGGTGAAATAATGAAGCGTTATGATCACTTAATATTTGAACTCAGCCGAGAGGGTCAAATTGCTTCGAGACTTCCTTCGACAGATGTTCCAAAGCTCACACCTGAGCAAATTTTTGGTTCTGACATGGTCAGAGAAGTGCCTGCCGAACTCCCTTCGGTTTCAGAAACAGAAGTCGTCAGACACTTTACCAATCTTTCACATAAAAACTATGGCCTCGACAGCGGGTTCTACCCACTTGGCTCTTGTACTATGAAATATAATCCAAAACTTAACGAAACTGCTGCTAGACTCTCAGGCTTTGCAAACCTTCACCCCCATATGCCTGCTAAAAATTCTCAAGGGGCCCTTAAGCTCATGAGCGGTCTTAGCAATATGCTTTCAGAAGTTGCCGGCCTTGATGCTTTTAGTCTTCAACCTGCCGCTGGGGCTCACGGTGAACTGACAGGCCTTATGATCATCAAAGCCTATCATCTTAAAAATGGCCAACCTGAGCGTACAAAAATCATCGTTCCAGATTCTGCTCATGGTACAAACCCTTCAAGTGCTGCTATTGCAGGCTTTGAAATTGTTGAAATCAAGTCTAATCCAGATGGTTCTGTGGACCTTGAAGCTCTTAAAGGAGCCCTTGGTCCTGATACTGCTGGTTTAATGTTGACCAACCCAAGCACACTCGGTCTCTTTGAAAAGAACATCAAGGAAGTGGCAAGATTGGTTCACGAAGCTGGCGGACAACTTTACTACGATGGTGCTAACCTCAATGCTATCATGGGTATTACAAGACCTGGAGATATGGGCTTTGACGTGATGCACATCAACCTTCACAAGACTTTCTCTACCCCTCATGGCGGTGGGGGTCCAGGTGGCGGTCCCGTAGGCGTTAAAAAACACCTTATTCCATTCTTGCCATTCCCTGTCGTGGAACAAAAGGGCGACCAATTGTCGCTTAATTATGACCGTCCAGACAGCATTGGTCGCGTTAAAGGCTTTAGCGGCAACTTCCTCGTTTCTGTCCGAGCCTACGCCTACATTCTTACCATGGGAGGCAACGGTCTTAAGGAAGCCAGTGAAATGGCTGTTCTCAACGCCAACTACATTAAAGAAAAATTGAAAGAACATTACCTTATGCTCTTCGACCAAAATTGTATGCACGAAATGGTCTTTGCAGGTCTTAAAGATAAAACCAATATGGTGCCAACCCTAGATGTTGCCAAACGTCTCTTAGATTACGGCTACCACCCGCCGACCATATACTTCCCACTGATTGTGGACAATGCCATTATGATTGAGCCCACTGAAACAGAAAGTTTAGAAACCATTGACGCTTTCTGTGAGGTGATGATTAAAATTGCTGAGGAAGCCAAAGAAAATCCTGCCCTCCTTCACGATGCGCCATACACTACACAAGTCAGAAGAGTGGACGAAGTCATGGCTGCAAAAACACCAATTTTAAAGTTCAACTTCGGAAGGGAATAAACTATGAGTAAGGATATTGTCGTTATAGGAGGCGGTCCTGGCGGTTATACCGCCGCTATTCGGGCCGCACAACTTGGCGCCAAAGTGACTTTAATTGAAAAAGATTTGGTTGGGGGCACATGCCTAAACAGAGGCTGTATCCCAACTAAAACCCTTTACCGCACAGCGGAGATTTTGTCTCACTTTGAACACGCCAGCACGTTCGCCATAAATGCCACCACCGATGCAAAAGTAGATCCAGCAGCTTTGAAAGGCCGATGCGACCAAGTTTCTACTCAGCTTCGAGAAGGTATTGAACAATTGATTCGCGCCAATAGTATTGAATATTTCCAAGGAAATGCCAAATTAGCAGATTCTAAAACCGTGGTCATCACTCTAGATGATCAGTCCGAAATCACACTCTCCCCGATGTGATTATATTAGCTACTGGTTCTGTCCCAACAGTTTTGCCTATTCCCGGAGCCGAACTTGATGGGGTTATTACCAGCGATGACCTTCTTAAAATGGATACCTTGCCAAAATCTCTCGCCATCGTCGGCGGTGGGGTTATCGGCGTAGAATTTGCCATGATTTACAATACTTTCGGCACAGAAGTCTCTGTTCTGGAGTATTTCCCAAATTTAATCAACACCGTGGATTCTGACATTGCCAAACGCTTTACTCAATCCATGAAACGAAAAGGCATCACCGCTCATACGGCGGTCTCGGTTGAAAAGATTGAACCCTCAGAAGATGGGAACCTTACGGTTCACATGATTGGCAAGAAAGGCGAACTCAGCGTTCAGGCTGAAAAAGTCCTTCTGGCCACTGGCAGAAAACCTTATTACGAAGGTTTGGGGCTGTCAGAAGCAGGTATTGAACATACCCCAAAAGGTATTGTGGTCAATAATGCTTATCAAACTAACAGGACTCATATCTATGCCATCGGAGACGTTACTGGCGGTGTGATGCTCGCTCACTGGGCAGCCCATCAAGGCCTAACCGCTGTGGAACACGCTCTTGACGCGCACCCACACTTAGATCGACCTGCCATTCCAGGCTGTATCTTCACCTTCCCCGAAATTGCCACCGTTGGCATGACAGAAGATGAAGCTAAAGAAGTCTTTGGCGGCAACCACCAAACCTCTAAATTCATGTTTGG
>CAXXWB010000002.1:0-10316 GCA_963677505.2 uncultured Acidaminobacter sp.
CCAAGTGACCAAAAACAGGTCAGAAATCTTTTTATTACCATATGTATTGCTATTATAGTAACATATGCAATCATTACAAACTTAGGTGTGTTTTATTTAACGGTATCTAAGGTATTAGGCGCTCTAACCCCATTCTTTATTGGTTTTGCAGTCGCTTATGTTCTAAACCCTTTGGTGGATCGTTTAATAAAAGTGACTAAAATGAAAAGGGGGCTAGCCATTGCCTCTATTTATATTGGCATTTTGCTGGTTGTTAGTCTTTTCGTAAATATGGTCATTCCATCTATTGTCTCGGGTACTGTTGAAATCATTAATAATATTCCAAGTCAAATGGATAGGTTTTCGGTGGAGTTAAAAGCTTTAGATTTAAACAACCCTCAAGTTAGCACCTATATTAAATCAACTATTTTAACGGTTCAAGATCAACTGACTTCTTGGGCGAATATTATACTTGAAAATGTATCCAACTTCTTTATGGGGCTCACCTCAGCCATTATGGGCTTTGTTTTCTCAACCGTCGTATCCATTTACGGTTTGCTAGACAAAGATAAATTCAAAAAACTTTCTAAAACCATTATCATTGCCTCTGTAGGTGATGAAAAAGCAATGAAGTTCTTAGATTTCATGGCAACTGTAAACACTATATTCTCTAGGTTCATTTCAGGCCTAATTGTTGATGCTATAATAGTTGGTATATTATCATTTATTGCTCTTAGCTTAATGGGTGTTCAATATGCACTGATCTTTGCGATTATCATCGGTTTTACAAATATTATTCCGTTCATCGGACCTTTTTTAGGGGCCATTCCTGCTGTTGGGATTACACTTCTTAATGACCCGATTAAAGCATTGTGGGTTATTGTGTTTATTGTTGTACTTCAACAGGTTGACGCTAATATTATTGGGCGAGGGTAATGGGGAATTATATTGGACTTGAAGCTATTTGGATCATATTAGCCATTTCAATTGGTGGTGCTTTTGGAGGCATGTTGGGTATGATTTTATCCGTACCCATTGCAGCGATCATTAAAATTTTAGTAGGTGGATTGTTAACCGATGCATTTAAGCGTCAGCAATCTAAAATAAAGATTTAATAACGATCTTAAGGAGAATGAAGATGAAATTACCTATTTATCAGCTCGATGTATTCACAGAAATGCAATTTTACGGCAACCCTGCCGCAGTCGTACCCTTAGAAACGTGGCTGCCTGAAGAAACCATGCAAAAAATCGCATCTGAAAACAGCTTGTATGAAACGGCGTTTTTCATTAAAAATGGCAGTGCATACGACATTCGCTGGTTCACACCGCAAAAAGAGTCAGATTTGTGCGGTCATGCTACACTAGCGGCTGCTTATGTCATTCTCAACCACTTTGGCGACTTGAAGGATCATGTCCAGTTTAACAACAGTTCAAGTGGGCCCATTGAAGTATGGCAAGAAGATGGCATGTATTCCATGCATTTTCCAAAATACGAAACAACTCGATGTGAAATGCCCTATGAATTGATTCAAGGTCTTGGCAAGTTACCAAAGGCGGCCTATAAGTCTAGAGATTATTTGCTTGTTTATGACGATGAAGATTCAGTAAGGGATTTAGATCCAGATTTAGAGGAACTACAATATGTTCAAACCAGTGGTATTATTATTACTGCTAAAGGCGAAGACTGCGACTATGTTCTTAGATACTTTGCACCTTCAATGGGCCTCAACGAAGACCAGGCAGGTGGCTCGCCTCAATGCACACTAGTACCTTACTGGGCTGAAAAGCTTGGGAAAAGTGAATTTGTTGTTAAGCAATTGTCTAAACGTGGAGGCACAATCTACTGTGCTGACCTGGGAGACAAAATCCAAATTTCTGGTAAAATAATGACTTATTTGGAAGGCTTTATTAATATTTAATAAGATTCGTAAAATGTTAGGAGCGGTCCATGGGATTATGGTTTTTGTTTTGGCTTCAAAGTATTGAAAATCCAGTTTTAACAGTTATATTTAAATTTGTTACTGCAATAGGTTCAGACACTATTTACATCCTGTTTATCGCATGGCTTTATTGGTGCGTGGACTCAAAAAAAGGAGAAAAGTGGGCTTATTTGGTACTTGGTAGTGCGCTACTCAATGGCATTGTCAAATTAAGCGTTAAGGAGTTACGACCTTTCCAAGCAGGTGTTGGTATTACAGCTATTGATGCATCCACAGCCACAGGATATTCTTTTCCTAGCGGGCATTCCCAAGCTTCTTCAGCCTTTGGCAACTTTTTAGCTTTGGAATACAAAGAAAAATGGATCAAAGTAATAGGTGTCAGTATTTTTCTTATCATCGGCTTTTCACGCCTTTATTTACGGGTTCATTGGCCTACGGATGTACTGGCGGGTTGGATTCTTGGCGCTTGTATTGCCTTGTTGTTTCACTTCTGCTATGAGAAGTATACACTTGTGGTGAAAGCAATGGTTTGGGTGTTTTTGATTGCTTCAGTTGTATGGTTTAGAGACCCAGATCAAATTAAGTTATTTGGACTTTTTATTGCAGTAGTAATAGGTATGGGCATTAACAACCATATAAAACCATTGCCAATACATGGTTTTGGTCAAGGCGGGAAGAGGAAATACATCCTAGGCATCCTTGTGGTAATGTTTACGATGTTAGGTTTAAAGTTGATCTTACCAGAAACCCTCAATGTACTTAGGTATTTTGCCGTAGGTTTTACTTTAAGTTATTTATACCCTTGGATTTTTTCCAAGTTTTATCGCATACCCTAGGAGGCAGACATGAAAAAAATAAAGTATTTTCACGTAGATGCTTTTGCAAGTGAGCATTTTAAGGGAAATCCTGCAGGTGTTTGCATTCTAAATGAATTTATAACCAATGAGGAAATGCAACAAATTGCAGCTGAACTCAATCATTCTGAAACCGCTTTTGTTGTAAAGGGGTCTGAAGAAGAAAATAAATATGAGTGTCCTTTGTACCACTTGAAATGGTTCACGCCTGAAACGGAAGTCCCCCTTTGTGGACATGCCACTTTGGCAGCGTCAAAGGTCCTTCATAGCGAATATGGCATTGAGAAGGATTGTGTGACCTATAACACTTTGTCGGGTCTTCTATACACAAGAATGAGCGACAAAGGTATTACCATGAATTTTCCTTCGGATAAGTTCAGCAATATCGAACCTTCAGATCAACTGCTTTGGTATTTAGGTATCAGCAATTATGAAAGAGCTATCTATTCAGAACAACTGAATAAGCTGATTATTGAACTGGGTAGTGAAAAGGAAGTCAGAAGACTGGTGCCTGATTTTGAAAAGCTTAAACGCTTAGACATGGAGTTTAGTGTCAGAGGCGTTGCTGTTACTTGTAAAGGAGAAGGGCAATATGATTTTCTAACAAGGTATTTCAACCCTTGGTATGGGGTCGATGAAGACCCTGTTACTGGTTCGGTGCATACCATATTAGCCCCTTATTGGTCTGAAATATTAGGAAAGAAAGAAATGCTTGCCTACCAAGCTTCAAAAAGAGGTGGCGAAATTCACTTGGCTATTGTAGACGATGGTAGAATTGAGCTTTCTGGAGATGCAGTTGTAGTAATGGATGGTATTATAAGACTTTAGAGGTTCTTAACTAAAGAGCAGATTTTAAGAATAAAGAGAAGCTCCAAAAAGATAAATTGAATATTTAAAAGAAGGGGCTGTTGCTAATCTGGAAATCCAGAGGAGTAACAGCCCCTTTATATGGTCAGTATAATATTTTTTATCTCTGTGAAGATTTCGTCACATGCAATCAACCAAACAGGTCCTTGGTAGTTTGATGAATTAACTTCAAGACATTCATAGAGCAAGCCGAAACCTTTAGCCAGTGCCAAACCAGGGTAGATTTCCCACGCTCGCTTGGTAAAGAGAATATATGCTTGAGTTCTGCCCGTGCATAAGAAATGGAAATCTACAGAAGAAGCACCATGAAGTCTAATTTTTCCAGCTGTTAAGGATAAAGCTTGTATCAATTGTCCTTGGAAGGGACGAGAAATTTTATTGGAGCTAGAGAAATCGCCAAAGCATAAAAGGGCTTTTGACAATTCAATTGAAGGATTCCTGTTAAAATTAGATTTTATTGTAAATACCTTTTGGAGAGGGTCCCAAATTTGGAAAAGGCCATTCTCCATATTATTGTCCCAACACGTTAGTTCTCCTAGACTAGGAATGTAAACAAGACCTAGAATGGGTTGGTCAGATCCTAAATCCCAGCAGGAAAGCTGGATGCCAAAATAGGGAAGTCCCAGTGTCAGATTGTAAGTGCCATCTATGGGATCTACAAACCATTTGCGATTCGTCTTATTTGAAGGCTCATCATTCCGATTGGTTTCAAAGTCTTCTTCCGAAACAATAGTAGACTTGGGATCAAAGGTTGAAATGGAAGTCAGCAGATGTTTCTCAATGGCCAAATCAATTTCAGTTGTCCAATCATTGTCATCTTTATAGTATAGCTTTTCTATATTTTCCTTAGTAATGGTATTGATCCAATCCCAATTGATGGTTTCTATTAGAGATTCAACTCGCATTTTGGCACCTCCCTATGGAGGCTAATAAATAGTATTGCACCCATGACCAAACAACTTGGTATTAACCAAAAAGCAAGCTGTGTACCAACTAAATCGTTTAAATATCCGATTGCGAAGCTAGAGAGCAGAGCTAGAAAGTTACATATTGTAGAGACAAGACTTATAGCAGTAGCTTTGTGCTTCGGGTATAAGTTAGCCACGTATATTGTTACGGTTGGAAAAATCAGCGAGAAGAAGAAGCCAGAACCTGATAAAATGAGTAAGCCTGATTCTCCCATGAGAAGGCCGACGATAAAAAGAACACTGGCGCCGCAAAAGAAGATGCTGACACTTTTGACATAGCCAAGCTTTTCTGCAATAAAGCCGCCTAAAAAGCGACCAATGCTAAAAGTACCGAAGAATATAGCGGCGTAAGTGCCAGCATGTCCCTCGGAATATCCGTAAACTTGGTGCAAATAGTTAATCATCCAATTTCCCGTTTGAAGTTCTGCGCAAATATATAACCCTAAAGCGATGCACAGCAAAATAATAAATTTTTTATTAGGTAGGTCTCGATAGCCACTCTTTGTGCTACTTGTAGAAACAGCTGGATATTGAATCAAAGCAATGAGTATTGTACAAATTAGATAAAGCGCGGACATGGTCACAAAGAAATCTTGCCAGTTGATTCCTTTAACAATTAAATCGCCGCCAAATTTTTGACTAAAAGTTATGCCAATTCCAAAGAAGAAATGCATCATATTGACCAAAACCGCTTGGAAGGAGACTTTAATTACTGTCACAATGGTATTGAGACAAGTTATAGAGAATGTGATACCAAAGGTTATGAGGCTATAGCCCAAAGTAAAAAGTAAAAAATTACTTGTTTGAGCCGTTAAGTAAAAGCCAACGCTGTTAATAATCAAACCGACCATGACGGTGCCCTTGTAACCAATTTTAGTGGATAGTGGGGCTGTAAAAAAGGCTGATAGAACTGATACCGCTGTGGTTAAAGAAAACAATAAGCCGATTTGATAACTGCTGACGTGAAAAAATGTCATAAAGTTAGGAACGAGAAGTCCACGAATACCTGATGCTATTGCAATGGTAAACATGACAATAAAACTGACGAGAATACTGAAATTTTTTCTATAGTTCATAATTCCTCCGATTGAATAGGTAAATAAGCAAGCCTATAATGGGGTCAATATTGCTATTTTACTGAATTTGATATAAGCATAATCATTTTAATATTGATTGTAAAGGACATATAGCCATCTAAGGTAAATGTGAGACTAGAAATACTTATAAGACTTAATGTTCGGATTAGTACGAATATTATATCTGCTGTATTGAATAATAGTTAATATATGTGTATAATAGCTGTGACTAGATTTAAAGGTGGAGGTTTCAAATGAACTATAACGAAATGAGTCTTAGACTACATGAAAAAATGATCGGTAAGTTAGAAATCAAATCAAAAGTTGCCATTGATAATCGTGATGATCTTAGTGTGGCTTATACCCCTGGCGTTGCAGAACCTTGTCGTAAAATTTACGAAAACAAAGAAAATGTATACAAATATACCTCAAAAGGGAATATGGTTGCGGTAGTTACAGATGGCACAGCTGTACTTGGCCTTGGCGATATAGGTCCTGAAGCAGCACTTCCAGTTATGGAAGGCAAAGCTATTTTATTTAAAGAATTTGCCAATGTAGATGCCATTCCAATTTGCCTAGACACAAAAGATACAGATGAAATTATAAGAACCGTGCAACTGATATCCCCAAGCTTTGGTGGTATTAATTTGGAAGATATTGCAGCACCAAGATGTTTTGAAATTGAGAAAAAGCTAAAAAGTCTTTTAGATATTCCTGTTTTCCACGATGACCAACATGGCACAGCGATTGTTGTCTGTGCAGCCCTTATCAATGCGCTGAAAGTCGTTAAAAAGGAAATGAAAAATATAAAAATAGTCGTTAATGGCGCAGGGGCGGCAGGAACTTCTATCATTACATTGTTAAAAGCATTCGGCTGTCAGCATATTGTCGTTTGTGACAAAGACGGCATATTAGATTTAGCTAATGCAGGGGACAATGAATTTAAACAGCAATTGGTTAAGACGACAAACCCTGAAGGCTTAAAAGGGGATTTGAGCGTGGCAATGGCTGGTGCAGATTTATTTATAGGGGTTTCTGCGCCTAATGTAGTAACCAAGGAAATGGTCGCTTCTATGGGCAAAGACGGCATTGTTTTTGCGATGGCTAATCCTGTACCAGAAATTATGCCAGATATTGCTATTTCAGCAGGTGCTAGAATCGTTGGCACTGGCAGAAGTGATTTTGACAATCAAATCAACAATGTTTTAGCCTTTCCAGGTATTTTCAGAGGAGCATTAGATGCTCGAGCATCAGATATTAACGATGCAATGAAAATGGCAGCCGTTTATGCCATCGCAGGTATTATTGAAGACAGCGAACTTTGTGATAGTTATATTATTCCGAATGCCCTAAACAAATCGGTAGGTGCAGCAGTGGCAAAGGCTGTTTCACAAGCGGCAAAGGAAAGCGGCGTTGCTAGAATATAAATTATTAAAGATTAGACGTCATTATTAAAAATAAGCAAAAATGAAATTAATAAAAATATGCATAAAAAATAAGACCTGCCCACTGAAAATATTTTTTAGAGGCAGGTCTTACTTTTTTATGTTTTAGTTTACATAATATATTTATGCAAACTATTTTATTTTTTTAAGAATACTCTGTCAAATCCCGACAAATCTAGGTAATCATAGTTATCGAGAATAGAATACACTTTGAAAGCAATTTCGCGAACGCCATCGGTAACATTGGACTCAATGTTAATAGGAATGACTGGGTCGTGTAATGACATGCGAATTAGGAACCAACCATCTTCTTTATCATCTAAGCATTTGAAGCGAATGCCTTCAAAATTATCCGCCACAGGCATCCAACCTGAGAAGAAGGCAGCGTGAGATCTTAAGTCTTCAATGATTTTTTCACCAATTACTTTAAAGTCATCGTACATGATTTTTACCCTAACTTCATCTGAATCTAAAGGCTCAGATAAGGTAGAAATCAAATCCGTCAATTGTTTACCTTGTTGATTGAGGCGTGCCATTTCAATCAATATTTTGACAGCCATGTAAGCACCGTCATCTAAGAAATAGTTTTCTTTTAAAGCACCGTGACCAGAAGTTTCAATGGCAAGAGAACTTTCAATCCCTTCTTGGTTTAGACGCATAGATTCGTTGATTACATTTTTATACCCACGTTTAAAGCGGTGGTGTTTACCACCAAGGCTGGTTATGAAATCGGCTAAGCCATCTGAAGTAACTGAGTCTGTTACAATAGTTGAACCTGGATGATCTTTTAATACGATGGCGCTCATCATAGCAATTAAGCGGTTTCGGTTGATTTCAGAACCATCGCTGAGGACTACGGCAGAACGATCCACATCGGTGTCAAAGATAATGCCTAAATCAGCTTTTACTTTAAGGGTTGCTTCAGTAATTGAGGCCATTGCAGCGCTGTCTTCAGGGTTTGGCTGATGGTTAGGAAACGTACCGTCTGGTTCTAAAAATTGGCTACCTGTAACATCTGCACCGAGAGGTTTTAATACTTTTTCAGCAAAGAAGCCGCCGGCGCCATTACCTGCGTCAACGATGACTTTAAACCCAGCTAGGGGCTTTTCAAATCCATTAGGGTCAGCAATACCTTTTTGGATGAGTTCTGTTAAATGAGTACTGTAACGGTCAATGAGCCCATAATGATCCGCTTTAACTTCGCTGTAAAGGCAACTGTTATTTTGTTCTGCTTCATGACAGAATTCCAGAATTCTAGTAATATCAGCCTTATCTAAACCACCTTCTGATGTAAAGAACTTAAAGCCGTTTCTGTTAAATGGCAAGTGACTTGCAGTGATCATAATTGCCCCGTCTGCTTTAATTTCTTCGAAAAGGGTACTCATAAACAAGGAAGGGGTTGTTGCGAGGCCACAGTCAATTGGAAGACCGCCAGCATTGCTTATACCTGAAATAATGCCAGTTTTCATGGTTTGAGCAGACAACCTTGAGTCGTGTCCTACAGTAATTTTTAAAGGGGAATCAGAAGATTTCTTCTCAGAAAGCCATTTGTAAAAACCATAGCCAATCAACATGGCTTCAGTTTGAGTCAAATTGACTGATTCGCCTTGAATACCTTCAAGTGCAACGCCTCTAATATCTGATCCGTTTTGTATTTTGCGCCATTTCTCCAAAATTGTTACCTCCTATATCAATATCAACGCTAATATTATAACAGACTTTTGGTTTAAAACAGAGTATAATGGGAATAATCATTGAAAAGGAGTGATGCGGCGATATGATGGGCAATTATAGAAATACATACAGCAAGTCAGACATCGTTAGAGCAACTAGACTTAGACCGACCCATAGAACCCTTAATTTCAATTTATTGAATTTTAATCTGTCCAGCGGAAATACCAATTCGTTAAATAAAACCTTTAAGCATAATAGCAGCAAGGTATTATTTGCTGTTGTTTGTATCTTGTTTCTTAGTTATTTAAGTCAAGATAAGAAGCATCAAATGAAATTTACTTGTAACTAGAAATATAATTAATGACTTTTTATAAACTTTAAAGGAGGAATTACCCATGATCGTCGTTAGAAAAAGCAAACTTCAAGAACTTGAAAGACAAAGAAAACGTACCAATATCAATATGCTTTTATCAGGCGTACTAATTGGTGCAGCGATTGGTTCTATCGTAGCCCTTCTATTTGCACCTAAGGATGGTGCTGAAACAAGAGATTTAATTTCGTCTTCAGCCAAGGATTTTTCAGGCAAGTGTAAATCCATGTTTGGAAGCTGCTGTTGCTGTGAAGATTTTGAAGATGATTTAGAATATGATGAAGAATAAATAACTGCTATAAAAAAAGCTGACAAATACCCAATGGTATGTGTCAGCTTTTTTTTATTATAATTTGGCGAGGCTCCTATTTCTCTTCGTTGCGCCAATAAATACCAGGTGCTTTCGGATTTTTAGAGCCTTTTATTAAAAGGTTATCGTAATTCTCTCCTGCTACAACAAGAAGGGCGTAGTAGTCAAACAATTCGCCATAGCCAATTGGACCAGGACCGCTAAGATCCTTGTTTTCTGCCGCTGCCGCTGAGGAAAGAGCTTTTATAAATGCTTCAGAAGCTTCTTTGGCCTGTTTGCGGTCAGCCTCAGGTTTTGTCATGACAATAAAGCCAATGACATTTTTTTGGACCATAACGCCAGCCATTTGAACGCCAGGCATAGATTGAGCTTTTTTAACTGCAATATCTATCATGGTTGCTGTAACGGGTGGTAAGTCTTTTTGGTTTTCTTCGCTAATATCCGTAGTAATGTCCTGAGACCATTCAAAAGCACTAGTATCAAAAGCAATTTCAAATTGAGATTTAGGTTTGTTAACTATGGCAATAACAAGTATGAGAATGGTACCAACCACTATACCCATAGCTAGCCATTCAGATTTTGTGGGCTTTCTGAATTTAAATTTACCATGCCTAATCTCAGAAAGGTCGAAAATGAAGAATTTCATATCTGATAATTTAAAAGATCTTACTTCTCGAATCATCTCTTTAAAATCATCTAACTTTGGAAGTCTAAGATGTAGTTTTGGAAATTTAAAACGCAATCGTCTCTTTTTGACGCTGTCAGCAGGAGATTGATTTATTAACTCGGGCTTAAATGGTTTTGGCTCTATGATTTCTGTAGGTTCTTTTA
>CAXXWB010000003.1:0-12217 GCA_963677505.2 uncultured Acidaminobacter sp.
AAAACCGATAATGCCACTGACTGAAACTGCACAAGCCGTTACAAGAGAAGAAATGGATAAAAGTCTGATTCTAGTCTTCTCCGTGTCTATGCCTAAGGCTTCTTGCATTGTCCTCGCCGAGAGCGAAGGCATTCAGTTCTCTCACATGAATACACATGAGCCCCAGTCCTATGGAAAGTGGGACAATGGTAATGCCTATTTTCTCCCACGACGCTGCAGAAACACTTCCCATGGTCCAAGCATAGATTCGCTCAATTTGGTTATGCTCTAAAGACATGATGAGAGAAATAATGGAAGATAAGAAGAAATTCACTGCAACCCCTGACAAGAGGAGGGTGACCACTGGCGTCTTATTGCCAACCCTTGCTAAGTTAAAAACAAAGGCTGCAGACAGCAACGCCCCTAAAAATGCGGATACGGATATCATGCTGATGGGACCAATGGCATAAACGCCAATCCCAGTAACAATGGCTAGTGTTGCCCCAACCGCTGCACCAGATGAAACACCTAGCACGAAAGGGTCTGCCATAGGATTTTTAAAGATACCCTGATAAACTACCCCAGATGCCGCAAGACCCATGCCTACAATCGCCGACAAAATTACTCTAGGCAATCTGACCTGATTAATAATGGTAACAGCCTCAGGGGGTACAGAACCCATGTCAATCCAACGGTCTGCAAAGGGCAGATTGCCGAATATGATTTTAAAACAGTCTACCAGAGAAATAGAAGATGCTCCAACACTGGCAGAGATGATAATCACGGCTATGAGAAGGAGCCCCAATATTAAAATTCCCTGCCACAAGGGCGATCTTCGAGTCTTCATTATTTAAACAACTCTGGGTGAAGAATTTTAGCAAGTGCCAATACGCCTTCTGCCGTTCTAGGACCTTGAATATCTAATAATTCGTTTTCAATTTCAATCAATCGACCTTCTTTAACTGCTGTTAAATCTTTGTAGCCATTTGCCGCTTCAATGCCGGCTTTATCACCATCGTCATTCTTACAAATTAAGAAATCTGGATTTTTTTCAATTAATTTTTCGAGAGAATACTTCCAGCCTTCCACATCATTGGCGGCGTTTGTACCACCTGCCATGGTAATCATTTGGTCAATAAAGGTTCCTTTGCCCGCTGTGTAATCTCCGTATTCGCCATAACCTACCACGTAGTATGCGGATTTAGGCTCCGCACCCTTAACTTTTTCAGCCACATCTGCAATGGTCTTTTTCATATTCGTCACGATTTTATCTGCTTCAGATGGAGCGTCTAAAATTTGACCTGCACTGATAATCGATGTATAAACACCATCGACAGTATCATGAGCTGCAAGGTTAAATACTTTAATGCCTAGGGAGTCCATTTGAGCTTTTACATCGTCAGAGAACATCTTTGATACAAATACTACGTCAGGTTTAAGGGCTACAATAGCTTCTACATTGGGTTTCATAATAGAGCCAAGGCTTTGTACCTGCTGTGCTTCAACAGGATAGTTGCAGTAATCTGTTCTGCCTTTTAGCAAATCCCCCTTGCCAATGGCAAAGATCGTTTCCGTTGCTGCTGGTGAAAGAGAAATAACCACTTCAGGTTGTTTATCAAATGTAAATTCTGTCCCAGATGCATCTGTAATCGTCAGTGGATATGTGGTTGACACTGCTGCAGCTGTAGCTTCAGCTTCTTTTGGTACTGCGGCTTCAGGCTTTGCCGATTGACAGCCTGCCAAGATTACTAATGTCATGATCATCATACTTGCCAATAACCAGTGCTTTATTTTCTTCATAAAAAAATCCTCCTTGTGAGTTCAAGAGGACTGGAAAAATAAGTGCGAAAAACACTATCAATTACCAGTACGTCCTCATCCGCGTGATTTTGTATACTGAGCCAGACAAAATGCCTGAAAACCTTGGGCCAGTTCCTGACTTATGAAAGCACTTCAAATTCCTTTGACAGCTTTCAATTACAGTAGCGGGACTGTGTCGGTTTTTCACCGAACTTCCTGTTTAAATGATGGCTTTCGCCTCACACACCCAAAATTCTATTTATCAATTAAATTTCATACCAATCATAACACAGCGCCTCATCATTAACAAGAATTGGGCACTTATCATTTATACCCAGGGCAAAATGTTTTCAACAGGTTTTTCAGACTAAATTCACAGCTTACTGACAAGTTATACATAATTTTTGTGGATAAGTCGCCCCTTTTGTGAATAACCTTTCAAATTCAAAATCGAACAAGCGTTCTTTGTACACAATTTCCACAACTTATCCACAATTTATCCCTGTTTTAAACAACGAGGGGCAAAAAATTGAATAGCAATCGCTCCTATAGGTGCCGTGATGAGAATTGCCAATACCGCTAGGGCTAAATAAATTTCTCCATGGGGCAGTTTAAGACTTAATGGAATTGCTCCAACAGTGGCTTGTACAGTTGCTTTAGGCCAATAGGCGACCACACAGAATAGCTTTTCTTTAGTTTCAAGGGGAGTCCCTAACAAGGATATCCAGACGCCAAGGCTTCTAAAGAATAAGCCAACTAGAAGTACGATGACTCCCAAAGCACCAATTTCCAAGGTTACACCCATGTCTACCTGCGCTCCAACTAAAACAAAGACCAGAATCTCTGCAAAAATCCATATCTTGTTCAGCTTAACAGCCAAACGCTTTCCTACCTCAGGACTTTTCTCAATAATGATAAAGCCAATGGTCATAACTCCAATCAATCCTGCAATTTCAACCTTGCTCTTAAGAGCCCTCTCTAAAGTAGTGAGCAAAATAGCGGTTCCCAGCAAGATCATAATTTTTTTTGTATCTCGAATGTGAAAACGCTTAAAGCTGTACACTAAACCTAGTCCCACTAAGGTTCCCACAATGCCGCCTAAAAGAATAGATATGGGGATATTCAGCATTCTTTGTCCCATACTGAGTTGGCTACCCGTCAACATGCCAATAAAGGTTCCAAAAATGGTAATTGCCAACACATTGTCCACTGAGGCCCCAGCCAAAATTAAAGTAGGGATACTCTTTGCCTTCCCATAGCCCTTCTCGATATAGTCCAACATAGCAGGTACTACTACTGCAGGTGATACGGCGGCCAAAATAAAGCCCAACGCTCCTCCTTCCACAAATGTAAAACCTAGAAAATTAACACTGAAGAAAGCCACTGCAAAACCTTCAAGAAGGCTTGGAAGGATACTCATTTTTAGTGCAGGAACTCCTACTTTTTTAAGGTCTTCCTTTTTAATGCCAATACCCGCTCTGAGTAAAATGACAATTAGGGCAATGCTTCTAAAATCGCTAGAAAGCATCAGTAAATTTTTGTCAAGCCAGTCTAGACCATGAGGCCCTAGAAACATACCTAAAATGAGCATTCCCAACAATCCTGGAAGCTTTATTTTAGTGAATAGATAATTACACAAAAGCCCTAAAAGCATTACAATTGCTAAACTCGTCGTCATAGATTCATCCTCTCTCTTCAAAAATATGGAAATAAAAAACTCCTATGGTTTTGTGGCCATAGGAGTCATCAGCTTTATTCAGAAAATAAGGCAATTAGGGCGAACACCATCACCCGCTTATTCAACTGACTTCATTATATTTTATCTTTATTCAAATTGCAAGAAATCAAATCCATAACATTTACCCCAGTGAGAGCTTTTACCGTTTCAGGCAATTGAGCCATGATGTCCGTCACATAACCTGTCACTTTTGAAGCACCTTTACCATCTCCTGATCCACTGTCCACAATGACAATTTTTTCAGTTTTAGACAATGGCTCTGCAACGGCACGGGCAATTTCAGGTAATTTTTCAATAATCATTTGAGCTGTCGCCGCTTCGTTGTACATTTTGAAAGCTTCCGCTTTTTTCATCATAGCTTCTGCTTCTGCAATACCACGCTCACGAATAATGTCAACTTCTGCCATCCCTTGAAGTCTAGTAGCTTCCGCTCTGGCTTTACCTTCTAGTTCAATAGTTTTAGCTCTGGCTTCAGCATCTTGAATATCTTTATATTTAAGAGCTTCAGAATTTTTCTCAGCACGATACTTTTCTGCATCGGCTTGTTTTTTCATCGTCGCCTCAAGTTCCTTTTCTTTACGAAGTGCTTCTTGCTCTGCCAGTTCGATTTCTTTTTGTTTTTTAGTGATTTCAACCTGCATAGAAGCTTCTGTAACTTCTCGCTCACGCTGATTCTTTGTGATTTCAACTTGCATTTCTGTCTCAATAACTTCTTTTCTCACCTTATTGGTTTCAATTTGATAAGCCAAGTCAGAGGTTGCTTTCGCTGTTTCTTGATCTTTACGGTAGGCTTGAACTTTCAGTTCTTTTTCCATTGCTGCTTCCGCAATTTGTGTTTCCGAAACCAGTTTAGCCGCTTCCCCTAAACGATTTGCCTCAGCTGTTTTAATTTTAGTCTCTTTAAAAGCCTCTGCTTTAGCAATTTCAGCATCTCTTTTAACTTCGGCAATTCTAGAAGCACCAAGGGCTTCTAAATAACCGTTGTTGTCTGAAATATCTCTGATTGTGAAGGCTTTAATTTCAAGACCCATTTCAGCCAAATCCATCGCTGCCACTTGTTGAACTTGCGACGCAAATTTTTCTCTGTCTTTATAAATTTCTTCAACGGTTAGTTTAGAAATAATTTCTCTTAGTTTACCTTCTAAAACATCTTTTGCTGTGTCTTTAATGACGTCAATGGTTTTGTTCTCATTGCCCGTATTAAACTGTTCAACAGCGGATAAGATAGAGCCCATATCTGATTTAACTTTAATGACGGCTACACCATCGGCTTTAATGTCAACGCCCTGTTCTGTTAAGGCGCCTTCTGTACGGACTTCAATTTTCATGTTTTCAAGAGAGATTTTATCTGTTCTTTCCAACATTGGAATGACAATACCGCCACCACCTGTAATAACACGCTTTTTAAGACCTGTAACAACAAGGGCTTTGTCTTGTGGAACTTTCCGCCACATGGATAGAATACCGACCATGATCAGCAGCAGTATTAAAATAACTGCTCCTGGGATGATAAAAATAACTGGGTTCACTCTGATCACTCCTCTAGATTAATTTCACTGACATAGTACAAGTGCTTTTCTATAGAAACAATAGCTACCGCTGACCCCTGAGGGATGGCCGCGCCATCATAACTAACTGCTGGTGATGTAAAGGTATTCCCGTTGAAAACATAGCGAATGCTCCCATAGCCGCCTTCTTGAATGGCATTTACTACTTGAGCAGGCAAACCAACGATGTCATCATCGTCAGGTACACTGCCATTTTCATGCTTTTTAAGAAATCTCATTAATTTCATTAAGAGCCAACCTGAAATAACACCTGAAAAAATGGCAATAGGCCAAACTAGTAAGAGTGGAAGGGCTAAGTAGGTAAAGAACATACCCATCCCGCCAAAGGCCGTGAGAAAACCCGAAATGGTTGAAGGACTTAGAAAGGCTAAAAATCCGTGACCCAAATGGTCTCCTCCCACATCTGTATCAAAATCTAGGTCCAAATCCATGGAGAAAAAATCTGACAGACTTCCAAATATAATGTTAAACAGCAAAATTCCCAAACCTGTTAAAAAACATATCAGAAAAATATTCATCCAATTGGCTCCTTTTTACTTCTATTTAGGCAATTATAACATATATTGCCTACGGCATAATATTTCTTATACATTAATTTTATCTTAAGAATTAAATACATTTTTCCTTTTTTCATATAAAAAAGCGCTGATTCCAGAAAAGTTATTCCTGAAATCAGCGCTTTATATTAATTTTTACTTTTGCTATTAGAACATACTTTTACAGGTGTTCTTTTTCTAGTATTCCTTTTTTACTGCTCTTCTGTCAAAGTCAGTACCATCCATCGTTTGAAGCAAAAGTTCTGCAGAAATGATATTGGTTGCCAGCGGTACTCTATGAACGTCACAAATTCTGAGAAGTGCTTGCACATCTGGTTCATGGGGCTGAGCAGTCAATGGGTCTCTTAAGAAAATTACCAAATCTACCACGTCCTCAGCTACCAACGCGCCGATTTGTTGGTCGCCGCCTATTGGACCTGAAAGAAAACGCTTAACAGGTAAATCTGTGACATCGTGAATTCTCTTACCTGTAGTTCCTGTACTGAAGAGGTTATGTTTGACTAGAATCTCTTTATATTTCACTGCGAAGCGCACCATTTCATCTTTTTTCTTGTCATGGGCTATTAATGCTATTTGCATAGGTTTTACCTCCATAAAGCGCCAAGTGCGCCGATTCGAACTTACACTTTATTATAACACCTGCCCTGAAAAACAAAAAGCACGCTTAGGTTAAATGTATATACAAAATCCCGAAGAAGGTTGTGTGCTTCTTCGGGATTTTTCTCATTAACTCATTATTTTCTCAATAGATTTTTGGTGTCTATTTTCTATAGGTCATAATACAGCTTAAATTCATAAGGTGTCGGCACAATCGATACTTCTTTTGCATCTTTTCGAATGCGCTTGAGCTGATCGCGGATAATGCCCTCTGTAAAGACGCCGCCCGCTCTTAAGTAATCGTTGTCAGCTTCCAACTCATTGGCTACCTCATCTAAGTTTGCTGGCAAACCTTTGATTTTAGCTTTTTCTTCATCTGGAAGGGCGAAAATATTCACATCGTATGGACCAAAGCCCTCTTTAACAGGGTCAATTTTGGTGTTGATACCGTCCATAGCCGCCATGAGAAGGGCTGAATATGCCAAGTATGGGTTAGACGTCGCATCCGAAGGTCTAAATTCAAAACGCTTTTCGTTAGGCGCTTCTGCATAGCCTGGTATACGAATAACCGCACTTCTGTTGGCTGTTGCGTAGCAAATGCTTACTGGCGCTTCATAACCTGGAACCAATCGTTTGAAGGAGTTGGTACTAGGGTTCGTGTAACCCATCACCGATGGGGAATGTTTTAAAATCCCACCCATGGCATAATGGGCTATTTTACTCATACTGGAGTAACCCTTTTGATCATAGAAAACTGGTTTATTATTTTTGAACATAATCATGTGAACGTGCATACCATTACCTGCTTCTTTATAGAAAGGTTTTGGCATAAAGGTTACTGTTTTTCCTGCTCTTACGGCTGCATTTCTAATAATGTATTTTAAAATCATGGTGCGGTTGGCCATTTGGACTGTGCTGCCAAAGCTCAGTTCAATTTCAACCTGACCAGGACCGCCAACTTCTGGGTGATGGTATTTAACAGGAACCCCTGCTTCTTCTAAAAGCATGACCATTTCATTTCGAAGTGCCCAGTTGTTGTCGAAAGGCAAGTCTACGTGATAACCACCTTTGTAACCGACTTTGTAGCCGTTATTAAAGTTTTGATCGCCTGTATGCCACTCCGCATTCTCATTGTCTAGTTTTACGCCAAAGTTGTGCGGTTCATTGCTGAACGAACAGTGGTCGAGAATATGGAATTCAAATTCAGGGCCGAGTAAACATTGGTCTGCTACGCCAGAAGCTAAGAGATAGGCTTCTGCTTTTTCTGCTATGTATTTTGGATCCCCTTCATAGCGCTTCATTTCTTTCCCGACGGTATATATATCTGTTAAAAAACATAGGGTTGGTATTTCCATAAAAGGATCTACAAAGGCGGCTTTTAAATCGGGCTTAAAGGCCATATCGGATTTTTCAACAGATAAAAAGCCATAGCTTGATCCGTCAAAGCCGATACCCGTTGCCATGAGTTCCTCGTTAAATTTTTCGGTTGTAATGGTTAAATGGTGCCATCTTCCTGCTAGGTCTACTACTTTAAAATCGATCAGCTTAATCCCTTTTTCTTTACAAAAACTTTGTACTTCCGCTACTGATTTGAACACAGTGAAGCCCCCTTTTGTAATGGTTGAATTATTTTTAGCTGTTTCAAGAATATCCTTTGCTGATGACAAATGAGTTTAACGCCTATAGAACTTGAATCTCTTGGTTTTCCTTTAATGTGGACAGAGCAATGTAGGTATACGTATTCTTGGCATATTGATTAATTTGATCGATAATTTTCTCTAAATCCTTGGTATTCTGCGCTTTAACTTTAATTAAAAAACAAGCGCCACCAGTCACTTTGTGGCATTCTTGCACTTGAGGCATGGCGATCATGCGCTCACCCATTTCGATGATGTCTAAATCGCCAACAGGTACAGTAATAAAAGCGGTCAAGCCGTATCCCATCTTTTCAGAATTGAGAATAGCTGCATAGCGATCAATATAACCTTCCTGCTCAAATTTTTTAACCCGTTCCTTAGTGGCTGTCGTAGAGAGTCCTATCATTCTACCCAGCTCCGAGATACTGATTTTGCCATCCTGTTGTAGGATTTCTAGAATTTGCCGATCCAATGCGTCCACGCGTTGCCTCCCTATTTTTCATCAACTTTTAAAAAATATTCTGATTTTTCTGATTTCATTATAAAGCTTTTTCACTAGCATTACAAATAAAATGTAGCCAATTTAACTATCTTTTTATTTAAAGACAAAGAATATCATCATACAATAACAATGACTTTACCCATAGTATATATGCTTTTTAATAATAGAATATATGCTTTTTAACAAATGATTAGAATTGTTGTACAACCTCAAAAAAAGCCGCTATCAATCTCTCCAGTGTGGTATATTATGTACAAAGTGACTATTAAGGAGCCTAATTTATGAAAACCATATTAATCTTTACAGATGGTGCCTGTGCCAATAATCAGAGCGACCAAAACCTAGGGGGATGGGGTGCCGTTCTCACCTACCAAGACCAAGTTAAAGAGCTTTACGGCGGGGAAAAAAACACCACCAATAACCGCATGGAAATGACTGCGGTCATAGAAGCCCTAAAGGCCCTTAAGTCTAAAAATATTCCCGTCAAAATATACTCCGACAGTGCGTATGTGATTAATTGCTTCAAAGAGGGTTGGCATATTAACTGGCAAAAAAACGGTTGGATCAATTCACAAAAAAAGCCTGTTGAAAATAAGGATTTATGGCAGGAATTATTGTCCCTTGTAGAAATGCAGTCTAAAATAGAATTTCTTAAACTCAAAGGACACTTGGATGGGGCCAGTACTTCAGAGATTAATAAATGGAAAACAAAACTGGAAGCCAGTAACCGAGAGAAATACAGCACTGAGGTTTTTCAATACTTTACGCAAATGAACATATTGGCAGATGCGCTTGCTAATAAAGGGATAGAGCTGATAAGATAAGAGGCAAAATACAAGAAAACCCGCAGAATAAGCACCTTAAAGGTGTGGATTCTGCGGGTTTATTTTATTTGGTTCTTTAAGACTTACTTAATTGGTGGATTTTTAACAACCTCGATTTTCAAATCTGCAGAAGTCGAACCCTCTATATTGATATAGTAGTTAGAAATTTCTGCATGATTGACTTTGACCAACAAATTAGCGGTAAAGCTAATTTCGCCAGCAGGGACTTTACCCGCTGAGGTTAAAATAATTTTACCACTGCTCATATCTTTTTTGACATTGAAAATGACTTTACTGCCATTTGAAACTGTGGCCTGTACTTGAGATGGCAATATCATTTTATTGAACAAGCTTGAATTCTTGTCCATAGTCAGAGAGAGCTGAACTTGTTTTTTCACCGATTCATTAGTCTTAAAATTGATAACCGATATAAAGCTACCATTTTGAATAACCAATACACTATTTCTTTTGGTTAAAAAGGTTATGGAGGAGTCTTTCGTTGAGCCCATCAGCTGATTAACTGTATGACTGGCAATCTCACTATAATTCCCTGCTGCATCTTTGCCACGGGCTTGAATGACTATACCGTTTTCAGTGATATTCAAGGCTCCAGTATATGGTATCCAATCCCCCGTTGTACCAATTCGATATTCTTTCACAACCGAATCTCCAGAGTAACTGATGGTTACCGCTATACTCACGCCTGAGCCGTTAGAACTTGGCGTGCCTTCGGTGATGATTGGTGTAGTTGGTGGCACTCTATCAATGTTATTAACTGTATAGGTGCTCACAACACTGGTGTAGAGATTGTTCACACTATAAGCGTATATGGTTGTCTCATTTTCGGTTACAGTTACACTGACACTAGACTGGGTTACAGCCTTATATGCCACCGCATCGGGGTTCTCACCCTTTGCTACCACTTTATAGTACTTTCCAGTGGTGGTCCCTGGGAAAGAAATGGTTACAGCTACATTTTGATTAGTTGGCAATGTAGGTGTAGCCGTTATCACAGGTGGCAAAATATGATATACATTGAGTTGTACATTGGGAATCGTCTGTGAACCATTTCCATTTTGTGCCGTTGTGTAGGTCGCCAATCCATTATCGAATACTTTTGTCCCTTCACTGTTAATTGTAAACGGTAAATCAAAGAAAACTGGACTTGGCGTTGAACCGTCTGCCGGGAACACTACATTGGGAACTGAAATTTCATAGGTACTTGCATTAATCCAGTTAAGGGTATAACCCTGTTGTAGAGAGGCTGTATTAATGGTCATTCCCTCAGGAACTGAACCTTTAATTTTGATGTTGGTAAATTCCTTAGCAGTAACTTTTTCAGCAATATTCTTGAACGCCTGTGTTAACTCCGTGATTCCCGGAGAAATCAAAGCATAGTTACTATCTGAGGCAAGGCTGTTCATGACACTGTTCTGACTCGCATCTGAACCTAAACTGATGGTATATACTTTAGCTACAGATTTAAGCTGGGTTGCAGCACTTTGTGCTTGGCTGACTGTATCTGATGTACTGTAATAGCCAGGACCTTGGATGTTCATTTCATAGTCGCTACGTCGAACCAATTGATTCATATATTTTTTTTGAGCGGGATTCCAACTCCAGCTCCAATAATAACGGTCGTTTCCATCATAATAAGTTGGTACACCGTCTGAGAAAAAGACTATTGAATTGGCATCTGATTTATTTTCAAAATAGCTTTTAGCGGTTGCTAAGGCATCTTCATAGTTCGTACCACCATTACTTCCAGAATAATTACTGGCACTCAAACTGTCAATTTGGTCCTCAATTCCGTTAAAAGTTGGGTAAGCATAGGAGGTTCCTTGGGATGCAAACGTATGGAAAGAAACTATTGTTATCTTATCTCCAACGACGCCATTTGCCTTCATATGCTCTACAAAAGCCTTAGCTGAACTTTTTAAAGTGCTTAATTTTGTGCCATTCATACTACCTGAAATGTCTAAAACTAAAACCGTATTCACAGGTGGTCTGCTGGTACTGGTCACGCCTCCAGATGGGGTAATGGTATATCTGAGACCGCCTGATTCACCCACCTTGTAGTTCGTTTGATTATTTGCTAGTGCAGAAGTCACTGTAATGTCTAAATTATCTACAGCATTGACATAAATTTGAATGCCTGGTATCACTTGAACTCTGTCAATATTGTTTGTGTCTGTATAATCTGCAACCCCTGCTCCTAATACCTTATTCCCTTGGTTATCTATTGTGAAGGAAATATCAAAATAGAAAGGACTAGGCGTTGCTCCGCCAATTGGAAATATGACTTTAGGAACTGAGATTTCATAAGTGCTTTGGTTAATCCAATTCAAAGAGTATCCTTCTGGTACAGAGGATTCATTTAAGGTCATGCCTGTAGGCACCGTCCCTTGAACTTTGATGTTGGCTATTTCTTTTGCAGCAACATTTTCGGCTATTTTCTTAAAGGCCGCCGTTAACTCGGTCACCCCAGGAGAAATTAAAGCACAGTTGCTATTAGAGGCGATGTTGGCCATGACATTATGTTGGGTTTGATTGTTTCCAAGGCTGATGGTGTAAATAGTCGCTTCGTTTTTTAAAGCCGATGCAGCATCTACCGCCTCTGATTTACATTTTTCAAGTTCATAGTTTCTATCGGGCTCTTCATAGCCAGTACCACCTAAAGAGCCGTTACTTTTATTATAGAAAGTTGGTACGCCATCTGAGAAAAAGACCACCGAATTGGCAGAAGAAGCTGTGCTGAAATAATTATTGGCGGTTTGGAGGGCATCTTCATAGTTTGTTCCCCCATTTACACCTTCATTTCGGCTGGCGTATAAATTATCAATTGAGGATTCAAGCCCATTAAAAGCGGGGTAATTATAAGTGTCAACTTTTGTTGAGCGGGTGTGGAAATAGACCAAGGTTATTTTATCCCCTGAAACCCCATTGCTCTTCATATGCTGAACAAATGCCTTAGCAGAGTTTTTAAGAATTGCCAACTTATTGCCATTCATACTG
>CAXXWB010000004.1:0-266559 GCA_963677505.2 uncultured Acidaminobacter sp.
AGCCTCCAAAATCCAGCGCACAAGGATATCAGATGGCCTGTTCTGGCGATGCCCTCATGTGGCGAGGCATTAATTGATGGATGGTCTTGAGCTTTTACTGTCGCCGCATTTGGAGCACCAGTTGCTGAAGCGTAAACTAGGTAATAGTATGTCCCTGCTTCATCGGATGTAAAGTTAAGTGTTCCAGCAATGTCACTTAAGCCACTGGCACTTGTAGCGCTTAATGTTGGTGCTGTGGTGTCTGGTGTCGCTGTTGTTGTGAAACTTATGGTTGAGACTGCTGATATATTATTAGAACTGTCTTCTACAACAACATAGGCTTTATAAGCGGTTGAGGCTGTTAAGCCACTCATACTTGCTGTATTCGCTGCGGCTGAGGCAGCGCCTGTTCCATTTGCTACAGCTGCACCTTGAGCTTTTACTGTCGCCGCATTTGGCGCGCCAGCCGCTGAAGCATAAACTAGGTAATAGTATGTCCCTGCTTCATCGGATGTAAAGTTAAGTGTTCCAGCAATGTCACTTAAGCCACTGGCACTTGTAGCGCTTAATGTTGGTGCTGTGGTGTCTGGTGTCGCTGTTGTTGTGAAACTTATGGTTGAGACTGCTGATATATTATTGGAACTGTCTTCTACAACAACATAAGCTTTATAAGCGGTTGAAGCTGTTAAGCCACTCATACTAGCTGTATTTGCTGCGGCTGATGCAGCGCCTGTTCCACTTGCTACAGCTGCACCTTGAGCTTTTACTGTCGCCGCATTTGGCGCGCCAGCCGCTGAAGCATAAACTAGGTAATAGTAAGTGCCCGCTTCATCGGATGTAAAGTTAAGTGTTCCAGCAATGTCACTTAAGCCACTAGCACTTGTAGCGCTTAATGTTGGTGCTGTTACGTCCAAAGTTGTGAAAGGTAAGCTGAATACGGCTGATTGATTGCTCGCTGCATCTTCTACAAAGATATGTGCCTTATAAGAAGTGGAATCGTTTAGACCTGTCAAACTAAATGTATTTGCTAGA
The DNA here is from genome assembly GCA_963677505.2 of uncultured Acidaminobacter sp. Taxonomy (GTDB): domain Bacteria; phylum Bacillota; class Clostridia; order Peptostreptococcales; family Acidaminobacteraceae; genus JBGSUZ01. The sequence goes on from CAXXWB010000004.1 coordinate 1,012, forward strand.
GACGCAGTACTTGTTCCTTTTTTTATAGATGTCCCTTGAGCTTTGATTGTGGCTGCATCTGGGGTAGCATCTCCTGAAAGATATAACAGATAATAGTAAGTTCCACCTTCGTCTGTATCAAAATTTACGGTAGCCGACGAACTTGTTATACTGGTAACATTTCCATTAGTTATGGTTGGTGCTATAACGTCTGGAGGTGCTGCAGATGTAAAGGTTACTGGCGAGACCAGCGAAATATTGCTTAAAGCATCTTCCACAACCACGTATACCTTATAGGCAGTGGACGGGCTCAATCCGCTAATTGTAGCGGTGTTAGCCGACGCTGCAGCTGCAGCTGTTCCCTTTGTCACTGCTGTTCCTTGAAGTTTTACAGTTGCCGCATTTGGTGCTGAGTCAGCTGAAGCATACACCAAATAGTAATATGTCCCTGCTTCGTCAGAGGTGAAGTTCAATGTTCCCCCTGAATGTGTTACACCAGTGACGCTGACGCTACTTAAAATAGGCGCCGTAACGTCTGGTGTAGCCGTCGTAGAGAATGAAATGGTAGAGACCGCTGAAATATTAGTCGCAGCATCTTCTACAATTACATAAGCTTTATAATCTGTTAATTCGCTCAACCCAGTTAAATTAACCGTATGTGCCGCAGCGGATGCTGCTGCCGTTCCATGTGCAACTGAGGCACCTTGTGCTTTGATGGTTGCTGCATTTGGTGCACCATCAGCTGCTGCATAAAGCAAATAGTAATAGGTACCGGCTTCATCAGAGGTGAAGTTTATTTTTGCACCACCATTATCAATATCGCTTGCACTTTGACCGCTTAATATTGGTGCTGTTTTATCAACGACAATGCCACCAGTATGTGTGACAGATGTTATCCCTGCGCCGCCTCCATTATCAGCTGTGAATTCAGGGTTATAGGTGCCTGGAGTTATGCCCAACCCGTCAATATTCCAGTTTAATGTCCAAGGACCCGTCCCACCTGTTACAACGGTGGACTGAGTATGACCGTCAATAGTTGCAGCAACAGTAACATCTCCGCCACCTGCATTAGCGGTTGTTCCTGATACGCTAATGGTTTGACCTGCTTTGTAGTAAGCTGTGGTACTTGCACCTGTTACAGAAAGATCCGCTGGTGCAAATAGCGATCCACCTGTTATGCTTAAATCACACTTATTATTTAAATACACTGGACCTGATACATTATAGTCTTGAACATAAAGATAATAAGTAGCACCCGCTGTTAAAACACAGGTGAACTTAAAGCTATCATTTGGATTACCACCGTCCTGTCCAGTTCCAGCATCATAACCCGCCCCGCCATTAATATTAGTAGTAATCATTGCCTCACTACTATCATATAGTGTCCCCGTAGTGTCAGGCACCGTCCCTACAGTTTCCTCATTTAAAGTTTCTATCGTATAAGTTCCTGACATGCTAGGTATAAATTTAAATATACCTACGCTCAGTTCAATATTTGTTACAGATGAAGTCAACAAAGGCGCATTTGCAAAATCACTTCCACCAACAGTAGTAGCAAAGCCACTAATCCCCAGCGAAGTCCAAATCAAGACCACTATTAACAACAGAGAAATTTTTCTTATTTTCATTGTTTACTCCTTTCTATATTTTTCCTTTAGATTCCTTATCCATAATATCGAAATACAAAATTGCATAACCTCATTTTTAACATCAACCTTTAGAAAACGATACTCTGTTTCCATCATGATTTGATCTCCTTGAGGTTATGCAATATATGCTGTTTCTTTAATTGATGGATGGCTTGATTTCTAAGCCAATCTAAAAATTGAGTTAAAGCACTTTCATTTTATGCCTATCTTGTAATGGTAAAGGTATACTTTCGGCTGTCACCACCACTTGCAGAAAGGACATCAATCACTAAAGTATTCGAACCTACTACAAGGTTAACCGTAGCCTTGTTCCCTGCTGTCACCACATTACCATTAACCTTAACCGTAGCTGTCAAATCTTCTGCTGTAGGCAGTATCTTAAGAGATGCTGTTGCACTCGGTACAGTTAATGAATAAGTATATGTGGTTTTTACAAATACAAGTCCTTGTATCCCTGTCAAACTTGCCAAATAAGGATCGCTAGCTCTGACCACTGTAATGGTATAGGTTTTAGTAACGCCACCAGTTGTAGTAACAATCGTGATGGTATTGCTACCGATTCCCAATGTTACTGGTGCTGGCTGACCGCTGGTTGCAGCTACTCCGTTTACTGTTATGGTTGTCCCAGTAGCAGCAGTTGGTGTCACTGTAACGCTGGCTGTATCAAAACCTACGTTTGCAGTCGTATATGCTAATGTATCGCTTCCGAATACTGGACTTAATGCACCGCTGCTGATTGTAAGACCACTCAGACCAGCACCTTGCTCTCTGACAATTGTAACCGTATAGGTTAGAGTTGTCCCGTCAAATGAAGTCACCGCAATTGTGATAACATTGCTTCCTACATTTAAATTAACAGGCGTGCTTGAACCATTTAATACGGCTGCACCATTAATTTTTATGGAAGCTGATGGATCTTGCGAACTGGCAACCACGTTGACGCTTGATGTGGCATATGGCACATTTGCCGTTGTATAATTTAGTGTGGTTGGCGCAAAAGTTGGATTGGTTACCAACGCAACGTTGTTGGCGTTAATATTAAGACCAGAAAGATAATATGAGCCACAACCATTGATTGCTAAATCAACTACAGCAGCCAGTTGATTATTGTTCGTTAACCCCTTTGTCACGGATAACTGAACGAATCTGTACATTACCGGAGTTGGCAGCGGCCGATTGGTTACGCTACCTGTGTTGTTCGTAACGGTATCAAGAGTTACCCAAGTTGAATTATTTAAACTACCTAAAAGTATAAAATCTCTCATGTTGTAATCTGGAGACCGCCAATTGGCAACAGCCCCCATATGCGTAACTACCCATGAAGAGATCAAGTAAGGTCTCCCTAAATCTACAGTCAATGTAGCCGGTCTACTCGTACTTACCGAATTGCATAACCATCTGTTGATTGCTGTAATACTTCCATCAACAGCTTTGGATGGTGCAAACGGCTTAACGAATCCACTTGCCGTCACTGGTTTATTTAAAGCAATATTAGTCATTGCCATTTTTATTTCCACCCTTTCCACTCAAAACAAATTAATATTTTGATTATTTTATTTTCTAAAAGCTATTCACTCTTTGATATAATCTATTACTCTCTAGAAGGGTATAGACCTGTTGTGCATATATAATAGTTCATATTTGGGATTGGCTCTGCGCCCATAAGATTTGGTAGAGCAAATGTATTCCTACCATCCCCACCAAAGTTCGCTCCAATTAATGAATACAAAGCCTGATTTTGAACGATGCTCATCACCATACCATTGCAGAGTGCCCATCCGTATGGGGCATAACCGTAAGGGAAAAGAACTATCCCGCCTATGTAATAATCCATATAAAATTACCTCCTAAAAATGAGTTAGTGTTTTTTAATTCATATAGCTTTCTTTCCAGAACTTAAATTCAATTCTTTTTGATTATTGTCTCTGAGGGAAAATACCAGTCATTGCAATGCAATAACTCATGTTTGGGATTGGTTCTGCACCTCTTAAGTCTGGCAATTTAAAAGTTGTTGCGCCATTCCCACCGAACCTAATACCTAACAATGCGTACAGCGCGTTGTACTGATTGATTTGAAGTTCTTGTCCCTGACATGCCATCCAACCAGCTGGAACAAAGTTGTAAGGGAACAGTACAATGCCACCTAAAAAGTAATCAATATCCATCTTCTTACCTCCATTTTTTTTGTGTGTTTGCTTAACTTTGATGATAGACGTTTCATTTTGAACTGTGTAACTTTTTTATTTGTAATTTTTTTTACATAAAAACCCACTACATTAATTATATAGTGGGTTTTTATGTTACCAAACTACCCAGTGGGTAGTCTTTATGAAAAATATTGATTCAGTAAAGCTCTGTTATTGATATCAAGCTTTGAAAAAATGCTTTTAAGTGCCATTTTTACGGTATTTGTACTTATGAACAACTGGGCTCCTATTTCATTATTTGTCATGCCTTTTGCAGCTAAAAGAGCTATTTCAGTCTCTCTAGCCGTTAGTTCTGGTTTATTTTTAGAAAAATTCTTCTTCTTAATTTGTTCGATTTTGATTCGGTAGGTTTTGTACATTTCCAATATGCTGATAATTTCTTTTTTATATAGACCTTCTCCTAAAATTTCCTCTAGTAAGGGTTTTATATAGTCACAATTTTCAACAAAAGGCATATACATTTGATCTGCCCCAGCATCACTTAAAGCTCTTTTAATGATTTTTCTGCCCTCATTAAATCGATGGACTTGATAATTCGCTGCCGCAATATAAATTTGAATATAAATCAAGCTTAAGTAATTAGGATAGAAGGAAGCCTCTCCCATCAACTCATCGGCAATGCCGAGTATTTTCAGGTAATCGCCATGAATCAGCAACGCCCTCCCATAAACGATTTTATAAAATGGCTGTGCAGGAAAATAGAGTTTGTGGGCTTCTAAATCTCCCTCTCTTATCCATGCAGGTATTTTTTCATATTGACTCAATGAACTATAAATAAATCCCTGACTCAGCTCAATGGTCAGGAGTAAACCACTCCATTTTTTATTATCCGATTTTTTATACATGCTTTGAATAATCTCAAGGGCAAGGTCATAGTCACCTTTTCCTATAGCAATTCTCGCATTTAAAAAAGAGGCACATATAACAATGTCCTGTTGATCATTGCGGTTTGAAGGATATAACGCTTTATTCAGTAAAATTTCTGCACTTTCTGTGTCTCCAATATTAAAAAAATACTCTGCTTCCATAACAGAGTCGCTCCCCGATCCATGACCCTCTGTAAGCTTACTATAGATTGGAATTGCCTCTTTTAAATTTTGTACATCGTGATATAGGGTTCCTGGTTCTCTATAGAACATATAGAGAATCGAAGGCGCATCAAAAGTCCAACTGCTCTTCGTATCTAGGAATTTAACCGATTGTTTTAACAGACCCGCTGCTTTTTTTATATGTACCAACATTTGATTAATGTCATTGTATTTTGTAAAAGTAAGGAGCACTTCATATTCACCTTTTAAAGCCAACAGACTCTCTCTGTCATGAATTGTGTCCATCTGAATGATTTCTTCAAACTCTGCACAAACCTGATTGAAACGCTCCATGTCATTAAAGGAGAATAGGCATATGGCATAAATAAGCATCGCTATAGGATGTTGCTGTCTTAAAGGTTTTGGGCACTCTTCAAAGTACTTTCTAAAGGTTTCTTGATCAACAATATAAATACTTTGACCTTTATCTACTTCAACGGTGGAAAGAATATTTTCAAAATCTCCAATTTTATAATAATTATCCATCGCTTCAAGATGGTTCCCTTGAGCCAGATGATAATTTGCAATTCTTTCATAATACTCTCGCTTATAGGCAATATCCTTTTGTTTAAAGCCCTCTTGTAAGTATTTTGAAAAGATATGATGGAGGTGATAACTATTGCTTTTTTCATTGTAGTTTAAAAATCCGTTTTTACAGATAATCTCTTTGATAATATTTTCTACATTGGTTTTACCGCTGATATCCATTGCCTGATTGATATTGAAATCTTTTAGAAAACTGATAGATTGTAAAAAATCTTTTACATCTTTAGATTCATTTGCATAGACTGTATTTTCAATTAAATCATACATTTTTTTAGTCAGTTCAATATTCTCATTTTTATTATAACTTTCCCTTAATAAATAAAGCCCCATGTACCAACCTTCTGTAATAGCAAAAATTTGATCCGCTTCTTTATCTTTCAGAGAAATTCCACTTAGCTTATAGAATTTTTTTATTTCTAAGGAACTCAGTTCAAACATTTCCTTTGTGATGTGATGTACATAGCCCTTAGCAGACAATTCATTGATACTTTTCATTTCCATAAATCGAGTAATTAGAACAATATGTAAATTTAGAATCTCTTTCATAGCTAATTGTTCGAGAAATTTATTAATTGATTCACTGCTGATCACGTGGTAACCGTCTAAAACAATAACCATTTTAGAATCCAATTTAGCTTTCTTAATAATACTCAGAGCTTCCTGTCGTTTGGTTTTATCTTCTGGAGGACCTAAGGCTAGTAAGTTTTTTGAAACCTCTTCGTGAAATGAGCCTATGCTCTCACAAATTTCAGTCCATATATTACCAACAGAGTCGTCATCTATATTAATCCATAGGTCATTAAGGCCTGTAGCTCTCAAAGTCTCTCTAACAGCCGTACTTTTCCCATATCCCATAGGAGCCTCTACAACCGTAAGGGGATAACTCGCTATTTTCCCCATACCTTCAATGACGCGATCTGGAAAATAAATTTTACTTTTCTTATTATCTCTGATTAACATCTCTGCGCCTCACTTCATTTTGCCTTAGTCTATTTAAATTATGTAAGTGATTTTATTTATTATTTTATTGTAACATACATAACTTGTAAATACACATTATCAAAACATTAGATACCGCAGAAGCACTGATTTCTTCCCCTTGCTTTTGCAACATAGAGATGATTGTCCGCTTCGTGAATCAGTATCTGCGGTTCCATATCCTGACTTGGTAAGATGGAGGCTACACCAATACTGACAGTTAACCTGCTTTTATCCGCTGTTGAAAATTCATGGAGAATTTCAGCTTCTTGAACAGCTTTAAGAATCCTCTCCGCTACAATATTAGCACCAAGAAGATCTACATTTGGCATAATAATCAAATATTCTTCTCCGCCATACCTTCCAACAAAATCCTCTGACCGATATAAGGCGTCTTTACAAATTTGTGCGACACGTTTGAGGACATCGTCTCCCTTGAGATGACCATAATTATCGTTGTAAAGTTTAAAGCAATCGTTATCAATCATCAGAGCTGAAATAGGTAGCTGGTACCTGACGCAGTTATTCCAGTGCATCTTTAACATTTTGTCAATGCCACGACGATTGTAAATTTGAGTTAAACTGTCTATAATACTTAAATATTCAAGCACTTCTTTTTCTTGTTGCATACGCTGCAGTTCAATAAGCTGACTTTCCATTTCAAGGAGTTGATGTTCAATAATCCGTCTCTGAAGATATAACTCTTTAAAGACGCGGGCTTTACTCCTGAGAACTATTGGATCAATTGGCTTTGACAAATAGTCAATTGCGCCAACTTCATAGCCCCTAAAGATAGATTTTTGCTCCTTGCTGATTGCAGTCACAAAAATAATGGGAATCGATTTTGTCTTCTCAATGCTCCTAAGGATTTCTGCCGTCTCAAAACCGTCCATAACAGGCATCTGAACATCCATGAAAATAACTGCGAAATCGTGTTCTAGGCATAGTGCCAGGGCTTCTTCACCAGACATCGCTTTGATGAGATCTAATTCAGGATCTGTCAGAACACTTTCCATTACAAGATGATTCTCTTTAAGGTCATCTACAATCAATATTTTTACTAATTCCTTCATTACAATTCTCCAATACATTTAATATGTCATTACCACTCAAATCTTTTCCGATAAACCTTATATTCCTCATCGAATGTTTCAAACTTATCTGCTACATCACTGAATAGCAGGGTTTCTTTTGATCCGATAGCTAGAAATCCGCCCTTGACCAAACTCTCCCAAAATAAGTGATTGACCCGATTCTGCAAATTACGATCGAAATAAATCAACACATTTCGGCAGATAATCAAATGCATTTCGCCAAAGGATCCGTCAGTGACAAGATTGTGCTCTGTAAATGTAATTTTTTTTCTCAAATCCAGATTGAGAATGGCATTATCGTATTTTACAATGTAGTAATCTGAAAATGCTTTGGTTCCCCCAGCGTCCATATAATTTTTCGTGTAGTCTTTAATCATTTCAAGTGAATAAATACCCGCCTTGGCTTTTTCAAGTATTTTTGAATTGAAGTCGGTGGCGTAAATCTGACACCGTTCATAAAGACCACATTCTTTAAGCAGAATAGCCATCGAATAGACCTCTTCACCAGATGAACAACCTGCATGCCAGATTTTTATCTGAGGATAGGATTCTAAAATGGGGACCACATAGTCTCTAATATATTTGAAAAACATTGGATCTCTAAACATTTCGGTTACATTTATGGAGAAATCCAGCAAGACATCTCTAAAAACAATCTCATCTTCTAAGACCATATGAATCAACTGGCAAATATTGTCGATGCCACTTTTCGCCAGTCTGTGTTTGATGCGCCGTTTAATATGGGCTCTTGAATATTCGTGAAAATCGTAGCCATACTTTAACTTCACTGCTTCGATGAAAAGGGTCACTGCTATATCATCGTTTTCCTCTCTGAAATGAAAATCCGTATTCATGATAACCATACCTTCATCATCGATAAGAGTCTGTTCGCTTCAACAGGTTTCATCAAATAATCGTTGGCCCCTGCACGAATACACTTATCACGGTCATCGCTCATCGCTTTCGCTGTCAGTGCAATAATTGGCGTGTATTTTCCCTTCAAAGTGCCCCTAATTTGTTTAATAGCCTCATAACCATCTATTCCTGGCATCATAATGTCCATAAGGACTATTTGTATATCATTTTCTGAAAAGGCCTTCACGACTTCATTCCCGTCTTTAGCGACGACAACAGACATCCCGTATTTTTCCAGCAAGTGCATAAGCGCGTACACATTTCGATTATCATCGTCTGCGAGTAGGACGCTCACGCCTTCAAACGACTTAAATTCTTCACTGAATGATTCACTGACACCCGAGTGTTTTGGACTGACACTTTCTACGTCGTGTAAAAATAGTGAAACCTCATCCATCAGTCGATCTTTTGACTTTGAACTTTTTAAAATAATTGATTCTGCATACCGTTGACTGTCGTCAATTTCATCCGATTGAATTTCCTCATCTGTATAAATGATAATAGGTGTCTGAATTTTAGCTTGGGTCCGCAATTGAGACATAAAATCAATGCCATTCATATCCGACAGTTTTACATCTAAAATAATACAACGGAAAGTTTCCTCGTCAAGGGCTTCAAAAGCATCTTTTGCTGTAAGTACTTTTCGAATTTGAACTTTTCCTAATTGGGAAAACTGTTTGAAATCTTCATCTCCACAGGCGCCTACCACTAGGATTTGCTTTTCATTTTTAGTACCAGCCCTTTCAATCTTTGATAGGGTCTTATAAATAGATTTAATATCGACTGGTTTTTTTCAAAAATCCGATGATACTATCTGGAGTTCCTTCATTGCCTACACATCTTTCATAGTCCTCAGAACCTGATATCACATGGATAGGGATACTACTTGTAGAAGGGTCTTCTGAGAGTATTTTTGCCAACCTCATCCCATCCATATCTGGCAAACCTATATCTAATATGATTCCAGATGGCTTCATAGACCTAGCCTTTAAAAGGCCTTCTTCACCGCTGAAGGCTGCCGAAGCAGAATAACCCTTTTCGACTGCTAAATCTAGCAAAATTTGAGAGAATGTCGCATCATCTTCTATTATTAATACACTGTGCTTGACACTATTATCAGCGTTTACAATCCCTTGTTCCATTTTAGGAACGGGCTTTTGTGAATCCTCTGATTTTGTAAGAACTTGTAGGTTATTGATATCGGCTGCGTTTTTTTGTAAGGCATCTATCTCATTTGGCAAAATCAAAACAAATGAACTTCCTTGTCCAAGTTGACTCTCAATTAATATGGTTCCCTCAAGAAGTTTTGCCAACTCTAGTGAGATTGTGAGGCCCAGTCCTGTTCCACCATACTCTCGGCTCGTGGTTCCATCTGACTGTTTGAACGCCTCAAATACTTCTTCTTGCTTGTCGTCAGGAATTCCAATACCCGAATCGCTAATCTCAATTGCAATATAGTCTTTAGGCGACGCAGACATGAGTTGGCTCTCTTGATCTCTCAAGCCTCTAAACCTTATGGTTACATGCCCCTCGTGGGTAAATTTAATAGCGTTTGACAACATGTTTTTAATAATTTGGTTGAGCCTCATGGCATCTGTAATGACGTATTTAGGTAAGCCATTATCTATAATGGTATTAAAAGCTAGCTGCTTCATATCGGCTAATGGTTCAAACATATTTCTATTCTCAGCAAGGATATCTTCCAAATAAACCTTTTCATGATGGATCTGTAATTTTCCCTGCTTCTACTTTTGAAAGGTCAAGAACACCATTAATCAGGGTCAATAAATCCTTTCCCGATGAGTGAATTGTACTTGCAAATTCCTTTTCTTTGTTGGTAAGAGGTTCCGAGGCCTTCTTGTCTGCCAATAGTTGAGATAAAACAAGGATACTGTTTAATGGCGTTCGAAGCTCATGAGACATATTTGCAAGAAATTCCGATTTGTATCTGTTTGCCATTTCTAAATCATCGGCCTTTTGAGACATGATTTCTCTCGCTTGCTCTAAGGCCATATTTTTCTCGTTTAGAACACGTTTTTGATCTTCAAGCTGATTGGTATGGGCTTCGAGTTCTTCGTTAGATACTCTGAGTTCTTCCTGTTGCTGTTGGAGTTGACTTTCTGATTCTTTAAGTGCACGGGCTTGCTCCTCAAGTTCTTCATTGCTCTGCTGTAGTTCTTCTTGTTGAACTTGAAGTTCTTCAGCCTGACCCAATGTCTTTTCTAGTAACTTACGCATCTGATTTCTAACCATAACATTTGACAAAATTCTACCGACAACTTCCGATAAGACTTCAAGCATGCTCAATTGAATGGCTGACAAGTCTTGGAAGCTAGCCATTTCTATGATACCCACTAACTCACCTTCATTAAGACATGGCATAGCCACAATGGTCTTAGGCGGCGCTTCCCCAAGTCTGCTCTGGACTTTGATATATGCTTCTGGCAGGTCATGAATCACAAAAATTTTGTGTTCTTTAAGAACTTGCCCTAAAATGCCATCGCCTTCCTCTATTTCAGTAGCACTATCTTTTTTATGGACGAATGCGTATGCGCCTTGAAAGTTAAAACGACCTTCAACAGTTGGCAGATAGATAGCGCCCATGAGCATATCAAAATGCAAGCACAGATAGCGAATCATTTCATTTGAAATAACGGTCAAATTCTCTTCTTTTCGAATCATTTCTGCCAAGTCAGATTCGGCCGTTTTCAACAAATTCTTGTATTTGACTTCATCCATCATATCTTTGAGCTTGACCATGAAAATATTGAAGGCAAGTGACATTTTACCAATTTCATCATCGGATTTCACCGGCAGTCTAAATTCTGTGTTGGCCTCACTGGACGCAATGTTTTCAAATGTTTCCTTTAAAAAATTGATTGGCGTTAATACACTTCTTAAAATATTGATGATGACAAAACTTCCAAATAATATTGCTGCTAAAAAAATACTTCCCACCATCACGCCACTTTGCTGATTACTTGCCAAAATAGATTTATTAAATGCCATACGTTCACGGTCAGCAGAGTCTTTGATCTGAGTAGTCAACGCTGAAATGGCTGGTCCTATTGTATCTAAAGCCTCTTTATGTTCTTCCATTTTGATGATATCACCATTTATCAATTCTATTGTAGTCTTATATCTAGGTGTGTTTTTTTGAATTATGCGCAACTCGTTTGTGTAGAGCATATTGCCTTCTGCACTGGTTAAACGGGTCATATCACTCTCAAAAAGCTTAAATTCATCTTTATAGACGTTATATTCATCTACCGTATGAAAATCAAAATATTTTGAAGCTCTAAGTCTTGCATTGAGTAGGTGTACATAGGCATCTGACGTTGCGGCATAAACCTCATAGTCCTTATGTTTCTCTGAGGTTTCCATTAGGATGTTCATCGCGTCGGTAACTTCCCCACCCGCTTGTGCACCAATTGTATATTGAGCGTTAAGGTCATCTGTGATGATAACGTAACTATCAAATCGTTTTTTGGTATTCATCTGTTTTCGCCAGAATGTTTTCCATATATCCCATACGATCTTTATTATGAGACAACTCCATAAACTGATTGATATTCTCGTGGGTACTTTTCAAAATCGTTTCGTATTGCTTCACATAATCTTTGTTGGTAGAAGTCTGGTATTTTTTAAATGCCAATTGACTGGCATAGAGATTTCCATCTATCCGATCAGCAATTCGCCCTTCCTCAGAAATATCACTGAATGCATTTAACTGCTGGTTGTTATTTAACAGACCAAACAGCCCTACACCGGCTGATAGGAACATGATCCCAAAGACCAAGGCAAATCCAGCAGTTGCTTTCGCCTTCAAACTATACTGATTAATTCTTTTTATCAATTGTGCTGCCTCCTTATTTATTACCTTACAGCTATTGTAACATTTACAAATCCTAATATGCAGATTTGATTTTCCCTTATTTGTGAATATTAACCTATAAATTGTTTTATTAAATACTATTATGTTCTTTTGATTGCTTATTGGGTAAAAATTTAAAATTGAATAGAAGACTTTGTTTCTACTAGGCATTTTAAACATTGAAAACTTCACCGCTAGGAGAATCCTATGAAAAAAATAAAATGTAATCATGCCTTAAAAATTGCACTCAGCTATATGACCATTGGGTTCCTTTGGATATTGTTCTCAGATCAATTGGTATCTGTCATTTTTCAAGATATCAAAATGATAACCTATGTCAGTGTGATAAAAGGATGGCTCTACGTCATTGTCACGGGGGCCTTTTTGTATTACTTCTCAAAAGCTCAATTCAACATAATTCTACTTCGGAATTCAGAGTTAGAGCAAAGGGTCATGGAACGCACGGAAAGTCTTACAAGTGCAAATGAAATCCTTGAGCAAACAATGGGAGAATTGGAACAATCCTTAGATAATCTTAAAGAGACCCAAGAGCAGCTTATCATTTCTGAGAAGCTGACTGCATTGGGTGAATTAGTGGCAGGTGTGGCACAAGAAATAAATACACCTTTAGGTGTTGGCGTTACATTGGCAAGTCATATGTCTCAGCTTCATCGGGAAATTAAGGGTAATTTCGAAAAAGATTCACTCCATCGCTCTGATCTTGAAGAATTTCTTAACAATTCAGAAGAAGAATTGCAACTTCTAAATTCAAACTTGGAGAGGGCTTCCAGTCTAGTGGCAAGCTTCAATCAAGTTGCAGTGGACCAATCCTCCCAAGAACTTAGAAGATTTAAACTTTACTATACCATTCAAGATGTTTTGAATAGTTTAAATCCGAAGTTAAAAAAGACGCCTTATCTTCTGCACTTTGATTGCCCAGTAGATTTAGAAATTGTCAGCTATCCTGGTGCCATTTCCCAAATCATAACGAATTTTGTCATCAATTCATTGATACACGGATTTGCAGGTCGAACCCAAGGTAATATCCATATCCAAGTTGAAAAATTGGAATCTTCTTTTGTACTACTTTATGAGGATGATGGCATTGGAATTCCTGAAGAAAATTTATCTAAGGTGTTCAACCCCTTCTTCAGTACCAACAAACAAGGTGGCTGCACTGGACTGGGTCTTCATACCGTCCATAATCTTGTTACCCAGTCCTTAAATGGTCAGATCAGCCTTCATAGCAAAGAAAATCATGGTTGCCAATTCAAAATTAAATTTGAGAGTTTGGAATAGAGTAATGAATCTATTTTCTATCAACAGGTATATAAATATCCATCACCATCATATCGCCAACCATTTTAACCTCTTCAAGGCAATTGGCCGTTTCGCAGCGTTCAAAATCTGCCGCTTTAAAGTCGTGGTCTTCTAGCCATTTAACGAGGAATTGCCACCCTGAACCAATGCGTTCAAAGGGGTCGACCATGGGGTCTTCAATCCTAAGGGTTGCGTATCTAAACCCAGGGATGCTCTTGACGGTGATTTGTGTTTCCTCAAAGATAAAATTATCCTCTTTAGGAAGCTTTTCAATCATTTTTTCATCTATTGAAAGCCAGCATTCGTAACCTCTGAACTGGGTCACATCTTCTGTGCCTTCTACAGGCGAATCAAATCCAAAGCATCTCAAAACTTCTATATCATAAAATTTTGCCAATCGATTCATGGTATCAATAATGGCATCCTCAGGTTCATTGCCAATGGCTGTTCCACTTAAAACAAGGAGCTTATCAATGGTTTCATAATGTACATCGCTTAAATATTTTTTCATAGTATCAATTCCTTTCATCTTAATATTCTGTTTAACAGTTTCAAAAGTTGGAGGAAATCCTGCAAGAATCCGTTCTTCGTCCGCTTCAAGCTTTAAATTATAGATGACATTAAGCACGTCATGCTCTCTAAAATACGTTGGCGAATGACCATATGCATTGACAACGGCTCTAGAAAAAGCTCTTTCAGATGAATATCCCACCTCTAAAGCGATATCAATGATCCTTTTATCTGTTTTTAGCTGACTTAGGGCATATTCTAGTTTTTTTCTTCTGACGTATTCCATAACAGAAAACCCTGTGTAAATGCTAAACATATGGTTCATATAAAATTTTGAAAAGCCAATATGTTCAGCAATTCTATCTAAAGAAAGTGGCTCCTCTATGTGTCCATCTATAAAATCAATTGCCTTCTGAAGATGTAAAATCACTATTCAATCCTCCCTATTGTTTTGACCGGTCAATTTCATTATAAATAAAAATATAGGTTTAGACAGGACATTTCGTGCTGAATTTTTCACTGCACTATTTCTGTCAAATAAATAAAACAGGCGTGCACAAATAGTTTTCTGTGCAGGCCTGTTTTTCACTTTTAATCTTTCAAATTTAATTGATACTACAGAAAAGAGAATATAAACTATTCAATATCGACCTTGTAGGCAACATAAAGGTTCACTAGAGACATGAACGATACAACATAGAAAATATACTGTGGTCCATATTTTATCCAAACAATTCCGCCAATAAATGCTGTAACAATGGACACAAGATGGTCAATTGTAAGGCCTAGAGAGATTGTCGGTGTGATATCCTTTGTGTCGACAACAATTTTTTTCAAATAGACGGTTCTAATAATCCCCATCTGAGTTGACATTCTATCCACAATAAAAAGGGCATACCCTAAGAACAATGGAAATCCCACCTTCCCTAAAGTTCCAGTGGCATAACCCTGACTGAGAAATCCATATAGTGCATAAACGAAAATAAAGGATAATGCATCTGCATACAATAACTTCTTAACGCCAAATTTATCCATCCATTTCCCTAGAGCGGGTATAAAGAATATGCCCACAAGGGAGCCTAGTATGCCGAGGATAGCCAGTGTCTCAACTGGTTTACCTAGCAAATCAATAAAGACCCACGGACCATAAACCATCATAATCTGTTTTTGAACCCCAAACATGACAACCAGTATGTAGTAATACTTATATTCTTTTCTAAAGACATATTTGGATTTTTCATGATGAATGTCGTGCCCCTTGGTCAAACGATTGAGGGGAATATGGCACAAAGCCGCTAATAAGAAGAGGACCGCTGACCAAATAAAAATTGTTTTCAAGTCGGTTTGAAAGCTAAAAAAGCCATATTTAAAGCCTAAAAACACTATAATTGCACCAACCATTGAAAAGGCAGTAGTTACTCCACTGAATTGGCCCATCCACTTACCATACTGGCCATCTTTAATCAGACCCATGCCTATGCTGGACTGCATGGGCATATAGAGATGCGCGCCCATTGAGTTAATGAAAATAAAAATCAGCATAACCGCAAAAGTCGGCGTCGCAAAACCTAAAAAGATGATTCCTGCCGCCGCAAGAAACATTGAAATCATGGCAATCTTTACATCTGAAAACTTATAAAGTGCGCCTACCATTAGAATACTCAACATCCCAGGCAATTCTCTTGGAAACTCAATAAATCCTCTCTGGAAAGCATCTGTATGATAGACATCTTTAAAGTAATTTGATAAAACATTGCCGCTCAATGCACTGGCTAAAGCAACGAGCGCTAAAATAATCGAGTAGACGATCATTTCCTTTGAATACTCTTGAATCTTAAATTTTCTCATATTGCCTCTTTTCTTCAATAAACAGTTCGTAAATATTTCGGGTCCCTATCTATTGTACTTTTAAAAGGGCATTATGGAAACTAATTTTATTAAGATTGGGGTGTCATATATTTCTACTAAGAAAACTTATTCTGTTTTAGAATTAAATTCTACGGTGAAATTGGCGTTCTATAGCATAGTCAAAACTCAACTCTTCACCATCGGCATTAAATTCCCAGAGGGTGTAGGTTCCTTTAAAATCAAAGGTCGTGGTATACTTTCCATCAACTTCATTTACGACAAAGTCCTTATTGGTTCCTATTTTATCGCCTACCATGACGAGAGTCTCTTCGTCGTATGTCCCTGAAGCCGCTTTGATTATAAGCTATCATCTATACTTTTTAGCAGATTTAAAAACAAAGTCAGTTTCAAGACCTTCTTTCTCTCACCGTTCCTCTAAATACTTCTTAAACTTACTCTCTGAAAAAATTTCGTTGGTGATGAAATTGCCCTCATCGAAAAAGCTATATGTGGTAAAAGGGGCTGGGGCATTTTGCGCCTGTTCTGTGGTTTCAATTTTTCTCAGCTGAATAGTTTGCCCTTTTGACTCTGCAATTCCACAAATGAGAGGAGCATACTTTTCCGTATGAGGGCACTGATTGGTATAATATAAAACCATGCCCTTCTCAGGAATGGTCGCATTCTTACAGCTGTCTTTGAATTTTGGTAAGGTGGTCTGAGTCTCAATTTCAGTCTGAGACTGGGTTTTAATTGGCAAGTAAAGTAGTTCGTAATAGGGATTTGCTTCATCGCACAATTTAAACCCCTTATATTTTAAGTACTTAGGGTCAGACAAGAAGGGCATCTTTTTCTGAGAGGACAGGATGACCAACCCTTTTTTATGCTGAGCTTTGGCGTCTGAAATACATGCTTCTAAGAGTCTGTTAGCATAGCCTCGTCCTTTAAACTGTCCTGAAACCCAAAAACAATTAATGAACAGATAACCCTCTGCCTCAATAGGGCACCATGCATTTTCGGCGGGTATATACTCGATAAAAGCCTTACCTCTAGCGTCTAGGCGTCTAAAAGTCAATCCCTTTTCAAATTGACTTTTCATCCAGTTCTTTTTTGAGGCGGCACAGATATCGCCTTTTTTGTCTGAAATGGCACAGCAAATATGCTCCGCTTCGATATTGCTGTCATCAATTTTAATAATTTCCATTTTTTACACATCTCCATTCAAAGAAATATAAATGTGTATCTCGGCATTTTCCATATCATCTCCGCCTTGATATTCCTCAAAGTCACTGGAAAACTTTCTATCTAAGTCCATGGACCAGAGTTTCGTCCAAAATTCTGCTACTGCTTTTTGTGCATGACCTCTGACGATAAACTTTGCGTATTGACCTGCTTTTATGGTCGCTGTTGTCAATGGATCATAGAAATTTGTAGGGTCTTCAACTTCACAACAAACCACTACATCATACTGGCCTTTTACACCATTTTCATAATTGGTATAGAGGCCGATGCTCTTTTCATTTTTCTTGTTGGGTATTTTATAAAACAATCCCTCTGTAAAAAACTTTTCCCATGTTTTGCCGATTTGACTGCCCATATTAGCATCATCGTTGCTGGTCCTAATTTGAATACCTACAACCTTTTTCTCTTGAAGCTGAATCAATTCATATTGCATTTTCATATACCTCATTTCATATTTTATGAATATAGTATATGCCTCTTAATACGACACCCTTATGTCATATTATAAATATTTATCTAAGGAATTTTTTAACTTTTCTCTAATCACTTTTTGAATTTGAGGTGGTGATAGGACTTCTCCGCTGTCACCAAAGGACAAAATATAGCCATAGAGCCATTCGTTTTCTGGTAAATCTACAGTCACAGTAAAACTACCGTCTGGATGCTGCTCAATGGCTTCATGTTGGAACTCGTCCCACACCCGATGAGCCAGTTTAGCCTCTATTTTCATAACCAGTTTGATGGTCTGAATTACGCTTTCTTGAGATTTTTTGTCATACCCATCAGGTCGTCTTCGCTCAAAGCTTTCATCTGTCAGAATTAGTTTTTTAATTCGGCTCAGCCTGAACAGTCTGTCGTCATTTTTCTCGGTGGAAAACCCGTAAGCATACCAAGATTGACCTTTGAATACCAATTGTAAAGGCTCAACTAAACGTTCTGACATTTTTCCTTCGGCGTTGTAGTACTGAAATTTCACAGTTTTTTTATGAAGAATCGCCCACTTTAGCAGATTGAATTTTTCCTTTTCTTCCTCTCCGCTGCCCCACTGAGTAAAGTCCACATCGATCCAATTTTCTTCATTTTTATTAAAGAGAATGGCCAACTTATTCAGTACAGGTTCTACATCGGGCACATTTAGAGCCTTCATACCCTGTAGAGAGGCTAAGATTTCCGATTGCTCTCGTTCAGACAACATGGATTTTTTAATGACGTAGTTGTCAAGCAGACGTATGCCGCCACCCTTGCCTTTATTTGTATATACGGGTATTCCTGATGCACTGAGAGCATCAATATCCCGATAAATGGTCCTTGAAGAGACCTCAAAGTGCTCAGCCAATTCCTTTGCCGTTATGGTCTTTCTCTCAATCAGTATATAAACCATTTCTAGTAATCTGTTGATTTTCATATGCATCACCTGATTTTATTCTAGCATAAATTAAAGTGAGCTATTTATACTTACCTCTCATTTACCCAGTAATCATACTTACGAGAAGCATAATATTTAAAACCGTCAAAATGACACCAATTGTCAATAGAGCAATCTTATCTTTCAAACTATTTTTATATTTACCCATAACCTTTTGAGAAGAAGTCAAATAAATCTGTAAAAACACCGTAATTGGAAGCTGTACGCTTAACAACATTTGGCTATAAATCAACCCCTTAAAAGGATCGCTAATCATAAATATAATAACCGTTCCAAGGACTAAAATACCCGTCACACCGAATTTTGTATGGGCGTCTTCTGGATCGTAAGGTTCGCCAAACATCCCTGCAAATATTGACCCGCCAGCCATTCCCGCTGTAGTAGTAGAAGCGATGCCTGAAAACAGTAAGGCAACCGCAAATATAATAGATGCGCCTTTACCTACCAAAGGTACTAGCATTTCTTTTGCCTGACCAAGTTCCGATACGTGTATGCCATTATGGAAAAAGGTGGTCGCTGCTAAAATGATCATAGCACTGTTAATTGCCCAACCTATTACCATTGAAAAAAGAGTGTCAGTAAATTCGTATTTGAGTTGCATTTTTTGGATGGCTTCATCCTCAAGGTTCCACTGTCTACTCTGGATGATCTCTGAGTGGAGAAATAAATTATGAGGCATGACAACTGCCCCTAGTACAGACATAACAATGAGCATAGAACCATGAGGAATACTGATAGTCGTCCAACCTGCCACTGCTGCATTCCAATCCATGTTAACTAGGCTCAGTTCATAAATAAAGGATATTCCTATGATAGACACAAAACCAATAATCCATTTCTCAAGTTTTTGGTATGAATTGGTAAAAAGCATCCATAAAATGAGAGCAAGAACCATTACAGAGGCTAATTTAATAGGTACTTTAAATAAAAGATTGAGTGCGATTGCACCGCCTAATATTTCAGCAAGGGCAGTTGAAACGGCTGCTAATACAGCTGTTGATAAAACCGCTTTTGACAGCCATGGTTTAAGATGTTTATGGGCTGACTCCGCCAAACAATCCCCTGTTACGATTCCTAAATGTGCTACGTTGTGCTGAAGTATAATCAGCATAATGGTGGATAAAGTTACCATCCACAAAAGCTTGTACCCGTATTCCGATCCAGCTGCAATATTGGAAGCCCAATTCCCTGGGTCTATAAAACCTACAGTTACGAGTAGGCCCGGTCCAACAAAATTGAGTAATTCTTTTAGTCCAAATTTGGGTTTGTGTGCTTTAACTTTTTCTTTATTAAAAATATCAAACATTCATTTTCCTCCTTGGTAATAAATAACCGTTTGTTCCTATTCTATAATAATGGATCTGTTTTTTCCACTGGCTTTTGCTGGGTACAAAACTTTATCTAATTAATGATACGTATATGAGGGTTCCCATCAGTACAATATTCGCATAGTAGGTAATTAAATAACTATGATCTGCAAAAGCTTCCACTTCTGGTACGCTATTTATTCTATCTATCCCCAATTCCAGTTTAGCCACATTGACAAAGCACCTAATCTATTATACTTCTTGTCTTAAGTATATACCCTACGGATTGAGAAAGCATAGCTTATAATTTTTACTCACTCAAAAGAACCTTCAAACTTTTCCTCTGTACATAAAAAAGCACTAGGATTTATAACCCTAATGCCTCGATCTTTTCGTGATTAGTACTGTACATAACCGATATTATCGAATGTGTATTTTTACAATGGCATTGGTGCCAGGTCTAAGTTGAAGCGTTCCTGTATCTATAACAATATGAACAGGTACCTTTTGAACTACTTTGGTAAAAGCACCGCTTCCACTGGAAGACAAAAGTGCAAATGTTGAATTGGCAGCTTCTCCAATTTGTGTCACTGTACCCTTCCATTTTTTAGAACCAAATTCATCGATGGTTACATCAACCTTCTGACCCTCATGAACTTTTCCAAGCTTAGTTTCTTCTATATTCGCAAGAATGTAAATTTGTTTAGGATCGATGACCATCCCAAGTGTTTGACCTACGGTAACCACTTCGCCTACTTGACCTTGCTTTTTAACAACAATGCCGTCAATAGGAGCTCTTAACAAACTTTGCTCAAGAGCTGTATCCGTTAAGTTAGGCACTTCTTGTCTCGCTACGATTTGATCCTTAGCAACAACCATGCCTTCTTCTAATTCAGAAGAAACTAACCTCCCTGTTATTTGAGCAGTAATTTTTGCAAGGTCAGCGGTCACCTTTGCATCATCTGTCGTCACATAAAAGTAACTGTTACTCACATAATACCCTACGATAGCTATTAATAGCACTGCCATGACAGTGCCAACTCTTAGCAGTGTTTTTTTTCTATTGTCCATGCTCAAACCTCCTATTGTGCTGGCGCAACTTCGACTAGCATACCCGTCATCAAAGATGGCTCTGGATCTAGCGAAATCTTAACCAAAACGTCTCGACGCTTCGGATCAACCGTATGACCTACCCAAGTGATGGTCCCACTTACTTCTTTGTCCGGCTGGTCAGCCATTCTTGCGTGTACTTTTTGATTTTCTTTAAACTTGGATATGACACTTGCTGGTCCATAGGCGTCTACCGTCATTCGATTTTGATTTTCCAATGAAACCAGCACTGTCTGAGCTGAGTAGGTTTCGCCAACTTTAGCTGCACTCGCAACAACCATCCCATCGAACGGCGCTTTCATCACTCTATTGCTAAGTGCCACTTGAGTCGCTTTTACCGCTGCTTGTGCCTGATCAACCTGCTTTTTTAATACATCAAGATATGCCTTTGTTTCACCGTTTTTCAAAATTTCAAAAGCTTCTGAAGTATTTTTAAGGACCGCTTCAGCACTAGCTGCCTGTCCCTTAGCAACTTCCAATTGAACGGCTGAATCTACGCCTTCGTTAAAAAGCGATTGTTGTCTATCCAAATTATTTTTCGCGTTATCATAGGCCGTTTGAGCTGCCTTTAATGCAGATTCTGCTTGTAATAATTGCTCTGGTCTGGCACCTATTTTAGCCTTAGCTAAAGAAGCTTGGGCGATTCCCAATGCTTGTTTACTCACTTCTGATTGGGCTGTAGCATCTGAGGCGTCAAATTGAACAAGAGGATCCCCAGCCTTTACGATTTGTCCCACTTTGACCAAAACACCTTCCACTCTTCCTGTAAAAGGTACGGATAAATCCGCCGCCTCTGAGGCTTGCACGCGTCCTGCCAAGTAATAAGCGGGTAAGACTACTTTCGATTGACTAACTGATGATTGCTCAGAGGAACACCCTGTTAAAACCAATGCACTTATCGTCATTAATAAAAATAATTTCTTCATGTTGTCACCTCATTTGGTTAATGTAAGAGCATCTCGCTCTTTTTCTTGAAGTTTTTGCTCAGGATTTGTCTTACTGCCTTGCTCCAGTGAACCGTCCAATAATCGGTCTAGTCGTTCGAGTCCTTCCATAATAATAACAGCATCCTCTTCGCTGATATCCTTAAGGAGACCACTCACCAGTTCTGTTCTTGTCTCAATAATCTCTGGTCGCTTTGAAAAATCGGGTGAAACTCGTAAAAGAACAATGCGCCTATTGTACTTTGGTATTTCTCTAATAATAGCGCCTCGCTCCTCAAGTCGTGAAACCATTGAAGATGTTGTGCTCTTTGACATGCCCATTGTATGACTTATTTCAACTAAGGTTATCCCTGGTCGGGCTGCAATTTCCCTTAACAAAAGGATTTCTTGTAGGGACATGCCACATTTCTTGCCGAATTCATGTAAATACCCTCGCATTTTATTTTGAATGACTCTTAATTGATTCCAAATCTGCTCTTTGTATTCATTTCCCATATACACCAATCGCCTCCTCACTCTTTGAACTTTCTCTAAATACTGTCCATAGTTGTTTTGGCTTCTCTAAGAAAATAATCCCTATAAGTAGACCCATGGAAAGAAATAGCATGGCCGATAAAATGTAGTCAATGGCACTGACATAAGCCATTTTTTGGATCATTCCTCCAAGCGCAGTGCCTGCAGCCGTCCCTGCATCACTTGCTGACAAGCCACTACTCATAAAAAGTCCTTGTAGCGTTTTTACCGCATCCATCGTCAAGGGGTTCATACTGGAAAGTTGTTCAGATAAATTTGCACCATTGAGGGTAATTTGAGACTGCAAGGTCACTGTAATTAAGGTTACACTCAGCGTAGACGCCAACTGACGAATAATATTTTGTACTGCCGAAGCCTGACTAATTTGTGGCTTTGGAATTCCTTGCATTGCCATTGTTGATGGGGGCGTAATAATAAGTCCCAGTGCCATTCCACGAACAACCAGTAAGGTAATAATCATCATTGAGCTCGTATCAGTGTTTAAAAAAGATAAAGGATAGGACACGGCCGTGAATAAAATCATGCCTGGAATCATAACGGCTTTATAACCATGTTTGTCCAACATCTTGCCACTAAACGGCATCACCATGGCTGTGCCAATAGCAGCAGGAAGCAGTATCAGACCCGTCTGCATAGCAGTATATCCCATAATGTTTTGTAGGAAAATTGGCACCAAATAACTAATGCCAATCATTGCCATGCTTAAGAGAGCGCTAATCGCCAACCAAGCTGAAAATGTGTAATTTCCTAAAATTTTCAAATCTAAAAGAGGGCTTGGATGCATCAACTCATTGATGACAAATAAGATTAAGGCACATATACCGACAGCCAAAATTAATGGGTAGTGCATCTCACGCCAATTAATATGGGTCCACTTTCCCAGTACAAAGAAAACGCAGACGAGGCCTATTGTAGACGTAATAAAACCTATCATATCGAACTTGCCTAGGGGATTTCTAGGCATCTCTTCTAACAAAAAGACACCTAAAATAACCCCTATTACCCCTATAGGGGCAC
Organism: uncultured Acidaminobacter sp.; assembly: GCA_963677505.2. Lineage (GTDB taxonomy): Bacteria > Bacillota > Clostridia > Peptostreptococcales > Acidaminobacteraceae > JBGSUZ01. Next base: position 24,597 of record CAXXWB010000004.1, read on the forward strand.
TGATGTAAAAAAGCATTCTCCAGCTAAGATTCGCTATGATGTAACCGCCCATAGTCGGTCCTAAAGCAGGTGCTGCCATAGCGGCAACCCCATAAAGTCCCATTGGCGACTCCTCTTTTTTCAGGGGGTATGGTTCTAAAAATAATGGCATTGCCTACAGGTCCAACAATACCCCCACCAATCCCTTGAATAATTCGAAAGGCAATCATTGACGAACTGCTCCATGCAATACCGCATAACACCGATCCCAGTGTAAACAGGGCCAAAGCCCCTAAATATAGTTTCTTAGAACCAATCAAATCACTTAAGTAGCCTGAAAGGGGCACTGAGACCCCAAGGGCAATCGTATAAGCTGTAACAACCCATTGAATAGAGTCTAGGGATACACTGAAAACAGCCATCATTTTAGGCAGTGCAATATTGATAAGGCTACTGTTTAATATGGTAATGAAGGTCCCCAGTACGATAACGGCTAAGGCACTCCACATACTTTGCTGTTTTGTGTCACTCATTTTCAGGCTCCTTATTTTCTATAAGATCCCGAATCAAAGCTTCTCCAAATCGAAGTTTTAAATACACCATAATAGCTTCTTCCGCAGCTTCAAGACCTAAAACACCTGTATCAATTACAAGATTATAGTGTCTTAAATCATACATTTGGTGTCCGGTAAATCTTAAAACATATTCTTCACGCAAAGCGTCTGTTTTGTGAATCCACTTATGGGCATCCTGTTCGCTCACACCAAATAACTTTTTGAGCCTTTCAATGCGATGTCCTTCGTCGGCATGAATAAAAATGCTAACATGCTTGGGTTGATCTTCAAGGACAAAATTAGCGCCACGTCCAACAACAAGAATAGATTGCACCTTCGAACACTCTACAATAACCTCGGATTCTGCACGATGAACAACTTCATCACTTGGCACGTGTTCTGCTGGCGTAAAGGTAATATTCCCATATTGAAAAGAAGCCAAAATGGACTTCCATAAAGAATCAAATTTCTCGTCGTGAGATTCAATTTCCTCATAGGAAACGCCAAGTTTCTTGGCAGCTGCCATAACAATATCTCGGTCCATATATGTCAAATTTAATCTTTTCGCAATGGCTTTCCCTAATAAACTTCCTCCACTTCCCAATTGCCGGGAAATAGAAATTGAAATAGGTTGGGTTTGAGACATCTTATCACTCCTATCTTCATTTACTTAAATGACACTTCTAAAAGGCCGAAATAGAATAGTACGATTTCGTACAGTTCATTTTCAACCTTTTTAGTATACCCTTATGACGCTTTGTTGTCAACAATCTGGTGAATGCATTGTAACTTTTTACCAGACCTAAAGAACCTTCAAAATTTTCCTATGTACATAAAAAAGCACTAGGATTTATGACCCTAATGCCTTTCTGTCTTTAATTAATAGCCCTATGCCACAGCTACTTAATCAATATAGTTAACTAAATTAGCTTTACGCTTAGGTGCCGCCGATGCCGTAACAGCCTTATGTCCTAAAGCCACAGCATATAACGGCTTGTAATTTTCAGGAATTTCCATTCTCTTCATAAAATTCGCACCTTCTGATCCGTTAAATAAAAAGGCAGTCAATCCATTCCAACATGATCCGAGTCCAAGAGACTCAGCTGCTAGCAACATGTTTTGAGTTGCCGCCGCACAATCGTCTCTCATAGTTACTGCACCTGTGGTCATACCTGAAACCACTACAAGGACTGGCGCATTATAAAATAGATTCAAGGAATCATTATTGGCCATTTTTTGAATTAGTGGATCTGGGTAATCCTTGGCTTCTTTTTTTGTCGCCAAATTCATTTCTTGAAGCAATTCTTTGTTGCGAATAACCGTAAAGTGCCAAGGTTGTGTATTATGACCGCTCGGCGCATATATACCCGCTTCGATAATAGCAGCCATCATTTCGTCGGTAACGGCTTCATCGGTAAACTTTCTAGTCGATCTTCTTGCCAAAATGTTTTGAATCACTGAGTTCATATTTTACTCTCCTATTAATACCTGCTAAGGCCACTTGTTGACTGGCACGGTCTAAGAACTCCGAAAATTGAAGTCTTTCCGCATCTGTCATATCGGCTAACACTATTTCAATGAAGTCTTTTTCAATATTTTCAAACCTGCGCTTTAGGACAATCGCTTCTGGCCTCAGTGAGATATAGACACTCCGCTTATCCTCTTTGCATGCAATCTTCTCAATAAGGCCCATAGCTTCATACTTGACAATCACTTCAGATGCAGAGGATTTAGAAACGCCCCATATATCGACTAAATCTTGAAATTTTAATAACTCACCAGATTCAGGTAGGATGTAAAACAAAGAAATATGCGACCTAAGCACGGGTATATGATCCTTTTTAAGCCGCATATTAACATAATCTTCCGCCAGTTTATTAATTCGATTGATTTTCCCTATTACACATGTTAAAGACATAGTCACCTCAATTAAATAGTTTGTTCGCTCACGAACAAATATAGCAGAGCTCGTAAACTCTGTCAAGGGCATTTCTTAGTCTGGATAAAAATATCATTCTAGCAATGACTTATCACCCTTTATGTTAGACGCCCACTGAGCAATCCGCTGGATTCGCCGCGCCAAGTTGTAAATGACCATTGCCAAAATCCAATTCCCCATGTGCAATTATTTTATTGCCATTGCCATCAGGATATTCCGTAATGGATGTAAATCCCTTGGGTGTTCCATTCTTCGTATATTTGCCTGTTACGCCTGTCTGATTATCTGGTACTTCTGTATTTTCGCCAGTTACGACATTATTTTTCATATTTACACCCCTTATTGGATTGCATTCATCAACTCGAAGAAATATTTAGAGTCCTGAGTCTTATTGAGCTGATACCATGCCTCTAATGTTTTTGAAGAAAATACGTCCAGAGCTTTTAAAACCTGTACAGCAAATTCTAAGGGCGCTATGCCAGATGCAGTAATTAATTTCCCATCTGTCACAGCGTCTTCCATTTTGTAATGGTGTTCTCCTGTGTAAGTCGGGCAAATCATTTTAAGATACTCCAAATCATTGCTTGTATGCTCCCGTGAATTCAGTAAGCCCATATTGGCAAGTCCCATTGTAGCTCCGCAAATAGCTGCAACCAATATGCCTTCTTCTATGCACCTCTCAGCTATTTTTAAGATGGGTTGGTGAATGGTTTCCATCCATGTATTGCCGCCAGGTAAAATCAATGCATCTGTGCTTTTAATATGACATTCATCTAGTTTGATGTCAGGCAATATTTTCAACCCACCCATTGTCGTTACTGGATTCTTTTCAATTCCCACAGTCACTATTTTACTCGGCACTAAACCCTTTTTATAATATCTTCCCGAGTTTATCTCAGCTGTTAAGTAACCGATTTCCCAGTCGGCCATGGTGTCAAATACATAAATGTATACGGTATTATTCATTTGCAATATCTCCTTAATCTATTTATTCATCAAGTGGCGCTTCCCTCTTTAATCAACTACTACCCTCATTATAAAACAACTTCACTGACATCTGCTGTCAGTGAAGTTGTTAAAGTCGATAATATTCCATTAATTCCGTAGCAATCGCAACAAGTCTTTCTTTCAAACTCAGTGGTTCCATTATTTGAATGGCTTTCCCATAGGATAGAAGAAAATAGGGAATATAGATCTCCATTGATTGTTCATCCAATAAAAAGATGGCTCGATGCGTTGTTCGCTCTTTCAGATGATGCCCTAAAAACCAATGCTGGCATATTTCATCAAGCACCTCGGCCCTGCCTTCAATTATTAAAGAAATTAACCCCTCCTTACCCACTAAATCAGGTAACAGGTTTTTCGTGAAAAATTTGCCTGCCGAAAAAGCTTTTGGCCGCTTAAAAATCTCCTCAGTCCTCTCAATATTCAAAATACGTTCAACCCGAAAACTCCGTATTTCATTTCTTAAGTGGCAAAATCCAACTGTATACCATTTGTTGTTCCAGTAAACCATTCCATAGGGGTCTATCACCCTCCGTTTGGACTTTTCATCACGGCCTGTTCGGTAGTCAATTTCTACTGACAACTCATTTTCGACTGCGCGTTCTAGTTCAACCAATATTGGCTGAACGGAAGGATCTGCCACGGGTTTTACAACTTCAAATCCAGATGCGTAGTGGTTGAGTATACTCTCCTGTTCCTCATTGGAATATATCTTCAACTTTGATGTCCCACGGTCTAATGCCGCGCTCAAAGGGTGCCCCGCTTCTTTTGCAAAGGCCGCAGCATGGAGGAGTGCCTTTTTTTCTTCCATATCAAACAGAAGCGGGGCTTTGATAAAATTATTTAGCAGGCTATACCCGCCATTATGACCTGAATCGGATATGATAGGCACGCCACTGGCACAGAGTGCATCAATATACCGATAAACGGTTCTTATATTTATTTCCAGTTTTTCAGAAATCTGTTTCCCTGTCACTTTTCCACCTGAACTTAGCATCCACAGAATTGCCAGCATATTATCGTTTTTTGCCATCCTGTGCCCCCTTTCTTATACAAAACTCATAAATTCAATATTTAAAGGTCTTTCATATGAATTGAATTTTCCAAGCAGTATATGAGTTGATAAAAGCTTGCACTATAGGCTGTTTTGAATTCAAAGGTTTATAGTCTATCCCTGATAAACGAATGGCTTCTAATTGAAGTCTGCACAATTTAGTCATGGGATACAATCCAAAGGCAAGGGTGAACTGAGCAGTAATAAAATCTCTAATGCTACCGTTATCTGCACTTGGATAAAGCTGTGCTACCAAATCAATTAACAACTCTTGTGTGACTAATACTTCTTTTTTAAATTCAGACAACGCTTTAACCGAAACATTTTTCTCAATAAGGGTAAAGAGAATAGCAAATAGATCTAAAAATCTTTCATGTTCTATTAAAGCCGCTGTCCAAATTTCAGTAATTTCATAGAGTGAGTAACACTTATTCAGCCTAAATGATTTCAATAACGATGACACAAATAATTTCATATCTTCCTTTAAAATCACAAGAAGAATTTCATCCTTTGTTTTAAAATATTTATAAATATTGGGTCTCGTAAACTTCGTATGCTCTGAAATAGTGCTAAAATTTAAACCCTCATAGCCTCCTAAATTATAGATAGAAGAAGCTGCATCCACTATTTCTTGGATTCGATCTTGAATCTGATCTTTGGATCTTGCCCGTTGAAAAGCCATATTATCTTCTCCCTGTATTATTGAAAGCCATTATTTTTATCATTAGCTTATTATAATTCAAAACAAATCCATTGACAAGAAACACTGCGAATGCTATTATTCATTTAAGTTACACGGTGTTATTTATTTATTTTAATTGAATTGTCCCTAGAGACTTAATGGATGACTAAAGACTTAACTTATGACTTGAAGCTTAATTTGGAGGTGTTCTAATGAAGGTATTTTATTTTACATCCACAGGAAATTGTTTAGAAGTTGCAAAAAAAATTGGCGGAGAATTGTATTCCATTCCTCAAGTCCTTAAGGACGGGCCATTCGAGTTTGAAGACGAACAAATCGGCATTATATTTCCAACTTACTTAGGAAGCACGCCTACGATTGTTGTTGAATTCATGGAAAAAGTAAAATTAAAAACCAACTACTTCTTTGGCATTTCAACTTATGGCTTAAGCGTAATGGGTGCCCTTGACCATTTTCAAAAGATTGCTAGAAAGAACGGTTTAGAACCACAGTATTTGAATCAGATTTTAATGGTGGACAATAGCCTCATTCTATTCGATATGAATTCACAAGTAGCCAATATTGGTAAAAAGAATATCAATGGAGCCATCGACAAAGTTTCACAAGACGTTCAGAACAAAAAAGAAGCCCTGAACACTTCTAATTTTCTAATGAAAAATTTAAGCAATGTTTTATATCGTTTTCAAGTTCAACGACAAAAATCAAACCATAAACAATTTACAGTGGAAAGCCATTGCACCAGTTGTAAAACCTGCGAAAAGGTTTGTCCTGTCAATAACATAGTCGTTTCCAAAATTCCTGAGTACAGTGAGCACTGTATCAGTTGCTACGCTTGTGCTCATAATTGCCCTGTTAATGCCATTCGTGTTAAAGGTGAAAAAAGCAAATCGAGATTTAGAAATAGCACGGTCAGTTTAAGTGAAATCGTGGATGCCAATCGTTAAAACTTTTCACAAATCCATCTTTTTGTTGCAATTTTACTCATTCCATCCAATTTGATAATTGTCCCAACTCAGTAATAGTTTTAAGCTCAACGGGTAGGACAGATTAAATAATCCGTTGGAGGTAAACAAAAGATGGTTAACTATGAAAGAATTAAAACGATAAAACCAGAGGGTATCGAAGGTAAAAAGGCCTATTTAATTGGCGGTGGTATTGCATCTCTCGCGGCGGCAGAATATCTTATCTGCGATGGCCACATGGATGGTAAGAACATTACTATTTTAGAGCAACGAGACCTGTTCGGCGGTTCTATGGATGGTGCTGGAAACCCTAAGGATGGCTACATTGCCCTTGGTGGTAGAGAAATGGAAGAACACTATGAATGTATGTGGGATTTATTCGGCAAAGTACCTTCATTAGAAGAACCTCATCGCAGCGTTTTAGATGAATTTAGAGAATTAAACAAGGCGGATCCTAACTTCTCCAACTGTCGTGTCCTTGCTAACCGTGGTGAGAAGCTTGATTTTTCATCCCTTGGTCTTGGCGAAAGTCATGTGAAACAACTCACAAGATTATTCCTTGCCACAGAAGAAGCTCTAGGTGCCACAACGGTTGCTCAATACTTCGATCCAACCTTTTTAGAAACTGATTTTTATCTCTACTGGAGAAGTATGTTTGCTTTTGAAAACTGGCACAGTCTTGTAGAAATGAAACGCTATATGCATCGTTTTATTCATTTGATGCCTGGCATGAGTAAAATGGAGGGCTTGGTCTTTACCAAATACAATCAATACGATTCAATGATTCTTCCCCTTAAGGAATTTTTGGCGTCACAGGGCGTCGTCTTTGAATTAAACACTCAGGTTACTGATTTGGATATGGACATCACTGCAGATAAAAAAACAGTTGTAGGCATTCATGTCACACGTAGCGGTCATGAGAAAGAGATTATTAAAACCTCAGAAAATGACTTAGTATTCTTTACCAATGGTTCAATGACTGAAAACGCAACCTTAGGTAACATGGACACTGCTCCTGTCCTCAATCGAAACGAAGGCGGTTGCTGGCGTCTATGGAAAAATATCGCTGCAAAAGATCCTTCATTTGGTCGCCCAGAAGTTTTCTGTAGTGATATTGATAAAACAAAATGGGAATCTTATACCATCACAGCTCAAGGTCCTAAAATGAGAAGCCTCATTGAAAAATTTGCAGAGCGTACAATCGCACCCCATAAAACCGTTACAGGGGGTATCATCACCATTAAAGATTCCAACTGGTTATTAAGTGTTACGGTGAATAGACAACCTCAATTTAAGAATCAACCTGATGATGTAATTGTTCTATGGGCTTATGCCTTATTCCCAGACAATGAAGGTGATTTTATTAAAAAGAAAATGAGCGACTGTTCGGGCCGTGAGTTGTTACAAGAGCTTTTATATCATTTAGGTATTGATGAAAAAGATATGCCCGATTATATGGAAACTTCCATTGTCATTCCTTCAATGATGCCTTATATTACCAGCCAATTTATGCCTCGTGTCAAAGGGGATCGACCTGAAGTTGTACCTGCTGGTTGTACCAATCTTGCTTTTTTAGGTCAGTTTGCAGAAATAACAGGTGACTGTGTGTTTACTGTTGAATATTCTGTTCGCTCTGCAATTATGGCGGTATATACTTTACTAGGTCTTGAAAAAACGCCACCTGAAATTTTCCCAAGCCAATACGATATTCGAACTGTCGCCAATGCGACGAAAGCACTTTATAGTGGAAGACCCCTACCTGCTGAATCCATTATCAAAAAACTTTTAAGCAACACCAGTTTAGAAGGCATCATCTAGATGAGTAAAATATAAAAAGCTATGAAAGTTAAGTTTAAGACGGCTTAACTTTCATAGCTTTATTTTTTATGGAACTCATTCTATTTTTAGTGCCTATAGGTCTTAATCTTCAAAATAGCCAATGGTCCTATGGTCTTGCTGAGTGACATAGGACTTTATAAGTATCTCCTCCGATTAATTGTGTCAAATGACCTATAATAGACTCTGGATTTTCAACCATATTGGTTCTAATCCATTCAAGCAACAAGCCTACGAGAGCCACTTTATAAAAATTAACCACGAATTCTTTTATGTCCTCAGACACTTCAACGTTTAAAGTAATTTCATTCACCACATTTAGAACCAAGGTGTACACCGCAGCATATAGGTGCTTTTCCAATTTATCTCGTCCTATGGAATGATAGGTGTTCATCACCATTTTTTTATTGTCACTTAAATAGTAAAATATGCTTAAAAACCCGTCTCGCCATGTCTCATAGGTTTTATTATCTCCCATGGCATTGGCCACTTCAATTTTATAAATCCACTCTAAAAGTGCGTAAATGTCTTGAAAATGATAATAGAAGGTTCGCCGATTAACTTCGCAATCTTTGACAATATCATTGATTGTAATTTTGTCCAGTGGCGTCACAGTCATTATTTTTTTTAAGGATTCTGCTAAAGCTTTCTTTGTAATGTTTGACATTTTCTGTGTCTCCTTAATAATGATGATATCCGCTTCTATTATATCAATATTTCCAATCTATTATAGCCCTTTCCTTTCTAAATTGTTTAGCAGAGTACCAAAATAGTACTAACGCTAGGAGTGCCATAATGGTTATAAAAAATAAATATTCATGTAGTGCAAATTGATTCTTACTTTTTAAATAGCCGATCATGGCAATATGCACCGGAAAAGACATGGCACCTGTTAATGCATATACAATTTTTATTTCTCGTATTTTTTCCGCAATCCAAAACGATATTGAAACCGACATACAGGAAAGCAAGGGACAGATTATGAAAAGTATAGCGATATTACGCCCTGGTCTGGAGATATAAGGCCCATGAGCATTCGTAAAAGCGTTGTTTTTCCTGCCCCATTGGGACCCCTACTAACCCAACCGATTCTCCAGTCTCAACATGAAGGTCCATATTCTCAACAGCGGTTTGTCCATGATACGCTTTACTCACTTGAGTTACCTTAATCATTTTTTGGTGCCCCTAATTTTTTTTCGACCAATACAACGGACATTACAAGACCAATGAGCAAAACCGCCAATTGAATCCACATAATAGTAACCGAATAACTTGAAGCTGTTAGTAAGCTAATGCCCAGCATAATAAGCGTCAATATACCTGTATATATGCCAAACCAATGGTTAGCAGTTTCCCATGCCTGCTCTGATGCCATAGATTTTTTTGTTCTATAGCCTAAAATAGCATTCATATTATTTTTGGCTATAGTTAGTGACGAAATAGACATCACAGCAATCACTAGGCTCATACAAATCATAATTGCAAACTCTATCATATTTAATACCTCCAATTAAGTTGTTGTATACCCGCTATATCCTAGTTAATTTTCTATACCCTATACCCTAGCCCACTGAACAATCTCTTTTATATCTTCTGGCGTCGTTCTACAACAGCCACCGATAATCGTCGCCCCTTTTGCAAACCATTGTTTTGCGCTGTCGCCATAAGATAAATTTGAACAGCAACCATGCCAGGTTTTTGTAGTAGCATCGTATTGCTCACCAGAATTTGGATACACAATAATTGGTTTATCTGTACCCTTTCGTATTTCATCCACTAGGGAACTCACATGTTCTAAAGCAGTGCAGTTCACCCCAATCGCGGCAACATGGCTAAAACCATCTAGCAGTTTAGCACAATCTTCAATCCGCTCTCCGCTGTTGATATGCTTGCCGTCTTTAGCGCTAAAGCTGATCCAACCATAAGTCTCTGGCGTCTCCTCTAGAAGGGTTGCTATAGCTTTCGCCTCTGAAAGACATGGAATCGTTTCACAGGCCATAATATCTGGCTTTGTTTGCGCCAAAGTATTGAATCTTTTTTTATGAAAATCATATAGCCCCTGTTCGTCTAGGTCATAATTACCACGATACTCAGAGCCATCTGCCAAATAGGCCCCATAAGGTCCTACAGACGCCGCTACAAGGGGTTTAGGCCGACTTTCTGTTTGGTTGACTGCCCAGAACGCATCCCGAACTTGCTTTGCAATTTCTACAGATAGCTTAATTAAGTCCCCTGCTTGCTCTTCTGAAAGTCCTCTTTTCATAAACCCTTCATAGGTTGCCTGATAACTGGCTGTTATCGCACAATCTGCCCCTGCCTCAAAATAGGACCTATGTACTTCCCCAATAAGCTCAGGATTCTCCATTAAAACCTTCGCAGACCATAAAGAATCGTTTAAGTCACAACCCTTACGTTCTAATTCCGTCGAAAAAGCACCATCTAAAATTAATATTTTATGTTCTTTTATGATACGAGTAATTGGATTCATATATCGTCTCCTCTTTCCATATTTAGGGTTGAATAACGCCACTAATAACAAAATACACCAAAGATAAGCCTCCAACAACAAATATAATCGAAAAAACTTTTTCATTTCTTGAAAATTTTTCATTCTTTTCCGATTTTGCTATTGCGAATGGTATCAATCCAATGGCAAAGAATACCACCGTTAAAGCCAAGTACAACCATCCCACTGCATAGATAACAAATGCAGAATAAAGACTTGCTAAGATACTGATAAAAAATTGAAAACCCATTCTTTTTTCTTGATAACACAATTTACATGAATACAGACCTGAAAAAATATAGGGAATTAGCATGGTGCTTGTACTCATATAATAGATGGTATTATAGGTGGCCTGCAGTTTCTCTGAAAGCAATGAAAATAAAAATAACTGGATCAGCAACTGTGTCACCATCAATGATCTAATAGGTACCCCTTTGGCATTTTCTTTTACAAACCAAGTTGGCATAACGCCATCTTTTGCCGCCAAGTAGGGTAATTCTACCACCAGTAAAATCCAACTTAAGGTTGCCCCTGCAACAGATATTAACAAACCAATTTTGACGATGGTCGCTCCCGCGGCCCCAATGGAGGTACTCGCCAAAACATCCCCTAAGGGTGTGGCTGCATCCCCTAAAGTTTTCGGATCCACTACCCCCATGGAGATAACGGACACTGCCATATAAATAAACAGGGTAATAAAAAAGGCGATTACCGTGGACTGACCCACGACCTTTTGAGATTTTGCTCTGCCCGACATTACCACGGCGGCTTCTACCCCTAGAAAGCACCAAAGAATGGTGCCCATAGCGCCTCTTATCTGTTGGAATAGCGATGTTGGTTCACCACTATAGCTCAAAGTATGTTGCCAGTCGTGGACAAAGAACACATCGGATTTAAATACTGCAAACCCTAAAATCACTACTAGCCCTAGGGGCACTAACTTAGCCGTGGTTACAATGGCATTGACGGTTCCAGCATCCCTTACACCTTTTGCAATAATGGCTGTGATTATCCACGATGCTAAAGAACCCCCAATAAAAGCGTACATAGGGCTAATGGTATGAACCTCTGGCAATAAACTGTTCAGGGTTTTAAAAAACAAGGGGAAAAATGCAACAATCCCCAAAAGACCGCCCAACCAATAACCATAAGCACTGAAATAGCCAACAAATTCTCCAAAACCTTCTCGCGCATAGGAATAAATGCCGCCTTCCAGTTCAGGACGCCGTGTGGCTAAGTCCTGAAACACCAGCACCAAACACAGTACGCCAAAACCACCTATGCCCCACGCCATAACGCTGGCAAGTGGATTTGCATTCCTAATTAAATCTGTTGGGCTGTTAAAAATTCCGCCGCCAATCATGGACCCAATCCCAAGGGCTACCAATAATAGCAACCCTAGTTTCTTCTCTTTCATACTAAAACACTCCTTATCTTCAGTACAAATAAAAAAAACTCTTCCAAGTACTGAAAGAGGTGATCCACGTAAAACAACGCACCTCTCTCATCTTTCAGTGTAAACACTGCTGAAATTAGCACCTTGCATTCGCCGGTTGCTGGGCTTCATCGGGTCAGTCCCTCCGCCACTCTTGATAAGAGATAAAATTATATTTGATTCGTGAAAGTGTAACATAAGAGGAAATGTTTCGTCAATAGCATTTGTGATAAACAATATTTTTTAATTTGTCGATTTATGATTAATACAAGATATATGCCACTCAGAAACCATTAATCACCCTTCTGGAAATATGTTAAAATGAAAAGATAGTAACAATTACTGTGTTAAAAATAAACATGCCGCTTTTCCATTATATTAATTACCGTATCAAGGGGGGCCAATGAAAAAACTACTGTCCATTGCAATCATCTTCACTCTACTGCTATCAACAATGACAAGTACATTTAGCACAGCGAAGGAAACCGTTAAAATCCTTCGTCTAGAAGCTGAGACAGCTACCTTTACTGGAAATGCAAAAACTTACGACTATCCTGCAGCTTCAAAAGGAAAAGTTGCCGCTTTTCTCATGAAAACTGGAGACTCCGCAACGTTTTTAAATCTTCCCAAAGGGAATGGCTTAACCATAGGCTATACCAAAGGCGCCAGCGGTTTGGGTAAAATGAGCCTCTACATTAATAACGTCCATACCCAAGATCTGATTTTTAAAAATACGGGGGGCTGGGGCACTACTGCCGCCGAGTATAAGACCGCTCAGGTTGCCTTACCAATCCCAAAAGGTGCTACCGTTAAATTCCAAATCGACTCCGATGATATCGCCGTCAATTTAGACTATATCGATGTGTATACTTCGGGAAAACCACCTGTAGTCCCTGCTGCTTCAACTTCACCGATTCAACGTGTTGAAGGAGAAGACACTCTCATGCAAGGCGGAGCAATTGCCTACGACTACCCGCTTGCCTCCAATGCAAAAGTTGCAGCTTACATCATGTATAACGGCGATGCCATCACCGTGCCTAATGCACCAAAAGCCAAAGGGCTTATCATCGGTTATACCAATGGTACCATCAACCGTGGCAAACTGAGCCTCTATATCAATGGCAAACATACTCAGGATATTGCCTTCCCAATAACAAGTGGATTTGGTAATGTTGCCAGTGATTATCAAAAAGTAAACCTTTCAATAGCCATTCCTGCCGCTGCCAGTGTAAAACTCCAATTCGATGGTGGCGATCAACCTGTGAACATCGACTATATGGATTTTTACACTCAGACTCAACCGCCAGTCATGGTACAAGCTCCAGTCGTCGTTCCTGTACCAAAAGTAACCAAAGAGCCACTCGGTCATACCATCTCGGATATCCGAAAAGAATGGCGTGCCAGCCAAGAAATTAATACCGAAAAAGCTATTGTTGAAACACCTATCGTTAGTGCTCCCTATGCACCTGGAAAACTCAGTGCTGGTTTCTTAGGTGATGGTCTTAGAATGGCCAATTTCATGAGATACTTAGCCAATTTGCCCAATGATCTCGTCCTAAGTGATGCCTTAAATAACCAAGCGCAATATGGTGCTGTCCTTAACGCAGCCACAGGCGCACTGAATCACTATCCTGAAAAACCGGCAGATATGCCTCAAAACTTCTATGATATTGGCCGCAGTTCCACGAGTTCAAGCAATCTGGCCCAATCGATTTTCTCTCTCTCCAATTCAGTTGTATCCTATATGGATGACTCCGACCCAGGCAATGTGAGTAAGGTTGGGCATAGACGTTGGATTTTGAATCCCGCTCTTAAGCAAATCGGATTTGGTCTTGCAAATGGCTATAGCACCATGCAAATTATGGATGCCAGTCGAACAACAGCTTATGATTACGATATGGTCTGTTGGCCAAGCAAAGGCAATTTCCCAGTTGAATACTTTAGCGGTGTGTTAAGCACCCTTTATAAACCAACGGCGTTCCAAAAGCAAAGTTACGCTGCCGATGCAGGCAATCAAGCTTGGTCCGTCTCATTGAATCCCACAAAGTATCAGGCGCCTATTCTGGCAAATCTTCAGGTTGAAGTTCGTAGGCTCCCTGACAATTACAGATGGAAACTGAACGGTACCCACAACAACAATGCTGCTAAAGAGAAAAATAAAAGCTATCTCAATGTTGACACCAGTAGCATTGGTATCAAAAATGCTATTATTTTCAGACTGGGCGGCGTCGAAAAATATGAAGACGGTCAACTCTACACCGTTACCATCACTGGGGTTAAAGACATTGCTGGCAAACCCGTCACCATTCAGTACGATACCAACTTCTTCAATCTCGGAGATACGAACAATATGTTAAAACTCTCCGCCGAAGAGTTAATCTTAAACGTAGGAGACACCAGTCGTTTGGTTGCAGGTCTAGGCTCCAAAGTACCTGTGGATCCCAATGGCAATTCACCAGACAACATCTTATGGCAATCTTACAATACTAAAGTGGCTACCATTGGAAAAGATGGTACCATCAACGCCTTACAAGAAGGAACCTGCATAATTCGTGCTTACTCTACAAATAAAATGTACAGTCGGACTTGTGTCATTCGTGTCGTTTCAGACAAATAGTCGTTAATTGAATGTTAGTATCACATTGAAGAAGCCCTTAAGTTTTTGAACTTAAGGGCTTCTTTTATTGGAACTTAAAGACTTCATTATAATGGATTAAAAAATTGTTGCGGGCTATTCATTTTCATTTATCTCTATTTGAATTCCTTTAAAAGTCTCAGCAATTCTAAAACATCTTCTTTTGGCGTTGCCCATGAGGTTACAAATCTTGCTTCCATGTTATTTTCATCATAAGGGTGTTCTGCTTCGTAGTAGCAAAGCTTTGAAAGCTCCTTATGAACCTTATTAGGAAGTATGGTAAAGATTAAGTTGGTTGATGAATTGGTCATGAGCTCATATCCAAGTTCTAAAATGCCATTTTTTAAGATAACAGCCATTTCATTGGTGTGTTTTGCCATTTCAAAATAAAGGTTATCTTCAAATAAAGCTTTAAATTGAACACCTAGAAGTCTACCTTTTGCAAGAAGCGCACCTCTTTGCTTGATGGAAAATCTCATATGCTCTTTTAAATGGTTGTTTGTAATGACCAAGGCTTCTCCAAAAAGAATGCCGTTTTTTGTGCCGCCAATGGTGAAGGCATCTGTTAAGTTTGCTATGTCTTCAATGGTCATGTCGTTGTCTTCACAGGTAAGGGCATTTGCAAGTCTTGCACCATCTAAGTAAAGATAAAGACCATATTTGTCGCAGGTTTTTCTTAGAGCTTCTAACTTGGATTTTGTGTAAATAGTGCCTGTTTCTGTAGCGTTTGATATGTATACCATTTTAGGTAATACCCAATGTTCGTCGGCGTGTTTTAAAATGGCCGCATCAATCATTTCGGTTGTGAGTAGGCCATCCTTTGTTGCCATTTCAATGACTTTGTGCCCTGTGGCTTCTATGGCTCCCGTTTCGTGTACGGATACATGTCCCAAATCCGTTGCAATGACTGCCTCATAAGGTCTTAAAAAGTGAGCAATTGCAATGGTATTTGTTTGTGTGCCGCCCACTAAAAAGTGGACATCTGCCTCTGGCTGATTGATTCTTTTCTTTATGAGTATGGCCGCTTCCCGGGTAATGTCGTCTACACCGTACCCTACGTGCTGTTCCCTATTGGTTTTAACTAGCGCACTCAGTACTTGTTCGTGTGCGCCTTCTGAGTAATCGTTCATGAAATATAGCATATTAGCTCTCCTAACGTCTATTTATTATGAAGGTATCAAAAGAATTACCCCAAGTACATAGTATACCGATATAAGTTTACTGTAAATATTGTTTCCTTATCCATCTCATAGGAAAAAAGCCAGAGATTTCTCTCTGACTTCCATTCGTAAAATAGGTTTTAGGTTAGTCGTGTCTTAGCACCGAGCCGCACTCTTTACAGTTCCGGATCGAGAATGCATCCCCGATATAAATAGGACATTGACATTTGGGACATTTTAGGCTAAATATGCCGAAATAGAGCATACTTAAAAAACCAAGGGTATACAGGAGGCCATCTAGATGCCAGCTGACTGAAAACAATGACATGGCAAAAGGAGACACAATGAAAATCAGGCAACTGGTCAATATGCCAATCTCTGTTTTTCTCATTTTTTTCTTGTACTGATTCACCCAGTTTTCTTTCATTTCAGCGGTCTCCCCTCTATTCTTATTTCATTTTGTCTAAGACAAAATTCGGTAGGGCAAATGCACCCTTATGAATTGCCTCGTTGTAGTATTTTGTCTTTAAATCATAGCCATCCCAACGCTTAGGATCGTGGTCTATTATTGGATCATATTTTTTTGACGCAAATCCAAAAAGCCAATGTCCTGATGGGTAGGTGGGCATATGGTATTGATAAACACTTGCAATAGGGAAAAGTTCCTGAATTCTTAAATGCGCCCGTTTCATGCCATGAACGTGGAAATCGTAATAAGGAGATTCGTGTTGATTGATTAAAATGCCATCCGCTTTTAGAATGCGCTTACAATTTTCATAGAATTCTTTGGTAAACAAACCTTCGCCAGGACCAATCGGGTCTGTGGAATCCACAATCATCAAATCATAGGTTTCATCTGGTGTATCTAGTACAAATTGATAGCCATCTACAAATTGAAGTGAAATACGCTCATCACCTGCCAAGTGACCTGCTGTAACTGGCAAATATTCCTGACAAAGGCGAACGACCCGCTCATCAATTTCGATCATGTCAATGTGCTGAATTTGAGCATATCGGCCGATTTCTCTGGCTGTACCACCATCGCCGCCACCAATAATCAACACCTTTTGAATATTGGGATGAGTTGCCATCGCCACATGGGTAATCATTTCGTGGTAAACAAACTCGTCTTTTTCGTTGACCATCATGAGCCCGTCTAAGGTAAAAAACGTTCCATAGGTTTCTGACTGATAAAAGTCAATCTGCTGAAAGGGGGTTTTTTCTGAATACAATTGTCGCAAGACCTTTATAGATAACTTCGTAGTCGGGTCCCAGTCCTGAGACCACTCTACGCCGCCAATAGGTATATACTCATTTGGCATTGGTTTCTCCCTTCTCTTTTATAGCTTCTCTAAAAATGAATCAATTCTATTTTCATGGAATTTTAAAGTCTCTTCACTGGGTTTTGTAAAGTGTCCCTTTGTAAAGTAGGTTAAAATAGCCATTTGAGCCGTCAATCTGTTTTCAGCTTGGTCAAAGGCAACGCTATTCTCCCCTTCTAATGCTTCTCTTGTCACTTCTTCTTGATCATTTGCTGGTAAACAATGAAGTAACAGAGCGCCAGGTGCTGCTTTATCCATCAATTCTTTTGAAATAACATAATCCGGCATAAACGTTGCAAGACGTTCGTATTTTTCATCTAATTGGGTTGTCCAGTAGAAACTGTCACCGTAGACCACATCGCATTCAGATATCTTAGACACATCGTCTGTGATTTCATATTGAGCACCTGTTTGCTCACAGTTTTGATCTGCGATTTTTAGCCATTCTTCTTCCATTTGATATTTTTTTGGTCCAATTTGCTTGAAATTCATGCCATATTTAGTACAAGTAAACATCAGCGATCTGCATACATCTGTGGCATCTCCCATAAAGGCGACTGTCAAATCTTCCATTTTCTTGCCTTCTGGCAAATGTTCTTTAATGGTAAATAAATCTGCCAACATCTGTGTTGGATGTTCTACACAATCGAGGCCATTAATGACAGGTACCGTAGACATTTTTACTAAAGCATTTGTGATCTCACCGCTGTTGGTTCTTGCCATGACCACATCGCACATTCTAGATAGAACTCTTGCAGTGTCATCGATTGACTCCTTTGCACCCAGATGAATATCTCTAGGAGACAAGAACAAAGCATGACCACCTAACATGGTTGCTGCCGTTTCAAAGGATACTCGGGTTCTTGTTGAGCCCGCTTCAAAAATCATGGCAACTGATTTTCCTTTAAAAAGTTGGGGCAATGCGTTGTCTTTACGTGCTTCTTTGAGCATGCCCATAAGGTTCATCATGTCATCGATTTCTTTTTTGCTGTAATCGTTGATGGAGATTAAATGTCTTAAATTCTTCTTGTCTAGTTGTGTCGCGCTTGAACTTGGATATTTCATGTCTATTCCTCCTAGAATAAATTTATAATGTAATGATTGTCCCAGTTTTTCCTTCAATGCCTTCAACAGCTCTTTCAAGAGATGTAATGAGGGCATGTCGACCTTCTTTTGATTTTGCAAATTGAATTGCCGCCTGTACTTTTGGAAGCATAGACCCTGGGGCAAAATGCCCTTCTTCGATGTAAGTCATCGCCTCATTGACTGAAAGTTTATCCAGCCATTTTTCTTCAGGTTTGCCGTAATGGATGGCCACTTGATCGACAGCCGTTAATATAATGATGTAGTCGGCATCTAAAATCTCTGCTAATTTCGCACTGGCAAAATCTTTGTCAATAACCGCTGGGACACCTTTTAGACCATGTCCTTCACGAATAACTGGAATACCGCCACCGCCTACTGCAATAGCAACATGGTCATTTTTAACAAGGGTTTCAATGGTCTTTCTCTCTGCCACATCTATTGGAAGGGGAGAGGGTACCACTCTTCTCCAGCCTCTACCCGCATCTTCAACCATGGCGTATTGCTTTTCAAGTGTGAGCTTGCGAGCTTCTTCTTCGGTGTAGAAAGCCCCAATTGGCTTGGTTGGATTTTTAAAAGCTTGGTCCTTAGGGTCTACAATTACCTGAGTGATGACCGTTGCCACCGGTTTATCAATTCCCCGCTTGCTGAGTTCCTCTCTAATGGCATTTTGCAGGTGATAGCCAATATACCCTTGACTCATTGCGCCACATTCTGGGAAAGCCATGTCCGGTGTTTTTCCAGTCATTTGATTGGAATTTTCCATTGCTAGGTTTATCATGCCTACTTGTGGTCCATTGCCATGGGCAACGACCACTTCGTGCCCTGCCTCAATTAGATCTACTATAGGAACTGCCGTTTGCTTCACCAGTTCAAGCTGTTCCTTCGGTGTATTGCCTAAGGCGTTGCCCCCTAATGCTACTACTATTCTTTTTTTCATATGGCCTCCTAAACCGTTTCTTCTTTTTCTTCAACTTCCACATATTTTTGAGAACGTTTTTTACCAGAAAGATAAATGCCAATACCTGCCGCCGCCGATGCCGAAGTGCCAATAATCAGCGTTGGGTAGTAAACCATCGGATTATAAGAGTCATTCGGCAAGAATAAGAGGACAATGGCTAAAATGACAAACAATTCTCCCGACAAAGCGGCAATTTTAATGCCCCAGTTTCCACCTGGTATGAGGTATGGACGCTCTGTTTTAGCATCTGTTTTTCTCAGTTTCACCGCTGCTGGGAAAAGGAATAAGTATGGAATGAGGAACAACACAAAACTAAATGCCAAGATGGTCCAGAAGATTTCTGCTGCATTGTCACTGAGTGAATAGTTAAGTGCCAGCATGATAGATGAAACCGTGGCCAAAACATAGTAAGAGTAATCAGGTGTGCCGTATTTTCCATGCTTATGACCGAGTAGTCCAGGCGCCTTAGAATCTAAATCTGCAGCCGAAAGAACTTCTGTCCCCCCCATGGTCCAAGAAATCATGTTGGTGATGAGTGAGAAGCAACCTGCCACGATCAAGACTCTAAACACAACAGGTCCAAATCCGCCAAATATAGTAGTCAGTTTTTCCGCTGCAAGAATGAAGCCCTTAACTGGATCGATTTGGTCAACAGGAATTGCTGCGAGAATACCAAAAGTACCTACAACATAGAGCCCTGCAATCAATACCCCAGCCAAAATGGTCATTTTAGGAATGTTTTTCCCAGGATTGTCAATTTTGCTGGCAATGGAACTGATCAGTTCAAAACCGCAGAAATTATAAACAATAGCAGGTGCATAAAGCAACGCATTGTCTAAGCTTGGAATGAAGGCTTTAAGTTCAAAATTATTGCTCAGACCGTTGCGAATGCCGTAGACAGCACCCATTATGCCGAAGAGTAGTAAAATACCTACTTTAATCAAAGCTCCCAAATTTGTAAACTTAACACCCAGTTCTACCCCTCTCACACCGATGTATGCGGTGAACCACGAAAGGGCAATTGCCGTGCCTGCTAACATGACCTTAGGCATTTCAGGATAAAAGGCATAGGAGAACCAAGTGACAAAGGCGACGTAAACCGCAGGCATCCAGAGGGCTACGTTAAACCAGTAGAACCAGCCCACCATCGTGGCCCAAAACTCTCCATAGGCTCTTTTGACCCAGTTAAATATACCGCCGTCCTCAGGATAAGCCGCACCAAGTTCTGCATTAATCAATCCATAAGGAAGGAAGTAGAACAAAGCCGTGATGAGCCAGATGGTAATGCCCGCAACGCCTAAAATTGAGGGTGCAACGAAAGTATCAATAACCAAGACGCCACATACGGTGAAAAGGGTCATTTCGGCAAGACTTACCTTTTTTTCGTTAGTTGTTGTCATATGAACCTCCAAATGGCACTTTACCTAAAGGTTGTTGTTGAGTAATACAGTGAATGTTTCCCCCGCCCAGAATGATTTCACGTGCGTAAACCCCACTGAGCTTTTTATCTGGGAAAACGTGTTGCAGAGTAGCTTCAGCCATGTTGTCATATTTTGAATCGTTGAATTTTGGGAAGACAATACCGCCGTTTGCAATATAAAAGTTAATATAAGAAGCTGCTTGACGGTCTCCTGGGTTTCTTGGAAGAGTTCCGTCTACTGCGTCTACCCCTTTGCTTTCTTCTTCTGTAATTAAAATTGGAGACGGGATATGCAATTTATGAATGATAATTTTGCGACCTTGAGCATCTGTGGATTGACTTAAAATGTCATAAGCTTTCTTCGATCTGGCATATTGAGGATCTTTTTCATCATCTGTCCAAGCTAAAAGCACTTCACTTGGTCGTGCATAGCAGAGGATGTTGTCCACGTGCCCGTTGGTTTCATCATTGTAAATGCCTTCATCAATCCAAATCACTTTCTTAATGTTCAAATAGTGTGAGAGCATTTCTTCAATTTGTTCTACGGTATAATCAGGGTTTCTGCCTTCACTGAGAAGGCATTCTTTTGTAGCGATACAAGTGCCTTCTCCATCTACGTGAATGGAACCACCTTCTAGGACAAAGCCATTGGTTCTGTAGACGTCTACTTCTTCTATTTCACAAACCTTTCTAGCGATTTTGTCGTCTTGATCCCAAGGGAAATAGAGTCCGTCTACCAAGCCACCCCAAGCATTAAATTCCCAGTCTACAGCTCTAAGTTCGCCACTGCCATTCACCAAGAAGGTAGGACCTACATCTCTCATCCAAGCATCGTCATTGGACATTTCCACCACTCTCACTTTTTCAGGTAACAACTCTCTTGCATTGAGGTACTGTTGTTTGGAAACACACATGGTTACTTTTTCAAATTCAGAAATAGCCGATGCGACTTCGACAAATGCCAATTGAGCAGGTTTTCCGCCAAGTCTCCAGTTATCTGTTCTCTCTGGCCAAAGCATCCAACACTGTTTGTGGGGTTCAAATTCTCCTGGCATTCTGAAGCCATGTTCGTAAGGTTTACCTTCAATTTTCCTTGTCATAAGAGCCTCCTTAAGTTCATTAAAATGATTACAACATCCTATATTGCAACATCTATGCCACATTGACACATTCAGCGTTTTCAACGTGTACAGCCATTTAGAACTATAAAAAATCTCTTATAAATCCTACTTTGACATGTCATTCATTCCATTTTGAAACGGTCAATCGGTCAAAAAATAGGCGCAAAAAAACCGTTTCAGTCAGATGTGATTCTGAATGAAACGGCTATATCCCAAAGGATATTTTTTTCTAAACCATTATAAATTTTCTCCATCAAGGGTCATAAGAGGCATATACATTTCAGGGCGACGATCTCTAAAAACGCCCCAGTCTACACGCTCCACATCTATGGCTACCAAATCATATTCCCCATAAATAATTTCTTCGGACTCTCTGCTGGCTTCTGCAATTACTTTTCCCTTGGCATCTGTCATAAAAGAGGAGCCGTAGAACGTTAACTGTAACTCATCTTCTACTTCTTTACCAATGCGATTTGCCGCAATCACAGGAACAATATTGGCTGCGGCGTGCCCCTGCATACAGCGCTGCCAGTGGTCTTTGCTGTCCATCGTGACCATATCTGGCTCAGAACCAATTGCCGTTGGGTAGAGAAGCAACTCAGCTCCCATGAGGGCCATACACCTTGCAGCCTCTGGAAACCATTGATCCCAGCAAATGCCCACGCCCAGTTTTCCATAGGCGGTGTCCCAAACTTTAAAGCCCGTATCCCCTAAATTAAAATAATATTTTTCTTCGTACCCAGGGCCATCAGGAATATGGCTTTTCCGATAAACACCTAGACAAGTGCCATCTGCATCTAATATAGCTACAGAGTTATACCTAGCGTTGTTCCTGCGTTCATAAAAACTGATGGGCAATACCACCTGAAGTTCTTTGGCAATATCTTTAAAATGTTTTATGGCATGATTTTCTTCCACGGATTTTGACAAGTCATAGTAGGCAAGTTTCTCCTTTTGACAGAAATAAAGATTTTCAAATAATTCTTGTAAGAGAATAATTTTGGCTCCACTGCTTGCCGCCTCACGCACTAGCTTTTCTGCCTTTTGTATATTGTCTGCGATCACATGGGAACAACTCATTTGTATCGCCGCAACCTTAACTAAATTCATTGGCTACTCCACTTCTTTCGTTTTAAGATTTCCGATTTTTTCTTGCAAATCCAATGCCATATTCTTTAACATTTCTACATCTAATACGGCGTCACGCATAGCCGCTACTTGTTTTTCCATCACATCAACGACCAGTTCGTTGCCACTTGAAACCAGTTTAAAGTCCTCTGCAATCATCTGATTAATTTTCAGAAGTTCATCCCTTCGGCTTCCAATATGGTCCATAATATTCATTTGATTGTTAATTCCTGCAGAAAATAAATCGTATTGTAGATAGAGGTCTTGGCAAATTTTTTCAAAAGCAACGATGGTATCTGGATTAAGAGGCTCTACCCGTTCTCTTCTGAGAAACTGTAAAATAGCTTCCAAATTAGTTTTTGTCTCATGAACCGAATCTAAAATATCTTTATATGCCAAAGCACTGTTCTCCGTGTCTTCTTTATAGAGGAGCAGTTGAGACAAACTGTCTTCAAAAGTACTGGCGGCATTTCGATTGACGCTGGACATTTCTTCTACAGTAGATGCCATAATTTGACTGGCTGTATCAGAGGTCACAATCATATCTAAAATATGTTCTGCTTTATCATTGACATTTTTTGCGCTCACTGCAATGATCTCAATGAGGTTGCTGATTTTTTTAGCCATATCATGGAGGGTATGCTCTAAAATTTTCATTTCGGCAAACATTACCATGCTGCTTTGAGGTTCAGTAGATAGGTCACCTTCCCCCATTTTACTCAAGTACCCAATCATATTTTTGAAGCTGTTTCCTAAAGACCTTGCCAAAATATAAATCAAAATATTTCCAAAAATAAAACAAATCAGAAATACTGTTAGGGCATTTTCCATCATATTTGCTTTAAGCTCTTGTATGCTGTCAATGTTAATATCAACCGCTACAATGGCGACTATATTCCCCCCATTGTCATACAGAGGTGCGTATCCCGAATAAAAAGTTCCAAACTTATCGGTGTAAGGCTTGGGCGTTGTGGTGATCTTTCCGTTGAAAGCCTCTCCCATTTCTTTGCTATAAATGTAGTCCTGCATGAAGGTCTCTTGTGCATCATAGGCCGCCAAAAATAGTTTTGTCGACTGCTCACCTGATTTTACAATGGTATAGACATCGTAGACACCAACATCCTTCTTGTATTTAGCCAATTGAGCACACATCTCTCTGTAGGCATTGGAGTTAGGGTCTTTAATGTTTTTATGTTTTTCGCCATCAATAATATATTGAGCTGAAATGGCAAAATCTCGCAGGGATGTCTTGATATTATCTTTTAGTAAGTTGCTCGTATAGTTGTAATACACCACATTGAATATTAAAAGCACACCGATCATCGTTGTTGAAAAAATAATTTGCAACAATTGAACGATGCCAATACCGCCCCAATTTATCTCAATTTTTTTCATATTTATTCCTTCTCCGTCATCTTCAAAACTTTTCTATAAATGGACGACCTACTAATATCCAAAACCTTGGCGACTTGGACTTTGCCCTTATCATCCCAGCCAAAGTAATTAAGGGCACGTTCTATTTCATTTCGTTCTATCTCTGCTAAAGTCCTAAAAGAGGGTACTTTCCCAGTATCCGAAGCCTTTAAGAAAAAGTGATCGGGTAGGCTGTCCTTGCCAATCAACTGTGTCTCTTCAAAGTTCATGGCATATTCGATAATATTTCTCAATTCTCTCACATTACCGTCCCAACGCTGATTGAGGAACAGCTTAATGACATCCTCGCTTAAACCTGTTATATTTTTCTTCATTTTGGTGGAGAACATTTTTATAAAATGCTGGCTCAAGAGTAGAACATCCTGTTCTCTATCACTGAGGCTTGGAATCTCCAGTTTAATAATATTCAGGCGATAATACAGATCCCGCCTAAACACGCCTCTTTCCACCATTGATTTTAAATCCGTATTGGTAGCTGCCAAAACCCGGATATCGATAGGAATCTCCTCAAGTCCCCCTACTCTTAAAAAAGAGCGTTCCTCTAAAACTCTGAGAAGCTTCATTTGAAGGAGTACGGACATATTTTCAATCTCATCTAGAAAAACAGTTCCCTTGTCTGCATATTCAAACTTGCCGATTTTCCCCTTTGTGTCAGCGCCTGTGAAGGATCCTTTGTCATAACCAAACAGTTCGCTTTCAATCAATGAATCTGGAATCGCACCACAGTTAATAGCAACAAAAGGGTGGTCCCCTCGGTCTGAAATTCGGTGGATGGTCTTGGCAAACATTTCTTTGCCCGTGCCAGTTTCTCCAACAATCAGTATGGTCGAATCGGACTTGGCTGCTTTCTTAATCATTTCCTTTAATTGAACAATCGGTGTGCTTATTCCTACAATATTCTCAAGAATCTCTTCTTCTCTCTGATTCTCTAATTTCTTAATCAACA
This sequence comes from uncultured Acidaminobacter sp., assembly GCA_963677505.2. GTDB lineage: Bacteria > Bacillota > Clostridia > Peptostreptococcales > Acidaminobacteraceae > JBGSUZ01. The sequence continues at coordinate 49,780 of CAXXWB010000004.1, forward strand.
CTTCCTGTGCCATTTCAATGTTACAAAGTACATACTTAACTTCATTTTTCTCTTTTATTTTTCTAGCTGAATAACTTATATGTAGGCTTTCAGAAAAGGTGAATACCTTCTTTTGTGACATTTCCACCATCAACATGTTCGGTTCCAAAAATGTCACAAATGCCTCTGCCACCTCTCTGCTGGCGTTTCCACCTAACAGCGCTGTCCCCGTGCCATTTATATAAACACGCTGAGCAAACACATCGAATACCAACAGACCTTTGTTATAGCTGTTCATAATTTCAATATGATTGACTAAAAATGGATTCAGTTTTTCAAGCTCAAACGATCCTTCATAGAATATGCTGTACATAAGGGCTCCCAATAGGCGATGTAAACGCTATTCATGTGTGTTGTAAAAATCCTGAGTTTTGCTGCTTAATTCATATTATACGCAATTTATATGCCAAATGGTTATAAAACTACACCTGTTGAAAAATAACGATTTCAATAAATTATATCATTGATTACTGAAGCATTCATCTCAAATTGAGATGTGCTTTGTGTCATTTTGATACACCGTGTCTTCCCCTTTATCTAATCCTTCGTCAAACCATTAGGCTTGCTACTAATATTAATAAATTTTATAGCCGTATAATACTTATAAAATTTTTCTATTTGACAAATATTTCACAAACATGTAGCATAGCCATTGTTTACTTTTAAAATACTAAGGAGGAATGGTCTTGTGAAAAGAAAATTAATGAGCATGATTCTTTGTGGAGCGATGGTTGCTTCAATTGCTACAGGCTGTACGTCTAAAGGTGTAGACGCTAAATCAACAGATAGTACATCTGTCGAAAGTACCACCACTACAAACAGTACTGATTTGGCAGTTGCAAAAACAAAAGTATTTGTAAAAGCCGATTGGGTAAAAAGTGTCATTGATGGACAAATGCCTGAATCAAAGAATTACAAAATTATTGAAAGTGCATGGGGTCCTGTCAACAATGACAAAGATTACCTCGCTGGACATATTCCCGGCGCACTTCACTTGAACACAGACGATATTGAAGAACCTACCTATTGGAATATTAGATCAGGTGATGAAATCAAAAAAGTTATGGCCAACTACGGCATCACAAAAGATACGACCGTTATTGTTTATGGTTCTGATTCAGGAGCTACAAGAGTGGCGTTTGTATGTCTTTGGGCTGGTGTTGAAAATGTAAAAGTCATTGATGGTGGGCTTGCCGCTTGGACAAAAGCAGGCTATATTATTGACAAAGACATCGTTAATCCAGAACCTACTACAACTGAATTTGGCGTTGCCATTCCCGCACATCCAGAGTATGTATTGGCTATGCCTGCAGATGTTAACACTGCTATGGCTAACAATGATCAGTTTAGATTGGTTAGTATCCGTAGTTTAGACGAATTCAAAGGCAAAACAAGTGGATACAGCTATATAAAAAGAGCTGGTGAGCCTGAAGGTGCTGTCTGGGGTCATGACGAAGCAGACTACCGCAATGAAGATGGTACTTTCATTGAATTTGATAAAGCAGTCTCTATGTGGAATGAACAAGGCATTACAAAAGATAATGAAATTGCGTTTTACTGTGGTACAGGTTGGAGAGCGACGATTCCTTTCTTAATGGCTTACGAGAATGGTTGGACAAATATTAAACTCTATGACGGTGGCTGGTTCGTTTGGCAAATGGATGAAAAGAACCCTATTCAAACCCTCACACCAGAAGAAGCTGCAGCAAAACATAAATAAATTAAAAAAAGGTCTGATGGATTAAACCGTCAGACCTTTTTTTGAATTTTACCTAATTCAGCATTGCGTTTTTCTCTTATGCACCGTTTTATTATACCTTAATCTGTCATAATTTAAATCAATACGCTCTTAACGTGTTCCTTCAGCATTTGATACCACTACATCGATTTGAACTAAAGCATCTTTAGGCAAAGCAGATACGCCAACTGTTCTTCTTGCAGGAATTCCACTTGGGAAGAATGTCGTGTAAACTTCATCTACTGCATCAATATCCTCGATATTTTTAAGGAAGACGTTTACTTTTACCACATCATCCATAACATGATCAATACTTTCTAAAATTGCTTTGACATTTTTTAAGCACTGCCCAGCTTGCTCTTTTACACCACCCGTTAGCAATTGACCTGTTTTTACATCTATAGGTAACTGGGCTGAAAGGTGATTGTAATGTGAGAATGCTACTGTTTGTGTTGATAAAGAACGCCTAGGTGCATCTTCCGTATTATTTGCCTTTATAACGATTAAATGCCTATCTTCAATTGCTTGAGGAGGCGTGCCATCTCCGTGGGATACCACTGCTTCAATTTGTACCAAAGCATCCATAGGTAAAGCCGAAGCCGTAATGACAGTTCTAGCAGGAACATAAGCTACTGCTCTGGCAATAGCCGAGTCTGGGAAGAATGTTGTATACACATTATCTACAGCTTCAATGTCCGAAAGATTTTTAAGGTAGATATTCACTTTAACAATATCGTCAAAAGGAACGTCAATACTTTCTAATATGGCTTTGATATTTTTCAAACACTGTCCCGTCTGCTCTTTTATGCCGCCCGTTACCAACCTACCCGTTTTAGGATCAATCGGTAGTTGAGCTGACAGGTTATTATAATGAGAGAACGATACCATTTGCGCAGAAAGTGGACTTGTTGGTGCATTTGACGTATTGTTTATCAGCTTTATAAGGTCCCCCTGCTTGAGGTGCATTTGGAATTGTACCCACACCATTCGTAACAAGTGCTTCAATTTGCACTAGAGCATCCATAGGTATGGCTTTAACTGCAACAATAGTCCGTGTTGGCACATAGGTTGGGAAGAATGTTTTGTAGACTTCGTCTACAGCGTCACTATCTTTGATATTCTTAACAAACACAGTGATTCTAACAACGTCACTCATCCTATGATCGATGCTGTCTAAAATGGCTTTAATATTTTTAAAGCACTGCTCAGCTTGTTCTTTTATACCACCATTAACGAGTTTGCCTGATTTCGGTTCAATGGGTAATTGAGCTGAAAGATTATTGTAGTGCGAAAAAGCAACAGTTTGCGAATATGGACCAATACTTTTTGGAGCATACTCCGTATTTCTTGCTAAGACTGCATTATAGCCATTCATGATTGTAATCCCCTTTAGATAATTTAATAGTCGCTAAATACCAAGTCAAATAGTATCTGCTATTACTTATTAAAGCAGGAATCGTGCCAAAATAAAGAAACCCGCATTTATGCGGGTTTGGCTAATTCTGAGATGTTTTTTCTCTGGTGTTTGTCTCAATTTAGGATATCATTGTGTCAGTTTGAAACTCAATAACACTATCCCTTGGTCGGAGAAAGAACCCGCAGGCACTATTCCAACTGACGTGCCTCTATTCTAAGTACCAACAGAAATATTAAGGACAGAAATATTAATTGCCATTCCCGACAAAAAATGATAGCGTGTTAAATGTAATAAAAGCAAAATAATAGGTATAACCGCTATGAATATATACAATAACCCAAAAACTACAAATTCAGAAGTAGAAGAACACTTCCTACAACTTACAAACCCATGCTCGACAGCAAGAAGGGAGACTTATTCGGATGAAATCGTATAAAGGGCATTTATTGGTTTTAATCTCTACTTTCGGTTTTGGGATAGTGCCTCTGTTAGCTAAATTCTCATTAGACCAAGGTATGAATGCGGAAACTGTCTTAACCTATCGATTTTTGATAGCAGGTTCATTTTTTATTTTTTATTGCCTAAGCAAACAAATTAAATTATATACCGACTTAAAAACCAGTTTAAAACTACTTACGATGGGACTGCTATATGCATTAGAGTCTTCCATCTTTTTTGAAGCATTTAACCATATATCACCTTCTATTGGACAACTTATTTTTCAGGTGAATCCAATCATGGTTGCATTTGGTGCCTACTTTGTCTTTAAAGAAAAAATCACAAAAAATATTGTCTATGCCTTATTATTTACTGCTGTAGGTTGTGGTCTTTTATTCTGGGAACCTTCTGCTCATGTGACTGGACTAGGTGTATTTCTTGTGTTTCTTTCGGCTCTCTTTTACACCTTTTATGTGATAGTTGGTAAAAAAATGCTTAAGGATATACCGCCTATGGTAGTCACGACTTATACTACCGTAGGTTGCGGTATCTTCTTGTTCTTCTATAGTCTTATCAACGGAAAAATGGTGCTAGTTACGGAACCTAACATTTTCGGTGTCATAGCAATACTCAGTATTTTTTCTACAATTATTTCTATACTCACCTTTGCCATGGGTCTTCGAATTTTAGGCGCAACTAAGGCATCCATTATATCTGCAGTAGAGCCAGTCATTACCGTTGTACTCGCTTTTATTCTCTTTGGGGAGAGACTCAATTGGATCCAGATGATGGGTGCTTCGCTCATTGTGTTGAGTATATTGGTGATTGAAATGAAATTTAGCGAAAAAACAATCCCCAGTACAAAAACAACAGACCTATCTGAAGCGACTATTTCGAACATCGATACATCGAAGTAATCTATTACAGCATGGCCTTGGAGATACTCTTTTAGCTGGTAGTAGCTTGGAACTTTCCGTCCTGACTGGTGGGCTTTCTCAATGAACTCTATTTTTGCCGCCTACTAAACATTCAATCATCCTTTTTTTGAATCCTTGTTTTTCAATACCATCCACTCCCATCAAAACTTGCTGGGGCCAAGTGGATTAAAACAGCGTTTTACCGACGATTCATCTTTAAAACCCAGTAGCATTTCATATTTTGAATTAAGGCAATAATAGCTAACGCTAAACCCATGATGTAGTAGGCGCGGTAGCTCTCGGCGGAATAAAGTTTAGAGAACAGTATAGACGCAAGGGTTACAACTCCTGTGCTTAACCAAAGTATCTCTATTTTAGGATGAGTCTTTTTCTTTTCAACGGCTAGAAAATGGACAGTCACCGCCGCAAATAATAATATCATTAGAACCGTTATCCCATATTTTATAGCTTCAAGGGGCAGTTGAGACTCCCATTCTTGATTTAAAAACATGATGTGGCGCATCATGCCCATTCTTTTCATTGAAAATTCTTGAACCGCAATGCCTCCAATGAGTAAAAGAAATTGAATACCTGTTGCCGCTCGTAAAATATTTTTTAATTTCATAATGCCCCCTGAATTCTAAATATGGTAAGCCCTTCTGCTTTAGCTATGGGAAATTTTAAAAAGTTTTGGTTTTTTTCGCTTTCCCAGTACAACGCCAAAGCAAAGTTAAGCTTCCCATTTAGTTCTCCAAAACCAAGCTACTTTTCTCTCTGTTTAAAATAGTTATTGTGTAGTCGCCACCCAAATGGCTCTTAGCATTCTCAGCTAGCTCTTTTAGGGCATTGACCAACTCATTTTCCCTCGTTTCGTCCACCAATTCAATGCACAAAAAAGCGTTTTGGGTCTTCTCAGTCAGCATAGTTCTGACGGACTCTCGCCAATTCCAACATCGACAAATTGCCCCTGCATCGTCTTTGTAGACAATCTCCCCTTCATAAGGTGGTGCACTTTCCTCTGAACCCAAGGTGACAAAGGGCTCAGTGCCATCGGCTAAGGTCAGTTTTACATCCCCTACAAAGGTCTCCAAATCTTCTCCGCCGCATGGCAGGGCATACTTTAGAGAAATGGCATTATAGATGTCCACCAAAGGGTTAATAGTGCCGATGTGGTTGCCGTTGTTCACCCGCTTTAGTAGCGCTTCTATGGAAGACCTAGCACCCTTTTTCGTCTTAAACTTTTGGAAGGCGTCGCGCCACACCTTAATGACTGAGTTATTGCTGAATTCCGCCTCAGTAAAGTACTTGCCGACTTCCTGTTCTGCCGAAGCCAACAGGGCTTCGTACTTTTCAGTCTCTTTAATCTGATTGTCAATGCCCCTGATCAGTACAATGCCAATCTTGGCGTTGGGAAAAATCTTCCAAAAGGGTTCTTCGATGATAAACATTTTCATATACTTTCCTCCTAACAAAATATTTTGAAGCCAATACTAAACCGAAAATACACACCGTAGTGCCACCAAGGTACTGGACAGCTCCACCATGCCAATGGGCAACAACTTCATGTACATAAAAAGCCTTGAGAAATATTTGTTAAAATATCTCCCAGGCTTTTATCCTTTCGTGTACATAGTATCCTGTGCGTTTTCTCTTGGACCTGACCAGCGTAAACTGCGGAACCCTAGAAAACTGAAGTTTATTGAATTGGTAAATTCAGTTGCAACTTTGATTGAGAGCTTCCCCTCCAACATTAAAGTATCTGTACCTCATTAAAAGAGCTCATTTATTCTCAGTCAGCACAAATTTGGTGTTTTTAATGGCTGTTCCACCACTGATTTGGAAGGTCACTGCGGTACAATAACCTGCATTCAACGTCAAAATTTTACTCTGACTTGCCACCAGTTTTCCACTGAAATTATAAGCCAAAAGACTGACCTTTACTTTTTTCTCCGTTGGAAAACTGTTCTTAACAATCCCAGTTACCGAAAGTTTCCCTGCACTGTCTGGGCTTTCATCTTTTCCAATGAGGTGGTTGGCAGTTGTGATGAGTAGGATTTTGCCTTCCGCACTATCCCCATCTACCAAACGAGCCTTGTAGGTCCTAATTTTCTGACCTTGACCTAAAAGCACCGACAAATTGGCAGTAAAGCCTTTGCCAATATTAACCATTCTACTGGTGCCTACTTCTATACATTTGCCTGTAAGGTCATACCCCTCAACAATCAAGGTACAAAGCTCTTTTGAAGCTTGGCTTACATTATTCTTAACGACTGCTTGAACTTTAAATTTGCCTGCATCATAAGCAGCGCTAGCATCCAGTTCCTTTCGATCTACAATCCTGCTGGAAGTGGTCATTAACTGCCACTTAGTCCCTGATACAATACCATCGACCAGATAGGTTTTTACTTTGTCAATTTGGGCTGGCGCTTTAAACAACACCGACATTTTAGCGGTAAAGCCCGTCCCAATGTTCACCTTTGAACTGCTAGCCACTTCTATACATTTCCCATTTTTGTCATAGCCCTCAGCCACAAAGGTCACCAACTCAGGGACATTTTCTGGTGTTCCATTTTTGACGATAGCTTGTACCAGCAATCTGCCTGCATCATAGCTTGCATAAATATTTGGCTCACTTAAGGTGACCATACGCTGTGCCGATGACACCATCTCCCACTTGCCACTTAAATCCTTGGCTGAAACTAAATAGGTATGATAAGTTGCAATCTCTGACCCTAGGTTCATGTAGACGCTCAGTTTTTGAGACTGTCCCACAGGTAAATTGACTCGGGATAAGGTTTCAACATCGATGATATTGCCCTTGGCGTCATAACCTTCTGCCACTAAGTTGTAGATATTGCGATTCTCTGCATCCGATTCATTTTTCACTACCAGCGTCACTTTCAGCTTGCCTTTGTTGCCAGAATCCTGATCCTCAGGTAATACCACATGACCGTCTTGACTGACAATGACATATCCATCAACTGCAGAGAGTGGCGGTGGTGGTGTATCTGTCGAAAAGCCTGTATATTCAGGCACTGCATATAGGGTTAAAACGAAAAACAGCAACATCGCTGCCAAATGTTTTCGATACATGAAATCACCCCTTTTCCATGTTTATTTATACCCGTTTTTAAGGTGATTTATTCTAATGGGCGTGACGATGATGTCCTTTCTATGTTTTTTTCAACTGCTTATTGGCATACATGATTTGATCAATTCTGTGGAGAAAACCAGATACACTGTCTTTGACCGGATTATAAATATCCCCCCCCGATGCTACAACCAAACTGGTAGTTTTTATCTGACGCTTCATTATACTCATCAAAATTCCTTTGGATTCGGTCCGTAATTTGTTGCCATTTGTTCGAAGTCTACGTCATGAAAAATCACTACAAATTCGTCCCCACCAAAGCGACCAATCACATCCGTTTTTCTCAAGGCGTTTTTAATAAGCCCAACAGAGGTTTTCAGAACAAAATCGCCTTCTAAATGTCCATGTTGGTCGTTGATTTGCTTTAAGCCGTCTACATCTATAAAAATAGCTCCTACACCTTCTAACGAGCCATTTTTATGCAGTTGAGCCATGTAATAGTCAAAGGAAAGCCTTGTCCACGCACCTGTGAGACCATCTAGTTGAATCATGCGTTCTTTTATAAAATTATAGACAATGACCATAGAAAAAGCGGTGGTACTCCACATGAGCAGGATGCCATAAAAAAGGGTTTGTGCTACTCCACCAATCAGAGGCAAAACACCAAAAATAAATAGAGGTAAGAACTCTTCACGGATAATTTTCGAACGAAACCTAAAGAGCATGACCATGCCTAGAAATATGTATAAATAAATGGTAAAACCTGCGAAGTAAAACAAGGGACCTCGGTGATACACATTCTCGTTACTTATGTAAAAAATATAATGGGTAAAAGGAGAGGAAAACGCTAAGACACCATTGACCACCACTAGTCCTCTGAGCAAGATACTCCTGCGATTTTCTGAGTTTATCTCCAGGGACGACCCCACCGTCTTAAAAAGGAATACCAAAAATAGGTCAGTAGGGGGACCAGTTGCAAATAGACACATGTGGAGGGCACTGGTAATGGGTATTAACCAAAGCTCAGGGCGTCCATTAATAACGCAAGTTGCCGCTTCAAAAACAGCTCGAACAATACGGCTACAGAAGTATATAAAAACATCCGATTCATGGGATCTTGTCTGTCGAGACTTTTAAAGGCTACATAGCAGACAACACCTAACATGATGAACGCTGCTATATTGATATCTATTCTTAGAAATGTATCCATCATTGGCATTAACCTCGTTTCTTGTGTTACTTCTATATTACCGCCAATTAATAGATAGTTCAAATTTTCATTAATCTCAGGTGATTACGACACGCCTTCTGAAGGAGACATTTTAACCCCTGCAATAGCCTATCTCCAAGATGCCACAAAAGCAAAGCCTTTGATATGAACGATCAATACTTTACTTTTGTTTTTACCAAACATTAATATGAAGTCTTTCGCCTAACTTAACTTCCTTTTGAGGATAGATTTTTGCATCTATTGCCTTATAACCAAATGGAATTATGGCTGCAATCTCCAGTTCCTCTGGAATATTTAAAACCTTCTTAACTGCATCTGTATTCTGAGGAATAAAGGTTACACCGTATACGTCGCTGTCTGCAAGACTTAGCAATATATTCTCAATACAACACCATACAGACGCGAGGCAATTCAAATCATATACTTTCTTGCTAACACTCACTTCTGTTTTGGGTTTATATACGACTACAAGTAATTCAGGTGCACTTAATATCATTTTTTTTTGCTTTGGAACTGCGTCCAAATACATGTTTTTAACCAATGCTTCATACCCCTGAAGGTACTCTTTTAACTCTTCCGTAGCCTCTTCACTCATTTTCTCCGTCTGAGTCAATGCAAAGCGTGTTTTGGCATCATTGACTAAAATGAAATCCCATTCCTTTAAATGATTATAACTTGGAGCTTTCAGTCCTGCCTCAAGGGCCTTTTCAACAATCTCAGGCATTACTTTCTCTTGTGAAAAATCTCTGATCGTTCTTCTTTTGCTAATGACTTCAACGAACTCCATTTTCGCCTCCAGTATTGACTTATTAACTCTATTTGTGTTTATAAATCCAGCTTAAAAGTATTATATCAGAGCCTCAATCAGAGAACAAGTGTTCTATGTCAACTTCCTCGCAATAATTCCCATGAGCTTGGAGTAAATCCGTAATAGATTCAACCGTATAGCACTGCTCCCAATTGGGTTTAAGTGGACCATTAGCATCATGTTAGAAATATGTTCATTATCCCAGAAATCCTCTTGGGTTTTGTTATTTTCAAAAAGGGCTAGTGATTTATGAGACTCAAAGACTTGGACTAATTTTTAAATGTTCATTTATGCCCTCCTGTTCTAACTACAAGTATACCCACGATTTTGTCTAAAAGCCTGCTTTTTTGCACTTCCGCCACCATAGGTGATTAAACAATTCCCCTGGGCCTAGAATAAATTTATCTGACAATAAAACAAAAACAGTGCATGCCAATTTTCTAGCATGCACTGTTTTTCTTATTTAGACAACAAGTTGAATAATACTTGTGCCATTTGCCCTCGACTTGCTTTTTTAGTTGGTTCAAGCTTGCCGTTTTGACCCGTTAAAATACCCGCTTTTACAAACAGCTCCATTCCATCTTTAGCCCATGGTGCTACTTGATTGGCGTCTGTGTAGGCTGTTAACGTTTTACCTTTATCGGTTGTAGGGAGTTTACCCATTACCTTTAAGGTTTTGTATAACAAGCTAATCATTTCCTGTTGAGTTATTTCCTTGTCAGGTGAGTAGGTATTGTTACCCGTTCCGCTTGTTAATCCTAAACGTTTTGCTGTTGACAGGTAATTGGTGTAGTAGGTATTGCCTGCGTCTGCAAAGTTGTCTTTACCCATTGTATCTGGTTCAATACCATAGGCCTTCATCAACATAACCATAAATTGTCCTCTGGTAATGGTTGATTCTGGGCTGAATTTACCGCCACCTGTTCCTGTGGTAATGCCTCTAGCTGCTATAAAGCTTATAGCTTTACTGTATTCTGAGTTCGTCGTTACATCTTTAAAGTTAACTTTATTGTAGCTTACAGCATAAGTTGAGAAATGAGTTGTACTAAAGATTACTTTTCCAGTTGCACTGTCATATTTGCAATTGCTAATAACTTCAGGCTTTCCGTCTTTGTTAATGTAGCAAATCACAACCGCATTAGCATCCTCGCCTGGTTTTAAGGTGTATGGCACGGAAACCGTTACCTCTCCACCAAACTCAGAAATAGTTTTATCTCCGCTAGTGACGCTAAAATTATAGACCGGATGGTCTCCAACCAGTTGTTTTGCCTCTTCTGTAAGGCCTGTTGCATCCACTTTTGTGACTGTAAATTTCACATCAGCTCCAGCCTCTTTAGAAATAGTCTCCACCGCGGCTTTATCAAATGTGATAGACGCTACTGCAGAAGTCACTTTAAAGTTGTCCACATGATTGGCCGCCATCGCTTGAACAGCTTCTTTAGGCAAACTTGCCTCGATGGATTTTACATCGCCAGTAGAGGATAAAGCAATCTCAACGTTAACCTTTTTGTCGTTTCCAAGTTTTGCAGAGTCGATAGCCGCTTTGACTTGGCTTTCACTAACCGATGCAAGGGCTTTTCCAGTTGAATCATTCTTTGTCTCAACAAGGACTGTGCTTTTGTCTAATTTAAGCGGGGTGTCAGTTCCCGTTGCTGCAGGTGTGCTCACTACTGCGCCGCCACCTGTCGGTGTAGAACTTGTCCCCGCACCTGTACCAGAAGTATTAGAACTTGGTTTATCTGTGTCTTTAGAAGGCGAACCGCCGCCACTTGTTGCTACAGACCACTGCGCATAGACAGTGGTATCCGCATTTACTACTGTGTTAGCTGTAAATGCCGCTCCGCTACCATTAGCCGCAGTATTCCACCCTTTAAAAGTGTAACCTGACTTGGTTGGCGCTGTTGGTAAACTGTCCACATACTTTCCAGAGACGACAGATTTAGAGGTCGAGCTGGCTTCTGTGTCACCGCCATTTTTATTAAATGTCACTGTACATTTTGTCGCTAAAGAAGGAACGGTCAAACTAAATACTTTAGTATTGCTAGCACCGTTGTTGGTGATGGTTGCCGTCAAGTCTACCTTTGCATCGTTGCTATTGGCATCCGGTCTGGTGACTAAACCATTGTTGCCAATCACGGCCGGGTTACTTGAGGCCCAAGAAACGTTAGAACCCGTTATCGGGCAAATATCACTTAAGTAGAGATTATTTTTTACGGAGTCTTTACTCTCTCCTGAGGCATAAACAACTTCTAACCAAAATATATCTTCTTCTACGGCGTTTGATCCAATGATCGACTCAATACTTTTAAAGGTGTATATACCCAGTGGAGAAAACTCGTCTTTTGGGTTGGTTGCATGAAAGAGAACGTTAAAATAAGAAGCTGCACCTTTAAAAATATCGTTGCCGATAGTTGTTGGAAAAAGCCCTTCGAACTTTGCAGTAGTCAGTTTACCGCACCCATCGAATGCGTTATCGCTCAAAGAGGTTACCGAAGCCGGTATTTTTATGCTTTCAAGTTCATCACATTCTACAAAGGCACTGTACCTAATGTCTAAAAGGGTACTAGGAAGCGTCACACCTTTCAAGTTGCTTAGACCTGCAAAGGCATAACTACCAACGCTTGTAACGCCCTCTGGTATCACAATGCCCGTAATGCTTAAAGGGTCAGTTTGGTACATTTCTGATTCGCTACAAAATGCACCGCTACCAATTGCTGTAACAGCCACGCCATCAATGGCATTTGGAATGATGACATTTCCACCCCTACCGTTATAACCGATTATAGTACCGCTGTCCTTATCAAATTGGTAATCCCCTTCTATAAATTCAGCTTTAACAGTGACTGGCGATGATGGCATTATAAATCGGTAGCCCATCTTGCCCCTCTCCATGGGGTGTTCCCCAGCGTTGTCAATATATTTAAGGCTGCCTGGCTTAAGGCGATAGCCAATATCTGCAGTGATTAAGACATCTACCCATTCACCCGTTTTAGCACTTGTCGGATTCTGTTCAGAGGAAATCACATTTCGGATCACTTTCCCGTGAGGGGTTGTTTCAAACGTTATCGGATAAGCCCACTGGGCGTATGCCGTGAGATCATCTGCTAAGATTGGCATAATAACGCCCGGCATCATGATTGTTCTTCTGCCATCCGGTGTGCCGCTCCAATTTAAAAAGACTTTGCCCGTAGCAGTAAAACCATTTTCAGGAAGGGTAAAAACGTCTCCTGTTTTTAAGCCTGTAAGATTGCTAACCGCCCCCCCATCAGCGCCATTTCCGTCAAAAGTAACCGTATACGTTTCAGCTGGGTCATAAGCCATAGTGGTCCACCCATTCCAAGGGTCACTATACCCAGTTGCACCTACAGGATAATAGACAACAGTGTAGCTCGGAAATACACTCACATCTATAGTCAGTGCCCCCGGACTAGTAAATACTGCATTTTTAAGGGCATAACAACTTTCAAAAGCACCTTTTCCAATAGTTGTCAATGAATCAGGCATTTTTACTATTTTAACTGAATTGCACAGCGCAAAAGCGTATTCGCCTATGGTCGTTAAACCAGAAGGCAGTTCGATTTTTTCAATAGATGAACCCGAAAAAGCACTGTCTCCAATACTGGTTACTGTACTTGGCAGAACGATGTTTTTTATGGATGTATCTATAAAAGTTCTGTTTGGTATGGAAGTGAGACCTGCAGGTAAAATTACATTTTTAAGGTTTATATTTTTTTGAAAAACACCTTCTCCCATAGTTGTCACACTATCAGGAAGGTCTACGCTGATCAGCACATCACAGTAACTAAATGCATTACTACCAATACTGGTGACCCCTTCAGGAACAACAACACTGGTGACAGTATCTTTACTGCAAAAAGCTGAATCAGCAATCGAGGTAACGGCAACACCATCAATTATTGACGGTATAACTACGTCGCCACCAGCACCTAAGTATTGTACAATAGTGCCTGTTGCAGCATCAAAATTGTAGTCTCCTGTTGGTGTGTCTGCTTGTGCCGACTGCATGCCTGGAAATAAAGTCAATAGCATTGTAAAAGCAAGAATTCTTGATATCAGTTTCTTTGTTTTCATTGTTCTCCCCCATTAAACTATTTTTGTGCCAGTTGAAATACCTCATTAACTGAAATTTCAACATTTTTTCCCCAACGAATATAAGTTCCGTCGGTTGTAACATGGCTAAAAAATTCTTTGTCCGAAAGCATTCCGAACCTTATGGTCTGAAGCCTGTTTTCAAGGTTTAGCACTACACTGCTGCCATTTTCAAGTAGTACTTCAAGACAATAATGATCCTTAGGTGTGACCATTTGAATGCGGCTCATTTCATCATCACCTCCGTACATAAAAAAACCACTGTAAATAATCTTACAGTGGTTTCACTATGCCTTGTACTACCCGCTCGGGTAGTTTGCTAAGATAAGTTTTTTAAAGCGTTTCAAGATATTCCTTTAATTTTAATCTGCTGTTGATTGAGTACTTATTGTAGATACTCTTTAAGGCCATTTTTACCGTATTCTCTGATATGAATAACTGTGCACCTATTGCTTTATTGGTCAGCCCTTCCGCTGCAAGTTTAGCGATTTCTAACTCCCTCGCCGAAAGCTTTGGACCATTGTCTTTAAAATACCTGGTTTTTATCTGATCTAGGGACTTTTGGTATGAGGCTGCTAGCTCTATAATTTTTCCAATGCCTTCGCTATAATGGCTCTCTTTACTGAGTTCAGTCAATAGAGGACTGACATACTCATAGTTTTCTACAAAAGGCAGATAGAATCTGTCCGGTAAAGCTAAATCCAAGGCAGTTCTCAATAATTGAAGACCTTCTTCCTGTCTGAAGATCTTTCTATTGGCAGCTGCTACATAGATATAGGTATAAATTTGACCTAAAAGGTTAGGGAAAACAGAAGCCATCTCCATAAAATGCTCAAAACTACCTACCAATTTATGATGCTCCCCTTTGTTTAGAAGCATTCTCCCGTAAACGATGTTCATCATACCAACGTTAGGAAATAGTAGATGCTCACTGCTATAGTCCCCTTCTTCAATCCAACTTGGCGCTTGAATCGTTTCATTTAGTAAGGAGGAAACATAGCTATTGCACAACTCCGCCGTATACAAAAGTCTATACTCTTTTGACAATTCAATCTCTTTTTGCATTTGTTGTTGTAGTTCTAGAACCCTAGCATAGTCCCCGCTGAGAAGTGATAAGCGCATCATGAGGAAGAGGGAGCAGACCATATTGGTAGTTTGTTGGCAGGCTTCTGCTCGGTGTATTGCCTGATAGTTTGTAATTAAGGCGTTTTCATAGTCCCCTCTATACAAATAGCCCTCTGCCTTTATACAGTACTCCCCACCGTTGGCATTGCCATTTGTCACATGGCTGTAGTTAGGAAGTGCTTCAAATATCGCCTCTAATGTCTCATCAAATTTTCCACTCTCGCGGTAGAAAATATAAAGTATGGATGGGGAACCAAAAGTCCATATGCCCTCTCTAGGCAGTAAGAAAGAATTTTTTTTCATCAACTGGCAAGCTTTCTCATGGTGAACGGACATTTTACGAATGTCGTTATAGACCGTAAAACTCATCAATAGCTCAAATTCACCTAAAAGATGATTTTTTTCTTCTTCGTCCATATCAACGGTTTCGTGGAGGTACTCTAAGAATTCTCCACAGGCTTGTTCAAAATACTCTAGCTCGTTATAGGTATAAAGCTCAAAAGAAATCATCAACACCGCTATAGGGTATTTTTTCTTTATTGCTTTTGGGCACTCCCTGAAAATAGTAACAAGCATTTCTTTTTTATAGGCATAATTTACAGATTTATACCGCTCAGCTTCAATGGTTGCATAAATACTTTCAAAATCTTTATTCAAATAATTATAGTGCTGTGACAGGTTGTAATTGCCTTCACGGACAAACCATTTGGCAGCTCTGCTATATAGCTCGTATTGCATGCCTTGTTTTTCAAGTTCTTCCTGCAGAAAATTCATAAAAATGTTGTGTATTTGATACGTCTTGTTGATCTCATCATATTTCACAAAGGCATTCTTTGCGATGACCTCTTCTAAAAGGGCGCCCGCATTTTCATTTTGGCTCACAAATACAGCCTGCTCTAAATCAAAAACTTCAAAAAGGCAAAGTGAAAGCAGCAGATTTTTGACTTCTTCCGGCAAGAAACGATAGACTGCGTTTTCGATTAACTTGCCGATATTTCTTGAGGTGTCCAGTTTTTTACTTTGCTGATAGTTGAGCATAATCAGGTATAGTGCACTGACCCAACCTTCAGTCATCCTGTGAAGCATCTTTACATTTTCATCTTTAAGGGAAATCCCACAGAGGCGATAGTACTTTTTAATATCCTCACAGGAGAACTCAAAATTATCTTTATGAAGATACAGTAACTGCCCCTTTAACTGAAGTTCCTCTAGTTCCTTTAAATCGACATATCTTGTAATCAGAACAAGATTAAAATTTAGAATTTCATTTTTAATCAAATAAGAGATGAACGCATTTGTCTCTTCAGAGGCGATTAGATGGTAGTCGTCAATTATCACTATGGTGTTCTTTTGAAGATCCATTTTTTTGAGTAGTTTTACCGCTTCAAAACGAGTCGTGCTGTCAATTGGAAAACCTAACGCCCCAAGACTCTGAGCTTTCTCAGGGTTCAAGGTTTCCATCTGATGACAGAATCCGCTCCAGAATCCACCTGTATCGGCATCATAGGTTTTATGCCATAAAATGTCGGCATCTGTTTTCTTGAGACTTTCCCGAACAAAGGTTGTTTTACCATACCCCATGGGTGCTTCGATAATGGTTAGTGGATATTCCATAAATTTATTCATCATGTTCGTAATGCGCTCTGAAAAATATAAACTTTTTGAATCATTTTGTTTTTGAACTGGCATGAAAAGTGCCCCCTGTGAAATTTCCGAAATTATTAAGTATACTTCACATATCAGTATATTAGAGGTCACGTCCTAGGTAAATAGTAAATTATTTATTCCACATCTACCTTATAAGCTACATACAAGTTGACTAGCGACATAAACGAAACCAAATAGAAGATGTACTGAGGGCCGTATTTAATCCAGACAATGCCGCCAGAAAAGGCTGCTATGCTTAGAATCGCAATGGTTTCAACAAATTTGCCAAGAGTGTCAATGAAAATCCAAAGTTCATAAACCATCATAATTTGCTTTTGAACACCAAACATGATGACTGGCATGACTTTTTGTCAGTGCCATGAGAGGGATATGAAAGAGCCCCGCATATCATGGAGACAAAGGCGATTTTCACGTCTGAAAACTTGTAAATTTCTCCACCTTTACTTTCTCTCTATAAACGCCGTTTTTTCAGTCTTTTTCGTTATACTTTTTTTAGGCGTCTAGGGTAACTCAAAAGGAAAAAATATTTAGGGGCGCGAAAGAAAAAACCACTGAGCATTATCTTATACTCAGTGGCGTAACCTCTTTCTATAAATTCAACTACGCAACAAGATGCTCCGTTACCCTAGCAGCAACAGGTGTCACTGCCAATGAAATAAAATAGCCTATTGTAAATACAATTGGATAAATCGACAACCACGAAGGGATAAGTTCTGGTGAAATGCCAACATTGATCACCGTCATGGCAAAGCTAACAATGGTAACATAAATAGCGCATACTATGAAATTGCTTATTGCCAAAAACCAAAATGTGTTTTCTTTTGCCTGAATTTTCTTAGCAAAAATATCACCCAGCCTATTGGCCGGAATTACCAAACTCGCTATGAAATTGATTGAAAAAGTTTCCGCCACCATAATAACTGATGGCATAAAACTAACATTTCCAACGGTAAGAACTTGTACAACGATTGCCATAGTCAGTGATAATACCAAAATCATCCAAATGCCCATTATGAGACCAAAGTATTTTCTGTTAAACATAGAACCGCCTCCCCATGCGCATTTGCTAAAGTTTAGTTACCATCTCCCAATAATTTGTAAGTCGCTCTTCCCACACGACGCGGTATCTGTTCAATAGTTCATTAGCATTCAAAGGTTTTCGACCCGTCAAGAGCTCAACGGTATTTGTTTCTATGGCCATCCATCCATCTCCAATGCTCTTTTCATTAGTTACCATATCATTACTACACCATGGCACTGGTGATTTCGAATAGTCTCCGTCTGTTCCTCTTGGAATATGGATCGAGTCTAGATATGTGTAGAATGCTTCGGTATTCATCGGAACATATTGATATGGAATTCCAGAAAATTCAGCAATCATCTCACAAATTTCACGCTGACTAATTAAATTACCCGTTACATCATAGTCCTTATTATTTTCACCTTTTCCTAATAGCAAGGCTGTTGCAACCCGACCGCTGTCATCTTTTGCAATGAACGTTGCTTTCCCTTCCCCTGCAGTTGTACACCATTTGTTTTCCGTCAGATTTGCAAACAAGACTGAATTTGTCAGGTAATTTTCAAGATAAAGATTGTTTCTCATAATGTTATAATCTAAACCTGATTTGCGTAGGTACTCTTCAGTAGCAGTATGATCTGGTAGTACATACTGCGTATATTCGGGACGATTGGCTCCAAGAAACGATGTATACGTTATATGTTTAACGCCTGCTTCAACCGCTGCATTGATAACACTTATGTGTTGCTTAACCCTTTCAGGACCATTTAGAACACTGGATACGAAAAACATTCGATCGCCATCTTTAAAAGCTTCTGTCATTTGAGCTCCATCATCATAATTTGCTTCACGCACTTCAATCCCTTGGCTCTTCCAAGTAGCCAATTTCTCCTGAGGCAATCGACTAAGTGACGGACAGGTAAAAATCAATTGACTTGCTGGAACTTCTTTCATCATGTTTGCTGCAACACGTCCTCCTAATTGACCATCTGCACCAGTAACAATATAACGCATTATGAATTCCTCCTTCAATATTTTGAAAGCGCAATTTAGTTCAGAACACAGACGTTCTTCTACAAAACGCTTTACATGTTAAGATATTAACATCGCGAAATTGAAAAATGAAATTGAAATGTGTTATCATTAATAAGAATTTTCTATAAATTCAGGAGGCTATAAAATGCATCTTAAACAACTTGAATGTTTTGTACATTTGGCTGAAACCCTTAACTTTTCAAGAACTGCAGAACTGCTTTATATCACTCAGCCCACCGTCTCCCATCAGATAAATGCTCTGGAAGATGAGTTAGGCATTCAACTTTTGATCCGAACCAAGCGAAGAGTAGAATTGACCCCTGCTGGGATCTCTTTCTATAACGATGTGAAAGACATTCTTACCCGAACTAATATTGCCATAGCCAAAGCAAAGCATTATGCCGGGACCTTTGAGTCTACTATTTCTATTGCATATGAGGGAAACGTGGAAGTCAGAAAACTTCCTAATATCCTTCGCCAATTTAAAGAAAAGTACCCTCACACTCATCTCTATCTACAGGTGGCTGACTTTAAAGAAAAACGGAATCTTTTTACCAATTACAAATATGACTTAATCTTCACCGTCAAAGAGAGCATTGAAAATCTTGAAGACACCTCCTTTATTGAGCTTTTTAGTGGCAGATTTGTTTGTGTGATGCTTAGAGATCATCCACTAGCGGGTCAAGAAGCCATCACAATAAGAGATTTGGATAAGCATTCATTGATTTTATTAAATCCATTGCGCTGTCCCATGGAAATGGAGCCCATCCAAAAAGACATTCAACTGAATTGTTTATCCTCAACCATCTACTTTGCTGACCTTCCTCAAATTGCATATACAATGGTAAAAGGTACCCTTGGCATTGCTGTAATGCCTGACTTTGTATGCCCAGAAGACTCTGAGTTTTCTATTATTCCCATGGATATTCACAATATAATTTCCTACGGGATAGCTTGGCATCGCAAAGACGAACGCGCTGAGATAAAAGGGTTTATTGCCATCGCGAAACAAATATACAGTAAGGCATCATCCCAGACTTAAGTAATCTGATCAAGAATATGATAGGAAAGTAAAAGTCTAAAGCGATAGTTTGCCTCATCTAAGTTTTGATTCATAATTTCTTGAATTTTATTGACTCTATATATTAAAGTATTTCTATGCATGTGTAAAAGAGATGCACTTTGAGCAATATTTCTTTCCTGCATTAGAAATGTACGTAGGCTATTGGCATAGTCAGTGTGATTTACCTCATCGTATTTTAAAAGGGTGAGTAGACTTTCCTCACAAAACCCTTTTAAACTGCCCTTTTCAGATGCGATATCTATCATATGTTCTAACGTGAACTCTTCATAATAGGAAATTTGAGACTTTTTATTATGTTTTATGTTCAATTTAAGAGCCGTCACCGCTTGTTCAAAATGGGTTTTTATCAAAGTAATATCATGAAAACAGCGACTGATTCCCATGGATATTTTTTTAGTTTCACATAGATAATTCATTTTCTCTATCATTTGATTTGAAAAGGGTCTGCTGGATTTTCCCATCACGACTATAACGATGTAGTTATTATACAAAATAGATTTTCCATCTTCTAAAATTTCATCCAAAACACTTCTAAAATATTGCAAAGTCTTGTATGTCCGATCAAATTTTCTAATATCCACTGCCATAATAAAAATATTTTCCTCTATATTCAGCCGCTGAGACTGGATCCGTTTATACAACTCGGATATTGGAATATTTCCATCTAATAAATCTTGAAACAAATGTTCATAAGCAACGCCCCTAGAGTATATAAGAAATTCATTATTCCTCATATGCAGCGCTAGAAAATCTGCAAGGATTTTTACCAATTTTAAATCAATCTTGCTAAATTCCCTTTCTGTCTCAAAAATGACAATAGTACCAATTTGACGATTATTTAAAAAAATGTGATTGATGATTCGTCTATGGGTTAAGTTGCCTTTAGGCAGTAGGACGGGTTCTCTTGAATAATAATCTTTTTTATAACCCGATTGTTCTGCCAACAGTTGTACATAATCAGCTGACATAAAGCGACCATTTTTTCTTTGATCAATCCAAATGTAATCGTGCAACTCAATTTTTGATGATTCGCCAATATGTTTCAAGCTATTATCCAAAACAACCATTGGATTATGCAAAAATTCCTTGGCACAGTCGCAAATTCCGCAGACATCCGATTCTCCAATCATCTGCTGATAGAGACTGTCCATAAAATCCTTCTCTTTGGCATCATCTTCTAATAATCTTGCTAATGAATCATACACTTGGTTAAGATTTGCTTGAGCCGAAAGGCCCAATACCATATTCTGTTCTGGAAATTGCTCTGGAAACGGAACATCCTCAATACAGATAATTGGAAATTGGCATCCTGTAGCACGCTCTGGTAGAAAGTCAGATGCATAACCAATATAGATAACACCCGTTCTGTCGTAAATTGTATCTTTTGTAAAGAAAACTATTGAATAGACTGAGAATAGCAAGTCCTTGTTAATCATGCCAACAGGATGAAGTTCCTCCAATTGATTCATTAATTTCTCTATCGATAATTTCAATTTACTGCCCTCCTATTTGTACAAAAAATACGAAACAAATCATTATTTTGAGTTACTTCGTATGAATGAATTTAAACCTTAATTTTATATAATCAGTATACGCTAGACAATTACAGTGTGTAAGTTATTAAAATTGAAGGGAGATACCACAATATGAAAAATTTAATATGTGAAAAAATAGGGATTAAATACCCTATTATACAAGGGCCTATGGCTTGGGCTTCTGACAGTGCTTTAGCCGCAGCCGTTTTCCAATGCAGGTGGACTTGGCATCATGGGAATTGGATTTGCGCCACCAGAAGTTTTTTTAGCGGAAATTCAAAAAATAAAAACACTGACATCTAAACCATTTGGTTGCAACTTAATAACCGATGTCCCTTACAGTGAAACACTCTTACAAATCATTCTTGAAGAAAAAGTACCGGTTGTTGAACTGGAAAGCGCAGCGCTTATTCCCAAGGTATTATCTTCATATGCTGATCGCTTAAAAGCAGCTGGCATTGTTATTATTGCAAAAGTTGCTACAGTGAAACAAGCCTTGCTTTATGAAGAAGTCGGTGTCGATTTTATCTCTGTCAAAGGTGCCGATGGCGGTGGCCATATTTATGGATTTACTGGCACATTTACTTTGATTCCACAGGTTGTTGACCGTGTAAAAATTCCCGTTATTAATTCTAGCGGTGTTGCAGACGGGAGAGGAATCGCTGCATCTTTCATGCTTGGTGCTTCAGCAGTTGAAATCGGTAGTCGTTTTCTTCTTGCTTACGAATGTCAGGTACATGAAAACTATAAAAATGCCATTATCCAGGCAGAAGAAGGGGACACCGTCCTAACAGGAACTTCTGTTGATGACGCTGTAAGAGGTCTTACAAATAACTTGTCAGAAAAAGTTCTCCTTGTCGAGAAACAGTATAATAAAGAAGAATCTTCAAAAATCATTTCGGAGTTATGTTCTGGTAGTCTTCGAAAGGCAGCTATTGAAGGTGAAGTTGAAGACGAGGGCACTGTAGTAGTCGGCCAAAATATCGGTCTGCTCACAAAAAAACAAAGCACACAAGAAATCATGGATGAATTAATTCAAGATTATAGAGCCCTTTTATCAAAGTCTAACGGATATTTGTAGACAAAATCTAAAGCAGTAAATAAAATTTTGTTGGCACCCTATCCATACTAAAAAATCAAACGCCACATTACTTGCGGCGTTTGATTTTTTTAGATTAGGTCAGCCTCAATGAAGACTAGGCCTGATTCAAATCATCTTTAAATTCCTGATATAACTCTGGTAAAATAGCGCTTAAATGGGTGAATTCCTTAACATTATGCTCCAATAATTTTTTTATAGCAGTTTCAGGAATAAGCCATGCTGGTGGGACTAGCTTTTTTTTCACTTTTCCATTCTTCACACAATAACCCATCCAAAACCGTGTTCTTAGCTCGCACCCATTTTCCGTTGGTCGCAAAAAATGACACATAATAACAGGACTTTTTTCATTACCCGCACAAACAATAGTGCCTTTGAAATTCTTTAATTGCTCTTCATCAAAACCAATATCTTTAGGGTTTCTAAAAGTGATTTCGATTTCCTCTTTGCCATTCCCAATATCCTCAACAACATCGTGATTGGTATTCCAATACCGTTCTTTCATAGGCAAGCTTGAGTCCTTTGCCTTGTCAGGATGTTGCGTCAAGCAGTAGTAATGATCCTCGGAATCCCAAATTTTATATCGCATGGGATCAAGGCTATGCCATAGGATCCACCAGTCAAACATTTCTGGCGTAATGCCCGGCATATCCGTTAAATTAGCCAGCGTTAAAGCACCATCTGCCATTCTGGTCCACCCAAACTCTCCCTGAAGATAGCCCTCTTTAAACAAATCATTTATATTTTCGACTTTTAACGCCGTCTTTGATGTCAGCGGATTGTTCTCTAACATTTCCAATTTATCGGGTGGAATTGGCGACATATCCCTTACAAAATATTTGTAGTAAGGGGATTTTTTTTCTGCTTCACTAACGGGTACTTTATTCATGTCTATTCCCTTTCCATGAACCTACTAGTTCTACGTAACAATATCCTGTGACTTCCTGACCTTTGTAGGTCCCTTTAACAGAACTGGCGCCTTCATACTTGTGTAGCAACTCAAACTGAGAAACAATTTCCTGCTCTCTCGGAGATGGAATTACCTCAAGAACCGCATCAAGCGAAGGTATTTTAACAGTCCAACGGGTTGGATAAGTTTGTCCCGACTTTTCACTTAACCAGTAATCAGATGCGCCTATGGATAAAGGCTCTACTGCTACTACGATTTGAGTGCCGTCAGTTTGTAGCACCGTTGCCCAAGCATTTTCATTGCCGCTTGAATCTTCTTCGGTCCCCCAAAGACTGATTTTGTCTCCATTGTCTAAATTTAAATCCATCCAGCTCCAGTGTCCGCCTATCTCAACTTCTTGATTTTGCCACTGTCTATCAAACCACGAAGTCCCATTTACCGAATAAGTTTTATCTTCTATAGTCATTGTTCCTGAGGTTTGCAGCGTTGGCAACGAATATTGATGGACGTTCATATCAAATAATGGGAAGTATCCTGTCCCACCGTTATAGATAACATGTCCAATTGGATTTAGCGTCACATCCACACTGCCACAAGGAAGGCTTGCTTGTACCTGCATCTGGTTTAAATCTCCTGAAATAGTGCCATTGGGTACTTTAATACTAAAGGCTGACTCTGAAATTTCTGCCTGGGAAATAGGGTATATTTTATCCTCACCATAATACCAACCCGTTGTCTCATCTGTAATTGAAATAACAGAATTCACCAACTGCGAATGGTCTGGAGAAGGTAAAATCATGACATGGTATAAAAAATTCAGTTTATGGCCTTCAGTCTCAAAATGACCTATTACAAACCATGAGTTGCAATCAAATTCCTTATTCCAGCAGAGGTCTTTCTTAGGATCTACAAAAGGGACGATGCCTTTTCCATTTGTACTTAAGTTTTCAAGTAGTGGTCTTTGATTTGTATTCATATTAACAGTCCTTTCATCATGTAAAATTGAAGTGTACTTGTCTTTAGGCGTATTGTATAATACGAATATCTTCAAATCAAAAAACATGACAACACATTTTGTCGGATAACCGACATTGGAGGGTTTATGTCTAATTACGATAGCTATCCTAAAAAAGATCTCAGAATTCAAAAAACCCATAAGTTGTTGTGTGACGCCCTTTTGGATTTAATGAAAGAGAATTCATTTGACTCAATTCACGTGAAAGATATATGTGAACGTGCAATGGTTCATCGTTCAACCTTTTATATGCATTTTGAAGATAAAATCCATTTATTGACCTACGGTTTGCAAAGCTTATCGCAACTTCTTAAGCTAAATAACGATCACTTTAAAGAAGCTGAAAAAATTACCACTGGTGTTTTTGAACAAGTAGCCTCCTTTTCCTCTCTTTACTACGAAATCCTTGTCAAACAAGAGAATTATCATTTAAAAACTATTTTTCATAACCAAGTTGTTCAAGATATCAAAGAGAAACTAAAGCAATTAGAGGAAAACACTGACAACAATGTACCCGCTACGGTTGTTGCACAATTTTATACTGGCGCTATTCTTTCAGTGATATCTTGGTGGCTTGAAAAC
The DNA here is from genome assembly GCA_963677505.2 of uncultured Acidaminobacter sp. Lineage (GTDB taxonomy): Bacteria > Bacillota > Clostridia > Peptostreptococcales > Acidaminobacteraceae > JBGSUZ01. Next base: position 74,640 of record CAXXWB010000004.1, read on the forward strand.
CACATGTCCACTCCCATTGAGGAGATTTCTATACAATTGAAGAATTTACTTTTGGCAGAAAAATCCTATTTCAAATAGCAGGGTTAGCTTCCTACGTTTTATTCAATTATTCTATCGTCTGAATACCTCCAATCATTTCCACAATCATATTGGTATTAATTGTTTTACCTCTCATCGTACCTGTAACAGAAAAGGGAGACTGTGATCCAGCGTTACCAAATTCATGAACAAACTCTGTTTCATCGACTAAGCATGAAAAATCTACTTCCAACTCAGCTGCTGGAATTGAAACGTGGAATTTGTTAGGGTACTTATTACCCGTTTGTTTACTGACCCAAATATCTGAGTAAGTAATTTCCGTTGGTGCGTATAATTGAGCACCGTCTTCTACGATTACTGTAGCAAAAGTATTTCTTACGCCCTTAGCAAAGGTATCCCAAACAGAAAATGCACCTATTCCATCCTTTTCAACGGATGGATTCATGCCTATCCACATCCATGACAATCCATCTTTTGAAGATACAAAATCTTCTAACGAAAGGCTTGTTCCCCATTGACGATCAAACCACGCAGTCTCATTCTGGACTTTATAAGTAGTCCCTTGCAATGTAACGGTTCCACTTGCAAGCATATTGGGCCATGAAAACTGTACAGAATCACCCATATTATATAAGTTTATCAAACCACTTCCCCCATTTACTAACAATGCATTCTGTGGCTTTAAGGTTATATCAACTTCTCCATCCTTGGTTGTGAGCTGCAAACGCATTTCTTTATCATCGCCTGTCAGTCCGCCAAAAGATGTTCGTACATCTAGTTTTTCATATGAGGCATATGCTGTTTTTGAAATTTGCTCAGTAGTCGCTTCTGAAAACCAAATATTCTCAGTTAACTCCATCATACAAATTTCTATCGTTGCCATTTTCATTATTCCTGCATCGACGGTTCCCTGATGCCAAGTAAATCCAATTTTTTTTCCCTCGACTTCACAATATAAGTTTACATACCATGAATCAATGCTATAATTCTCTTTTGCAGCTAAATCTGTTCTTGGATCCACATAGTAAGAAACCCCACTACTTTTCATTACATTATAATTTCCCATTTTGTTCTCCTTTCAGTATTATGAATCACGCTTATATTCTTTATAATAGCCTCATCATAAGAAATGAACAGAAACAAAACTGGCAATCTGTAGATATTCTATTTTCACGCAATGTCCTATTTGGGGTAACTCTTTTGTGTGCAGCTGTCAATCATTACTTGATAGAGTTTGTTTAACTCATCTATAAAGGATGCTTGGCTCATCAAAGGTTTATCTAGCCACCAAGTTAAAATTTCATTAAACCCACCTCCATAAAATTTTGCTATCATTTCAACCGGTATATCTAGTGTGTACTTCTTTTCACCTCGTTGCAAAGCCTCTATAAGGTATTTCTCCAAGACAGCTGTTATTTTGCGATAGACTAAATGGTAGTATTTTGTTTCATAAATATTTCGGATGATCACTCTGTTTGTTGAAACAAAGGCGACAATATGTTCTGTAGAAATCTTTTCAACATCCGAATAAATAACATCCAATAAAACATCTTCAATCGTTTTCTCTAGTCCAAATTCCACTAACATAAAGATGTCTTCAAAATATTTATAAAAGGTCGTTCTGTGAACACTAGCGTTATCGCAAATTTGTTGAACGCTTATCTCGTCCAAATTTTTCTTTCTTAATAGCTCAATTAATGAGTACCATATATTATCTCTAGTGTTCTGTGATTTTTGCCTTTTTTTAACCTCTAACATTAAACATCACCTAACCTATATTTGTCACTTCCAAGGTCAATGACAGGTTCAATTTCATATTCCCTTAGCAATGTATGAAAAATACCATTTATCATAAATCCTTTTGACAACCTAATAATTTCTTCTGCCGTAAACAAGTCTGTATCTGCCCATTGAATGAATATATCCACTAAAAAAGATAATGCCATATCAATAGCTAGATTAATCTTTCCATCCTTTTCTTTTGGCCGAAATATATTGGGCAATTTCTCTTTTAATTTATTTTTATACGCCATTGCAAAATCAGGATGTTTATTCTCAACGACAAGATAATGCAGATATTCTCTGTCCTCTTGAAAAATTTTAAAAAGAACCTTGGCATAATTATCTAAATCATTAGATGAGTCAAAGTACTCAACATGACTTAGATCAAGGGAACAGATCAATCTGTTTTCTATTTCCTCTAAAACAGCATAGACATCTTGATAATGTAAATAGAAAGTTGCACGGTGTATTTTACAAATTTCAGTGATATTGTTTACCGTAATTTTTTCTATTTGCTTTATTTTGTACTGGGTCCAAAATGCCGCCATAATTTTATTCCTAGTTTTTAATCTTGCATTATCATAAGTTTGCATAGTAACCCCTCCAAAACACGACAAGTTGACCATTATTGTAGATTGCTTGACCCTCAAAGACATTTTATACTAGGGTCAAGAGATGCGACACAGTGTCTATATTTCGTTATGATAACTAACGCAACTTAAAATGTCTATCAAATAATATTAAGGAGGTAATTTATGAGAAAAAATCTAATGCCCAATTATGGGTTCCCCATGTCCGTAAATGCTGTAGAAAACCTAAAAGCCGTACCAGATGCTCTAATAGACTCTTGGTATATCAAAACTGAATTTGAAGTCGATGGCAAACAATTGGGATTTACATGGCATCACATGGTACAAGCCTATGGCAATGAAGTAAAAGTCAGTGCAGAAAGTTTATTAATGAACGAAACCGAAGATATCTGGTTGGATCACAAAATGCTTTCTTCTGTTGATCGTGAAAACGGTGTATCTGCAGAAACTATGCATTGCTTCTCTACTTGGGGTGATTTTAAAGGTGACATGAACCATATGACTCTCGATTTGAAGATTGGCGAAAATGAAATCCACATGAACTTCCTCCCCAATGGTGAAATTCTTTATAATGGCGGAACGGGGCTCATTCATTTAGGTAATACAGGCTCTTATCAGTACTCATTCCCAAATATGAGAATGGAGGGAACTTATACTTTACAAGGACATACCTATGAAGTAAAAAACGCATGTGCATGGTTTGACAGACAGTACGGCTTTGTTTCAACCCGAACTGAAGGCTTTACATTTGCTCCAGGTAAAAGCAGTTGGCTTTGGATTGGCCTATCCGCTCTTCAAGATGGCAGAGGTGCCGTATCCCTTTGGGATGTCTACGGCCCAGCTGAAAGATATGCCTTTGGCACGTTCCTTCACCAAGACGGTAAGATGACAAACGCATCGGCTGAGATAACCTATGAAAACATTTGGAAAAGTGAGAAGTCTGGACACACTTATCCGAGTACAATTCATATTCGAATTCCTGCAGAAAACTTTGAGGCGATGCTCACTAGTCCTTCCAGTGTAAAAGATGCTGAATTTGTCCATGAAATCAAGTTATTGTCAGGTTGCCAGTGTCTATATCATATTACAGGCACCTACAGAGGTGAAAAAATTGATCGCTTAGTAGACGTTGAAATGATTGGTGATCTTTGTGGCGAAGTTTAACACAAATCTATTAATAATATTCTTCTGATAATTTCATTTACCTCATTTATTTACCTTCATATACAACCATAAAAAAAGACCCTATGCGATAGAGTCTTTTTTTTTAGTTATTATATAGTGCTAATTCCTCCCATGCACTGTTTTTCTATTTTGACAATAAATTATACAAAACTTGAGCCATCTGAGCCCTGCTTGCTTTTTTCGTAGGTTCAAGCTTACCTGATTTACCCGTTAGGATGCCTGCTTTTGTAAAGAGTGACATCCCATCTTTTGCCCATGGTGCAATTTGATTGGCATCTGCAAAAGTCGTCAAATCTTTGCCTTCAGTTGCCGTTGGCAATTTTCCCATTACCTTTAGAGTTTTGTACAAAAGACTGATCATTTCTTGTTGCGTAATTTTCTTATCAGGGGAGAAGGTATTATTCCCCGTCCCATTGGTCAAACCTAGTCTCTTGGCTGCTGAAAGATAATTTGTGTAGTATGTGTTGCCCGCGTCTACAAAGTTTTCTTTTCCATTTTCATCGGGTTGAATGCCATAAGCCTTCATCAACATGACCATAAATTGACCTCTGGTAATTGTTGCGTCTGGGCTAAACTTACCGCCGCCTGTTCCTGTTGTAATGCCTCTTGCCGCTATGAAGTTTATGGCTTTACTATATTCTGAGTCAGGAGCTACATCAGTGAAGCTTACTTTATTGTAACCCACTGCATAAGTTGAGAAGTGTGTTGTAGTGAAGTTAACTGTGCCTGTTTTTGCATTGTAAGTACAATTGGTCACTGTTTCCAGTTTGCCTGTACTGTTAATGTAATAAACCACTAAGGCCTCTGTATCTTCTCCTGGATTCGGTGTATAAGGCACAGATACTGTCACAGCTCCGCCAAATTGAGATATGGTCTTACCCTCGCTAGTGACGCTAAAGTTGAATACTGGACGGTTTCCAATCACTTGTTGTGCTTCTTGGCTGAGGGTTTTTGTATCTACCGTTGAAGCGCTGATGCTCACATCTCCTGATGCAGCACCTGCAATGGTGTTTAACGCTTTGTTGTCAAAGACAAGTGCTGCTACTGGTGTCGATACCATTAAAGTTGCCTTGTTGTCAGCGACGTTCGTTACAGCCCCTTTTGGGATGCTGGTAGCTACTGTCGTTACATTCGCTGGTGCGGTTACTTTTATTTCCACTTGCGCAGTTGCGCCCGTTCCTGCTTTTGCTATGGCTTCTTTTGCCAGATTGATGGCATCTTCTACCTGATTCACAGTAACTGCCGCTACAGCTCTACCATCTGTACCAACAACCCCATTCGCTGTTGTCGTTTTTGTAATAGTCTCTACCTTGTTTTCAGACGTAGGACTTTCCACAACCTTAGCAGGTTGGGTCTGTTTAGGAACTTCTGGCGTTGTAGTCGATGTTCCACCACTGGTGTTATTTTCTTTTCGTGAATCATCTCTACTGCTTGAACCAATGCTAGCACCAGAACCACTACCACCTGTACTTTGATTATTACTTGTAACGGTTAATGTAACCGTATAGGTGTCTGTAGAAGTAAAGGTTCCATCATTTGCTTTAAACACCAAAGTTGTTACACCTGCTGCTGTGGCCGTATAGCTGTAAGCGGCGTTTGCTAAAATATCTGGTGCACCGTTAATGGATACGGTATAACTTAATGGATCTGAATTAAAGTCTCTAAAAATAGTGCCTAGGTTTACGCTATATACTGCATTCACATTGACACTGGCTGTTCCAGTAGGGGCTACACCCGCTTGTCTTACAGGTGGCGTGTTCGGAACTGCCCCTATTGTGAAGTGTACTGTATAGGTTTCGATGGTATTGCCATCCTTAGAGGTTACTCTAACTACCCCATCCCCTGGCAATCGATCCACTTGTGTAATAGTTACTGTGGCGTCTCCATCTGTGGCAACTCCACCAATTGTAAGGGATGAACTACCCAGTTGGGCATTGTGTGGCAGTGTTACGTTATATGTTTTAACTGCCCCGCTGAATCCAGCTACGGTGTTTCCACCTATTGTTAAATTCTGTAAGGTAGTACTGCCTGCTGTTGCTGTTTTTGGAAATACCACTGTTACTAGGTTTGAATTTGAATTGTTGGTCGCCGTCCCACCTGCAACTGTAAAGAAGTTCTGGGCTACGCCATTAAAAGTGTACCCCGCTTTAGGGGTCAAGGTGATGGTCACTGTGTAAGCTGAATCCGTTGTGAAAATAACATCCGATGGCGTCCATACAACTATTCCTGTGTACTGGGCTGTTTCTGCTATTTGAGATACAGGTGTGCCACCGTTTACTGGAGCGGTCACCCCTGTAATATCTGCTATACTGATGACTTGATTCGCTGGTGGTAAGCTTGGCGTCACCGTAAGAACACCTGTTTGTACGGTTTTTCCACTTAACATATGGGTAACCGTTACGACAGTTCCGTTGTTGGCAAGTGTCAAGGCTGTGCCATTTGAAACATCAACTAATATGCCATTTGTCAGAAAATCTGAAAAAGCTATGTCCTCTGTTGCCCCGTTGTCTTTGTGCAGGGTAATGACAAGACTGCCTAAGTTTAGGTGGTCACCTTCCGTGTAGACTAAACTTGGTTGGGTTTTTACACTGAGGCTGGTAACCAAAGCTGCCTCAACATTGGCTGTCAATGTGACGCCCATGTTTTGAGTTAAATTTGCCCCGTTACTTGCATCCCCATATTCTGCATTGGTACAACTAACGGTCACATTGGTTATGTTGGTATCGTAATCTGCAGTGCTGTTGCCGCTTAATAGGATTCTGGCACTGGTATTGCTATCTCTGATAATGCTCCCTGCCGTTGTACCTGTAGGCAGATTTGTCACCGTCCAATTCTCTAGGGTCAAGGTTGGGGCAAAAGTACCACCTGTCAGCGCTACAGTGATTTCTTTGCCATTTTCTGCGCCTTCCATGATTGGCGTACTATTGCTTATAAAAATAGCTTCACCATCGTTTACGGCCGTTACCGTCAAAGGATTTGCCGCTACTAAATCATTGCCGCTGACAAGCTCTGCCCCTTGGATGTTCACTAAGAAGTTGGTGACATTTAAATCAAAATCGGTCCCATCATAGGCTAGGGTCAGTGTACATTTTTTAGTACTGTCATAGTTTACACTTCCTATAGTGAGACCATTTGGTGCATTCACCAGTTGGAAGTTTGAAGCGTCTAGGGTATTATCTAAAAATGCGTCCCCTGTTACATTGAGCACCAGGGTTTTATGATCCAGTGTTCCTTCTTCTAATGCTTCTGGAGCAGAAACAAGCAGACTTGGGTCATTGTCGGTAATAGTAATTGTCCCAATATTGCCGCCCATAGTGACACCACTGGTTTCGTTACTTAAGGTGACGATTATTGTTTCATCTACTTCATAGCTGTGATCCTCTTGAATGGTCAAGTTTATGTTCTTGCTTGTTTCTCCCTCAGCAAAATTCAATGTGCCGTTTGCTAAAGTGTAGTCGATGCCATTTCCGGTAGCTGTACCACCCGTTACCCCATAGTTTACGGATATAGCCCCATCGGTTCCATTTGTTCTTGTAACCGTTAAGGAAGCAGTGCCATCGCCTTCACCGACAGTGAGGGTTGACGGATCAAATTGGAGGGTTCCCATTTTAAGGACGGCATCTACTAAAACACCAGTTGTAGGGGCCACACTATTTAAAGTGAGGACGGCGTTATTGCCAACAGCATCTACAATTGTGCCGCCTGATAGGCTTATGCTAGTGTCAAGAGCTATCCCATCGCTGTCTAAATCGTCTCTTTGAACAGTGTATCTAAAGATCAGGTTCTGAGTGCCTGAACCGCTTATATACTGAGCATTTACTGTATTTCCACCTATGGTGACTGGTATTTTAGGTGTGCCACCGCTCGTATTCACAGCTACACTTGCTGTGTAGTTCACGGTAAAATCTAAGTGTTCACCTTCGTCATATGTTTTAGTAGCGGGTACCTCCACTGAACTTACTACTGGATCCGCTGCATAAACTTTAAAGTTCATGACAGATGCCCAAAGGTTATTGTTTTGATTGCCCTGTGTAATGACCAGTTTCACGTATCTTGCCGAAACCCCTGAAACTGTACGATTGGTCGAATTGCTTGTATTATTGTTAACAATGTCTATCTGAGTCCAATCGGTGCCATTGAGGCTGCCCATTAGTTTGTAGTTTCTGGTGTTACAACTTGCATCCCATCCCGCGGACCCAAGGTTCTCCACTAACCATCTGTCTATATATAAAACCTTTTTCAAATCCAACTGGATCCATTTATCACCTATATTGTTGCTGTACCATCTGCTGGTTTGTGCGCTTGAAGTATCCACTGCTCTTGAAACATCAAAGGGAGCGACAAAGGAACTGGCAGTTGCCGTCACATCGGATACTTCCTTATCCAATTCTACTGCGAAGCTCTTTTGAACTGTCATGCCGGAAAACCATATGCATACAAAAGCAATGAAAAATGCTTTTAACTTCTTATTATTAATCACGAATTACGCCTCCTATTTATAATCTTACGCTATTCCCTCGTTGGATAAATGCCCATCAGCCTTATGGCATAATGTATGCCCGGTAGAGGTGCTGCCCCCCGCAAATCTGGTAGTGCAAAATTCGTGGTGTTTCCGCCATAATTTGTACCGACTAAGCTATATAAAGCACTATTTATGGATGTTTGCATTGTGCTGCCATTGCAAAGGGCTGTACCCATAGGAATCCAATCAGAGGCGTATAACTCAACACTTCCCATCAATCCTGTGTTGCTCACCATATCTCCCATAGGTATGCCATTTACATTTCCTGTACTTCTAACAACCTGCCCGCTGATGGCGATGTAGTAACTCAACCCTGAAGCCGGAGAGGCATCTGAAAGATCTGGTATTTTAAAACCGTTGGCATCACTGCCATATTTGTAACCAATGGTATCAAACAAGTCTTGATTGCTGCTTTCCGCTAGAACCCGTCCATCACATTTCATCCACAGGTTAGTGAAGTTCATGTTATCATTTCCCTCGATGTTCACAACACGATCAGGCAACAGAGCAATTTCACCTACCACCATCATATTTTCTGCATCATCTATCCATCCGAAAGTACCTGTAGTATAGATATAATATTTGGCACCTGGAATGGGGCTTGCATTTCTTAAATCTGGTACATTGAAATGTGTGTCATCTCCGCCAAAGCTCTGATTCACTATGAAGTTCATAGCTGCAAACTGAGATTTTGATAGGGCGCGTCCATCACATTCCACCCAACCCAGTGGTGCAAATCCAAATGCAAATAAAGCAACTTGCCCTAACGGCACTATGTCTCCTGTTCCTGTTGCATAGGCGGTTTTCACCCCTCCAAAGATATTGCTAAAAACCATACACATCATAAAAATTGCTAATCCTTTTTTTACTTTCAATCTTTTCTCTCCCCTTTATTTTTTCGCCTGTTAAAAATTTCATTTGGATATGTTTGCCGTTGGCATTTGGCTTTCCAATTTCAGATGTTTAGCCAATACTAGGTACTGACCTCTATCTGTGAAGTGCATATACAATCGATTTCCCCTTTTATGCATAGTCCACAGAAAGTCCTCGTCTGCGCCACACTCCTCGTAAAGCCGAGCGGCTGCCTGTTGGTATTCTGGCTCTAAGAGTTGGGATGGCGTAATTTCAGCGGCAAGGGTTACGATTAACCCGACGCTATTTTCATCTAATTGACTGTAATACATGCCTTCATAGACAAGTTCTTGTTCTTCTCGTTCGTCTAAAACCGCCTGTATCCGAAGGGTTCCAGTGATCTCATCCGATACCACTTGCTTCAATCGGGCGCTTGCATAATATACACTGGAAGCGGTTCCCCTATTTGGCCAGATCATAGAAATCCCCCTTTCTCTTTTGCACTTTAATAAAGTAACATTTTTAAATGCCCACAGGTACACTCTAAAAGTTACCTCTTTCTAGCCAAACTCATGGCTTCCTGTACTTTGCCCAAACAAAAAAAGTCGGAGGTATAAAACCCTCCGACTGCGTTGCCAAATTCCTATGACTTTTCCTAATATGCTGCTATAAAAATAGTTTTTTCAACTCGCTTCTTTTGCTGACATGCTTTTTCTCATAGATTGTGGCGACTACTTTTTTGACATAGTTATAGGAATAATGTAGTTCTTCGCCTATTTCTTGATTGGTGTACCCTAGTACAATCAGGCGCATTATTTTTTTCTCTGTATCGCTGAGGCCCACCGATGCCTGCTCGAATTTATCGCCATCGATTCGACTTTCTTGGCTTTCTTTTTCCTTAATGCTCAGCTGGCGAAGTCGCTTACCATTTTCTATATGCACTTTTAACCGTGCCAGTAAAATTTCCTTGATAAATGGCTTTGTGATGTAGTCTACGGCACCACTGGATAGCCCCTTCAGCTCTGCTTCCGTTTTGCTCACTCCTGTGAGAAAAACAATGGGAATTTCCTGCACATCTTCTATTTCCCGCAGAGCACTTAAGGTCTCAAAACCACATAACTCAGGCATATCAATGTCCAGCAAAATAATATCCGGCATATAGTCCGTCTGTAACAAAGCAATCGCTTCATTCCCAGATTTTACACAACTTACCGCATAGTGACTCCGTAAAATTTCTCCTGCCATTTTCAAGAGGGCTAAGTCATCGTCTATAATTAAAACAGCATTTTTATTTTCCATTGGTTTCACCTCCCATGGCAATCAGGAGGCGCTCCGCATCCCTAAACTCAATCTCATCAACTTTTTTCCATATTTCCTTCAACTTTTCTTTTGTCTCTTCCCCTTGAGAAAAGGCAATCATCTGCTCAATGGCCAAAAGGGCATCTGGCTGACGGTTGTGTTTTAAAAGGGTTAACAGTTCACCTCTGCTGACAAAGGGACTTTCGTTTTTGATGTTATCGGTTGGCAATTCATCAAGTCCTGCAATGATTTCCTTTAAACCTTCAATCACACGATGCCATTCATAGTACAAAAGGGGCAGGGTGACCTTGATATAACCCTCATCTTCTTGAGGGCATTGTTCTTCCAGCTTAGCAGCAGTCTCCGATAGATTGACTGCACCAACTGCTCTCGCTTTACTTTTAAGGGAATGGACCAAATATTTAAGACCCCTCCAGTCACTGGATATCTCTGCCGCTAAAACTTCCAGTTTATCTTTGCTGTAGCTGTCCACAAAGAAGGTTGCAAGATTTTTATACTGGAACAAGTCCCCGCTTAAATAGCCCAAGCCCTCTTCCAATTGAATGCCAAAAGCTGCCCCAATGGCCTCAAATCTTTTTTGAATCTCAGGGGCTATGTGATTTTCAGCAACAGGCTTAATCATCGTTATTAAGTCTGCAGGCAACAGCCCTATAAGAATTTCTTCTAGTTGCTTACCCGTAATAGGCTTTGATAAGTATTCTGAAAATCCTTCATTTAAAAGGGTTTCCTTAATTCCAGCCACTACGTTGGCAGTAAGGGCCACCACCGGTGTGGAAAATTTGGGATTTTTTTTGAGTTCGTGAAGGGTTTCAATGCCATCCATGTCAGGCATCATGTAGTCCATTAAAATAACATGATAGTCTTTTTTGGAAACGGACGCGATACATTCTTTTCCACTTCTAGCTCTATCTATTTGCAGCAAGGTTCTAGAAAGTAAGGATTCCACAACCAACAAATTTTCTACACGATCGTCCACAACCAGAACCCTTCCCATTGGCGCAATAAATTGGTCTTCTACTTTGGTTACTGCTCTTGTCGTCAACCCGGCTGATGGAGTGGCGCAGGGTTGTTAACCCTTTGAGGAATTTCCACGGAAAAGACACTGCCTTGACCCAAACGACTTTTTACATCAATATGGCCCTGCATCAGTTCGGTAAATTTTTTAGCGATGGCAAGACCTAGTCCTGTTCCTTCAATATTTCGCCGTGGTGTGAGTTCCCCTCTATTGAAAGCATCAAACAACAGTGGTATATTTTCTTCTTTAATGCCACTACCTGTGTCTGAAAACCGATATGCAAAGTTGTATTTCATCAGGGCTTTGTCCTGGTTTTTTGCGAAAAAGTTAGGCTGATTGTTCCCCTTTCAGTATACTTTGCAGCGTTACTCAAGAAGTTGACAACTACCTGTTTGATATGCAAAAAATCACCCTTAAGACCGCTGGTAAGTTTTCATCAACTGAACTTTAAACCCAATCCCACGTCTACCAACCCGTTCCCTGCCAATCAGAGCAAGGTCGTCTATCAAATCCACTGTTTGATAGTTTTCAGATGCAATTTCCAGCTTGCCAGATTCAATTTTTGACATGTCCAGAATGTTATCAATAAGGGGCCAGAAGGGTTTTACCTGCACTTTGGATATTCAAACTGTAGTCCCTAAATCCCTTGGTCCCCAGTTCCCTGATGAGCACTTCGTTCATGCCTAAAATCACATTGATAGGGGTTCGAATTTCGTGGCTCATATGGGCAAGAAATTTACTTTTTTCTTTACTGAACTTTAATGCCTCAGTTCGAGCAGCTTCAAGCTCTACTTGTTGTTTATTATACATTCTGAAATGAATGGACATGGTAATGCCTAAAGCAAGACAAACCGTTGAAAACCCAATGATTGTATCCGCTAGAAGCTCCTGTTCCGTTTGAAAAAACCGAACACTTTGAGGATAGCTATACGCAATTAAACAGATTACTATATACGTCATCACTTCTATGACTGCAACGACAACCATCTTCTTGCCTTCCAGCATAAATACCGTAAATAAAAACAGCAAAAATAAAGAAAGAAGGCATGCCACCGTGATATCCCCCACTGGTAAAAAATAAAATCGGGAAAAATATGAGAAAGATGACAGCGGTGGTAAACATGTAACACTGCTGATATTTACCACTCTTGTAGGAGTAGTATAACAAGCAAAAAGCAAGGACAGTAGCAATCAAGTTAACCAGTATATTCCACATTCCAACATTGGTGAAAATGCCAAAAAGAACCATGCTCATACTGATGGTCATTCCCGCCATTGCCAGTACATTAAATAGCCGAACACGAAAATCTAGGCGATTGGATAAAAATTTATCATTAATAAAGCGAAGCAATTGTTTCACAAAATTACCTCCTACAAGGTAGTCTTTCTAAATACTTAAATTAACTCATTAAACTCTATGTTCAATTATACAAAAAAGATGTTGGTTGTAACCAAATTATCATAAAAAAAGTCACCACTCAGTGGCAATTTCCACTGAGTGGTGACTCTTATCATTCTATACTTACTTTCTAGGCGGTGTACCTTCCTCATTTGCTACAACCACATCCATTTGAATCAATGCATCTTTTAGCAGTGCCGACACACCCACTGTTCTTCTTGCTGGAATACCTTCTGGGAAAAAGGTGGTATAGGCTTCATCTACTAAAGATATGTCATCAATATTTTTTAGGTAAATATTGACTTTGACCACATCTTCCATTTTATGCTCAATGCTTTCTACGATTGCCTTAATGTTTCTTAAGCACTGTACAGCCTGCTCTTTTACGCCAACTGCAACCACTTCGCCTGTTTTTGGATCTACTGGCAACTGTGCTGAAAGGTGGTTATAGTGTGAAAAAGCTACTGTTTGTGTTGAAAGAGGGCATTTAGGTGCATTTTCAGTATTGTTTGCTTCTATGATAAGCCCATGGCGGTCTTCTACAAGCTGGGGCGGTGTGCCGTCTCCGTGAGATATAACAGCTTCAATTTGTACCATTGCATCCATAGGAAGTGCTTCCGCTGAAATTACTGTTCTTGCTGGCACGTAGGCTACAGCTCTGGCTATAGAAGAGTCTGGGAAAAATGTTGAATAGACTTCGTTTACTGCTTCAAGGTCTGATAGATTTTTAAGGAAGATATTCGTCTTTACAATGTCATCAAAAGGCACGTCAATGCTCTCTAAAATAGCCTTGATATTTTTTAAGCACTGCTCTGTTTGCGCTTTGACGCCACCTTCAACCACTCTTCCCGATTTAGGGTCAATTGGTAACTGGGCAGAAAGATTGTTGTAATGTGAAAACGCTACAGTTTGAGTAGAGAGAACACTTGTAGGTGCATTGTATGTATTATTCGTGAGCTTAATTAAATCCCCTGATTGAGGTGCGTTTGGAATTGTCCCCTCTCCATTTGAAATGAGTGCTTCAACTTGTACCAAGGCGTTCATTGGTAAAGCTGCAACGGCAACCGTTGTTCTTGTAGGCACATAAGTCGGGAAGAAGGTTTTATAGACTTCGTCTACAGCATCCATATCTTTAATGTTTTTAAGAAATACGGTGATCCTAACCACATCGCTCATGACATGGTCAATGCTCTGTGCAATATTTTTAATGTTTTCAAAACACTGCTTCGCCTGCTCTCTGACACCACCCACTACCAGTTCTCCTGATTTAGGATCAATTGGTAACTGTGCCGAAAAGTTATTGTAATGAGAAAACGCTACGGTTTGAGAATATGGTCCAATACTTTTTGGTGCCTTTTCCGTATTTCTTCCTAAAACTGCGTTATAGCCGCTCATACTTCAATCTCCTTTTTATTATCTGAATTATCAAAAAAATCAAACATAAGCTCACAATATTCTATCTCTCCAATAAAGTCAACACCTGCTAAGTCAAGGGTTAAGACCTATAATTCTGCATAATTATAGGTAGAAAAAGTATTATTCTGTATAGGTTGACTTAAATCTTGATAAATCCGAATAAACTTACATTAATCGACAATTTTTGGTTAAAAATATTTTAAATATTTTGAAAAAACTTTTACAATAGAACAACGAATTTTGAAATGGAAGAGTGCTCAAGATTTAAAAACGTTCTTAAAGGCTTTAATAGATTCTTATGCTCCCACAATTTTATCCTTTTTAATCCATATAACAGTAAAAGCCACCCCGTGTCATTCAAAATACGGGGTGGCTTTCTTTTAATCTCTTACCTTACATCGTAGTAAGTCGCCCATAACGCGCCACTTGCTGCAAGATCTGTTCTCAATCCTTTTGTCCAGCCTCTCCATGTATGGAGCCCTACAACTTCAGGATTGGGGTGTCCATGGGTTACGCCATTGGCTGAATAAATGACATATTTATATTTGTCATTTGCAAGTGGTGTAGGGATGTAATACCGATTGACTGCAGTACTCTGACTACAAGGGGGCAAAGAGTAGTCCCCGCCGTGGTGGCAGGCTTGTAAAAAAGCACAATCATTCTTTCTCTCATCTGGTATGCCAGAATAGGTGCAATCACCTACTAATAGAATTTCCTCATCCTCTTTAGCTTCTAAGTCGATTAACTTTACTTTGGCATATATGCCATGATGGTGAGGATGTTTTCCTGAATCTTCTGCAGCATCAAATGCATCAATTTTTCCATAAAGGAGATTTGGGTTGTTATTGATGCGTTTTATTGTATTGTCGGCAGGAAATACATTATTTAAAGTAACCATTGTCCCACCATTTTGCTGTAAATTATTAGCTACAATGTTTGCTACTGGTGCACTTGTTTCAGGTACGTACCAAGTAGAATGTGCCCAAAACGGATTGAAATTAACGTCCCCATCGATTTGACTGACTAAACTGATATGATCGCTATGCCAGTGGGAAATAAAAACAATCTTTTCTGGTTCTTTGATGAGGTCTTGCATAATGATGGCTAAATTGGCAATGGCTTTATTGGAATTTCCCTGCACATAGGCATTCCCACTTGAAGCACCACTTCTATAGCCCAAATCGAAGTAGATTTCTGTCCTATTCGCTAGCCACACCCCTAAGCCGGAGTAGTATTTTGAAGAGTGGATGCCTGCACATAAGGCTGCGCCAACATAATAGAAGTTCACACCATAAAATTTGGTATTATTCTTAATCGCCTGTACAAACTCACCGTTGATGTCTTTCTTCCTTTTTTCCGAATTGCCTTCCAGTGATTTGACCCTCAGTAAGGCATTAAGGGTGTCTTGATCGGGCTGTTGGGTATTGTAAATATTACAGGTACCTGCTTTTACAATTTCATCGGACATAAAGGGAACCACTTGGTACCCAAATCTGCCCTCATCTTCAATGAGGTACCATTTCGTAAGGACAATCTGCTCAGCTTCGGCAGGGGCATTGAACCAAATCGTAAAGTAAAATACAGTTGTTGAATTTCCAAAATATGCCAACTTCTTGTGATAGAACGCTTCATTGTCTGGACCATATTCCAAATAATGTTCTAGAAGATCCACGAAAGTTTTGTCCTGATATTTTTGAGCCAATGCTCTGTCACGCTTTAAAAAAGCTGCGATTTTTTGAGATTGAATCACTTCAAACTCAACGCCACTTCGCATCTTTCCCTTTTCCTCATAGACTACTCGAGATGCGTATCCATAGCAAACACCTTCTGATTCCTTCATAAAATCAGCCATACGTCTCACCTCAGTCATACGTCTCACCCTTTCTGTGCTAAGGCAAAGTCCAGCAGTCTATAACACATTTAAATGATCTAGCAATTGGTCAAACTCAGCTTTTAACTGTAATGTCTCATCACTTAGTAACTTTTCTGCCATTACAGTCTCAAGATTGTCATTTTGTTTTGCTAAATTACCAGCCAGTATGCCATTGGCGACAACCCAGCTACTCCCACCTTCCGTTTCAATGTTATAAACGGTGTCGTTATATGGTTTTAAGTAATTGAACTCAACCTCGTCTTCACTGCCATCTTCACAAATGAGAAGCATATTAGGTGTAATATCTCTCGCACGAAGGGCTCCTGCTTTTGTTGCTATAGGATGGTCCTTAGTTACTTCAAGGCGTTTGCCACCTTTGGTCATCATGCAACATATGTTTTCTTCTTGACCAGATACAGTGCCTGTAACGACTAATACCCTTCCGTCTTCACCCATTATTTTGTCGCCTTTTAGAATTTCACTAACACATTTTTCAGTTCTATCCGCCATAAGAATTTTAGTGTCTTTTCCAAAACATCCCCAACGCATAAAGATGAGAGGCAGGTACGCATTTGTATCGTCTTTTGAATCGTAATAGGTTTGACCTTCGTCTAAGGTTGCAGTTGAATAAACAGCTACCGCTTGATCAAGGGTAGCCTCAGTTCCTTTAATTTTTGTTGTGATGAAAAATGAAAACTCAAAGCCAACGTTTCCTTCGTGTAAATGACCTGCATATGCACTAATATCTAAAATAGCCTTCCAATCTTCTTTAAGTTGGAACTCGACTACTTGGGGATTTGTACTTGAAATTTTGAAGCAAGAAGCGATTTCTTTTTGCGTATAGTTATAAGTACAAACGCCTTTTCCTGTATACTTTAGAGATGGAAGTGTCTTAGATAATTCTGCGTTATACCCAATAGGAATAAGATCATCGTTAAATGTAATTTTACCCTTCACTGGAAATAGTGTTTTCACTGTGTCTGTACCAGGAATAAGGTTATTGTTAGGGTAGTCATAGTCTGCAGTTTCACCGCTGTCAGGCTTTCTGGCATACATCATTAAAATTGGGTTGTTACCCACTTTAGACCGAGGATCGTCTATATTCATAAAGACGATATTAGAAGACGAACCATTTAAAACGTATTCCTTACTTTCAGCTTTTAAACTCGCCATAGTATTGTCAAGTTGAACAGCGGTGCATTCAATATAATTTTTTAGAACTTGACTCCCATATTGGTTCAAATCTCTGCTGTCACGTTGTTGAACGGCATTATAGCTATTCGTACCATTTATTCTCTGACCAAAAGTATGTATCATGTTACCATCTGTTTCATTTTTCATGTATCCGCTAACAAAAGCTCGTACCCAGTCTTCATTTCCCTGAACAGAATTTGTCGCGGTTATCAAACCTTCAACTTCGCGGTTTTCAAATTTTGAATCCCCCAGCTTTCCATCCTTTAAATTCTTAACAAATGGTTTTAAAGTTACAGGCGTAGCAAATGCCCCATTTTGAAGCCCTACAACAGCTCCATCCAGCTCGCCATTTGCTTTTAAAAGTTTAACTTCTTTATGTTTAGCAACGGTGTTTAAAAAAGCCTCGTAAACTTTAGGAAACTTCTCCTTCAACAACGCCTCTCCACCAAGATGTTCTAAAACTTCTTTTGCATCTTCAGGATTTGAAAAATCTCTTTCACAGGACATATTTCCAAGATTTTTTTGATTATTCATGATATTTTTCTCCTTTTTTTTCGACAGTTAGTTTTCCAGCTTCTCCAGTTGCACCATTTTGTCCCTTGGCGCCATCTTTGCCGTTGCTGCCAATTATTTTCCCAGCGCCACCTTTTCCCCCGCATCCTGGTATGCCAGCTTCGCCTCCTGCTGAACACAATTCTGCCCCAGTGATCTGACTATCATTTTGCGTTTCGTATATAATGGTCAATGCGCCACCACTTCCAGCGTTGCCACCAGATGTGCCATCTTGTCCATCGCCACCGCTTCCACCTGCTGCGCCAGGAGCACCGTTGCCGCCACTTCCGCCGTCGCCACCAAGTCCCCCATGACCGCCTTCACCGCCGCCATAGACCTGAACATTCAGATTGCTTTCCAAATTTTTAATGGCAATATGAGCAACAGCACCTGACTTACCATCTTCTCCATTTTGACCCTGTTTTCCTGCTTCGCCATCTACGCCTTTGACAATAATATCTACTGATTCTGGGACTTCCTTTGTTTTTTTGAGTTCATCAATGCTAAAGGTGCAATCCGAATAGATTAATATATAACCGCCCTTATCCAATGTTACTGATCCAAATTCTTTGACGTAGTGACTATCATTAATCACTAAAGGACTCATTTTAGTAACTACCACGTTAGGTTTTCTAAGGTCATTCATTTTCTTACAGGATGTATTTTTTTAACTACATCCCTTCCTCCCTTCCTCTTCACATATACGTTAAAATTCACAACACCACAAAACACCGTCTTTGGTTATAAGAAAAGGTGTGTTATTCATATTGCCTGTCCAAGGGCAACTCTGTGCATCTAATGGTGGATGATAGGGGGAAACTGCTCTAAAATCGCTTAAATTGATCATCCAATCCTTAGTGAGTAAATACATGATGCCTTTTGTCCCAATCATAGTGAACCACCCCTCTACACTCTGATCCGTACTTCCAATTTTACTCCAATACCGCTCGTTGTATGCCATCAGACTGACGTGTATTCTGTTATTCCCTTTTTCATGTGCAGCGGTATAGATGGTTTCTCTTAATGCGCCTATACTATAAGTATCCATATCTAGGTTCTTGTAGTAAAATGGCGTTCCCCAGTAACTGTCTTTTATTTTTCCTGGGGTATAGAAGAGCAGTAAGGGCTTCTTTAAAACGCCATAATAAGGGCTGCCATTGACATTGATTAAATGTCCACCTACATTATCTGTCGATGAAATTACATCGGTGATTGACCATTTATCTAAGACAAAATCATAGGTAGCAACTTGGACAAAACTATCCTTATTCGTCGTGACACCCATTACTAAAAACGTATCCCCTGCCACCGTTGTACTGTAGGCATTTAGTGTCATGTCTGTGCCTAGAACCAACTCAGATTTTTTTTCCCAGTTCATTAAAGCTACACTTTTGTAAAGAATTTTATCGCTGAATAAGTAATAGGCATCTTTGTAAGCCCAGATTTTGCAATCTGTGTTTAACTTGTCTTTACCGAAATCCACGCCCCTAACTTGGCCGTTATTTTTCCAAGGGGTGGTCTCAAAATAAACAGTATCAAAGGCTACATCAGGGGTGAAATCGTCGTATCCATTGGCAGCAGCTGTATAGGTGTTCGACTGAGGTTTAATGTCGATTTTCCCTGAAGCTGGTACTTGCCCAGGGGATGGGGTTATTTGAACCACCGCCGCTGAGGTGCTTTCCCAAAACAAGGTCACAAAGTCACCTTTATGATAGTACTGCCGATCAGACCAAATTTTAACTGTCGGTTTTTCACACCCAATTTTTAAGGTAGCGTTTTCTGTAATGCCCATATCATTTTCTGCCGAAAGTTTATACTCGGTGGGTTTATCAATTTGAACTTCTCTAGAGCCTTCTGTTTCCACTGGTCCAACCCCATCTATATAACATTTTTTAGCATTGAGGACTCGCCATGACAGTGTGGTTTTTTGACCAATGACAACACGATCAGAAGTCGCCTTAAAGTATTCAATTTTTATAGGATAGCGCTTATACAGGTTAACTGAGGTTATTTTAGTCTCTACATCGGGAAAATTCATGTAGTATGACTCTAGTGTGCTCGTCCCCTCTTTTGCACTGGTGTAAAATTCATTGGAGCGAAAGGTCACATGGTATTCTTCAGGAAACTTAAAGTCCCCAGGTGGTTTAATCACAAAGCAACTATTGGTACTGGACCAGTCCATGGTCCATCCTGTTCCATCTGTATTGGTGAACGTCATATTTGCCGCCTGTTCTAAGGTACATAAATCATTGATCCCCTCACCTAGGCTGGCTTTAATATAAATGACTGAGGCAGCATTACCAAGCTCAGCAGATATGCCTTGACTCAGTTCTTCTTTTAGGGTCCCTTGGCTGTGCTTTTCCTTCAAATATTGATTGGCATATTTTAGAGGCACTTTCCTATAGGTGATGCTGAATTCATTTCTGCTTGATTTTTCATCAATATAGACCACACAGGGTGGTGCAATGCTACAGTTTATGATGTAACTTGTCGAACTCATTTTTTAACCTCCCTTCGTTTGAGTAACCCTTCATAAAGAACGGGATTGGTGTTATCAAACTCATTTTTAGGCTCTAAAACTGATCCTGAGTTGACATATGCATCCCCTTGAGTCCAATACCAGCTCCACTCTACGGAATCTTTGCTAAAGAGCGGCAATTTTATTTTTTCTTTGTTGCTGACAATTGGATTCACTTCGAATGAAAAATCTAAATTGGCAAGGGTCACTTCCAAGTGTTCAGGCGGTACACTTTCTTTAAACCCAGGTATCATACCCGTTCTAAAATTCACATCCGCCGTGGCTTCCATCAGAAGTGTAAAATTAGTCCACTGTTTGTCTGAGCCAGTTACACAAATTGGCGCATCGTAATTTAAATACTGTGTGGCTACGGGTAGCTTGTCTGTATTGTAAATACAATGCATTTGGCGGTATTGATTATTCAAGTCCGTTGAGTCTGGGAAGAATCCAACTGCTCCATCTAGGGATCTTGAAAGGTCTCCAATGAAAACAGGCATTTTGACCTGTTCATAACCATAGGTAATGGCCTTGCCAAAATCATCTGATTTTTGAGAGCATTGTGGTGCTCCCTGTAATTCTAAAGCTACTCTGGCTCTTGAAAGCACCAACGGCCGACTCCATCCTGCAAATAGATCTTGATCATTGTTGTAGGAACAACTTAAATCAATCCGATTCTCAATAAGGGCCATCAGACAATAAAAAGCAGGGTCTTTGTTGTCATTATAGCGAAGCAACTCTTTTAAAAAGCTTTTAATATGCTCGTTTTTAAAACGGACCGCGTCCAAATTTCTTGGCTCGCCTGGAGCGCTTACCCATCTGACTTCAGGGGTTTTCTCACGGTACACAAGATTCAGTCTTCCCTTAAACGTCCCATCCACATCATAGGCCCCTAGGGCATGATTGATGTAGTCAGGATATAGAAAACCGCAAATTGGGGATGTCTCTGGGTCCAGACAGCTGACCACAGTAGGGTCTTGACAACTGATCCAATCAAAATTCAACTTGGCGCCTTGGGTGAAGCGTGGGGCTAATTGACCAAGGGACTCTTTGGCGTACAGTTCTTCTGAGAAAATAGTCTCCTTTAAAGTTGAGTTGACTTGTTGGCGAATGCCAAAGGTGTTCACAATATTTACTTTATCAACCTGCAAATAGCCTGCTCGAATTGGGAAGAAGCTGCTGTTTGGAACTACTGTATTTGGAAGTTGCCCCCCAAGTCCAGCCTTCACTTGTTCTGCTAATTCTTTATACTCATTTTCTTCCATAATTGGTATCTGTAATGTGTTTTCATAGGATAAAAGTTGTGTCCAAATATCGCTTAATTGTTGAGATAGGACTGCCAACTTCTTTGTTTTTTCTAAGGCTTTTTTCAAAGCTTCGTATAGTTTGGGGTCGTCTTTAAAGCGTTCAATATTTTTTTCCAGTACCTTTTCCAATAGGATCGTGGAATGGGGTGTCAAGATGGTGCGTCCTTCATAACTGTTGCCTTTGTTGAGGAGTTCTTTGGTGTACTCATAGTCCATATCATTGAATTTCCAACCTTCAAGAGAATTGTCTGGCGTCGTGGAGGTTCTCGTCGGTAACCAAGAAATTTTCCATTCTAAGAACAGAGAGATCCACGGCTGTATCCACTGACTGCAAGCAATGGGCGAAGGCATAATGCCTTCAGGCTTTAACTCTTTTTCCTCTACTTTTTGGCTAATCCACTGAACCAGTTTCGGACTTAAGCAGACCCCTTCGCAGAGTAAGGTATTATAAGGCTCTGACATTGGCTTAGGCATTTGGACGTAGGAAAGGATTTGCCCTTCATCCAGTTTAACTTTGGCACCTACCAAGGTATTGACGGCGCAAGTTCTACAAACTAAAGTGCCGTCTTTTGTGAACCTGCCATCTTCTCCAAAGGCATACTGACGACTAATGCCTGGGCCGCCTAATAAAAGGGCTGGCGGTTTACCTTCGTAATAGGAATCATTCTTTACAGGTTCTAATATAATTTTATTTTCTAAAGTGCTAATCATCTCTAGCAACTGGTTCTTTTCTTTTTCTACTTGTGCCCTTGCCTGATCTATGCTTGCGATGATTGTTTTGATGTCACTTAGTAATGACTGAATTTGATTAAGAATTTCCTCCTCCGAGGGATTCGGTGTGATCCAAGGGGGTGGCGGATTATCCATTAAATCTACGTACCGCTGCCAAGCGCTAAATAATGACTGTCTTTTAGAGTAAAGATCCCCCACTAGTTTGTCATGGTTAGATTGTACTTCATTTAGCAAGGTGAGCTGTTTACCTGTCCCCTTTTTAATGTCCCCAATCAATTTGAATACATTCTGGTGATCTGTTGTATCGGCGGCCCTAATTTGCCATAAAGTGCCGCTATCACTTGGGTTAAACTCTTCTGTATGAATTTTATCTTCTACTTCTGCAACCCCATCTACCCCATCCAAATAGTTTAAGAGGTCGTATTGGAGTAGGGTTAAAAAGCGTTCTAAGATATGGGTTTCTTCTTGATTGTCAGGACCATAATCTTTATTCTTTTCTTTCTTAACGGTACTGATTTTGTCTGCGATCATTGCCGACAATGCCTCGACAGAGGTGTTTCCTACAGCCGCATTAACAACCCCTGTAGGCGTGTTAGATGGGTAGTCGTAGTTCGGTCCTCTCCAAGGCAGTGTGTGTACCATGCCCTGACAAATCGTGCCCTGAGGCTGACTGCCGCCGCCCTCAACTGACCACGCATTTCGAATCAGGAGCGCCTTATATTCATCTTCTGTTAAATGGTATAAAGGATCTTCCGTTTCATCGATATAGTAACCCATGACAGAGTAGGTTAAATCCCCTGTAGGGACATCTTCTAAAGGATCATAAAATCCTAAAACACTGCTGCAGTTAGGGTAATAGGCTGCAAAAGTGGATACCCCAGGACCAACTGCCGTTAAAGGGTTTAAGCAGAGCTTTGCCGTTATAGGCGTTTCACCAATTTTGTATGAACGGCCAAGAAATCTATAAGGTGTTTCACTGTCCGTCAAATAAGGAACCGTCACACTCTTGGTATTGTCTAAACCTAAATAGTCACTTTCAATCATCCAACTTTTGCTTTGAATGTTCTCACTGGCTGAGAGTCTGGTGACAATCCAGCGGTTCGGTATGGGCGGGTAGCTTAAATTACCATCTAGATCCGTAACGGCATGGGTTAAGGCATCTGGTAAAATAAAGTGTAAATGAACGCCTACTTCTAAAGGACTCAAACTCTCAAAGGGTTTAGGATCCAGTTGTCCCCCTAAATGGGTTTTGCTTTTTAACTGTTTGTAGTCAGGTGCAATATAGGCAATCTCTTTTTCCTTCATATTTTCATCGTTGGTGACATAGGCTTCAATGGCTATAGGCACAAATAAGACGCTCATATTACTCCCCCTTTTCAAAAATACATTGACCGGCTACCGACAACATCTCTAACGCCAACTGAGGTGACTCTATGGTATCTATGGTCGTTCCTAGTGCCTTTGAAAGCATATCTCTAAGTTCACTCACCTTAAGCCTGCCTTGATCTGTGGTCGGCACGGTAATGGTGACCTTATCCTTTGTTCCCGCCTTATACAAAGGCTCACCTTCGTGACCTTCGTCTATGCGTCTAACGTCCACTAGCCTATCGTGGTTTCGTGTTCCGAAGTGTAAAACTTCTTTCGGTTCGTACATTTTTACGGTGTCAATTTCACCTTCAAAAATACAAATCAGCACTTTTTCTGATAGAATTTCCATTCGCACAATGTCATGTGGGGCACTGCCTAAATAACCTTCGACTTCTATCCCCTTCCAAGTTGATACCAAATCTGAGCGCATCATGAATCCTGAAAACTGGGCATGGGCCTCTGTTGTCATGTTCATGCTTTGTCTCAAATGATTGGCGTGCATTTTCCCATATCTGGATCGTTTGACCACTGATTTTGCGTTGTAAAAATGGTTTGGGGCATTTCTTAAAGCGTCTATAGCGTCTTTTTTAGTGATTGCGCCTATACTGAGCGCCCCTTCTACCAGAGCCTGAGTCCACTGTGGGTCGATATTAAAAAATCGAATGGACTCTATTGGAAGTTCTCTTTCATCCACAACTAAATAGGTTAAGGGCACATCTTTTAGGAGAATCAGTTGGCTTATCCATTGGGTGATAACGTCTGGCATTGGCTCATCCCAGAGCACTTCCATTTTTTCTAACGCCGCGTCATTGCATCTACGAATCTCTAATTTATTTTTTCTCCAACTTTTCATCTTGTCCCCCCCTTATCCCAAGTTTTGTGTCGATGGATACAGGAGCAATCAAATCCTTCTCCAGTAATTCCTCAGACAGGGTGTTGACCCAAAAATCTACTATATCCCCTTGATTCATCTTTAAACCTTTTTCCATTTGCGCACTAAAGACGCTCTTGTTCTCTTCTATATGACGCTGTCTCGCCACTCTTTTTTTCCACCCAATCAAAGCCATTGCAATGGCTTGATTCTTGAGGATTAACAGTTTGCCAAGCTGCCATGCAGAAGAATATGACATATCCATTATCCCATGTTCAGGGTCGTAAGTTATAAAGCCATCGGCTGTATACTTTGAAAGATATTCGGTTGGTTTGGGCGAATAGGGAAGGAGTGGACCTCTATAGAGAGAAACGGTTTTCTCCCCTGTTCTCGTGTAGTGTTCAAGAGGAATTTGTCCTCGTTCTAGCACTGCGTTACCTAACATGGCTAAAGCATCACTGCTGATATTGGTAATGATATTTCTAAAATCCACTTCCCCTTTCTGCGTTGAGAAGACATTCCAATTGTACAAAGAGACTAAGCGCACCGCTTTTTTGTCTTTGAGTTCTGCAACCTTTGCGCCTTCTGGCAAATAGCCGTCATAGCCTTCTAATGAAACCAAGTACAGGGTGCTACGCTTCGTGTCATTTAAACCCGATGGCATAAACCGATTGGATACCACCACTGAAAAATAGCCATCCATAGAGACCATACTGTCTACTTTAGAATTTAAATCGATTAATTTGACATGGGTTAGATACTGAATATCCGTTTCTCTCGGCATGATCTGATCGTACAGGTCCATGGGCAAATCAATGACATTACAGACGGTTTCTGGCGTCTCTGTGCAAAGGGGCATCTGCTTAAGGGGATAAAAGACCTCCCCGTCTGTCTCTTTAAATAAATTCTCTAAGGTCATACTTTTCATGAGGACTTGCTCATCTTCAGAAATGCAAATCAGAGCCAACCAGGGTAAAACTTGAAGGTCGTCTTCTATAAACCCCTCTTCATTGGATTGAATTTTGGGGGGCATGACAGAATTTTCCCAAGGAAAGCTCTTTTTCTTAAAGGTGATATGCCCCATTGAATTACTGTAGTTCCCCGTTCCATCCACTGGTGGATAAACCGTTTGAATTTCTTCTACTGGCATTGTAAAATGAGCTCCCGCCACTTGAAATGCCAGTTGTGCTTGAAATACATCTTGTTGCGGGGCAGTTACCTCTTGCTTGACTTCAACAACCCCAGCACCATTTTTCATCGGTGGCAGGCAAAGGCGCATCATTTTAAAACGTTCATTTATCTCAGTCATATCAAAACCCCCAATGTCATTTCTTCGGTGAAGCAATTATCTGCTTCAGCTGCCATTTTGGTTAGATTTATATCACTTTCAAACTTAAATCCTAATGCGTTCATCTGTTGAACCCAATCTTGACGCAAACGACATACTGAAGGGTCCATAATCGTTTTGGAAAGGGTCTCTATTGGATGCTCTTGGTTATGACTTGGCAATTGCCAAACAGGGTTCCATTTGAACTTGCGCTCAATGCGGGAGTAAATAGACAACTGATTCAAATCAATGTACCCTTCTTTTGGGAAAGTGCTGGTTTTGCGTTCGATTGGACGAATACGGAGACCCACAGCAACACCTTTTACCAGTTCTTCATTGGTCTTTTCCATTCCCCAAATAGCACTCGGTACATTGTCATAAATCGGTTCAATAATCCACTGGAGACCTTCATCTACGCCGTGATTGACATGAACAGTGAACACGGATTTAAGTTCCTTGTTGGTTCCCATCGGCAACACGCCTACTTTTGGCATGTCTTTAGGCAGTTCAACGTCCACGCCATTTAAATTCATAGAAGTGATTGGTACTGCTGACTGAAGCATGAACTCAGCGCCTTCTGAGCCAATGGCAGGTACCACTTTCCCTTCAATATTAAACTCGCCTCTTTGACCATCGCTTAACTTAGCGGATAGAGGCATTACCCATGGATTAATTTCTGCTGCCTGATGCGTCATTAACTGGCGATCTGATTGTTGTCCCTTCTCGGCTTCTGGAAGGAATGAAGTGGAAAACTCTGACCAGTCCAGTAGAGGTGGACTCTTCGGTGAGCCGGCTCCAAATTCAATGCTAAAGGATATAATGTATAAGGATATTTTAGCCACGCCGCTAAAGTCAGGTCCCCAGATGTGTAGTCCTGCAGACAGTTCAACCTTGATGGTCGTATGCACAAACAGAAGATTGACCTTCACGGAGACGCCAAACCCTGCGTAAATACTGATGTCATAGAAGAATGGTTTCCATCCAATATAGAAATCGGCTTGGGCTATAAACCAAGCCTTAACACAACCCTTTGAATAAACGGCGGATAATCGCCCGCCTGCCATAAGTACTGACGGTGTGAGTGCGAAGTAGAGATCGCCACTGAGTTTCAAATCCGATGTGACGTCCCAATTAAAGCCAAGTCTTGGCACAACTGGGTAGTGAGCTGGTTTTTTATAGTTTGGATGGTAGCCACCAAGGGATAAAACAAAGTCGCCTTTGTGTTCACCTGCAAACCATACATAGAAAGCAAAGCCACCTGTCAGCTTACAATCTTTAGACAGAATATAAGACTCTGAGGTCAATTGCGCCATCATTGCAAAGAGCCCCGACTTAGGACTGATACTGATTTTAAGGGCCAATTGTGCAAAGGCCAATGGCTCGATCTTGCTGGTTAATTTAGGCGGCACACTGACTTGAGACAAGCCGAGTAAGTTAATTTCCGTTTCGTGACCTAAGGACAAGGTCAACAACGCAAAAGATTCTATCATTTTGAATGAGGTAAACTTAACCCCTGCAGCGAGGAAAATTTCCCCGTCTTCAATGGTCAACTTTTCTTTGAGCTTAGTTAACATTTGAGATTGGTCAATATTCCCCATAGCGCCACTGACCAATGGGAAAGTTGCAACGTCGTCAATACCAGGTATTTCAACACCCATGTTGTAACCAAAACTTGCGGCTAAACCCGTTAAGAAGAAGGCTGGCGGTCCGCCAAAGTTCTTATTGACCAGTGCAGAAACAAATAAGGATTTCCCGCTGTATGTGCCCATTGCGAAGATCGCCAAATCCCCTGTTTTGATGAGTAACTCGCCGTCGTAACTTTCTGCGTCTCCAAGATTGGACTTAAGGAAAGCGCCTCCTATGGCTACGACACCGTTATCAAATGCAATTTTCAGACCGGCTAAGTAGAAGGCCACATCTCTAGGGTCATCCAATTTTAAGCCGAGACCCAATCCCATCACGCCCAGCTCTATTGGTTTGGATGCTAAGGAAGCGTCCAGTAAGAAGGTGATCCGCTCATCGGCATATCCCACGCCAAATCTGTAAAACTCAAATATGCCAAAGGACTTGTTAAGGGTGAACCACTTCGTCATGCCACCGTTTGATTTTTGACTCCCTACGAGGAAATCGTAATCTCTATCAACTCGGTCAAGTCTACTGTTGTCAGCGCTCAAGGCTAATAGCTCACTTGGTTTGCTTTCGTAAATTTGCATGACAAATGGCATGTCATAGATTTTCCCAAGAATAGCCGCACCGCTTACCGTTCCCTTTTCTGGATTGTTTTTAGATGAGGCATACAATTCCAAATTTTCCACAGCTAAACTGTCTAGTAAATGCAAATAAGTGCCCACAATCGGAAGCATGGACAAGGCAATTTTGTCATTTAAGATGATGTCGATGGTATAGTCTGTATTTTTAATCACTAAAGCTATTTTTTGGAATACATTGGTCTCAACGTTGACTGCAAGTTCGCTTTTGTCTATGTCATAGGACATGGAGACGCCAGAAATATTAAAGTTCAAATCTGAAATAACTGGCGGTACATCACTAAAGCCAAAGAAGTTGAGTATTTTTTCAATGGTGATGACATCTTTTTCAGTGAGTGGTTTCCATGATGCTGCAACCTTGTTGTTGGGATCTTTGGTATCAAAATCATATGTAACGACAAATTCACTGCCATCCATGTCTAAAATGCCCTTGAACTGACCTTTATAGTCTCTCCTTTTGGCAGTGCAAGTAGACTCAATCGTAATTTCAGCTTGAATCTCGAAAAGTTTGTCCAAAATGGAAGGGTCTTTTTTAGCCGTTATTCTATTCTTAGCATGGGCTTTAAAATCTTTGCTGGTGAGTGCAAAGGAAACTTGTACATCGTACAGCGTGATCTCGGGAATTGGTAGTGACTCAATATTTTCTACCCCTAGCATTTCAGCAAACATGATTAACAGCTTATCAAGATGCAACTCTTCTTTCGCAGGGAATCCGCCCTGTAAGGTCCATCCAATTTCAGAATTATACTCTCCGCCAATTTGGACTTCGAATTCAGAAATACTAATCACACCAATAATAATGAATCCTGTGATGACCTTATCGCCTGTTGTTTGACGGTAAAAACCAAGTTTTATACTTTTCAGTACCAGACTCTCTATGCCAAAAAAGGCCCAATTGCTGTCAATGCTTATGGTGACATAAAATTGATTCAATTCCTTCAAACTATAAGGGGCAACCATTGTGAATAAATGTAGGGTTAAATTTTTGCCCTCTGCAACTTCCTTTGGAAATACAGACATCCACTCAGAAATACCAAGGAGACTGGCCACGTCCAAAAGGGACGGCAAAGGACACCCTTTGTCACCGACAGCGACTCCAAGCTCAAAGAAATCTTCTCGCATTTGCAAATAGACTGGCAAAATAGTGGTTGCAATGGTCAAGTTTCCTTTTAGGGTGAAGGAATAGCTATTGTTTCTCTTCTGAAGGGAAACCCCAAAAGATTTGAGGGCCAATTGATCGGTAACCGTTAAGTCACAGCCTGTGTCCACATCGACAGCCAGCTTGTCCCATATGTTCTCTCCCTTACCTTCATACCCCAGTAGAAGTTTATTAAAGGTCACATCGGGAAGCACATCACTAGGAATGCCCAAATGGGCCTTTGATTCGAAAGCTTCTATGAGCTCACGGGTAGTCACAATTTCGTCTGCGGTAAACTCAATGAACCATATGTGCTCTTTAAACTGATAAGTCCCATTGGCGTTAAAGTTGAGATCGGCTAATTTCATTACCCCTGTAATGGAACCAGTTATTTCAGCGACGCCAATTTGCTTTTGAAAATGAGTCGTCACCGATGACAAGTAGTACTCATTTTCATCGTCAATGGGCATTTCCCAAGACTTAGGCATAAGGGCTGTAACTGAACAAAGAATTTCTTGGCTGTTTTCCGGTAAATTCTTAAAGTTGACAGTGAACTTTACATTTTTTTGACCCTCTAATACAACGATGCCTTCCACTGTTATTTCAGTTTCGTATTTATAGACAACTTGTTCCATTTCCAATTTTGTAACGTGATAGGCTTCATTTAAAAGGGTAGATACATCGTTGGTTTCTGTGGTGGTTTGATCTGAAAGCAAAAATTTACTGTCAATGATGGATGCGTTAATCCGTTTTGCTATGTCTTTTAATTCCATTTTCTCATCCTTTCTTTGTGGCAAAGAATTTATGGTGAGTAAAAACATTGCATAAAACCAGTTCGATTGTTATGGGTAATGCTGACAGTACTTCTAGTGGTAGATTGTCTTCTGAGTAAAATTAAATAGAAATAGGACTTGAGGGTAGAGGCCTCTTCGAGGAAAAATAGAAAATGTCATTAAACATTTGGATATGGATTAAATGGATAATACTTCATAATGTAAACGTTATCACTTACATTGGATTAGGTCAATCTTTTTATGTTGCCAAATGGCAAAGAAATAAAAGCAGATGAACAACGAGTTCGTCTGCTTTTATTTGAAAAAATCAAATTCCTTTTAGCATTCCTTTTTTTCAATATCAATCTACTTGAAAAACATAAACGGTTTATGCTATAGTTTGATTAGAATTCTAACTATGGAGGTTCATTATGCATCTCATGAACAAAATGGGCCGGCTCTATTTATATTGGACGAGGCTTCTCAAGCAGCAACTGGTCCCTCACGACATCAGTTTAAAGCAGCAGTTTTTATTGAAACAACTGGTTAAAAAGCCCTTTCTCTACCCCCATCAAATCGCGGATATGCTCTATTGCGACCGCCCTACAGCCTCTGTTATTATTGGCAACATGGTAAAAAAGGGCTGGGTCGAGAAAGTTCAAGACGATGAAAATAAGAAGCAGTTCAAAATCGTCATCACCTCTATGGGTATGGAAAAATGGCATTCTTTAAACGGTGCATCTGGTAGCGACGATATGGACCGCTTCGACCCCTTAAAATGTCTAACAGATTCGGAAAGACAGCAACTGGATACTTTAATTTCAAAGGTACTGAAAAATCTATAATCCTCATTAACCTATAATTTTTTTAAGATTATAATTAGAACTCTAACTATATAAGGAGGCTATACCATGAAATCATTTGCAATATACAGTGAAGTCGTTAAACTCGACGAAATCAACATGCATTACTTGGATACAAAGACTGAGGGAGAGGTTATCATCTGCATTCATGGCCTTTGGGGGCGCGGTGAAACTTGGAGAAGCTTTATGCACGCATACGGTGACCGTTATCGGGTTATTGCTTTAGACATGAGGGGTCACGGTTACAGCGATAAACCCAACACCCCTTATACGGCTAAGGCCATATGTGGCGATATTGCTCAGCTGATGGACCATCTCCACATTGAGTCTGCCATTGTTCTTGGTCACTCACAAGGCGGTCGCATTGGGGCCCACCTTGCCGCTTACTACCCTGAGAAAGTGAAGCGGTTGGCTATTTTAGATAAATCTGCCAGCGGGCTAGATGAACTCAGTCCGGTAGATGATACCGTGGTTCACAAAGACCCACTGACTCATGATTGGCCAAACACTTTTAAAACCCTTGAAAGTGCTCGTTCTTTTTTAATCGACACACTAGAAGAAGCCTTGTCCTATGGGTATTTTATGCTTAGCCTAGTGGAAGGAAAAGATGGGTATGAGATGCTGTTTGATAAAAAAGCCATCGGCTCATTAAAAGCCCATGACTTTAGTTGGTTTAATATTTTGCCAAGTATAAAATGCCCGACCCTTCTGATGAGAACCTCTTCTCACGAAGGCATTTCAGACGAGGACTGGACTAAAATGCAAGCTTTACTGCCTGACTGTACCCCAGTAGAAATGTCTCACCCAGATCATAATGTCCAGCACGCCAATACGATTGAGTTCTATGGGTTTGTTGATGGGTTTATCAAGTAATCTAATTCAAATATGATTCCCATCAAAAACGGCATCTTTAGCTAACTTCCTGATCTCTGCACCGGAAATTAAATACACATTGTCAATAATGTGTATTTGGTTTCCCTTTACACGTACTGCACCATCTTGTTCAGCTGCTACATAAATATCCATGTGTTCTGATAAGACGAAGCGATCCTCGACCAGCGAAGTATTAGCATGATCAAAATGTGCTTCAAAGGAAAAGTGATGAAGCCCCAAGCCTTTATAAATCTTACCTTCTTCCACATAGGCTTCCGACATATTCATGCCACCAGCGCTGGTGCCCATGATAACGCCATTTTTATCTTTAATCAAATCTGTCAGTTCAAGTTTGGTTATAAGTTGCATTTGATAAGGTGTATATCCGCCGCACAGGAAAATAACAGAAGCCTCTTGAATAAGTTTCTGAGCCTCTTCCTTATGGGTGTTGTGACCAATAAAATAGTATTCATCAAATAGAATATTTGCCCGATCAAACCATGACTTTTCAGTAAGATTCGAAACATCGCTCTGATCATTGTTGGTTGGGTTTTCATTTGTACGTTCACCGCTGATAAATACCAATGATTTTCTGTCTACTATGTCCATATCTAACGCTTTAACCAATTTCTCAGAAAAGCCTTTATCCTCATACCAATCTAAGTAATAGTGGGTTTTCATTTGTGAGTGCCTCCATCTGGGCAACATGTTTTAGTATTTACAACTCCAACCTTAACCACAAAGCCGGGCGGACGCCACCCGTACATTTGCCATCGCTGATATTGCCTTTCAATATGTTGTTGCCTTGAATACCGATATTACCGTCAGTCCCAAAGATGTATACAGCTTTTACGTTAACACGGCCTGGTGACCGAAGCCACCACCACCAACACCATTCCTTACCCTGAAGTCTTGCCAATCGCTTGCAATTATTTTCATCTTTTCTTTCAAACCAATACCTTTGATTTTTTCCCGGATTATGGAGTTTCGAAAGGCTGTCACCAAAGTATTTACATACTTCCTCTAGGCTTAATAAAAATATATTGTCCTGGGTATCTGTTTCGTTGAATTTGTCATAAAATTCATCATTGAGATATTTTCTTAAGGCGCAGTCAGCCCATGTTATATCGTTATAAGCATTGTGATAAGGACGTTGTTCTATAATATCTTCGGTAATAATCAAAGCCTTGTCGTCTTGGATATCTAATATGCGCCATTCGTATCCGCTAAATACTATTTTTTGCATTTTTCTTAAAATCAGCAATCCTCCACCATCCGAACTACTCTGTCACCGCACGTTTGACAATACCCGTTCAAAATGACTCCGAATCGATCATTCTGAATACCATAATCTACAATCGTTGTCACTCCACAGTTTGAACAATATGCATTGGCAATAAGCAATTGCTGCATGTCGAGCGGTATCTTTGACCATTTTTTTAAAGCTTTGATATCTGAAACAGTTGGCGATTGCTTAGATTTATGATAATCCACAATCTCTTTACAAGCATCTATCATACAGTCAATCCCATTTTCACTATTGTATTTAATTTGGGCACAGCTTTTACCTATGGTTGCCGAAGGTATTAACTCTTTTATCAAGGAAAGCACCTTCAGATCATCGGTATGGAAGGTAAAATAATTTTTTTGGGCTGCAAACCCTATAAAATAGCCATCACCTTTATAAGTGGGTCCTTTGTTGCTAAGTGTCTCTTGAACCTCTGGAAAGACTTCACGCATGAAGTTCACCATTAAGACCATCCATTCTTTTTTAGGTTCCTCTAACGAAGCAATGTATTTGTCAACTGATTCCATTTTTACACCTCATCCTTTCCAAATATGTACTCTTATAAATTCTCACCCTTTATACCGATTGTACCCAATTTCCAACCACTCATAAAATGTGTTCATGAGGTGGGTTCTCACTTCTGAATACCCCATCTCCGACAAGGCTTCCGCCACAGACTCTAGGGTACATAAGCCCATTGGCTTTTGATTTTTTCGCAGTTCATACTGACTTTTGGGCAAGTGAACTAATTTGACCTTTGGCAGTGCCTGAAGTGCAGGACTCTGAAGAATCATTTTCTGGGACTGTTGCCAAGTGCTGTCTATGACAACTAGCCGGATGGGCTTTTGTGAATCTTCTTGCTTTTGGTTCTGGTTCTGATTTTTATAATACTGTTCTAGAGGTATCGCATCTTCCGATGGGTAGAGCAAAACCGTTTCATAATCCGAACTCAACGCCAAAATCTGCTGGGTTAACGTATACCTATGCCAAATGAGTTCTTTTGTGTGCTCTGGTATACTCCGTTGAACCACATGCCCCGTGTTGGACGGTTTAATAATTTCTTTAGGATGATATACCAGAACAACTTCAAAGGGCTGCTTTTTAAGTGTCTCTAATTTTTGAACTGGCAGTAAATACGCATGGACCTTTTCCCCAACTTGATCTACCAAATGAGGCATTCTTTTTTCCATATAGGCGATGCGCCACACCGTCTGCCGATAGGGTTTTTCCTTCAATAGCTTATAGTTCTGCCGACGGTAAAAATCCATTAAGCCCTTATCATTGGCAAGACACACCAGTTCAACTTTCCTTGCACCTCTAGCAAAAGCTTCTCGTTCAGCATACATCACCAATAAACTACCTAAGCCCCTGCCTCTCTTGCTAGGTAACACCCCTAGTTTGTTAAGTCTAGCGCGAACAGGGCTGATAAGGGTCACTGCTACACAGCCAATCAAATCATCTTCTTCATATGCCCCGAACCATATGGTTTCTTTGACCTCAAGGGCATCAAAATCCGACTTAGAAAAATAAACGCCACTGTGTTTAAAATCGTCAAGCTTGAATTGATCATGGCTCGTCCGAAAAGCCCCGTGAATGATAGGACTTAGCAAATCATAGGTTGGTTGTTCTATTTGTACCACATAATTATTTTTATTCAAAGGACACCTATACTTTCAATTACCGTATAAACACATTAAAACTTTCCTTGAACAGAATCCACTGGACCACTTAGCAATAAGAAAGTCTTTAGCTCAATACCAAAAATAACGCAATCAGGATTCTTCAGAATTTCTTCTAATTCTCCATGACCCTCGACTAATTGTATGCGAACGACCTCAGCTTCTAAAGGTTCCAAATGTTTTAGAATTCCTTCAAAGGTAATGGAAGCTACAGTTTCATCCGATGTAGACGCAAGATTTTGGCGGTTATCCACCAGCAAACTCACTCTTGGATTTTCCAATAAATTTCTATACTTTCTGGATTCACGGACCGTCACCATATACATCGTTTTCAAATCCTCACTGAAGACATAAGTCATCAACGAGGAATAGGGCAGATTTCCACTAACCGTACATAAGACACAAAGAGAATTACCCGTAAGCATTTCTTTCACTCGATCTAGCATGCTATCACGCTCCTATAATTAAATATTATAATCCATTTCAAAATAAATTTCCTCAAACAAATCAATTTCATCATAACCCTATTTTAAACTCATCACCTTAATCTGTACGGCCTATTGAGATTTAATGCATGATATTATTCTAACAGTTCCGATTTGCCCGACCAACTTACGCCAGTACATGCCATAGTAAGTTTTTGATTTTATTCCTACTTCTGTATATAATATATCAAATAAGCAGTGTTTTTTACTTAGAAAATCAGGGAAAAATCTAGCAAAGTGAGGAGTATGCCTATGAACTGGGAGCCGTGGACAGGTTGCTACAAAGCAAGTGAAGGCTGTACAAATTGTTATTTTTATGGTCCTCATGCAAAACGCTATGGTCAAAACACCATAGAAAAAACAGATAAATTCGATTGGCCAATCCGAAAAAATACAAAAGGTGAATACAACATCAAAGGCAATAAAATTCTTGCGACCTGTTTTGCAACTGACTTTTTCCTGCCAGAAGCAGACGAGTGGCGCGAGGAAGTTTGGGCTATGATCAAAGAAAGAACGGACATTGATTTTTTAATATTGACCAAGCGAATTGACCGCTTTCTCGAATCCCTTCCATCAGATTGGGGAGAAGGCTATGATAATGTCAATATTGGCTGTACGGTTGAAAATCAAGAATCTGCAGATTATAGATTACCCTTATTCTTATCTTATCCGATTAAGCGGCGTTTTATTGCCTGCGCCCCACTTCTAGAAGCCATAGATTTAACCCCCTATCTTTATGGTGTAGACCATGTGACTGTAGGTGGGGAAACGGGGCGAGACGCTCGTGAATGTGATTATGATTGGGTGCTTAGTATTCGAAAACAGTGCGTAGAAGCAAATGTAACCTTTTGGTTTAAAAATACAGGCTCACTCTTCAAACGAGATGGGTCTGTGGAAAGAATAAATCCGTTTAAGCAAACGGGTATGGCGAAAGAGTTTGGTATCGATATTTCAGATGGGAAAAGGTTGTTCTGATTCAATTTCCAACTCAACTACAAACTTGAGAAATGGATTGTAATCCATATTGGTATGTGCAAAGTCTCTTTGTATATTATGCGTGAAGACCCAATTTTGCCGTACCGTATACAGGTGCCTTTGGGGACGTGATAAAGGCTAGCCCTGAAGAAATATTAACAATGGTAGCTTCAGACTGATTATTGGATTTGATCCCGTAGATATATTAACATATCTAAAGCCCTTGAGTATTCATCACACTCAAGGGCTTTATGAGTCGAGGCTGAAGCTCTTCATAATAGGTCAAGAAAGCATCAACATCATTTGCACACGTTTTGATATTGTTTTCAATATATAAGATATGAAAAATTTTTTAAATACTATTTATTAACTTCTTCATTCTGATTTTGTACTGGAATCAACTTCAGCTGATTCTGTATCTTTTCCTCTTTTCTTAATCTCATTATCATATTCTGATTGTGTTATAGTTCCTTTTACTAGCTTTTGCTTTAAATCATAAACTGAATCACTTGACAAATCTTCTGTCGAAGATGTCGTTGATACTGTTTCTGTTGACTGTTCCGCTGATACAGAATTTGGTGTGGCAGACATCCCTTGCGCTTTGCTCATACCCTGTTTACTTATTTCAACGGTGTCACCATATAACGAGGTTCTAACCGTTGAACTGTCTTCAAAAGATAATTCTGATTTTGATTCGATTCTTTTTGATTCCACTACTGCATTTTCTGTACTATTCCCAGTTTTTTGACTTAACTCTTCTTTTCCTGATTTTAGCTTTAACTTCTGAACCTCAGCGTTATCGTAACCGGAACTTATTGAGGAAGAAACAGGTACTATAGTCATTTAAAATCACTCCCTTTTAGTCTATGAGATTTATTGCCTCTAATAGTGTATCGGAAGAAACCTTATTTTTGAGCGTGGCAAAACTGAGGCGATTTTGCGGCAGTTTTGCGATACTAAAAGTCAAGGCTTTGCAGACGACATGTTCTAAACCTTGACCTCAACCATGCCGATAAAAAGCCCAAAATCCAATTTGGATTCTGGGCCGATATATTTTTTAACTAACTTATCGTTTTCAAGGCGACCACGCGCTCCACGTGCCTTGAGGTGACAAAAATGATGTCCCCATACACCTATTGAGGCATGGTATATGTCCGTATGGTGGATTTGTAGTTTGTTGTCTGTATTAGATTTATTGAGCCAATATCCCTAAATCCTTTTTCATTGAAACCTCAATGTGTATAGTGGTTCCTTTCTCCAAGATACTTTCCACTCGGATGCTACCTTTTAACTTCTGCGTGACTAGATTATAAACGATATGCATCCCAAGTCCACTGCTCTTTCCTTCATAGTCCGTCGTAAAGAATGGGTCAAAAATCCTTTTTAGATGCTCAGGCGCTATGCCAACACCATCGTCTTTGAAATCTATAAGTAGCGTTTGATCATTAAGCAAACATGTAATTTCAATTCTTCCAGAACTACGACCTTTAAAACCGTGACGAATCGAATTCAGTATAAGGTTTGTGAATATTTGAGAATAGGCCCCTAGATAGCTTTCTATAACCAGCTGTTCGTGACATTTAATATCGAACTTAACCAACGTTCCGACAGATTCCGCTGCCAAACTCTCAATCACCAACTTGATATATTCCTTCAATCCAAACGATGTTAAAGTTTCAGACTGTTCATTCACAGCCACTAATTTGAATCGGTCAATCAAGTCTGCCACTCTAGAGATGTTGCTTCCAAGAATCCCGACTGACTCGTCTACATTCTTGATAAAATCTAAGAACTGCCCCTTTGATACAGCGTTTTGAATAACCTTAGTTTGAATATCCTCATTGATGGATTTCAAATAGGTATAACTGGTAATTGCAATGCCTAAAGGTGTATTGATTTCATGA
Source organism: uncultured Acidaminobacter sp. (assembly GCA_963677505.2). Lineage (GTDB taxonomy): Bacteria > Bacillota > Clostridia > Peptostreptococcales > Acidaminobacteraceae > JBGSUZ01. The sequence goes on from CAXXWB010000004.1 coordinate 112,744, forward strand.
GCTATCCCGGAAACTAAGATCCTCAGTGAAAACAATCGTTCTGCCTCTGAAATGTATCGATACTGCTCTTCTAATTCCTTGTTCTTCTCTTCAATGCGCTGTTCAAGCACCTTGTTTTCATCTCGAAATGCTTGCGTAATCATCTGAACCGCCTTTGACAAATCTCCCATTTCATCACATTTCAATAGATATTCTTCCGGAATATTCCTGCTGAAATCTCCCTCTGAAATGATGCGCGCATGCTCTGTAATTAAGCTGAAAGGCTTAGTCATACGGCTAATAACTATATAAATGGCCATGAGAATGAGCAGTGCGACGCCTATAAGCATTGCATAGATCCGAATTTCCATGATCCGCTTATCCATAAGCGCCTCTTCTTTGTCAATCAAAGACAAGACAATCCAGCCGTTCTCCCGAATATTCTGATAAGCAGCATACGAAGGTCTTCCATTATAGATAAACTCCTCAAATCCATCGTCTTTCTCCAGTATATTATCTGCCAATGCCTCCAGCCCAGACGTCTCCTGACGGATATTCATAGTCATGATTTTTGATTTATCATCACTGTAGATATAAGTCCCATCGGGCATCAACAGCATGTTTTCACCCGAATTGCCTATCCGGTAGTTTTTCATGTATTCGGGTATCGTATCTATGACCAAGTCAATGGCACAAAACCCTAAGTGCCCATCTTCAAATCGAATCGGTGCGACACAAGAGATGATAATCTTCTTTGTACCATAATCGATGTATGGCTTGCTGAAAGAAACATCCTCGGCAGCCACAGCATCTGCATACCATGGTCTCTTGGTGATGACGTAGTCAGAATCACTCACAAATGCAGTGTTTTCTGTATAAAAACTGGCGCGCTCATTAGCTACCCAAGCGATATTGAACATGTCATTGCTTGCTGCAATGTCCTTGAGGGTTCCAAATACTTCAGGATATAGGGGATGATTGAGGATCATCTCATGGTTGGTAACTTCTGAAAGATAGACTCTAATGCCCCTATTGAAAGTCATCTGCTTAACGATAGTGCGCGTCATCGTAAAATTGGCACTGATATCCTTGGATATGGCCTTTGCCTTAAGATTCACTTCTGTACGAAGTGTTTCAATCTGTCGCTCTGACAAGTACTTCGAAATGGTCACGCCCATAGCAAAGAAAGCCGTCAACATGACAACGGACATAATGATAATCAGCTTAAAGGATAATCTTCGCCATAGAAGCTTCTTCGTCATAACGCCACCTCCATGGTTTCTTTAATACCCAAAACTTAAAGGATTCTAACTTGGGTTTAACTATCTCACGTAGGTTTAATCGGGTTACTATTGATTCAAATCTTTATTTCTTTTATTCTATCGCGTTTTGCACTAAACGCTCAGTTTCTTTAACCTTTAAAGCCCAGCTCTCCACTTGATGGGCGCTAACTATACTAACTTCTCCAAGTTGTCTTTCTATGTCATTCGCATTGGATTCTGTTAGAACTTCCATCTCCCCATCTGCTTGCAAATAGGCACTTTGAAGTAACTCATAAGCCTCTTTTGAAGGTTGCCATTTTTTACGCTGAACCAACTCCATCAACCTTCTAGTCACCTCTTCAAAGGCGTAGGGATTCACCGCTAAAAACCAAGATTTAAACGACTCTTCTTTGAACAAACGCTCTGTCATATGATCCAGAAGCTGATCCTCAAAGCATTCAGATAAACATTGCCAATCAAAGACAGACTGCACCCGTCTCATACAGTTCATAGAGCCCTCAATACCTTCATCCATTTGACTTAAAAGCCAGTCTTCATTAGCCAAACTCGCTTCTAAAAGCTTGCTCGCTTCATCGCTAAGTTCGCCCACGATCCGTTTTCCCTTTACGGCTGTATGACAATGATAGGTGATCAATGACTCCTGACTCACAGCGGATTTCAATGCTTTTAAGCCTCCGTGGACGGCTGCTGCAAAACCGCTGGACAATAAATCATATCGCTTGCTCGAAGTGACTTCAAAAGTGGCCCTGGCTTGTTTGACGCATTGAATAAAATCACTTTTAGCTTCCTTTCCCTCTAAGGATTTGCCATAGGCATAGCCTGAAAAATCTGTCATAATCACCGCGATTTCTTTTGGATCTGTCCATGCACTGGCTTTTAAAGCTAGGTCTACCCCTGTGCCATAGGTTCCGGGTTTATCGCCAAAAATGCGAATAGAAGCTTGTCTCAGATTTTCAGCCTGTCTCTTTTGAATATCTGCTTCCTCTGATTCCAGAGCCTCACATGAACTATTTAAAATCCCCTCAAGACTTTCCTCCACATGCCTTTTAATAAAATTGTCTTCATAGGATTCATCGAGTACTGCAACGAGCATGACCGCCTGGTCTATGAGATCAATTGCTTTAGGATACGCGTCTCTCAGCACCCCAGATATTCTTACCATGCAGTCGATCCTTGGTCTGCCCAAGGCCTTAAGACTAATGACCTCAAGTCCCAGTACTTTGCCTCCCGGCGCCCACGTAGGTATAACGCCAAGCAAATTCAAAACCATGGACAACTGTTCACCTTTGGTCTCCGTAATATCTGTTGAAATCATATTTACAGCTAAACTCTCTGGATAGCTGCCACTAGCATTCATGTAGACCTCAATAAATTGATTGGCCATCTCAAGGCCCTTCTCATAAGCTTCTTTAGGGGGCACATGATCAATATTCATCAAATGGAAATTACGGCCTGTAGGCATGACACTGCAAAGCCCATCTGAAGGATTCCCCGCTGATCCTGGACTGACATAGGTTCCTTCTAAAGCACTGATTAAACCAACCATTTCACAACTTAAATCACTCATAAGTTCAAATTCATCTTTAAAATCGACTTCAAGGTCTTCAAATTTGAGTGTGGCCTCATCTGGAACACTGCCTATGGCGGACTCCCAGACATACATGTGCTTGTCAGCTCCAGACAGCTCCGATCCAAATGTATGATTTTTGAAACTACTGCCAAAGTGACAGCCCTCTAAAAGCTTAAAATTCGGCTCTTCTATTAAATGCTTCGGCAGTCCCATGGCAGCAGGCAAATGACTAATGATAACCCCCTGGGCTCTTCTTTTAGATTGAGTGCCTTCCACGCCAACGCCATTGTTATAAATCTGCAGGTTTAGTAACTGCCCTAAGACAAGATCAGGCCAGCAAGCCGATGAAAGGGCGTTTGATTTTCCAGGCAAGTATTCCAACGTACTTCCAGTTCCCACATGAATCACTGCATTTGCTTTGAGGATATGCTCTATGTACTTGTAAGTGGCAATGTACTGATGAGGGGGAGGGCAGCTGGGATCGTGTAGAATTTTGCAAACTTCTCCCGTGCACTTTGGTCCATAACAACCTCGCTTGGGTTGAAGCATTAATACGACATGCCCAAGTTCTAAGCCTGTAATAACTAACTTTCCATTCTGAACCATGCCCTCGCCAGGGGCTTCTCCCCACATTTCCGTAAGCTGATCCAAAGATTTTTGGAGCATCCCCTTGATCCAATGATTATACTCATCTTCCACTGATACCCTGTATAAATCACCGCCTGCGCTGCAGATATCTTCAACTGAAGTCCATCGGAAGTCTTGAATGGCCTTTTTTTCCATGAATGTTGCCCTCAGTGAAGCAGCACTGTCAGGCAGATTTTCGACTGTGTAACCATTTGCTTTAAGGGTCATGAGGATCTCATAGCAGCTCTCAAATACTTTAAGACCTGCGGCGGTGCCGATGGTGGACTCTAGACCAATGCAGGGCGCACTATGAATCATCAGTGCTATCTTTTTGTCTTTGTTCTCAGTATGCCTTAGATCTAGCCATTGTCTTACCCGACGGCAGAACTTTTCAATGCGCTCTGGAATGGGCTCAACAATGAGCCCTTCCTTTCTACACCCAACAATGATCGGCTCGATCATGCCTAGCATTTCATTGCCTGTATAGGCGTGAGCAATCTCGGCACTGAGACCCAATGGATTCTGTTCCCACTGCTCAACTGTGGAAAAGTAACTAACAAGGGGTCTAAAGACAGGTATGCTCATATTTTTAAAGAGTAACTTCGCTTGGCTGTATAGGTCTTCACTCGTTCCATTTCCTAAAGCAGCGACCATTTGAAAATTGATGAGCGCATCAATTCTAAGCGTTGAATCACTGATCCAATAATCGCAAATGATGCTTTCAAAAGTCTTAGTCTCTTGCTCTGGTTCTGACGAGGCGTAGCTAAACACAGGAATCACGCCAATGCCCAAGGTTTCTAATCTGACGATGAGACTTTCTTCAACCGCAAGATTCTTATTTTTCCAAAAGTGGTGGTGTGTTAAAAGTCCGATCCAGTATCTCGGGGTATCATTCTGGCTTAAATACCAACTTTTATAGCTTTCTATCGTTTGAAAGACTGTCGTCGTTCTAGGGTGAAAAATGCCATTGCTGACCAAAACATCACATCCAATTCTAAATAATAAATCATGACCCAATGCTCGCGCGTACCGCCTGAGCTAAATGCTCGCCTTCTAAATCTTCTAACTTGAAATATTGACAGTCGAGTTCAGTGGCTAATTTTTTTGCTAGTTCAAGTTTGATAAAATCCTGTTCGGTATCGACGATAATCAAATGCGCCCCATCTCCTGCCAGTCTTTTGCCCCATGAGAACGCTTCCTTGTAAGGATCTTCACAGCCAATAGCCACATTCGTTCTGCCATCAGAAACAAGAACGACAATTGGGATCATATCCGGTGTTTTTCTTCTACCGATTTGAATCAGGTCATAGGCTTTTGAAAGTCCAGATGCCAAGGGCGTTCTGCCCCCTGTTGGCAAGGTTTGAAGCGACTTATAGGCAAGGTCTACACTTCTCGTCAAATCAAGGATCACCTCTGCACGTTCCTTCCTGAAGGCAATCATCGCCACTTGATCTCGCTTTTGGTAGGCATCAGTCAATAAAGAGAGAATGGCACCCTTAACAGCTGTCATGCGTTTATTAACCCCCATGGAAGCACTGGCATCTACAACAAACAGTATATTACTGCCCGTTCTCTTCTCGCGTACCTTTTCTCTATAGTCGCTATTTTCAATGACGATCGCCATATTAGCTCTACTGCGTAGCGTTTGGTATGGTGCCGCGGCTCTGAGGGTCGCAGAAAAGGCAAAATCTTTCAAGCCGTCCTTTGCAGCAATGCTCTTTACTTGTCTACCTCGTTTTTGATCCGTTTTTGTCTGCAACCGCTTACCATCACCCCTTCGCTTACGTCGGTCTCTGAGCTTGATGGTTAATGGGCTTATGACGGATAGCCTGCCGATCTCATCTACTTGGTCATCACTTATACCTGGGTCCTCTAGGGCTTCTTCATCGGCTGGCGGCATTTGAGCTTCTGAATTTTGCGCCTCTTCTTGTTTGTCTGGCAACTCAGGCGTTGGCTGTTCATTATCCTGTTGCTGCTCTTCCTCTGAAATCTGAGAGTCATCTTCTAACTGCTCGTTTTCATCCGTCTCATCTACTTCCGAATCAAAATCCATTTCTGGCGGTTCTTGTAGGTCTCTCTTTCTATGGGGGAGCACTAACTCAGCCGCTTCTGTCAGATCTTTGAGACTAATATGTTTTCTAAGATCATACGCGGCTATCGCTTTTGCGGTTTCAACGAGTACAAGTTCAGTTCTATGCCCCGCAGCGCCTGATTGGGTTGCAATTTTAACTGCAAATCCAAGAATTTCATCGGTCACTTTGACGCTATCTAATAATTGTCTTGCTTTTTCAATGGACTTAGCAATCAATTGGTTGAGGTTTTCATATTTTTTGCTGAAAAAAGCTGGGTCTGCCTCATAAGCCAGTCGACGGCTAACAATCTCTTTGCGCTCTGCCAAGTCATTGCTGCCACTGATCTGAACGAAAAGACCAAATCGATCTAACCACTGGCTCCTCAGCGGTCCTTCCTCTGGATTCATTGTGCCAATCAATATAAATTTAGACTCATGCTCCATTGAAAATCCGTCTCTTTCAATGTGGTTAATGCCTGAGGATGAAACTTCAAGTAGGGCATTCACAATGGATTCAGACAGCAAATTGACTTCATCAACATAAAGGATTTGCTCATGCACTTTTGCTAAAAGGCCTGCCTCAAAGTGCCTTATTCCGCTTTGGAGCGTCTTTTCAAGGTCAAGGGTGCCTATGAGTCGGTCTTCAGTGATATTAAGCGGCATATTAATGACTTTAGCCTTGGGTGAAATGCCATCAATACTCCTTACTAAAGTTGACTTAGCAGACCCTTTTTCCCCACATAAAAGAACCCCGCCAATACCGGGATTGATCAAATTGAGTACAATGGCCTTTTTAGCCAGCTCCTGACCCACCACGGCCGAAAATGCATAGGTGTGTTGGAATGCCTTATTTTTCATAAAAGTCTCCGCTCCTTTAGAAACGATCAATGATTTCTTTGATTCGAGCTGGTTTATAGTGCTGTTCTTCAAAAGGCGTACGTCTCATGCGGTGCGGCAGCACCAGTTCAGCGGCTTCTAACAAATCTGTTTTAACTACTTCTGTTCTGCCGTGGTATGCCGCAATGGTCATTGCCGTTTTGATCATGGAAAGATCTGCGCGATGGCCATCTACCTTAAGTTCAATGCCAATGAGTGCCGCCATTTCTAAAATAGCATCCTCATAAACCACAGAAGGCAGGATCTTTTTGGCAGCTTCTATGCTTTGACACAAATCATTTTGTTGTTGTTCAAAGGCTTTGCAAAAAGTTTCAGGATTTTGCTCATAGCCGAGTCGATTGCGAATAACGGTCATTCGCTTTTCGGGATCTTGCTCAGCACCAACCTCAACAACCATTCCAAAACGATCCAGCAGTTGCGGTCTCAAGTCGCCCTCTTCAGGATTCATGGTGCCCACTAAGATAAACCGTGAAGGATGGGTATAAGAAACCCCTTCCCTTTCAATGGTGTTCACACCCATTGCAGCTGAATCAAGGAGTACATCTACAAGATGATCATCTAATAGGTTCACTTCATCCACATAGAGTATATTGCGATTAGCCTTCGCTAAAATCCCAGTTTCAAATCGCTTTTCTCCTTTTTTAATGGCATGTTCGATATCTAAGGTACCAATCAGTCTATCTTCAGTGGCACTGACAGGCAGATCCACCACTCTCATTTTGCCTTTATGACTTGGAATATTCGCTACCTCATTGTATTGAGACCCACAAGATTCACACCAATGTGTTTGATTAGCAGGATCACAATGGTATAGACACTCTTTGATTTCTTCTCGCTCAGGAAGCAGTTTTGCAAGCGCACGAACAGCTGTTGATTTTGCTGTTCCCTTCTCACCTCGAATGAGGACGCCACCCAGGTTAGGGTTGATTGCATTTAAAATAAGGGCCTTTTTCATTTGCTCTTGTCCGACGATTGCCGTAAAAGGATAAAGCGGTTTTTCAATTTTCATGGATATAACCTCCGCAATAAGTTGATTTAAGATTCAACCGTTTTTAAAACACTATGACTGGCAAACATAAGTACAACTAAGTATAAGGCCAGTACGAATACGTGAACCATGCTGCTGACACTGAGTGGCTGATCCAGGCGCATAGCAGCCGCAGTATGGGTCAGCGGTAAAATATAGATAAGGCCTTTGATAGACGCCGGCATGTGACTCAGCGAGAAAAAAGTGCCGCATAAAAAAGACATGGGCGTAATGACAAAATTAGTGAACTTAGCCATATCTCCATGAGATTTAACAAGTAGTCCAGCTAAGAAGCCACCCGCAGAAAACACCAGGCAATTAAGGACGCCCATGAGTATAAAGTAAGGACTTAAAATCTGTACACCTCCAAAAAGGGTGACCACAAGAACAATCAAAGAAGCAGAATACAGTCCGTATAAGGCGCCCGTTAAAATTTTGCCAATAACAAATACGCTCAAGGACATTGGCGCTAAGACAAAGTTCTCAAAGGTTTTATAGTAAAGCTTTGAAATATTGATATTGTTAGCAGTGTTGTTGAAACTCGTCATCATGGTGTTTAACGCAATAAGCCCCGGAACCATGAACTCAAGATAGGGCTTTCCCTCAACCACAAGGCCTTGTCCAAGTCCCCATCCAAATGCTATGAGGTATAAGCTAGGCGATATGAGCATACCCAATGTGGTGCTCCAAAATTTTCGCTTAAATATAATCCATTCTTGCCATAGGATGCCCATTAAACCTGACACTAGTTTTCCACCTTTCTGTTGGTCATTTTCAGAAAAACATCTTCTAAATTGGTAGGTCTTATATTCACCGTTCCCATTAACTTAGATGCGTATTGTCCTGCTTCTTCCCGGTCCGAGAAACATGACGAATGGGTACTGCCATTTTCAAAATTCTCAACAATAAATGCGCCCATTCGGTCAATCAAGGCTCTGGGGCTATCCAGTTCAATGAGTTTGCCCTCATTAATCAGACCAATGCGCTCGCAAAGTGTCTCTGCCTCTTCAATGTAGTGGGTCGTCAGCAACACAGTCAGACCTTTTTCTTTTAGACGCTTTAGAAGATCCCACATTTTCCGTCGCGTCGCTGCATCCAGCCCCACAGTGGGCTCATCTAGTAGCAGCAACTCGGGATTGTGCATGAGCGCTCTCGCAATCATCAGACGCCTCTTCATCCCACCAGAGAACGTGTTAACCAAATCATTTTTTCGATCGGATAATTCCGTGAACTTCAGTAAGGTCTCAATCTGTTGTTTTCTCTGAACAGCGTCCATGCCATAAATTCTGCCATGTAGCTCTAAGTTCTCATAGGCTGTCATTTCGCTCTCTAAATTATTATGTTGAGGCACAACGCCAATCCTCTTCTTGATGGCACTTAAGTCCCGATCCATTAGCTGACCATCAATGATAATCGTGCCACTTGTTTTAGGCGTCAGTGTGCTAATCATTCGAATGGTTGTGGTTTTTCCAGCACCATTAGGGCCAAGAAGTCCAAAAAACTCGCCCCTTGGAATGTGTAAATCGATACCATCTACAGACTTTATCTTCCCATAGTGTTTTATTAAGGCTTCAAGTTTTAACATCTATCAGTGCCTCCTTGGCTAATTTAAATGCCGTCTTACGCAACATGCAATCTTCTGGGGTGTATTTGCTGCCAGTACCTCGCTCTGCATGATTGACAATACTTCGCGCCGGACATGCACCTGGACAAAAGGGCTCATAATCGCAACTTGTGCATTGTAGAGCAGTTTTAAGGCTTAAAGACTTAAGGTCCCAAGTATCTGAATCCTTTAGATTGCCCATGTAATATTCCTCATGATGCATCACTGAACCACAGGGATATAAATCTCCATTTGGCAAGACGATCAAAGCACTTCCCTTAGAAGCATAACAATAATGCAAGGTATTTATATTTTCTCGGTTTTTGATGCGCTGTTTAGCCTCTTCTACTTCCCTGATGGCCACATGGTGTCCTGTCTTCAAAGCAATGATCCTGCTTCTCTCATACATTTTTACTAAGCCCCTCTCAATTGCATCGACAGGAGGTGGCTTAAGTTGACTTCCTCTTCCAGATTGTCGCAGCAAATCTAAGCCAATCCCTTTGACATTGCCCAAGAAAACGGCTAAATCCACAAGTTTGTCCAAAAAAATAACCGATTCATTGGTCACCACAGCGTTTAAGTTCACATAGACACCCTCAGCGGCTAAATTTTTAATGCCCTCAATGACTAACTGGGTTTGCCCCCTTTGCATTTCATTAACGGTTATAGGGCCATCTAGGCTTATGCCAATACCAATTTTAAGTTTGGATAGTCGCTTCGCTAAGTCAGGGGTAATCAAACAGCCATTTGTCTGTATCTGAATTTTGGCATTGGCGTTTTGCTCCCTCATTTTTTGAGTTACCGCCTCCACAAGCGGATAGTTTAGCAGCGGTTCACCGCCGCTAAACTGTAGAATAAAGTCGGACTGTGGTAACTTGATGGCACTGAGTGCAGTCTCCAAGGACATGTTCCTCTGATGGGAAAACTGATCCTGATCTGCATAACAATAAACACACTTTAGATTGCAATGATTTGTGGTCCACAATACCATGTACTTGATCTGTGAGAAGCAATTCTCCACCCTTTTAAAATCATTCATAACCCTCGATATCCCCTTCTACCTCTAAGTAGATCTGTCGCAGAGCTTCCAATCTCTCTTCACTGGTTTGCCACATGCCACGCTGTGATGCCTCCATGAGTCGTTCACTTATGTTTTGAATAGCCCAAGGGTTCACCTCTTCCATCCATTCCTTGCGTTCATCTGTCCGTAAGAAATGGTCGCAGATTGAATCGTACATCCAGTCTTCAATTACATCTGCTGTAGCATCCCATCCGAATACAAAGTCCATCATGCCCGACACTTCCTGAGCGCCTTTGTAGCCATGAACTTTTAAACTTTCAAACCATTTGGGATTCAAGATTCTTGCCCTCATAATTTTAGCGGACTGTTCTTTTACATCATTCGTTTTAACGCGACTTGGATCGCTGGTATCACCACAGTAGGATTTTGGTTTTTGACCAGAGGCCTTTCTGACAGCAGCGATCAATCCGCCGTGATAATTGTAAAAATCATCGCTTTCAAGCATATCAATCTCCATGGAAGATTCATTCTTGACTGTAATTTCAGTTTGCATTAATCTTCTCTCAAAAACTTCAGTCACCCTTTTTCCATGTACTTTTTTGCCGTAAGCATGCCCTCCCCAGAAGGTATAAACCGCACCTAAGTCACCAACGGTTTCCCATTTCTTGCTATTAATGAGCGTATCTACACCTGCACCATAGGTTCCTGGCGGATCACTAAAGATTCTCATGCTAGCTTCCTCTTGGGCATCCGTTAGGCTTACACCACTCTCAATAAGCTCTGCAACCTCTTTTTCAAAGTGCTTTTTAATGTAATTCACCTCGTAAGGTTCATCTAGTCCGACAGCAATTTGAACTGCCTCTTCCATCCACTCAATCAGGTTGGGGAATGTATCTCTGAATAGTCCAGAGATTCTTAGTGTTGCATCAATCCTTGGCCACTCTAATTCACTTGGTGCAATTGCCTCCAGACCAATAACTTTATCGGTTCCCTCCAGCCATTTGGGCTGAATGCCCATGAGCCAAAGAATCTGAGCAATATCATCTCCAGATGTCTTCATGGTTTCACCTGCATAGATGACAATGGCAATACTCTCAGGATGCCTTCCCTCTTCTTTGATAAATCGATCCACAAGTTGTTTGGCTAGTTGGTGTCCCACTCTCCACGATGCTCTGCTCGGAATGGACTCTGGGTCGACAGAGAAGAAGTTTCTCCCAGTAGGCAATATGTGTACATTTCCCCTAGTCGGCGCGCCGCCAGCTCCTGGTTTCACGAATCTGCCATTGATACCCTCAATTAAATGCTTGAGTTCTTCATCCGTCTGTTCGAGTTTGAGTATCACCTCTCTACTTGCAAACTCGATAACCTTATTTAAATCTGGCTCTTGATAACGGCCTAATACCTCTTTGATTGTCTCTAAATCCATATTTGCAGCTACTAGTTCCGCCATCATTTCTTGGCTCAGGGTTTCAATGCCATTTGCCTTCGTCAAATTGGTAAGACCGCTGGCGTCTATTTGCATCGGATGATCCTTCAAATGTTTCCAATCCATGCCATTCGCTTTGGCAAGCGCAGCTTGAATAGAGGGTACTTCTCCATTAGACAGCCTTAAAAGCGCGCATAATAATTGAGACAACCTCTGATCCTCAGGCATTTTGCCATAATAATGAAGACCATCTTTAATGAGCGTATTCTTAATTTCATCTACCCATAGGTGTATTTTTTCTATATGATCCGCAAGGTTATTAGCCACATCTTCTTCAGTCAGCTTAAGATCTAAATGCAAGTTTTGAGCAATGATTTTTTCGATCAAGGCCTCTTTTAGAAAACCAATTTTCCCCTGATCCGCCTGGGCCGCTTGATGGTATTGAATGAGCAAATTCTCAATTTCTTCAATGCCCTCATATGTATCACTTCTCATCAGCGACGGAATCAGATGATCTAGAATTACAGCATTTGATCTGCGTTTAGCTTGTATCCCTTCTCCTAAAACGGTTATGCAGTATGGATACAAGTGGGGCAGTTCAGACATGGCTGCATCGGAATAACACTCGCAGGATAAGCCGATTTCCTTTCCTGGAAGCCACTCTACAGTCCCATGGGTCCCTATATGGGCAATGACATCTGCACCAAAGTCATTTTTTAGCCAGTCATAATACCCCATATATTGATGTGGAGGTACAATATCCGTACTGTGGTATGTTGCCTCTGCATGTTCTTCATAACCTCTTGCAGGCTGAAGGCCAATGAAAATATTGCCGTTTAAAATGCCAGGAACTGGCATTCTCCCTTCATGTACCATGAACTCTCCAGGCGCTCTTCCCCAATCTCTTTCGAGTTCTCCTTGAATTTTTTCCGCCTTTTCATTGAACCAAATTTGATAATATTCTTGTTCAATATTTCCAACGCTGCGTTTAATCGCATCCTCTGCAGTGAGCCATCTTTGATCATTACTCACCGCCTTAATAATCCTGTAAATAATGTCATCGGGGGTTTCAAAATCATAAGCGGTTTGAACCCCTTCTGCCTTCAAAGCCGCAACCGTGTCAAAAACACAGTGGGAGGTGTCTAAACCGAAGGCGCATCCAATCATGTCGTTTCTCGGAGGCATATTGTGGAACAAAATTGCTACTTTCTTTTGAGCATTTTCCTTAAGTTTGAGCTTGCCCCAATTCACCGCCAAACGGCTGACGTGATCCGCCCTTTCAATAATAGGCATGTGAACCATTCTATAACCGATCTCGTCTTTTATCCATTTGACATAAGCATAGGTGGTACTAGTCAATTGGCCATCAAACTCTGGGTAATAAACACTGCCTACAAAGGACATGCCATCAATACCGCGTAAGTTTTCTTTCCAGTCCTCAAAGGATTGGTAGGTACTGAAGGCCTGAATGGCAGCAACACCTAAGCTGTTAAAAATACTCTCTTCCACTCTGACTGTGCCATCACCTGGGTTAGCCAAAACACTTTGAGAATAGCCAATGGTATTGATCAGAGCGTCAACAAGTGTTTCTCCATCCACTTTTAATAGATTCTCAATGACCCAATTAAGTCCTCTACAGCCCACATCTGTTCTTGGTGCTGATGCGGTGAAGATAGGCAGTGCAATAGCCCCAGCTAATTGTATGGTGTCAATCAATGCGTCAATATGGGCTAAATCCTTTTCATGATAGAGTTTTGTATAGAATAAAATTGCCACAATTGGATCTACTGGCTTTGTCGTCTTTTTACGGTCCCATAAATGGCGCACAAGCTCAGAATCCGACAGACCTTCATAGGCTTGTTCAGCAAGACTACCACGCCTATAGATGCCTTCCCACTGAATATGAATAGCTTCCTCGTAAGGCAGTTCTAACTTTCCAAAGTAGGCACCACAATAAATAAATAATTGCTTGCAATTGTCTGGTGTCCCATTGGCAATATAGGCAATTAACTTGCTGTATTCCAGCGGCGAAAGCCCCGACTTCTCTAAATAAAGTCGGTTTTCATCTTCTATGCCCGAATAAACCATGTATTTTTTTGCTTTATCCAGAGGGTTTAACAGAATGCTTGCTGACCTAAATTGACAAATACCGCCATGCAGCAATACAAGCGTGAACGAACTGCTCTTCAACTGAGCTTCACATTGCCTCAGTACTTCTTCGTTCGTATCTACGCTATAAGTATCAAAAAAAGTAACCTGAATTTGCTCAGAAGCCTCTTGAGTGAAAGTACTCAAACCTCCTTTAAAGTTGTATATCGAGTCCATGGGTGAATGAATCACTGTAATATTAATCATGAATTCGCCCTCCTACAACAGCCGAAATCAATCTACCAAAATCGTTCACCAATTGATGTATGGGTTCTTTTTCACTAATGACTGCAATCTCTGCTAAACTCTCATTGTCTATTGACTGTAAGTCAAAGTGACACTTGAGTCGCTGAAGCATTGCACTACCTTCTGATAGCAAATCATCATCTTCAATAAGCCCCCATTCCAGTTGATCAAAAAGATGAACCAAGAGTGACGTCTGCACCACTAGATACTTCTCACTTTCCAGCATTTCAAGTTCGTGAATAAATTTCGCTTTTAGCAAACAAGAGTCTAATTGTTGATCTTGAGCATGTTGATACAGATTCCAAATGCCATCTACCGTAACCCCATAACGCTTTAAACGTCTCATGAAACTGAATTGCGACTTAGCTGATAGGCCTGTCTGTAAGTAAAGTGCTTCTTTAACCGCTGGTTTTACAGTCTTGCCTATCAATTCACCTAACTTGCTATGTTTGCCAGCATATACGAGTTCGTTCTCCGCCTCCATATTGCAAAAAACAATGGTGCCATCTGTACCTGAACCCGTTGCCAGTCCATTGGAATAATTACTACCCACCATAAGCTCCTGAAGGGCTGCTGTCTTTGCTTCAGTACATGTAACCATGGCTCTAGCAAGGGTTTCCGGTGGAAGTACAGCATCTATATAAAGCAAAATGTTAATGGTGCCCTCTTTTACCGGGACTGTTTTGCCCCTTCGTTCATGATAGTTGGCATAGTCTCCCACACGGCCGCCATTGACTTCTACACCGCCTGTAACAATGGCAGTCACCGTCAAGTCTTCAAAAACTTCTGTTTTAATAGCCACATTGTTCATGGAGGCAGCAGTGGAAATTCCCGCTGTGCATTTAGGATCTAAACCAATCTCTTCAACAATTGAGAGCATATGCTCGTTGACCGTATTGCCGCGCATGACACAGGCCATGCCTGCGCCTGGGTTAGCATCGTGATTAAAAACGTCTCTCAAATGCTCTTGGTATCCCCCATTGTGGTGTGCTGTACTCAACGCCCTGCGCGGTCCTTTAAAATGAACGACAATACTTTTTTTATAGCGATGCACTTCGTCTCTAGAACTCAATTGATAAAGCATCATGTCTGAAACCTCCTATTTGTTCGTCTCTATGAAAGGGCAAGTCTCCCTGCATATTTTTGCTGCCATATATATGACTCAGCGCCGTCGCTGACTCATAAAAAGCAACTGCATTATGACACTTGCCCATCAGATTCTCAAATTCATTTGGTGTTCTTAAGGAGTGAATCTTCTTACCAACGCTCAGTGCATAGGTAATAAGTTGAAGATTACCCTTATTTAGAAATCCAATTGGAGCCCCTGTATCAATAACAGTTTCAACTTGATCGATTACTTTTTTTGCTCGGATTATGGTGTCCTCACTAATCAAGTCAAAAGCCGTCTCTGATTCTATAGAAAGACCTATGGTTCTCGCAATCTCATAATCGACATCGTTTTCATGGATTATACCTGTGGCAACGCCAATGCCTAGCTTTGCCATGAGACGGTACACTGGAATACCAGTTCCATTCCCACCTATAATAAAGTGTTTAGGGACTTCTTGATTTGAGATTTCAATAGAGCCTAAAAGGTGATTAAAGTTTGCATTCTTTATATCGTATAAATGATGAATGAGGGATTCGTTGACTACTGTCTCTGGCGAGCCACAGGCGAGAATCTCCCCTTCTTTAATAAGAAGAACTTGATCACAGCACTTTAATGCAATATCAATTTCATGTAAGGATAAAAGCACTGTAATACCTTTTTTCTTGCTTAGACCTTTCAGTATTTCCATCAACTCAATTCTATGGCGTATGTCTAAATGAGTCGTCGGTTCATCTAATATAATCACTTCAGGTTCTTGCACCAATGCTCTTGCAACCAGTACTTTTTGTTTTTCTCCATCACTCAATTCCTCAAAGTAGCGATCTGATAGGTGAATTGCATTGACCTCCATCAGTGCAGATTCTACAATTTTTAAATCGTTATTGGATAATTTTCCAAAGTGATTCGTATAAGGATGCCTGCCCATTGACGCAACTTCAAATACGGTCATCAAACCGCAACCAGTTCTTTTGGTCAAAACAACAGAAAGTGTTTTAGCAAGTTCTTTTTGAGATAGTTGATCAATGTTCTTCTCATTTACTGCAACAGTCCCCGAGAGAGGTGCCAGTAAACCTGCTAAAGTTCTTATAATTGTAGTTTTTCCAGCGCCATTCGGACCTAACAAACAGACAATCTCGCCCTTCATTGCTTCTATATTTACTTGATTTACAATACGCTTCTTGCCATACCCCACTGTCACTGCATTAGAATGAAGTACCCTCATAGCGAATTTCTCCTTTTCAAAATTAAGTAAATGACAATTGGTGCACCAATAAAAGCTGTAACGGCGCTAATAGGCAGCTCTACCGGTGCAAAGAGCGTCCTTGCAATTAAGTCGCAGATAGAGGTGACCAGCCCACCCATAATTACAGTCCCTGGCACCAAAATTCTATTATCGCTCGTAGAAAAAATCTGCCTAGTAATATGCGGAACAGCTAATCCAATAAAAGCTATTGGTCCTGCAAATGCTGTAACTATAGCCGTCAGTATACTTGCAATAAGAACTAGAACCATTCTAAAACGTACAACATTGACTCCCATGCTTTTTGCATATTCCTCTCCTAATAAAAAGGCATTGAGAGGTTTCATAATGAATGCAAGCGAAGTTATAGTGGGTACACAGCAAAGAATTAATATCCATACACTATCCCATGTAAAACCAGAAAAACTCCCCATTGTCCAAACCATGAAACCTTGCAGTGCCTCTTTATCTGCAAAAGCAACCATCAAATTTGTAGCGGCGCTACAGATATAACCTACCATCAAGCCTATAACGAGTAAGGTAACTATATCTTTAACTTTGCTTGCGAACGCTACTACAACTGCCATAACTACTGCTGATCCTATTAATGCAGCAATAAATACAACAAAAGGTGATAGTGCGACAAACCCGATAGTGAAACCACCTAAAGTGACTAATGCAACCATGAATACCGCTCCTGACGATATTCCAAGAACGAAGGGCTCCACGATTGGATTTCTAAAAAATACTTGCAACATGATACCTGAAACAGCCAATGCTGCACCACCAAATAGGGCTGCTATCGCCCTTGGCACCCGAATATCCCATATAATATCCGCCATGGTTGAATCCACTGATGCTCGATTAATAATCGTAGCAAACACATCTTTAAGGGTGTACTGCACCGAACCAACGCCTATGCAAACACCAAAAGTAATGATTAAAATTAAGGTGATAATCACGAAAATACTTGCTTGTCTAATACGCCTCTTTTTTATACTGTTTAAAGCGACACCCTCCAACATTACTCCTCCTCATAGTTCTTTATAATCGACTACACAACGCTTAATAAGCATGCAATGAGAATAAAAATGGTCTATTACCGCGTAAAAGCGGGCTAAAAGCCCGCTTACTTACAAGTTTTTAACCTCTATCTTCAATTTGCTAATATTTGATGAAGTGTTCAAGGTCTTTTTCGTTTTTGTGGAATATATCTGATAGTTCTTGAATCATTGCATCAGTCTTGTCTAGAGCTTGATAATAGTTAGGCGCAAAACACCAAACTTTTTTTTCTTTAACTGCTTTTAAGTTAGCCAAAACTGGGGCTTGCACCACAACATCTTTCAAATTAGGCGTATATTGCTGTAAAGACGAATAAATGAGTATATCTGCATTTTTTGCTTTGGCATAAAACTCTTCGAGGGTTATAGAACCACTACCTACTTTGTCACCTGCATAGATATAATCTCCACCTGCTAGATCAATCATTTTACCTACATAGGAATCTGGGCTTGCTACATAAACTTTTCCGCCGTAGACCATTGCCCATGCAACGGTAGGTTTTTTCAAAGCTTTCGCAGCCGTTGCTGTTTTATCTATATTGGCAACTGCTTTATTAAAGAGGACTTCTGCCTGTTCCTCTTTGTTGAAGAATGCACCGTAGAGCTTCATCCACTCCATTCTACCCCTTGGGTCTTCTTCTAAGTATTCGTTACATACGACGTAATCTAATTTCAATTCTTTAAGCTTAGCATTCATGTTTTGAAGCCCTGCATAACCTGTATAGGTAAACGTCACATCTGGCTTAAGAACTTTTATTGCTTCGTAATCAGGAGCAGCGTTTTCGCCTACGTACTTGATACTCCCAGCTTTTAAACCTGCCGCAACTTCTTTAATTTTCCACTGAGACTCTTTTGTTGTTACACCTTTTATTGCAGAAAGAGCACCCACAGCTCTTAACTGACAGCCTTGTGTTGTCGATGCTGCTAAAACACTATTTATCGGTGTTTGAATGACAGTGTATTTTTGATATTTTTCAGGTACAGATTTCCCTTTAGGAACTAAGATTATTGGTCTTTTATCTCCATCATAAACAACTTTAAGACCACCTTTAAGGTAGTTAACGCTAAAACCCTTGCTATATTTCAAATCCATTGCACGCTTAATTTCAACTTTTTTAGTGCTTTGATTCACTGCAGCTCTTGCGTTCATGACCTCATTTAGGAAGGCAATCGGAACATACATTTCATTATTTTTTATAATTGGATTCCCACTGACCTTGATTGCCTTGCCATTTTCAGTATAAGTCTTTGCTTTTGCATCTACCTTTACTACGTCTCTACCGCTTTTTGCAGTTGCGATACTACCGACAAAATTATATGTACCACCATATTCTTTATAAGCTTTTCTCAAGGATACATATGTTATTTTATTATCAACAATACTTTCTAACCCAACTTGGGCTTTTGCATAGGAAATGTCGATATTTGTAGAGAAATTAACGCTTAAAACCATAATTATGGAAAGCATGAGTGCCGTAAATCTTTTCATTTTTAAGAATCCCCTTTATCATCACAGAGTTGTCACAAGCTAATTTGCTATCATTTTCATTTAGAAAAATGGACCCAAACTAAACAAAAAACCTCTTAATGTAAAACTACATTAAGAGGCTATGTAAACAAAAAAACACTTATGTTCTTTCATTGGCACCCCTCCATCTCTCGTAGAGTCATTTTGTGCAAAAAATAGGCAGGTCTTCTGGCTCTAGCATCATCAACATTTAACCTTCCCGTTTACACAGTGGCACTTAAATGTCTCCTCTAATACAGCGGCGGGACCGCGTGGGACTTACACCCACTTCCCTTTTCACCAATTATTCATTGGCACCTATTTTTTTCGATTATTCAATTTTCATTTTTGATTTTATAGATGAACGAGAAAAAAAGCAAGGTATTTTTCGGACATAACCTTATAATAATTTGCTATTTCTAAAATTAGAATCCCGATTTTTAATCAGATATAAATAACATATGATAAAAACCATAGATTGTCTAATCTATTGCCATACGTTATTAACTTCAGATTAAAGCGCTACTTCCTCTTTAACTTCACCACGCACGCCACGTGCCTTGAATAGACAAGAAAGATGTCGTGTGGACCCACTGGTTCCTTAGCGGAAGGATATTTTTTCTAAAAGAATCAATTATACCATTTTCAAAATATGTCGTCCTGTGTGGGTACCAGCCTTAATATTTTCAAACACTTCGCTTAGTTCTTCCATAACAACTTCTTTTACAAGGGCTTGGCTCATAATATGCCATTCACCAGCAAAACGCTTCCAAATAGCATCACGCTCTTCAATAGGGAAATTCACTGAGTCAACTCCAAGAATGCTAACACCTCTCAGTATAAATGGCATAACAGTACTGTTAAATTTAATTCCACCTGCATTACCACACATACTCATACTTCCACCATAATAAATTTGTGGTAACGCACCTGAAGCGACTTCACCGCCTACAACGTCAAGAACATAATGAAATTTTTGTTTGTCGAGCGCTTTTGGTTTTTCTGGTAGTATATCGCGAGTCAGTAATACATCCGTTGCACCAATTGAAAGAAGCTTCTCAATTTCACTTTCTACCCTAGCGAGGGCATGAATATATTTATACCCACTCGCTTTAAGGAGCTGTATAGCCACACTTCCCACACCACCGGAAGCCCCTGTAACGAGGATATGCTGATCTTTATCAGGTGACATTCCTTTTGATTCAAGCGTCATAATTGAAAGCGCCGCCGTAAAGCCCGCCGTACCAATAACCATTGCATCATGTAGTGACAATCCCTCTGGCAGTGCAACGACCCACTCAGCAGGTACTCTAGCATATTCTGAATAGCCACCTGTATGTGTCATACCTGTCTGAAAACCTGTTACAATAACATTCTGACCCACTTCGAATTTACTATTGTCAGATGAAACCACTGTTCCACTTAAATCAATACCAGGAATCATAGGATAATTGTTAATGACACCGCCCTTTATTTGTACAGCTAACATATCCTTATAATTAACCGATGAATATGCAACTTTAATAAGTACGTTACCTTCCGAAAGCATTTCAGTAGTAATTTTTTCAATAGTATGCGAAACCTGACCATTTTCTTCACGAACTACAAGTGCCTTAAAATCACTGTTCATAATCTACACCATCCTTATATTTTGTGTGAGTATAGTTCTTGATATAAATATTTCGTAATAGGAAATATTCTTGTTTTGAATATTATCAGGTATATGATATACTGTCAATAGAAAAAGAGGTGAAATTGTGGACGTTAGAAATTGTATTAATTTTTTGCTAAGTTCTTCCCAAAATACTGTTTTCAAGTATTTTTCAAAAAGGCTATCCGAATATGGTATAACACCTTCACAATATGGTGTTTTGAACTGTCTATGGCAGTATGGTGATATAAGTCCATCAAAAATAAGAGAAATTCTAAACCTTGAAGCTTCTTCCGTATCCGGCATTCTTGATAGGATGCAAAAGAATGAACTTATTGAAAGGCGTATAGATCAAAACAATCAGAGAGCTATCATTGTTTCTCCAACTGAAAAATCAATGTCTATCAAAGACAATGTTGAAACTATTGTTAATGAAATGAATCAAAAGTTTTTAGACCCTTTCTCAGATGAAGAAAGAAATCTGTTGAAAAAAATGCTTTTTACAATTATTGAGATGGATAACAACTAAAAAGGATATGAGAGCATCTGTTCTCATATCCTTTTATTACCATCCTATTTATACCAAAATATGTAGTATTATAAGTGTTAATCACTCATAAAATTGAGGGTCCCACATACAAAAGCCACTGAATGTCATCTGTACATTCAATGGCTCTAACTATTGATTTTACTACACTTTATCGTTTCTCAAGCTTCACCACACACTCAACATGCCTTGAGTAGACAAAAAAGATGTCGTGAAGACCCATAGATTCCTTGGCGGATGAGCGTTTTTTACATTCAAGCATTATTATTCTTCGCCCATGTCATTCATTACTGATTGAACTTGCTGAATTAACTCTTCCTTATTTGGGATATAGTAAACATACTTCGATGCAAAAATTTGGTTTTCAAGCCCACCAAGTGCATATTCTGCAACAATCTCAGAAGTGTCTGCACAAAGAATTATGCCTATTGGTTTATCATCTCCTTCATCATTCACCTCATTGGCATAATAATTAACATACATGTTCATTTGTCCAATGTTTTCTGGTTTAAGACTCCCCATTTTTAAATCTATTAAAACATATGCCTTTAATATTTTATTATAAAAAACCATATCCACATAATAATGAGTATTCCCTAAGGTAATTCTCTGTTGCGAGCCTACAAACATAAACCCACGTCCTAGCTCAAGAAGGAATTTTTCAATTTTTATAATCAATGCCTTTTCTAAATCTTTTTCAAGCATTGGTTTATTTTCTGGAATGCCTAAGAATTCAAATACATAAGGATCTTTCAATATGTCATTTGGTCTGTTGTATTGTACCCCTTGATTTGCCAATGCAAGAACTTTTTCCTTATTTCCACTTCCATTAGAAAGTAAAAGTCTCTCAAATAAAGATGTCTCAATCTGTCTTTTTAATTCACGCACGGACCAACTAGAGTTAATTGATTCTTGCTGATAAAATGATCTTGCTTGTTTATCTGATACATTTAGAAGTTCACAATAATGAGACCAGCTCAATTTAACAGACAGTGTCTGTTGATTTTCATATTCGAGATAAAATCTTCTCATATACTGTAGATTTGAGACTGAAAAGCCTTTACCAAGCTCATTAGTCAATTCTTTAGATAACGACTTTAACAATTGCTTTCCATATTCAGCCTTTTGCAAACCTGCTTGTTCATTTTCTACAATAATTTTACCAATATTCCAATAGGCTAATAAAAGTTCATTGTTTACAGTTCTAGTAACTTTTTCTCTTGCCTCAGTTAAAACTTGTTTTATTTCATTTATAATTGATTGATTTTGAAGCTTCAACACTTGAATTCACATCCTTTACAATTCCAATATTTTATTTTCCATAGATAAGCCTTCAATTGCACCAATCAGTTCATTCGCTAATTCCTCATCCTCAAGACGGATCAATGAATTTTCATTATAACTTCCGCCCAAAATATCAATGCCGCCATACCAAATTACTTTATTGTCAACAATCATAAATTTGTAACGGTTCTTAGGTATCTGAATAACCTGGATACCTTCTTTTTCTATGTCATTAATAAATTCTTCAATATAGAGCCTGTGCTTCTGTTCATATTCATCAAGATTCTTGATACATAAAACAATTCGCGTTCCCATTCTGTACTTTTCAATTAGTATGCTCTTAATGGCATTAATCTTTTTCTTCTGAAGAAAGGGACTTGAAATAAGTATGTTTTTATCCGAATCTCCGATGTCTTTAATCACATGTTCAAAATAGTTTGCCTCATCATAAATTCCATTTTCTATGTTGAATTCAGTTCCATTAGACCTTATGCTATATCCGACCGAGCGATATGCCGTAAGTCTTTTATGGTACATCCTTTCAAGCACCGGTATATGTACATCTACATAATCGTATATTAAAACTTCCTCTTTGCCCTCAAAATTTCTGTGAAGTCTTCCTGCATACTGAGCAATTGTTCCCTTCCAAGCAATAGGCATTGCCATAAATAATGTATCAAGTCGTGCTTCATCAAAACCTTCGCCAATCAATTTACCTGTTGCTATGATCACAAATCGTTCATTCTCTTCTAATGCTCTAATCTTCCTAAGAGATTCTTTTCTTTCGCTTGTTTTTTAGAACCCCCGATAAAACAATGACTTTAAAATCTTTACCCGACATTAAGTTTACCAATTGCTCGATATGAGTTGTTCTTTCAGTCAAAATCAGTGGATTTCTACCCACTTCTATAGCACGAATTACATCAGACACAATCAGTTCGTTCCGATAGCTGCTTTCACAAATATGTTGATAAACTTCTGTAATGTGCCAATCTTCGTGATTTTTATACAGTGGCATTCTAGTGCTTGTGAACCTCGGAACTACAAAGTGTTCAAAGTCCCTTTTCTTGGCCTCCTGCTTAGCATCAACCTTGTATCGGATAGGTCCTAAGTGCATGAAAATTATTGGATGATGGCCATCTTTCCGTATAGGTGTTGCAGTGAGTCCGTACACATACTCGGCATCTGTAGCACTTAAAATCCGACTAAAATTTGTGGCAGAAATATGGTGGCACTCATCTACAATAACAAGTCCATACTGATTGATCATTTTCTTTATGCTTTTATCCGCCTCAAACATAGACTGCATAATCGCAATATCAATAATTCCATTAATAGTATTCTTTCCACCACCGAGTTGTCCTATTATCAAACTGTTTTTTCTTCGTTTTTCAACGAATTCATCAACTACTAAAAATTGTTCTAACCGCTCTTTCCACTGAGCTGCTAGCTCTTTGGTATGGACTAATATCAAAGTAGAACACTTTTTATCCGCAATTAATTTCGCTCCAATGACTGTCTTTCCAAACCCAGTTGTAGCAGATAATACGCCATCTCTATTTTCACTTAGTTTTCCTAATGCTTCAATCTGATGAGATGTAAGTTGACCAGTAAAGTCAACTTTTATAGATTTACCTTCGTTTCTTTCATCTATCATTGTGTATTTGACACCAGCAGAAATCAGCGTATCCACTAAAATGGTTTCTACGCCTCGAGGTAAAATGATGTTGTTAAAATCTTCATCGTAAAGAACTGTAACTCGAGGCGTTCCAAATGTTGACTGACGCATTGCTTGTTTCGCATAGAACTCTGGATTTGCATAAGTCGCTAGTCTTTTCATTGAAAACAAAGCTTTTGGAGACATCCCTGATTTAGATATTACAAGCCCTTTGCTTCTCATAATTATGACTGTTTCAGGAAAATCGCTTGTAGCAATTGATTTCAATTTTGATTCTCTAACTAATACTTCATTCTCATCGCTTGTTTGTATTGGCACTTCGAGCTTACAGAATCTTATTAAAAACTCTTCAGAAATTCTTTTCACTTGTGATAAATAGTGCCACTGATCCTCTATCTCATTCAAGTCTGCATCAATAAACACTGAATTACCTTTATCTCTTGCTTCTTTTTGTAAAGGAAGTGCAATAAGACTTCCAAAGCCATCTTTTTGTAAAAAGTCCTGACTTGGAAATAGTCGGTCATAGGAATCAAACTTAATACTGCCACACTCTTGCATAGCAAGATTTAAAATTATCATTCCAAATTTCCTTGCAAGAGATGCTTTCATTTCTGCCTCAAAAAAGAACCACAGGTGACAGCCCTGTCCCGAACGAGAGCGCTCAGCATATACAGGAATATCATTGTCATTACAAACCTTCATAACAACTTTTATGTCTTCACCCCATGTTGACTCATCAAAATCCATTGCAAGAAGAAAACACGTATCCTTTGTCGTCATTGGATAGAGGCCTAACACATACTTTCCTGATAAATGATTCTTTATCTGCTCTTCATCTAGTGGTGCAAACTGACTGTTTTTACACTCAGTGCATTTTATCTTAGGCTTATTGCAAATCCCAGACTTAAAATCGTTATAGCAATAAGGCGAGTAACCTGGCTTTTTTTTCCATCTCTTTGCACATACATCTGATCTTCCTCTAAACAATGATAAAAACAATTCGATTTTATCTTTATTTGAGCTGCTTTGAGTAAGCAAGCTTGCAGGCATTTCAGAAAATTCTTCTGACGAAAACTTTGCATCAGTACAATAACGCTCTGGTGTTTCAGATACGAATTTAATTTTAAGTTGCTGAAGTTCTTCTTTCAACCGTTTGTTTTCTGCTTCAAGAATTAAATATTTATTATAAAGCTCTTCATATTTCATTCATCCACCACACCTGTTTATTAATCACTATACTCAACCAAAACCACACTTTTATTATACCATAGCAACATATTTGAAATTAGTCCTTGAGAACCTTTCTTAGCAATCAAATTTGAACGTCAATTATTGATTATCGACGCCTCACCATTCTTCCATCTAACAACAATATAATTTTGATAAACGCTAATCTGCTCAATCCTGTCCCTTATAATAGTTTCATCATACACTCCACCAACGACTGTACTAGCCAACTTTTCCTTAATCCACTCCTCATTTATAGTCGGCGACACCGCACACGCCTCTTTCCCTTTCTCAATTCTAGTCGCACATCTCCAAACAACTTTCCCTCTTTCAGTTCTTCTTCGATAAGAAGCACCACAATCACCACATACCAAAAGATTTCCTATAAAATATTTCCCATTGTATTTGCTATCACTCGGACTTACTGTGCCATCTTCATGACGAACCACTCTTGACCGCTTAGCCATTTCTTTCTGAACACTTTCAAAAACTTCTGCAGTAACAATTGCAGGATGACTTTCACTTACAAAATATTGAGTTCTCTGACCTGTATTTTTCATTTTCTTACCTGTCATAAAATCTTCTGTAAAAGTCTTTTGAAGAAGTGTATCCCCTTTGTATTTCTCATTCTTAAGCATTTTCTGAATAGTGGTTGTATCCCAAGTATCTTTGCCAGTAACGGTTTTAATGTCCATCGATTCCAAATACACTTTAATCTGTCCAAGTGTTAATCCTTGTAAATACACTTCAAATATCTTTCTAACAACTTCAGCTTGCTCAGGCACAATGACAATTTCACAATCAACGCAGGTATATCCCATGAAGTTCTTGTACTTCTTGAAAACATCACCCTTTTCGAACTTTCTCTGAAATCCCCATTGAATATTTTCACTGATGTTTCTGCTTTCGTCTTGTGCAAGCATACTGCGAAGAGTGATCTCAAATTCTTTATCTTGTTTGATTGAATCCAGTTTTTCATTTTCAAAATGCATATTAATTCCTCGCTCTCTTAGAAATCTTATAATTTTTAATAACTCCAATGTATCTCTAGAAACCCTGCTGATTGACTTAGTTAATATGTAATCAACCTTTCCTCTTTTAGCTTTTCTTAATAAAGCATCTAGCCCTGTTCGTCCCGTACGTCTTAAGCCACTTCCAATGTCATAAAACACACCAACAAAAATCCAATCGGGGCAGCTTTCAATCATGTTCATATAAGTCGCTATTTGAATTTCTAGGCTACTGAGTTGAATTGGTCCCGAAGTGCTAACTCTGCAATAAGCCGCTACTCTAAGCTTTCTATATTCAATTGGCTTTGCTGGAATGTAGCGGATTATTTTCATCTATTCTTCACCTTGCTCTCATATCGTTAACTATTTTGACTTCGATGCAATAAAAAAGGACATGAAAGCATCTACTCTCATATCCTTGATTATTGCATATTAGTCTCTAGTCATTTATTTTAGCCGTTTTTACGATGCAACAGGACTACGGCTTCCACGTGACTCGTCATAGGAAACTGATCCACAGGCTGGACCTTCACAACCTCATAAGTACCACTTTCGCACAGAATCTTCAAATCTCTCGCCAAAGTAGAAGGCTTACAAGAAACATAAACAATCTTCTCAGGTGCAAGCTCTAAGACCGCATTTAAAAGTTCAAGTTCGCATCCTTTGCGGGGTGGGTCAACCACTACCACATCTGCCTTATAACCCTCTGCATACAATTTAGGAAGAACTTCTTCTGCTTTTCCAACGACAAATTCACAGTTGTCATAACCATTGCGAGTGGCATTGGCTTTTGCGTCTTCAATAGACTCTTGAATCACTTCAATTCCAATAACTTTCTTAGCTTTTTCAGCTAAGAACAAAGAAATCGTCCCAATCCCACAGTAAATATCAAAGACCGTCTCATGACCTTTAAGGTCAGCAAACTCTAGGGCTTTTCCATAAAGAATTTCCGTTTGAGATGGGTTCACTTGGAAGAACGACAAGGGGCTAATTTCAAATTTCAATTTGCCAATTTGATCTTCAATGGTTTCTGAACCTGCAATCACTCTATTTTTAAAACCTAAAACACGGTTGCCCTTAGAAGTATTTTCGTTTAAAATCAAAGACTTAATTTCTGGCACCGCTTCTAATAATCTGTCTCGTAAAATAGATTCCTTTGGCAGTTCCGCACCATTCACCACCAGTACCACCATAACCCCACCTAAAGCTTCGCTATGGCGAATCATTACATGACGGAGTAAACCTTTATGGTCTTTTTCATCGTATATTTTAATTTTGAACTCTGTAACAAAGTCTCTAATCGTCTGATTAATACGAACATGAAGCTCATTTTGAAGCAAGCAGTCCTGAATGTCTACCACTTTATGAGACGCTTTCTCAAAGAATCCAATTTCCGTTCCATTTTTTACCAGCCGCAACAGGATACTGGCCTTTGTTTCTATATCTTAAAGGATTTTTCATGCCGATGATTGGTTCAACCGTCACATCTGTAAAGCCGCCAATTCTAGCAATCGCGTCTTTAACTACCTTTTCTTTATAACCAAGTTGTCCTAATAAATAGTCCATGTTCATAATTTGACAGCCACCGCATTTTCTAAAATGGGGACAAGGCGGTTCCACTCTAAAAGGAGACTCCTTAATCATTTTTACAACTTTTGCCCATGGCATAGTTCTTTTTAACCGACTGGATTTTAACTTTAACCGTATCGCCAATAATACCGCCGTTGACAAAAATGGTCAATCCTTCATATCGGCCAATCCCTTCGCCACTTTCTCCTAAATCCGTTATCTCTACTTGTACAATCTGGTCCTTTTCTACAGACACAATAAATCCCTCCTATTTTTCAGTTACCTCACAACCTAAGAATTCTATCCGATATTCGGTAACAAATCAAGTTAATTACGCAGTTTTAAGTAGTAATAGTACAATTTTTATTTTATAATTAATTGTACACTGACCTTTAATACCCTTTAGGAGGGAATTTTATGAAATATATCATCAATGTGTTGCTCTTCCTTATAATGATTTATTCTTTAACCGTCATGCCAATTGACATGAAAGCGCTACAAGTAGACGTTTCATGGGAAAAATATAAAGCTATTGAAGAAAAGAAGGAAACTGAAAAACAGCAGACTGAAATTGAAGAAACCGTAAAAGAGAGTACTTATCAATTAAAATATGAAGGCGCTTCCTACCTGTTCAATCCAAGCCAAATGGCTTTAACCCTTTCAGGAGACGAAAAGCTTTCAGATCTTCAGTCCGATGTCGTTGGTAAAATGACATTTGAATGGACTAATACCAGTTCTGGAGATGTACAAGTTCTTTCCGTACCACCAGAAGCCATCAAAGTCGGCGCCATTTCAGGCACGAATATTACCAGTTTGCCAATCACCATCAATTTAGCTTCACTGACACAACTTTCTGACGGACAGTATAACTTAAAAATCAATTCTGCCTCTGAACTGACAAAAGCTAGTAGCAGTCCTGAAGTAGCCGTTACTTGGATTAAGAAGTCTACCTATACACCTTATACAGGCACTGGCTTTGGAAAGTATATACCTGTAAGCGTCTACTATCCTACAGCAGATGCTACACAATTTATCCCAATAACAGAAAGCTTCTCGAATAGTAAAACACTCAGAAAAATTGCTAACTTCTTATATACAGGTCAAACTGAGAATGCAGCTCTTAAAACAGGACAACTGATTCCTAGAGTAAGGACCATAAAATTAACCAGTGGCGTTTTGAGTCTTTACTTTACCAGCGCCGACATAGAAACGGCAAAAGCTAATGGTCTTACCCCTGTTCAAATGACAGACATCCTCACGAAAACCTATTTCAGTGTGGACTATCTTAAGGAAATCAAGCTATATGTCGACAATAAACCCGCCGATTTAAATCTTGTTATCGGCCCAGTAGCACCAACGCCAATCGTTAAAACCGCATCTTCTCCAGAAATTTACCCACTTACAGCTGTGGGAAACACATTATTGTTTACACCAACAGCCCATACTTATAGTAGCCTACAAGAACTACTGACAGGGCTTACAACCGCAGATTCTGCTCTCAAAAATAAGCATACCCTATCACCAATCCCTGCCAATGTGAGCTTAAGTGCTACTGCAGACCCCGCTGACCCCAATAAGGTCACCATCGATTTAAAAATTACAGGGATTCTGTACGGCAGTGACCCTAAACTGACTCAAATGATGTTAGACGCCATTGCTCTTAATGTGACTAAATCGGGCTTTGCCAAAGAAGTTCTATACACTGTCAATGGTCAACCTGCAGACGTACTCAATACCATTTCCATAAAGGCTCCTTATAAAGTGCCAACCTATATTAACGTTAAATAAAAAGCGACTCATAAATTAGTTAAAGCGACTGATCTCTCAGTCGCTCTTCTTTTTTAATAGTCGCTTTATTTCGATCGCTTCAATAGTTCATCTTTCATTCGGTTGAGTCCCAGTTCAAAACGTTTAGAACTCAACTTTGGAAAAGCTCTCACTAGACGTTTATGAGCCGCTCTACTCTTAGCTAAAAGATCTTTTTGGTTATTTAAAAGTTCCTGAGCCTCAAGTCTATAAGTTTCCATTTTAACCTCTGCATCTTGCTTGTACTCTTCCACTTTACCTTTTATTTGCTCATTCTTTTCCATTACATTAAGAGTATACTCGGTAATATTCTCGCCTAACTCATCGGAAATATCCTTAAGGCGTTTTGCAATGCCTTGAAGCTGTTCTAAATGCTTATTCAGCCCAATAACTGCAAAGACGGTAGCTGTGAAATCGCTAGCAAAGATAATTACAGCTGCTATCAACAGGACCCAACCTAGCGCCAAAGGTAAGGCACCCACCAATACAACCACTGTTGGGTGAATAATACGAATCACGAAGACACAAGCGACTCCCCATATAATAGAAAATGTTAAACAAATATAGCCATTTACGTTATAAGGCTTATCCGAATAGTCCCACCACTTATTGGCAAACAGTTTTTCTAGAACTAAACCCGTTAGCCATTCTAGTGCAGAGGTTAACAGGACTGACCCCATAAAACAACAGATAAATTTGATCTGCCACGGGTCTTAAAGCAAAGACCACACCAATAACGCCAAAGCCATAGATTGGGCATACAGGACCATTTAGGAAGCCTCGATTAACAAATTCTCCTGTGGTAAAAACGGCATAAACCACTTCCATGCACCAGCCTAAAAAGGCGTAGATCATAAAAAACCATAGAATTTGATAGACGTCTATGCCTTGCATGGGGTCATTTTCTCAACTACGTTCACGAGCATTTCTCGAATTGGCAGGTCGTAAGGACAGCGCGTTTCGCAAATACCACACTTCACACAGTCAGAAGCTTTTTTTCCTTGAGCTTCATATCTTGAAATAGCCCAATCTGGCAAATCATATCTTGAAAGATAACCTTCGAATAAGAATTGACTGGGAATATCAATCCCTTCAGGACATGGCAAACAGTAACCGCATCTTCTACAGAAGGCATTTCCCATTTTCCCTCGTGTTTCCTCAATTTCAACTTCTTCAGAAGCTGTAAGGTTTAAATCTGAATTACCTATAGCACTGTTAAGACTCACTTGTTCTACACTGTCCATACCTGGAATGGCTACCGTCATAGCAGGGTGATTCAATATGAACTTCAGACTGAGGGCCACATTAGGAAGTGCGCCACCAGCCGCTGGTTTCATGGCTATAACCCCAATGTCTAGTTTCTTACACGTATTGAACAACTCCGTTCCTTGGGTTTCCAATAAATTATAGGGAAACTGAACACTTTCAAACTCTTCTTTTTCAATAATTGTGCTTAAAAAATCTGCACTGTGACTGGTGACCCCAATGTGTCCAATTTTTCCCGCTGCTTTAGCTTCTAATAGTGCTTTATACCCGCCATTGTCAGGGTCCATCAACAGGTCGTATTGGTCTTGAGATTTAATGTTGTGGCATTGATACAAGTCAATATAGTCCACTTGTAAATTTTTAAGGCTGGTCTCAATATCATTTTTCATGGCTTCATAAGTTCTCGCCATGGTTTTTGTCGCCAAAATAAAGTCCTTACGAATGCCCTTTAGGGCAAAGCCTAACATTTCTTCCGAATTGGTATAGCCCCTTGCCGTATCAATAAATTTAACGCCTGCTTCATGGCATGCCTTAATAATGGCAGTGGTTTCATCTTGAGTGACACGTTGAATGGGAATACCGCCAAAGCCGATTTCTGAAACCATTAATCCTGTTTTTCCAAGTCTTCTTAATCGCATAAAGGCACCTCCGAAGTTTCTTTTAAAAGGGTTATAAATTTAGGATCCAGTTCTTTAAGGCGCAGGGGTTTTAGCTCGCGGCTCACAAAAGTATGCTTCGTAAAACCTTTTGCCAAAAGGGTTCCCGCCTCGTCAAGGACTTCATATTCTAATTTTATTTTAATTTTTTCATTCCAAAAACACTTTGTGCGGATGGTAATGCTTTCATCGTATAAAACGGGTTTCATAAATTTGCAACCACATTCTAACACAGGCATAATCACTCCAAGAGATTCCAAATACTTGTAGGTATAGCCCGCTTGTCTGAAGTAGTCCGATCTGGCAACTTCAAAATATGTAAAATAATTACCATGATAGATAACACCCATTTGGTCGGTCTCGGCATACCTTGGTCTAATCGTTGTCTCTTTCAAATTGTACCTCCTAAAATTAGCTCACTTACCTTCTTCTATGGTACAACAAATCAAGAAAAAATACAAAAGAGACTCCCATTTCTAAAAGTAATTAAAACACAAAAAACCGCTTTCGCGGTCTTTGTGTTTTGGGGTTAATCACATATTTTGGAGTTCTATATTGGAAAGGCCAGGGTAAGCCCTAGTCCATAGATTTTCTCTGTTGCTATAAATACCAATCGCACTACTTCTCAATATTAAAGGAATCTAGATCTACCTACGTACACAATGCCTTTAGTGGCATCTACAGTCACTTCATCTCCTGTTGCAAGCATTTTTGTAGCATTTTCAACGCCTACAACTGTTGGTAATTTAAGAGATAAGCCTACAATTGCCGCGTGAGACGTGTAACCGCCTTCTTCAACTACAATCGCACAAGCTTTTTCAATGTAAGTCATCATATCTTTATCAGTAGCATTGGTAACAATGATGTCACCCGCTTTGAAGTTTTGTGCACAGTCTTGAGCGGTTTTAGCTACACAAACTCTAGCCGTTACATTGCCACCGCCTACACCAGTTCCTTTTAAAAGAACTTCGCCAACCAAATGAACTTTCATCAAGTTAGTAGCACCTGCAACGCCTACTGGAACACCAGCCGTAATAACAACTAGGTCGCCTTTATTAATAAGACCCGCTTCTTGAGACGCCATTAAAGCATACTCGAAGACTTCATCTGTTGACTTACCTTCTTTAACTTTAACCGTTTCAACACCCCAGAATAAAGAAAGTTGTCTTCTAACTTTTTCAGAAGTTGTTGCTGCAATAACAGGACACATAGGTTTGAACTTAGATACTTTTCTAGCAGTGAAACCTGAAGAAGTCGCCGTGATAATTGCGCTGGCTTCAAGGTCATTTGCTGTTGTGCAAGTCGCGTGAGAAACTGCATAAGTTACACTGTCATCTACTTCGCTCTTCTTCATATTTTTAATGAGGGCATCATAGTCTAAGGCTTTTTCAGCCGCTTCAGCAATAACTGCCATCGTTCTTACGGACTCTAATGGATATTTACCTGCAGCTGTTTCACCAGAAAGCATAATTGCATCTGTGCCGTCAAAGATGGCATTGGCAACGTCAGTTGTTTCTGCTCTTGTCGGTCTTGGGTTTTTTTGCATAGAATCTAACATTTGAGTTGCTGTAATAACAGGCTTACCCGCTTTGTTACAAAGTTTAATCATTTCTTTTTGAGCAAGTGGCACTTGTTCTGTTGGAATTTCAACACCGAGGTCACCACGGGCTACCATTAAGCCGTCAGAAACTGCAAGAATTTCTTCTAAGTTGTCCATGCCTTCTTGGTTTTCGATTTTTGAAATGATGTGAATATCACTGCCGTTATTTTCTTCAAGTACTTTTCTGATTTCAAGTACATCTGAAGCTTTACGGATAAATGATGCTGCAATAAAGTCGATGCCTTGCTCAATACCGAATTTAATATCGTTAATATCTTTAGGTGTAAGGGCTGGCAATTGAATTTTAACGCCAGGTACGTTAACCCCTTTATTATTTTTTACAGGACCGCCATTAAGGACTTTACAAATGATTTCAATACCGTTAGTCGAAACGACTTCTAAGCCAATTAAACCATCATCAATTAAAATTTTATCGCCAGGAACAACATCTTCTGGAAGACCCGTATACGAAATTTGGCATTTGTCTTGGTTGCCAAGGAAATCTTCAGCAGTCAAAATGAACTGTTGGCCTTCAACAAGTTCTACCACATCTACGCCGAATTTGCCTGTTCGAATTTCAGGACCTTTTGTATCTAAAAGAATGGCAACTGGTTTATTCAGTTCCGATCTCACTTCTTTAATTGTCTTGATTCTAAGTCCATGTTCTTCATAGTCGCCATGTGAGAAGTTAAGTCTAGCAACATTAAGACCCGCTTTTACTAATTCTGTAAACATTTCTTTGCTTTGACTTGAAGGGCCAATGGTACATACTATTTTGGTTTTTTTCATTTTTACACCTCATCCTTGTTCTATATGGTTAGTATCACTTGTGGTCTATTAAATAGAAAGTATTTGTGCCAAATCATAAATTGGAAGGTTAATGTTTTTTTGCATATTGAGAGCTTCAATAATATCAAAGTCCACAATTTTATTACCTTGAACACCAATCGCTCTTCCTGCTTTGCCTTCCATGAGAAGTTCTACCGCTCTAGCACCCAAACGGCTTGCAAGAATTCTGTCGAAGGCAGTCGGGCTTCCGCCTCTTTGTAAATGTCCCATTACGGTAACACGTACATCCATACCTGTTTTATTCGTAATTTCGTCTGCTAACTCGTAAGGCTTGCCAACCCCTTCAGCTAACAAAATGATGTTATGGAGTTTGCCCCGTTTTTTCCCTTGTAAAAGTTTTCTGCACATATCATCCGAAACAAATTCTATTTCTGGAATGATGATGCTCTCTGCACCACCTGCAAGTCCTGCGTATAAGGCAATATCCCCGCAGTGTCTGCCCATAACTTCAATAATATTGACTCTGCCATGTGAAGAAGAAGTGTCTCTAATATTGGTAATGGCATTTACCACTGTATTGAGAGCCGTATCAAAACCAATTGTGTAATCCGTATATTGAAGATCGTTATCGATTGTCCCTGGAATACCCATGGTTGGGAAGCCTAACTCTGCCAATTTTTTAGCACCGTTGAAAGAGCCATCGCCACCGATGACGACTAATCCATCAATATTGAACATTTTTAAAATTTCCAGACCACGTTGCTGACCCTCTGGGGTTCTGAATTCATCACAACGAGCCGTTAACAATTTTGTCCCGCCTCTGTGAATAATATCGCCTACAGATGAAATATCCATGTCTATTATGTCTGCTTCTAGAAGGCCCTGATAGCCTCTTAAAATACCTGAAACCTTAATGCCGTTATAAATAGCCACTCTAACTACTGCGCGAATGGCAGCATTCATACCTGGCGCATCTCCGCCACTTGTCATAACACCGATTCTTCTCACTTAAATCACCTCAAGTATTTTTTTATAAATAAAGTTTATAGTTAACAATTTTCTTTTTGTGTCCCTCTGGATAAATTACGTCCCGCAGTTCGGAACATACCATTAATTTTAGATGATTTTATAGAATTTATCAACGCTTTTTACGAAAATTCCTTAAATTGCGCAAAAATTTAGTGCTTTTACACAAGTTTAACCGCATCTGCCCCCAAAAGCGTCTTTAATTCTTCAGATAAACTCCGTTCAATAGTTACCCAATAGTTAGATTGGGTCTTCATTTTCTTTCGGTCCTTTTCAAGATAGAGGACTACCTCAGTACTTCCAGGATGCTTTCCAAGCACTGCCTTTATTTGTTCCCACTGCTGCTCACTGTAGGCTTCCAACTTCAAAAATAATTTCTGAGCATGCTTCTTGGCATAAGTCTCCAAAGTCTGAATTTTATCTGCAATCAGTTTAGGCGGTTCGTCATCTCTCAAATTAAGACGACCCTCTATAACCACGAAACCATCTTCTTGAAGCGCAGATTCACACCTTTGAAAAACAAGGGGAAAGACCATAATTTCAATGGCGTCATACAAATCTTCAACAGTAAGAATAGACATTTTACTGTTGTTCTTGGTCATACGGTCTCCACGTTTGACCAACATGCCTGCCAACGTCACCCGTTCACCTTCATTGACTGTGCCATTGCCCAGTTCAGCCCCTTCAAAGAGTTCATCTAACCGATAGGTATTGATCTCTTCCAATAAATCTCTATGGTCCATTAAAGGATGTCCACTAAAGTAAATTCCCAGAACTTCTTTTTCAAAAGCCAATAGGTGTTTCGTAGAGAATTCTTTTAAATTGGGTAGCACTTCTTCCTCTAGGCCCATATCGGTCCCGGACATCAGGTCACCAAATAAAGAAACTTGTCCTTCTATATTTTTACGCTTATCTCTGTGAATCCCTTCAATTAATCGTTCATAACTGCTTAAAAGTTGTGCCCGATTTGCACCGGTTGTATCTAAGGCACCTGCCTTTATGAGACTTTCAACCGCTTTCTTGTTGAGTTCTGAGTGAGGCAACCTTTCACAAAATTCCATGAAGGTTGTAAAGGGTCCTTTCTCTCTTTCCTTAACAAGGGCATTGATAATGCCACCGCCTACATTTTTGACCCCCAGAAGTCCAAATCGAATGGCCTCCTGTTCCACGCTAAAGGTGCCAATACTGCTGTTCACATCTGGCGGTAAAACAGAAATACCCATTTTAGAACAATCGTTAATATAAACGGCCAATTTCCGCTGACTTCCCATGACACTGGTCATTAGGGCTGCCATATATTCCTTCGGATAGTGGGTCTTTAACCATGCGGTTTGATAGATGACAATGGCATAACCCGCCGCATGACTTTTGTTAAAGGCGTATTTAGCAAAATCTACCATGTCGTCAAATATAGCACTTGCCGAAGGAGCGTCTACCCCATTTCTTACACAACCTTGTATTTCTACAGTCCCATCCTCTGAAACCTTTCCGTTGATGAAAAGATCTCTCTCTAATTCCATAACGTCCATTTTCTTCTTGGACATCGCTCGACGAACTAAGTCGCTTCTCCCGTAGGAATAGCCTCCCAGCTCTCTTACAATCTGCATAACCTGTTCTTGGTAAACCAAACAGCCGTAAGTGACTTTTAAAATAGGCTCCAGTTTAGGGTGATGGTACTCAATGACTTCATTTTTATTTTTATTGCGAATGTACTTAGGAATGGAGTCCATTGGACCTGGTCTATAAAGAGAAATCCCTGCGATAATATCCTCTAGGCAAGTGGGTTTAAGCTCTCTCATAAACCGAATCATACCGCCGCTTTCCAGCTGGAAGATACCAAGGGTTTGCCCTGCACTGATCAGATCATAAACTTTAGCGTCGTCCATAGGCAAATTGTTAATGTCTATGTCCTTACCGTAAATATTTTTAATAAAGACCAAACACTGCTGAATCACGGTTAGGGTCCTGAGACCGAGAAAGTCCATTTTAAGGAGCCCCAGTTCTTCTAAGAGCAGCATATTGTACTGAGTCGTTACGTTTTCATCTTGTACATAAAGAGGGACATAATGGTCCACAGGCTCTTTGGCAATCACCACCCCTGCCGCATGGGTGGAAGCATGTCTGGGAACCCCTTCAACCATTTTGGCGTAGTCGATTAGCCTTTGGGCTTCTGGGTCTGCATCATACAATTGTGATAGCTTCTCGTTAATGCTAAGCGCCTTGTCCAAAGTGATTCCTAAGTATCCAGGGATCTCTTTGGCAATGCGGTCCACATCCCCATAAGGCATGTTGATAACACGACCTACATCCCTTATAGCGGCTCTTGCTGCCATGGTTCCAAAGGTAATGATTTGTGCCACATGGTCTTTACCGTACTTTTGAATCACATAGTCAATGACCTCTTGACGGCGATCGTCTTGGAAGTCGATATCTATATCGGGCATGGTAATTCTTTCAGGGTTTAAAAATCTTTCAAAAATCAGGTCGTACTTAAGAGGGTCTACATCTGTAATTTCTAAAATGTAGGCGACCAAAGAGCCGCCGCAACTGCCTCTGCCAGGTCCTACAAAGATTCCCTGATCTTTGGCGTATTTGATAAAGTCCCAAACAATTAAGAAGTAGTCTTCGTAGCCCATGTTCTCTATGGTTTCCAGTTCAAAAGCCATCCGCTCTCTGTGGATTTCCGAAACTTCATATCTTTTGTATAGTCCAATTTCACAAAGCTCTCTCAAATAAACTTTGGCAGTTTTTCCATCTGGCACTTGGAACTCTGGTAAATGGATTTCTCCAAATTTAAATTCGAAGTGGCAGCGCTGGGCAATTCTCACCGTATTGCTAATGGCTTCTGGAACATAAGGAAATAAGCTTTCCATTTCTTCAGGGGTTTTTAGGTAAAACTCCTTACTCGGAAACCTTAGGCGCTGAATATCTGACACAATTTTCCCCGTCTGAATACAGAGAAGTACGTCATGTACTTGATGATCTTCTTTATATAAATAGTGGACGTCGTTTGTAGCTACAAGAGGCAATCCCACCTCTTTAGACAAGCGAATCAACTGCATGTTCACTTTTGATTGCTCTGGAAGGCCATGGTCTTGAAGTTCTAGAAAGAAGTTGTCTGGTCCCATAATCCCACTTAGTCTTAGGGCAAGGGTCTTAGCCTCTTCATATTGATCTTCTAGCAAATAACTTTGAATATCACCTGCAAGACAGGCACTGGTGGCAATAAGGCCTTCATGATGGGCTTCTAATGCTTCCAAATCGATTCTCGGCTTATAATAAAAGCCCTCTGTGTAACCAAGGGATACCAACTTGATTAAGTTACGATAACCTATTTCATTTTCCACTAAGAGGACCAAATGGCCTCTGTCCTTGTCCAAATCCTTGTCACGATCCTTGCGAGAACGTTTGGCTACGTATACTTCGCAACCGATAATAGGCTTAACACCATGTTTTTTAGCGGCTTTAAAAAAATCCACCACGCCAAACATAGACCCGTGGTCTGTAATGGCAACTGCCGTCATGCCCGCTTCCTTTACCCGCTCAAAAAGGCGATCAATTCTGGCAAATCCGTCCAGCAAACTAAACTCTGTATGTAAATGTAAATGTACAAAATCCGCCATTTTGTCACCTCTTTCAGACTGAAAAGGCAGCTCGAGAGCTGCCTTATGTATATACTGGTTAAATTTCTAATCAAATACCTATAGGGACATTAAATGCCTAAATTCTTTTTTAAATAGCTGATAAGTTGCATCATTTTGTCACTTGGAATTTGTGGCAGTCTTGCAGCCGAAAGGTTTTCTTCCTTTAGAGCATTCCGCTTGACCGATATCTTTGTGATTTTTGCCGATTCTGTCTTTTCCATTTTCATAGGGTCTACACTAGGCAAATTACCCCAGTTTTTAGGGTTGTACTTACTAGACTGCATTTCACCACTAAGAAGCTCATTGACTAAAGCCATGGCCCCTGATTTGTTTGCAGAATTAAATGGTATTGCCGCATATTGTCCATAGCCTGTTGTACCTGTAGACAAAATAAAAGCCTTGGCGCCCTCAGGGAACTTTTCTTCTTTAATCATATTGGTCGCCCAGTTCTGATTCAGACTCATTGAAAAGCCAATTTGTCCCGATTTAAAAAGCTGATCCATTTCTGCTGTGGTCTTGGGAAGTTGTTTGCCCTGCATCCACATAGAAGGCTGAATGTCTCTTAAATAAGTCAATACAGGTGCAAATAATTTTGCTTGGTCCGCCGCCGATAATTTGGTTTCATAAAGTTTCTTTTGGTCACATAACGTGGCTGCTAAAGTCCCTACAAAAGCCTTTCCTTCTGGCGTGCTCAGGGAAGGGAAGGTAAATTTTCCTTGATTAGCTTTTACATAAGATCTCAACTCTTGCAAGGTTACAGGTGGTGCTTCCAGCGTATCCTCATCAAAGAAAAGGGTAAGCTGATTCTTTCCAATCTGAACAGCAAGATTGTCTATAGGCTTGCCGTCTAACCATGTCAGTTCATAGCTTTCGCCCACTTGATTTAGCGAGACATTCGGTAGTTTACTTTTAAAAGGACCGTACAAAACGCCGGCATCTTTCAACTTGGCAAAGCCGCTATCTGTAAGAATAAACAAATCGGCACTGCCTATTGCCACCTCATTGGTTTTTTCAGTTTTAAGTTTCTTTAAATACTCATCCACATTTAAAGGATTCAAAACCACTTTAATGCCTAACTGTTCTTGCATATAAGGAACCATAATGGTGTCCATCCAAGTGGTCGCCAGTTTGTCCTTATAATCATGGTAAACATTGAGCGTGGTTTTATCGCTACTGTCCAAAATCAATTGCCACTCATTGGGTGTCACATCTGCTGACCCAACGTTAGGCAACTCCTTGCAAGCTGTCAGCATGGTTGTAAGCCCAACTAAGAGCGCTAACCATATAATCTTTTTCTTCATTGTCATTCCCCCAAATCCTTTTGCGGTCAAATCGTATTCCTTTACTATACTATTATACCTTATCGACCAAGAAAAATGCAAAGTTAAGGGGTTTGTGGCAAAATATTTAATAATTCATGTCTTTAAGGAGTTTTGATAGGACTCTGAGACGTTCACTAATAAGCTCATCTGAATCACTTAAGGCTTGTTGGAACAGCTTTATGTCTTCATCAATCATGGGGTTATTGGTACATACCGAAAGGGTCATAGCATCGCCTTGAAGTCCAATCCTGTCTATTTTAGGATCGTTTTCATCGTATAGCGCAGGCATGCGGTAGGATTCAGCAAAATATTCCTTAGTTTTGCAAATCATAATGGCAAGGTCAAGAACTCGGTGAAGAGGCAATTCCTCTGACTGTCTGGACCACTTTTCTCCCGTAAAGCGCCACACTTTTGCAGATATATCTACCTTGCCCCTGTCATTCCACTGGGCTAGACCCAAAGAAAGTCCCTTGGTGTCTGAATTATAAGCTGTTTTTCCGTCAATTCTTTCGTAGTCTTCTGAAACGATAACGGGTTTATGTTTTAAACTGGTTGGTATTCTCATGGTGTACCTCCTGATTCGGTTTATATTTACCGTTTATAAAATGTATAACCTTCTTTTTCATACTTTTCTTTCCATATCATCCCTTGAAGGGTTAGCTCTTCTGAATAATCTATTATGGACTCATCTTCTGCATACTGGAGATGCTCTAAAATTTCAATTTCGAAAGCTCCTTCGCCTTCTACTTTCCACGCGGCTTGAAGGCCTCTGTTAGGGAATCCTCCACATTTAAGCTTAAATTCAGTGCCATTCATAGTACCTTTTAGGTCATTGGTTGACTGGATATGACAGATTTTTTCATTGAGATTTTTGACGATAAATGTACCCATGGGCTTTTTCATAGTTAAATACTGGGCTTTTAGTTCTTTTTTTCTGTTCATTGATTTCACCTTCTTTTGTTAATGGTTTGGTTTTTTTGCAATCTATTTATAAACCATATGCGTTTTATATGCATAAATATAGATTTACTAAATTAGTAATTTACTAGTTAAAATTATATGCAGGTGGGTGTCCGTTGTCAAGAGTGAGTTTCTTGGAGGAATGCACTGGAAGATGGATCAATTGTTGAAACCAACATCCAAAAACTAATTTATGGGTGCGAAACGAGAAGTGTCAGGATACAGCATGTCAAAAATGCTCTTCCTATAGCTTTTGTAACGGAGGCTGTCCAGCTTACAAGATTGCCATGGGTAAAAATGTGCTCAATAAAAATATGAAATTGTTCAGTTGGTATTTTAGGCATATATTTAGACCTTTTAGGCTTTGGTAGAGTTTACTTGTATTTAGGTTTAGGGTCTGTTGTGGTACTAATTATCACATTTACCTATTTAAGCATTTACACTCATAGGAAAAATAAGGTACAAGATGAGGTTATGCCATTTTGACGTCTTCTTAACTTAATAAAGGAAAATAACTCCCTCGCCTCTAAAGTGACAACTGTAATTTCTCTAACAGCACCCAAAGAATTTTTTTGCGTTCAGAGACCACATGGGCTTCATAAGACATGCCCACTTTATAATAGCTGATGCCCGTACTTTCATCTACGGTTGCATCTGGACTGATTGAAATTATTTTGCCTTTTAAGAAGCCGTACTCTTTGTAAGACAAGGCATCCAGTTTGAATTTCACGTCGTCACCCATTGACACTTTGCCCACATCTTGATTGCTCAGCGCCATCTCTGCCAGAAAATGCTCAGCCGCATCGTCTGGGGGAATAATCGTACACAGTATAGTCCCCGAGGCAATATAGTCACCAATAGCCAGCTCGGTTACTTGATTGAAAGTACCCGCCATGGTTGCCTTGATATGACACTGTTCAATACTCAAATCCACCGCTTCCAGTTTCTTATCCAGTAAGTCAAGGTTCTTTTCCAATTCATTCTTTTGGGTTTGCCAACTGATCTGGCTTCCAACCCCTGTACTGGGCTCATTTTTGGTTAGGGTATTGATCAGTTCGTATTCAGAGGCCTTTAAGTTATCGATTTTTTCAAAGAGCTCATTTTTATATTGAACGACAAACTGCTCCATGGCCAATTGGGCTGTCTCCAATGCCCTTTCATCGTTTTCTAAATCCAACTTGCTGGCGCTTCCGTTTGCATACAGTTCTTTTTGAATATTGTATTGTTTTAGGGTCGCGTCTTTCTTGCTTCTCAGGTTTTTTTGTTCCAAAACGAATTGTCTGTATTTTGAATCTAACGTGGACAACTTACCTGTTTTGGGTGTCTCATTCCTTTGAATCCAGTCCAATAGGGTTTGTGCTTCCAAAATATCTTTCTTGACACGGGACAACTTGTCCTGAGTCAATGCATTGGTTTCTTCACTGTATCGATTGTCCATCTGAAATTTTTCGAATTGAAA
This sequence comes from uncultured Acidaminobacter sp., assembly GCA_963677505.2. GTDB lineage: Bacteria > Bacillota > Clostridia > Peptostreptococcales > Acidaminobacteraceae > JBGSUZ01. The sequence goes on from CAXXWB010000004.1 coordinate 155,055, forward strand.
ATAATAGGCCTCTTCATCGACTTTACTGAAAGGGTTCCCGCCATTTTCAAGGCCTTCAATAAACCGTTTCGTCATGTCCAGCTCGGTTTGAAGTTGCTGACGTTCTAAGGCAAGGGCGTTTTTTTGAACTTGGAGTTCGGTATCCTCTAAGCTCATAAGGAGCATGCCCTTTTCAACGGATTGATTCCGAGTGACGTAGAGGTCTTTGATTTTACCGCTGGTTTTACTGGTAATGGTGGCTGCAGTCTCCGTTGGTCTGACAGAGCCACGGGCTTTGACGACCACATCCACTTCTCCAAAATAAGCCCAAATCCCCACCACCAATAGGCAGGTCATCAAGCCATAAATAAACCAAAGGGTAATCGGCAACAGTTTATGCTCCATCATCATACGGCTGTCCGTCATTTCATTTAGTTTTATCATTTTGACTTTCATGACGCCTTTACCTCCACTGATTCTACATCTGAACACGGTAAAACATCCTTTGAGGTTTCAAACTGCCCCGCCCACATTTCATAATATCGGCCTTCCATGGCAAGCAGTTCCGCGTGGTTGCCCACTTCTAGGATCTCACCTTTTTCGAAGACGAATATTTGATCGCAATTTCGAATGGTACTGAGTCGATGAGCAATTAAAATAACCGTCATTTCACCTGCAACGGACTCGATCGTAGCTTGAAGAGCCCGTTCTGTCACCGTATCCAAATTGCTGGTAGCTTCGTCCATAATCAGGACATCGGGATTTTTTAACAAAGCTCTGGCGATTGCCAAACGCTGTCTTTGTCCACCGGACATATTACTTCCATTTTCTTCAAGCCGCGATTCATATCTCAAAGGCATTTCGCAGATAAACTCATGGGCTTTTGCTTTTTTGCAAGCTTCAACCACCTCATCCATGGTTAAGTTTGGGTTGCCCAGCATCATATTTTCAAGGATGCTGCCACTGAACAAGAAGGTCTCTTGGTGGACATAGGCGATGCGCTCTCTAAGGACTGCCATCTGAAGGTCTTTGATGTTGTTGTCTGAAATGTAGATATCCCCTTTCTCAGGTTGATAATACTGAAGCAATAATTTGACCAAAGTCGTTTTGCCACTGCCGCTTTCACCCACAAAGGCAACCCGCTGACCTTTTTGAATATTCAAAGAAACACCTTTTAGCGTAAGGGCCCTAGTGCCATAGCGAAACTCAAGATGGTCTACTCGAATGTCTCCCTTTAGAGTTGGAGGGGCCATTTTCTTGGATTCGATGGCCGATTGTTCCAGTTCCAGTTCCAGTTCCAGCTCCAGGATTTCCCCCAACCGATCTGCCGCCACAATAGCCGTCTGCATGGTCGGTTGAAGATTAATTAAGTTGGAAACCGGATCTACAAAGTAGGCAAGCAGGGAGTTGAAAACCATCAACTGTCCGAGGGTCAACTCACCTTTGATGACCTTATAAGCGCCAATCCACAAAATGAGGGTCCCCCCTAAGAGCCCTACCGTTCCCGTTATAGAGTTTCTTAAAAAATTCAATTTCATAAGGGTCAGACCCTTTTTCACTTGCTTGATATACAGACCTTCCGTTTTTTCAGAAGCTTCTTTTTCTGCACGATAAGCCTTCAAAGTGTCGATGCCGTTAACGCTCTCATACAAATAGCTGTTGAGCATTGCGCCATCTTCCATCAGCTGTTGATTGAGCTTTCTATAAGGTTTATTGAATACGATCACCGTCACACCATATAGAATAACCATGGCAAATGCGATGGCAAAGAGTGTGGGATTGCTGACGTAAAGTAGAATCCCCCTACAATCGCCATGAGGGTATCGATCATGACCGTGAGGGTAACCCCTGAAATTGCCTCTCGGATATTGCCCGCATCGGAGAACCGCGAAAGAATTTCCCCGGTTTTTCTCGTTCCGAAAAAATTCATCGGCAATTTGAGGACATGGTCATAGTAGCCCAGAATCAGGGGAATATCGATTCGAATGCTTAGATGGGCCAGCATGTAGCTTCTAAAAATATTGAGGAGTATTTTAAATACCCCTAAGCCGATGATGCCTGCCGAAATAACGTGAAGGGTCCCCGTTAGGCCATAGGGAACGATGTCGTCCATAATAAATTTAAAGTAAAAGGCCCCGAGTACCCCTAAAAGCGTGTACAAAATAGAAGCAAAAAAGATGTGGAGGAGGAGCTTTTTCTGAGGAATGACCAAATGGAAAAAACGCTGGAATAGACCCTTGGTTTCGTCACCCTTGACAAATGAAGCCGTTGGGGTCAATAAGATGAGCACCCCTGTCCAAATTTGGAAAAAGTCCTCGGGCGTATAGAGAACCAGCCCCTTCCCCGGGTCTGCCACAACAACCTTTTCTTTAGTGATTTCATGAATCACGACATAATGCAGCAGATTGCCACTCATGACCACGTGAGCGATGGCTGGTAGAGGAAAATCGGTGAAGAAAGCCTCTTGATCCCCTTTGACGCCTTTTGCCGTAAATCCTAGCTGTTCTGCGGCTTTAATCACACCGTAGGCGCTTGTCCCTTGTAAATCAGTGCCAGCCAGTTCTCTTATTTTTGATACCGATAAGGAGAGTCCATGGGTTTTGGCGACAGTAGCTAAACAAGCCGCTCCACAATCTTTCATATCATGTTGTTCGACGCAGATGTATTTTTTAGAAAATTTAATCACAAAAACCTCCAAATATTAAAGTCACTCTATGAACATATAGAGTGACTGCTTCTTTGGCAATAGGTTCTGCGTAACATGTCATGAAAAGTGTCGTACTCTGTCGTTTTAAGTTTGTTTAATATTACTAATCCTTTTTATTGGATTTTCAACCTATTTCAGCTATAATTAACTGAGTTAATACAGAATTTACAGTTAATAATGAATAGGTCTCTTCCAAAAGGAGTTTTTAGGATGTTAAAAATTGCTCTCTGCGATGATGAAGCCATTATACGGGAAACAAGTCAGTCCTTTATTATCAATCATCTTGAGAAAGAAGGCATTTTGGCAACCGTTGATTGCTACGAAAGCGCCGAATCCTTACTTCAATCGAGCATAGATTATCAACTCTACATTTTAGACATTGATATGCCTGAAATGGATGGCATGACCCTCGCTTCCAAGTTAAAAATGGAGCAGCCCAGTGCACTGATTATCTTTGTCACTTCTCATGAAGAAATGGTTTATAGTGCCTTTGAAGTAAAGGCCTTTCGCTTTATTCCAAAATCCTTTGATCAATGTAAGCTAACAGCTGCCCTTAACGATGCTGTCAAAGAATTGGATGCCATTGAAAAAGATACTTTAACCATTGAAATTCTCCATAGAAGACTTTTGAAAATCCCCTTTAAAGAAATCTACTTTATCGAGACATTAGGAAGAAAGCTGCTCATTCACAGCAAAACTGAAACTTATAGTGTCAATTTGCGTATGAAGGAAATTGAAGAACAACTCAATCCAAAAATTTTTTTTAGGCTTCATACCAGCTTTATAGTGAATTTGGAACATATCCTAAAATATGACGCCAAAGAAGTAACCCTAGTGAACGGAACTATCATTCAAATGAGTCGTTTGAAATTTAAGGATTTTAAAACGTCTTATGTTCAATATCTAAAGAAACTGGTTTAAAGTGATGCCATACTTTATCTTTTAGGGAGGTCTTTCGTGGAACAGATTATTCACTCGAGCATCTACTTACTCTCATGTGTCATCTTCATGGGAGTTCTTCTTTTTATAATCGATCGTTTTCTCACACGAAAAGACTACGGACTTAAGTACAGTTTTTTGTTTTTAGGTCTTTATTTAATGCTGTCGATGATTATAATGCTATCAGACCCAACAGCGCCAACCCTTATGACTCTATTTTTTGTTTTAATATATACGATGATTTTTTATAAGGAGAAGTTTACTCAAAAAATACTCATCTTTATACTGAGTTTGATTTCACTTTCTCTCATAGAAATTCTTTTGAAAACTGGGCTCACTTTTCTTTTCAAGATTAGCTACGGTGCCTTGCACACTTATGACAAAATGGTTTACTCCTATATCAATTTTACAGTAGAATTCCTACTAATTGGACTTTACTTATTCTTGGTTCGATTAAAAAAAATACCGCCGAACATTCCAATTCAGTCAATACCAAGATCCACTCAAATAGCCTATACTGCAATTCTTGTATTTACTTTCGTTTATTCTATTCTAATTGATTTTCAACTAGAAGATCTCCAAAACTTCAAAAATGATTCACTCTCCCATTTCTTAATGGCAACGCTTTTTATGTTGATTGTCCTTGTCATAAGTGCACTGATTATCCTTCAAATCAATGCTCAAAACGATGCCCACAAACGCGCCAAAGCCATTGCGGAGCTTCAATTGTCCTATCAGTTGAAACACTATAGCCACTTAGAAGCTGCCATGCAAGAAACTCGAAAAATCAAACATGACATGAAACATCATCTGCTGTGTCTGAGCCATTTACTTCATGAATCACAAGTTGAAGAGGCCCTAAATTACATTATAGCTATGGATGGGAGAATTTTATCTATTGACTACACCATTGCGACTGGCAACAATATTATTGATGCCATATTAAACGAAAAAAAAGACGTGGCACATAGCGCCGATATAGCCTTAGAACTATCAGGTGTTTTCCCTGCTAACCTTGACCAATATATCAAGCCCATTGACCTGTGTACCATTATTTCTAACTCGTTAGATAACGCCATAGAAGCTACTCAAGTTTACTCAGGGGATCAAAAACGCCAAATTATGATTTTATCAAATTACCAGCATAGTACTTGGCTTTTCAGCGTTCAAAATCCTACTAACGCAATTACTATTCAATCTAACGGACGCATTGCAACAACAAAGAAGGACAACCAGTCCCATGGCTTTGGTTTAATAAATATCAAGGAAACTGTAGCTAAATATTCAGGAAGCGCCGATTTTACAGTCGCCGAAGATCTATTTACTTTGGATGTCATATTGCAATTGGAAAATAGATAGATTGAGATGGGAAACGACATATTACGTCATGATTTCATACATAGTATGTCAACTCTATTGAATTTCAGTAAATTAAAGATTAAAGTTGCAATAGAAATTAATTCTTATGCGACTTTATTTTTATTAGGATAGGAGAAATTAAAATGGATAGAGCTCAAAAAGATATTCAGGGATTTTCGAAGTTGAATGAGGTAGAATTATTGGAGATTGAAGGCGGTAATAGCATAGTTGATTGTGTAAAAGAGTTTATTAAAAGAATTGACAAAGGAAATTCTCAAAGCGAAAAGGATCACCCTATTAAAAGAGGGTAATTAGAAACGAACAGGTGGAGATTCTTAATGAATAATCTAATGGAAATGAACTTAACAAAACCTAAAAACTATGATGCCAAATATGCTGTCCTGTTCAATCATCTTTCCGAGCAACTCAAGCAAGTATTAGATGTTGCCTTCGAAGAGGACAGTTTGGATTATTTTAAGATTGAAATATCCAATCACAATGGCAGCATTCAACTGGATTACCAATTTAGAGATCGGACTAAGGTGTATTAAACGACTCATTTTTACAAATTAATATATTTACTCAATTATTTGTCAGGTCACAAGTCAAATAATCGGCTAAGAATGCTGAGGTGATTGGAGCTCCTTCACAAACTTACTTTTATTCCCACCTTAACTAAGGCGGAATAAAAGATGTTCACTAAATTAAGAAAGTGGAGGTAATTAGTATGTTGAAAGATTTGAACGTAAAGGAAACAATGAGTATTAGTGGCGGCACTACAGATCCTGGAGCTGGTTGTGGAAGCAATATTCCTGATCGCAAGCCTAATGTCAGTAGTATCGCAACTGAAAATATGGTTAGCCCCCATGGTGGATCAATAACAGGTCATTTATTTGATGCAGTCCGATAGTTAAGAAATTAGAATATCAAGTGAGGGAGTGATTATGTATACTCCTACTCTTGATATTCGTTTATGTTATGTATATATTAGCTAGCAATTTCCATTAAATTTTTAAATTTTGGAGAACTCAATGAAAAGAATTATTTTAATTCCATTAACTATAGCAATCGTTGGAGCATGTATATTCTTTTTTACTGGTTTTAGTAAACCCGTTGAAATTCATGAGATTGGTATACATACTAAATTGCTAGATAGCCAGTTAAATAGTTATGAAATACACACTTATTGCGACGATAATAACTTGGATTATGAAAAAATAGTTTTTTATGAAGCTGAATTTTCTGTTTTTAATCGCGGAAATTTTTACGGAAAAACTACATTGCCAATTTTCAATCCAGATACAATTAAAAGTATTCTGGCTGTGTATAGCAGTATGCCAATAGATTTAAATAGAACAAACTCGTCAGATTTATATCGCCTTGAACTAGATTCGAAGTGGCTTGAAAAACAGCCAATAGGAGAGTTTATTGAACCTTTAAAAATTAAATATGTTATGCAAATCAGTGATCTCAGCGAATTGCCAAGTCAAGACCTAATCAGTCAAGCTCAATCAAAACAAATAATTCAAAATGTTGTAGATTTTTCAAACTTAAAACCAGTAAAAGAAGTAGCCGATGATATTAGGAAAAAGATGCCTATTAATTTGCAAGACAATCTTAAATCGGTAGTTTCTGAGTATTGTTTGTGGATAAAGAAAAATATTTCATACCCTGCGGAAAAATGATATTGAAGCTTTGAGGGGGAGCTATATCAACTTGTCCAATTCAAAATTAACCCTTGAAACAAGAGTGGGGATTTGTGAGGATAACGCAAACTTGCTAAAAGACTTTCTAAATAGCCAAGGTATTGAAGCTTATTATGTAAATGGGATTCTGCCAAAGAACTCAACGGATCAATCACTATTGCCAGAAGAAAACAACGGACATGCAGTCGTATTGATTAAAACTTCAAGAGGATATTATCTGGTGGACCCAACAACTCAAGACATTCAAAAAAGCATTCCAAAGACACTCAAAAACGGTAAAGTAATAAATGTTTCAAGTAGTGATCAAAGCGATATATTAAAAACTTTCCCGATATTTATAAGAGATATTAAGCCTCTATCATTAAGATTATCTGGCCTCAAATTTACTGAAAAGAAAATCAAATATATTAGGAAGTAGTTAGCAACAGATACGTTAATTTAAATCTTACAATATATTAATATAATAAAGGAGTACCCTAAATGATAAGCTTTCTCGGAAGACATCCAATATTAAAAATGATTATTTTTAATTTTATTTCAGTTATCGTCTCATTATGTATCGCAGTTTTCATACAACATAAGTATCATTACAAACTCGGCACAGTCATATTTGTAGAATCATTGTTTTTTTTGCTGTTAGCTTACTTTTCTGTTTCAGGGAATTCCAGAATTAGAGCAGAGACTATTATGCTTCAACCTAAAGATACTACTAGCCATTTAGATTCATATGCATTTGCTATTAAATATGGGCTAACAGGCATTATACTTTTTGCTATTTCAGGTCTATATAGTGTGTAGCGAAACACACCTAAAAATATTTTAAAAAAAGTTATTCCTACCTTACTCAAGGCGGAATAAGTTCAGTTTAATCAATTTACTATATTATTGGAGGCTTTAAAAATGATGAAAGAAATGCAGCTCGACGAAATGATGTTAGTTAACGGTGGCAGCAACAACAGAATGGCCGCTGATGGTGGCGGTTCGGGTGGTAAAATCCCAGTCGATAAAGTAGTAAAAGATTCTGGTGGCAAAATGACTGAAAGAATGGGTACAGATATGAGAGGTGGCGGCGGAATGCCTAGAACTAATCCATTAGCCAATAACTAATAATCACCCTCCTGCTTTTAAACATAAGTAGGAGGGTTCTCTACTTTTCAAATATTTAAGTATTCAATACTTCTTGGAGGCTTCATGAAAAAAAAGGTAGCTTTATTGATTTTACTAGCAATTTTAGTTGGCAGCGGCTGTTTTTATGTATTTTCAAACAGTGGCTCGCAAAGCATCCACACTTTAGGTCCTCATGGTAATCTGGCTGGAATGGAAAAACTCGATAGTTCCGCTATCTATGATTACTGCTTTAAAAATGACATCACCCCAAGTGACATAGAAGTTTTTGAGGCAAGCTATTCGGTTTATAACGCTGGAAATAACAATCAAGTCGTTCCCCTTCCGATTTTGAGTCCAACTTATATGAAAAATATTCTTGGAGTATACAGCAGCATTCCTCTCATTGAACAAAATAGTAATGATATTAACCCTTACAGTCTAATCATTGACCCCGCTTGGTTAAAGGATCAGCCTCAAGGTCTTTTATCTGAACCACTGATTGTTCGATATATTTATCATGTTAATGATATTGATATGCTCCCTGAGCATCTTTCCATAGACAGTTTCTCTTCTACACAACTTAGAACTGACACCCGCCTTCGAAAAGAACTTCAGTCTTCTGTCACACTTGCTGATCAAATTAAGTCTGAGTTACCTATAGAGGATCAAAACGATTTCAAAACCCTTGTAAAAGCCTATATTAAATGGATTAGTCAGAATATTTCATACCCTGCCGATGAATCTTTTCAGTCGGCTCTAAAATATATACAGTTAAGAGCACCAGATAAAACCTTATCCTATAAAGTGGGTGTATGTGAAGATAATTCTAATCTTCTAATTGCTTTACTCAATAGTCAAGGTATTGATGCTTACCTAACAACGGGAAAATCCATTACCCAGTTTAATTTAGAGACCATTTACCCGAATAATTTTACAGGCCATGCAACGGTCTGCATTAAAACGCCCCAAGGACTTTTTGAAGTAACTCCCACCATACAAAACATTGAAAAAACAAAGAAAATAAAACTTGATGGTATAACACTTATGGTTTCAACAGAAGCCAACGACATTGATGTAAAAACATATCCTATGTTTATAGAGAAGATTGAGGATATTGCTGATTTTAATAAGATTAATATCTCATACATTTTTACGCTTCAGAAACTCAAACGTATTGATCATTAAATTCTTATTTGATTGTTTCCTCGCACGGCAAGGCTACAAACTTAATTATAAGGGGTTGTCTCTCATATATCTAATGATGTATGCAAGAAACAACCCCAAATGAAGTTCATCAACTAAAACACAATATTTCCAAACAATTTTATTTCATTCTTGGATCTCCAACGATAATAGCATCTGCGCCGCCTTGATTGGCCGCTCCGTTTAAACGAAGTTCAGTAACGCCAACTACATCAAAAGTAACTTCCATCATTTCTCCCGGTTGAAGGGTAATGGATTTTAATACTTCTTTGGTTGCTTTATCTTCAAAGTTGAAAATTTGCTCTTTAGCTGCCTTTTCGCTGAGGCATACGGTTGCAGTGAATGTGGTGTATTTTTTATTGAGTTTAATGTCCCCTAAGAAGCTGTCTGAATAAGTGAGCGGCATGCTGTTTACGATTGCCGACTTAAAAGTTTTGTCTTCAAAGACTACCTTTTCTGGATCTTTTGTGAACATTGTGCCGTAGAAATCTTTATACATGGCCGCATCTACATAGACAAATGCACTGCGTTCACCCATTAAAATGGTATTGGTTTTAGTATCATAGTTGTAGACCAAACCCGTTGCAGTCCCTACGCTATTAGCTGGTATGTAGTAAGTGCCGTTGTAGAGTATCGGTTTAACCGCCCCACCCTTTTCGTCTTTCAATACAAATGTTTTTCCATTTAAGATGACTTTAACCGCTGAGTCAATTTGAGCCGTAATGTTTTTAAGCGAAGTAGCTGCAAAACCTGACATACCCACCGAAAGGACAAGGGCAACGGTTAATACGCCTGACACATAACCTTTGACAAACTTATTCATTTGATTACCTCCTATTAAACTAAGTACTTTTTCATGATTTTCCTTCTTAGTCGTTAGATTACCTTTTTTTGATTTTTTATTCAATATTAAATGGTTTTTATTGTGGTTTTTAGTTGGGTAAGAATATAAAGTATTTACCCTACTGTTACTTATAATAGCAAAGGAGTGTCTTGTTCCGAATTAACAGTTTAATGGATTTTTAACCTATTTCGGCTATAATCAACTGTGTTAATACAGAAATTACAGTTTATAACGAATAGGTCTCTTCCAAAAGGAATTTTGGATGTTAATTAACGACGGAGGAATACAATGTCTTTTGATGGCGGCGGTGTAATGCCTTATTTAATACTTCTTGGAGGCTTCATGAAAAAAAAGTTAGCTTTATTGATTTTACTAGCAATTTTAGTTGGCAGCGGCTATTATTATATGTTTTCATACAGTGCCTCGCAAAGCATCCACACTCTAGGTCCTAATGGTGATCTGGCTGGAATGGAAAAACTTGATAGTTCCGCTATCTATGAGTACTGCTTTAAAAATGACATCACCCCAAGTGACATAGAAGTTTTTGAGGCCAGCTATTCAGTTTTTAATTTTGGAAATAATGACCCAGCCATTCCCCTTCCGATTTTAAATCCAACTTCTATAAAAAATATTCTTGGTGTATACAGCAGCATTCCCCTTATTGAACAAAAAAGTAATGATATTAACCCTTACAATCTAATCATTGACCCTGCTTGGTTAAAAGATCAGCCTCAAGGTTTTTTATCTGAACCGCTAATTATTCGATATATTTATCAGATTAGTGATATTAATATGCTCCCTGATCATCTTTCTATAGACAGTTTATCTTCTAAACAACTTAGAACAGACACCCGCCTTCGAAAAGAACTTCAGTCGTCTGTCGCACTTTCTGATCAAATTAAAGCTGAGTTGCCTTTAGAGGATCAAAATGACTTAAAGGCTCTTGTAACAGCTTATGTTAAATGGATAGGTCAAAATATTTCATACCCTGCCGATGAATCTTTAGAATCGGCTGAAAAGTATATCCGATTAAGAGCGCCAGATAAAACCTTATCATATAAAGTGGGTGTCTGTTTGGATAGCGCTGATCTTCTAATTGCTTTACTCAACAGTCAAGGCATTGATGCTTATCTATCAAAAGGAATAAACATTGATAAATTTGCTTTTGAGAACATTTACCCTAATAATTATATACGTCACGCAACGGTATGTATTAAAACCCCTCAAGGGCTTATTCAAGTAGATCCCACCATACAAAACACTGAAATAACAAAAAAAATAAAACTTGATGATGGCACAACACTTTTGGTTTCAAAAGAAGCTTACAGCGATACAAGAGCATATCCTATGTTTATAGAGAATATTGACCCTATTGCTGATTTAAACAAGATTAAAAACTTATATGGTTTTAAGCTTCAAGAGATTAAACGTATTAACCATTAAATTTTTATTGATTGTTTCCTCGCATGATAAAACTTCAAACTCAAACAAAAGGGGTTGTCTCTCATATATCTAATGATGTATGCAAGAAACAACCCCAAATGAAGTTCATCAATTAAAACGCAATATTTCCGAACAATTCAATTACTCATTATAATTTTTTACTTCAAAGCTATAAATTTTATCAAATTGTAAGTACTCATATTTTGTTATAAAAGGTTTTACATTTGCTCTCTTTGGAATTTTATAGTACGCTCTTCCAGAACCATCAGATCTACCATCATACCAGCTCAAAAACGTATCTCCGTGGGAATCCCAGCCACTATATGTCGCGCCCTTATCTTGACACACTGTCAGACATCATTATGCTTTAATATCCAGAGATACTGCTTTTATAACGTTCTAATACTTTTATTGCATAAGATTATTGAAATCGTAGTTTTAAGTATCGTTCGAGTTTGCTAGCTCATCAAAATCATATGCAAATTCGCTTATTACAAATTTTAGCAACTGTTTCATCATGAGTTGCTAAAATTATCGTGGCACCATTTTTATTTAATTTTTTTAAGATGTCTAATATTTGTTTATGTTTACTCTGCAATACCACGTCGTAAAATGTCAATTAAACGACTACGGTTTTTGAACCTCTTTTAACCTGCTTCAAGGTTCTTCAGCGCCCTGTATAAAGTAGATGAAGATACCCCTGTAATGTTCTGTATCTCTTTAATAGTAAAGCTTTCAGTATTATACAGCCTAATTGCATTAAGTGCTTTTGCTGGGTCTGACTTCCTACCCATCCTGCCCTCTGATTTAGCTTTTTCAATTCCTTTAACCCTTTTTACTTCTTTCCACTCTCTTTCTATGACCATTTGCTCGCAAAGTGCTTGAATATAGCAATTGTATGAATAATTCGGCTCTCGCATTGAAATCAGTTGAATACCGTTATTATGGAAATATTCTAAAGCTCTAATAAGGACTTTGCTATTATTACAAAGGTCTCCAAAGCTTCGTAATACGATTATGTCGCCACTTCTGACCAAATCCTTTAAGCTCATCAGTTCTGGTCTTTCAAGACTGTCCATTGGGTCACTGAATATAAAATCGTCTGTCAACTTATAAACCTTAATTGCTCCAAAAATCTCTGCGTTGTCTAAATGCCTATATTTCATCGTGCTTTCTAACAAATATGCGTATACCATTACTATCACCTCTTTCTATACTTCAAAACCTCTTGAGCATCTGACACGCTCTCAAACTCTAACCATTTGATATTTTTACTCTTATTTCAGAACTTCCAGATTTCCAAGAGCAACTGACTTTTGAATCTATAAAACACCCTCTAAGACCTCAATTTTAAGCAATAACAGATAACTTGCTTCTTAACGCTCAAAACCAGCATTCCAAGATATTCTAAGACTTATGTTATTTTCATTGTTCAAGAGGTTCCGTCTTTCTCAAATGTTCTTAAGCTATGACCAATTTCTTATGTTCACTAGCTGATGTTGTTCAATTTTCAATGTTTACAAGGTCTATACCAAATTGCATACTTTCCCTCTATACTATTATTTTTTATGTCCAAATTTATGTCTAAAATGAATAAAAAAAGGCCCCAAGAGGAATTTTTATGCCTCTTGAGACCGTAACTGTTTGAAGTTTTATAAAATGTGTTGGATGTTTTATAAATGTTATTAGTTATTATTTAAAAACTCACGAACCTCCGAATTGGTTTTTATTAGTTTTTTTATATCACCAAGCTCACCCAATAATCCATTTAGACTCAGAATATCTTCAACGAAAATATTTGTTGACTCGATTATTGATTTATAAACCACCATTTTATTAACTTTTTCACTCCAAAAGACTTCTTTATTAACTTTGGGTTTACAATCAATCAGACTTGAAAAACCGACACTATTTTCAGCTCTAATCCTTCGAATATAAATATCTGATGTAATCAATTGAAACTCAATCCAGATATCTACACTATCTGGTTCGTATATGGTCACAAAACCATTAGTCTCTAGAACATATAATGCTTCATTCAATAATTGAAACCACATAGTTAACAACTCTCCTTCATAAGGAATATCTTTATCCACAAAACCGATTAACTTATTAGTAACACTTATTTGAATTTGCCCATGAATCGTACTCACATCATCTTCAAATATTGTAAAGTCATTGATACTTTTTAATCTGTCTCTTTCACTTTCTAAAATCTCGTAATTTATTTTGAACAATTTAGTCCTCCTAATAACCAAAATCAGCTAATGTTAACTTGTTATAGCCCCATGCTGAACTGAAAACACCATCGTTAAAGTTTACAGTTATTTTCTCCCCAAATACTGTTGTAGTATAATTAAATGAGCCTTTTCCTGGAATACCTTTTGCTATAGCTTCACTATATGCTTTTTCAGTCGCAGACGCTACTTTGCTTTCTGACCAACCAATATTAAAGAAACCTTTAGAAGCAATTAAATTCTCTGCATTAGTTTTTAACCCTTTAGCCATCATACTGTCAACTGTATCCTGCATTCTGCTCATTGTGTGATTTTTGAGTACATGTTCAATTTTACCCATACTAAGGTTACCCACACCCTCACTACAAGCCCTACACCTATTATAATAACCCTGCAGGATGTTCTCTGGGGAAAAAGTTTAGGATGACAAGACGCTATTTTTGAAATTCAAAAATTAGCGGGGTTCTTGTGTTTTTTCGTAAGGTTTGTAGTCGGTTTTGGTTTTCATCATGCCAAAAATAATCCGTACAAGCCTTCTTGCGACACAGACTAATGCCTGTGGCTTACTTTTGCCTTCTCTGACCTTGTTCTCAAAGTATTCTCTAAAAACAGGGTGTCTAGCTTTTCCGCCTTTTTAGACGCCAACCATTTGAATCGCTAGAAAGTGAAACATGGCATTTAAAGCCCTGTTGCCACTTCTGCAGCGTTGGTCTTTACCTTTTCCAGCAGAACTAAAGGGCACAGTAGCAAGTCCCATGAACCTTGCCAGCTTGTCGGAGTCTGGGAACCGATTAATGTCTCCAATTTCAGAGATTAAACCCGCTTCAGTCACCAGATCAATGCCAGGCATGGTGCGGAGTTTGTAACCAGTGAGCGGTATAATTTTGTCCAGCTCTTTGTCTATTTCAGCAATCTGCTCTAGATTATGCCGTATGCCTTTGACAAGGCTTTTGACAATAAAATCTCGTTCTGACTGAAAGTCCTTTCGGGTATCGCCATCGGCTTCTATGATTTCTAGCATCTCATGGACTCTATTGATTTTTAAGGTCTTATTGACCGCTTTAAGCATGTCATAAATAGCTTCTGGTGTCGTGTTTTGAACGTGCATGGGCGAAGGGTAGGTCTCCCAAAAGCACAGGGCACTTTTGCCATCCACCTTTGAAAATAGTTTCTTATAGCTTGGATAAACCTGCATAAGCTGATTGTGCAGGGTATGCTTGGTCATAACATTGTGCTTGACCAGTTGGTCTCTGCGCTTCACTAGTTGTCGGATGGTCCAATAACTGTCTTCATGATTTGCGTCTGGCAGGGTTTCGACCATGTCTCTTAACACCCTTGCGACACAATAAGCGTCATAGGCATCATCTTTGTAGATAATTGGGTTTGACAGTCTGATAGCACTGGTATAGGAAGGGTTGACGTGTTTCACATCAAAGCGTCTGCCTACAAGATAAGCGGACAGATTTCTACCGAAGCCTCTTGTATCTTCAAGACCATAAACGATTTCTTTTGTACCACAAATTTGCCTCACGTCCTCTACAAATGCTGGGAACTTTGAAGGCTTGTTTTCGAATTGAATTTCTCCAAGCTTGTGCATCCAACAGTCGATGATTACTGCATAATGCATTTCCTTGTGCATGTCGATTCCGACAAAACAAGTATTTCTATTTTTGTAAATGAGCATCTCCTCCAATAACTTTGTCTCCACGTGTCGCACCGGCAACCTCAATTTATGAGCGTTAGCTTTTTACTGCCTCGCAAGGGAGCGGCAACCTATCTGCTTCAAATGTGACAGATTACGTGATCATTGGCTCACGAACCATGAGTTGTGTGTGGTATCTTAACTCTGGTTCGGTGAGTATGCAAGTCAAAGTTTTGAGTGAGAGGATTGGATTTACTGGCTAGAAAATGATTGTCAAAGTACAAGAAAACATAAAGACATAGGCAAGACATAAAAAATAACATCAGAGAAAGAAAGTATTAAAATCTTTTTCTTCTCTGATGTTAATTGTATTTTAGATTCTATTCTGGTCAGTCCAGCTTGGATTCTAGAAAAGCCGTAGCCCCCCTTTAAATCCCCCTGTTGCGTCCCAGTTTATCAGAAGCCAAAAAAGCTGTCAAGTAGGGGTTCACCATGAACTGAGGGGTGCAGTGGAGATGGTTTGTTGCTGATCCTGAACTGAATCCTGTTTCTGAGAAGAAATGCTGTTTCGAGGCTAAAATCATTGGCAACACTATGCTAAGAGATAATCTTGCCATTGTGTGCCTCGTGTTCGCCCTGTGTCGATTTATCTAGTCCTCAGTCGAGTAAAGATGCCACTGGACATAATGAACCGCTCATTTGGGAGATTGTGATGAGGTTATAGCACAGTCTTTTGATTTCGACTATCTCGCTAAAGCATTGCCGCTACTTCGTTAAGCGTTTAATTGCCACTGTGTGCCGCACGTTCGCCCTGTGTCGCGTTTTCTAGTCCCAAGTAGAGTTAATATACCACTAGCACTACAAAACGCCAATTTTGGGGCTGGTCGTAACCTTCGGTTACTGCTCGCCTATGCAACCGAGGCAAATTGAGCGAGTTTTTCGATAGCCTATTCCCTCAGCCAGAACCGATTGATTCTCAATCGATTCTGGTGCTGGATAAAGGGACGTGGTCGCCCCGAATCACAATCGCCGGCAATGCCGACGATTGAAAGACTTTTAAGACGTGGTCGAAATGGCGGTTTGTGTGTCAATCAGGTGGTCGGTAAGTCTCTGAATTGGCTGTATTTAGCCATTTTGAAGGTGCTGTTTAAATAACACTACATTCTGACGTTTCTGATTGAAATCTACAAGTATCGTAGAATTTATAGATTTATCAGTTGCCCAATTACTAATTTGCCTATTCATTGGGTTATCATAACTCGATATTGAGGTTTAACAAAATAAAATCATAATGCCTTCTTGAACGCTTCGATTTCGTTTATATTAACATCCAATATCGTTACTGATACCATTTCGTTTCCCTTATTTATTCCAATATATACTCGACCGGTTTTTAATGTTTTTATTGCCTCATCATTACTAATACTCATACTAATTGCATTTGAATACAAATCTAATCTTAAAAAGTCTGAAGCATCTACCTGCATATTTGAGTCTACATCATTTGCTGAGAATATCGGTATTTTAAACTCTTCAACTGGGATATCCACATTATACGTTTCTAGGTTGGCATTTATTTCCTTTATGCAAACTAGAGTTACAGAACGTAATTTTCTTGTTGCTGAACCAATGCTTATTTCGAGCAATGAATGCTTCAAATCTCCATACCTGTAGTAAATTGAACCTTCTTCAATCTCATTCCAAGTTCCCCACTTGATATTTAGTGGAACATATGGATCGAACTCTATTACTGCTGGATTAGATATGTTATCAAGTTTATCTATAATCATTGTTTACCTCCATGTCTCTATTAGTTGCCCCAACCTTTGAATACAGCATGCATAACTACCGGTAGCAAGCCTTCTTCTCGTGGTGGACTAAATTTAAGTTCCCATTTTCCTACATTCATGATTTCATCATACTTGACTCCATCTTTTGTTGCCACTTCTAGCGCTCCAGCAAAATCATCTAATAGATTTTGAGTGTATAAATTTGAGTCAAATCCTGGGTTGTTGGCTTTAGTTGCAATTTTTTTTGCAATTTCCTCATACATATGCTTAGTACCATTACCATGAACCCATATTTTTTTGTTACCAATTGCAATCTCAAATGATCTTGGTAAAACAGTTCCGTCATATACTGGCTGGGTCGCTTTGATTTTATCCCAAACCTTCCCCGCTCCCTTACCAAACGCCTTTACCTTCTTGTTAATGTTCTTAGCTGCCTTAATTACATCAGACTCATTGGTACAGACAAATCGGAAGGTCCTCTTGCCTACGCCCGCCAGTGCTTTTGCCTTTGAGAATTTTAATGCTGTTAAGTATGATTTTACATGTGTTAATTTCGCTGCATCAGCTAATGGAGCCATGGAGACATACGATATAGTTGCATTTGCAACATCGCCTTCAATTGCATACCATGAGCCATTTAGAAAATCTGCCACTCCAGATGGATCTACACAACCTAGAATATCTAACGTAGTATGCCCAGATATAGTTGTTTTATAGGTTCTACCATATGATTTCGAAACGGTATCATTAAGAGGCATTGCTGCATATTCATTCCCCCAACGCTCTATTTTCGCAGGAAATGCTTCGCCATTGCCGCCTTCTATTAAAGTGTACTTCCCTTCAAAGTTAACAGTTCCTGAACCCTTTGTGCTACCTGAATAATCCCCCGATGGACTTATATCACATCTACTCATCCCACTAGGATCCACATAATTCATAGGATTATTCTGTACATAGGCATAGAGATTATTGCCATCGCCTAAGTAGTTGTCTTCCTGTGTGAAGCGGCCTAGTTCTGGACTGTAGAAACGAGTGTTGAGGTAGTAGTTGCCTGTGAAACTGTCTTGCTGCTCACCTGCGTACTTCATGTGGTTGGTTATGCTCTCACTACTGCTTAACAGTTCGCCATACGGGCTGTACTCGTATTGGTTGGCTATTTTGCCTTTAGTGATGAGGTAGTTTACATCGCCTCTGTGGTTAGTGACTTGGTCGTAGACCTTGCCCTCTGAGTCAATTTGCATGAGTATGCTTGAATTGTTTCCAATGTAACTCCGCTCTAGGCTGTTGTCAACTTCTTCTGTCAGCATGCCACTAGCACCATAGGTGTAGTTCGTTGCAGTACCGTTTTCTATGGTCGTCATACGCTCGCCAAGTGGGCTATATAGATTTTCAAAGCTACCATTTTTGTCAGTTACTTGTTTTTGACGATTGAATCCATCATAGATGTACTGACGTGTGCCTGTGGTGCTGGTTTCAGTTTGCAGTCTGCCGTTGGTGTCATAGGCAAATTTTGTCGCGTCTTTGCCCGTTACACTTTCTAAAAGCTGATTGTTTGAACCATATTTGTAAGTTGTTTTAATGCCATTGGTAACTTTTTCTGTTCGGTTTCCTGCGGCATCATATTGGTAGGTTTCTTCAAAATTCTTATCACTTTTGGCACTTGTAAGTCTGTTTAGTGAGTCATAGCCATAAGTGATGGTAGATTTTTGACTTTGCTCTTGGGTCATATTTCCCAGTGGGTCGTACTGGTACTGGAAGTTGTCGATGAGGCTTCCATTTTGTGACCATTTCATACTTTGAACATTGCTAAAGTCACCGTATTCAACTTTTAGGTTAAGTCCATCGCTGTACTGGGTTTCTGTAAGCTGTCCAAAGCTGTTTCTGGTAAAGTTAACACTTGCTTTTCCTTCAACCGATATACCAGATACATAGTCGCCATCGTATTGATAGCTTCTTTTCATACCCGTTTTGTCGGTTTCTGATTTTTTTCTTCCAAAATTGTCATAGGTATACTGAGCTATTACTTCACCATTTTGTTTAACTTCTGAAAGTTGATTGTCTCCGTTGAACGCATTTTCAATTAACGCATTATTGTTCCACGCACTCAACAATCTGTTGTCAGGTGCAAGGGCATAGTGAACTTCCTCTGTTCCTGAAACTTCTTTGACACATTGTCCAAGCTCATTATAAGTATAAGCTATTTTCGAGCCATCCTTATTGACCTTTTCCGCTGTATTGCCTTCTTTGTCATAAGTGTAGCTAATGGTTTTTCCGTCTGGATATTTTACAGATTTTGTTTTACCATCTGCAGTATAGCTGTACTCAAATACTTGGTTTTTAGGGTCTTTGAGGCTTGTCTGTCTGCCTAGAAGGTCATAAGTCATGGTTGTCTTATAGCCTAATGGGTCAGTGGTCTCAACTAAGTTCCCCCAGTTGTCGTACTTGTAAGTGGTCGTTTGATTTTTAGCATCGGTCTGAGCAGTCATTAGGTCTCGAACATCATATGTCATTTTTGTTGTTCTTAACCGTTGACCTGAGGCTTCATTTGATTCTATCAGTCTTCCACCTATATCAAAGACATATTGGGTTGTGGTATTATGATACTTTCTTTTAATCAGTTGTCCTGCTGCATTGTATTCACTTTCTTCTAAAACTTCGTCTGAGCCATTTCTAACGGATATATTTTGTCCGTCTATATTGTACCCATACTTAGTAACCTCATTTTTTGTGCCTGTATTGCTAGTTGACTGGGCTAACACACCATCAACTAAATACTCATAATGCTTGATTTCTCCTGTTGAGCTTTTTTCCTGAAGCAAATCCCCTGAAGCATTATAACTATATGCGGTTTGATTGCCTTCGCTGTCTTTAGTCAATACAACATTTCCGTTTCGGTCATACTCATATTCTATGGAATAATTCTTTGCACTAGCTGTTTCAATCGGTGCAATCGATATCACATTAGCATTGCCCGCTGGATTTTGTAGCTTCTGAAGATTCTTCTCAGTTTCTTCAAATAACCAGTTTTTGAAGATGTCTAAGTCGTCGTCAGTAATAGTTCCATCTGCATTAAGGTCAGACATTTTTTCGGCTCTTGTTACCAGATTTGTCTTCCCGGAGTTTTTACCAATAATGCTTAAATCATCTGCTTTGACTTTACCATCGCGGTTAAGATCTGGTCCCTTTAAGCTTACACAAATACCTTCTAATAAGTCGTAAGCTTTTGTATTCGTGTCACTTGTCATGGTGCTCTCAGCTGTGATTTTAACCTGCGTTTTACCTGTACTTTGATCTGTTGCTGCAAAAATCAATCTGGTAATTGGGTTTTGCCTTCCTTTTGTCAGTCCATTGGTTCTGACAACTAACTTGTTTTCACTTATCTCTTCAACTTCTACTGTTAAATTTGTATCTACACCCTCCATGACGCCTTGTTCTAAATAAGTGAGTGCATTTGCATCATATTCAATAGTAAATGAATTGGCCGATGTCAGCTCTTCTGGATTAGCAGTAAGATCAATTGCAATATTTTGCCCAGGCATAACCTGATTAATTGGTGCACTCAGCATTGCTTTTGAAAACACTTGACTATAACTTAATTGAGTGTATTGTTTTTCTTCTTTTACTATTTGATTATTCCCGTTGTAACTGTATGTTGTAACATGTCCTTCTGGTGAAGTCACACTTATACAATTACCATTTTTGTCATAAGCATATGCAGTAACGATTGCCTCTGCATTTCCAGTTACTAAATCGCCCTGCCAAGACTGTACTTTTTCCTTAAGCAAGTTGCCATTTGGAGAATATTCATATTGCGTAACTCGGTAGAGATTCTCTGTTACCTTTTCACTTTTTTCAATTATTCTACCTAAATTATCATACTTATTCTTGAGTTCAGAGCCACTGCTGTCTGTAACCGCAATCACTTGACCATTTTTGTTGTATGAATTATTCATAACAGTCCATTGCGTTGGTAGTGTACTTTGAGTCACATAATCCAACCCAGTTTTCTCTGCAGTAACTCTTCCTTGTAGGTCATATTCGTATTGCTTAATTTGATAAAGTATCGCTTCAGATTCTGTTTTCTTAGGTGTTCTTGTCTCTAATAGCCACCCTTGATAATTATACTTATAGAGAGTCCCATAACGCTTTTCATCTGTATCGGCAGAGGCATATCCATTTGCATCTATCACCTTTACTAACTGACCAAAAGCATCGTAAATATTCTTTGTGATTACTCTATTTTGAGAATCTTTCTCAATAATTAGTCGACCAAAATCATCGTACTCAAACTGTCTAGCCTTAGCATTCGGGTCTTTCTTCATGCTTAAAGGTGTTTTAATGCCAATAAGTTGACCTGTCGTTTGATCATATTCATAAACGGATGCATGTCCAGTTGGTGAAATTTGTTTGGCAACTCTGCCATATTTATCGTAAACCATTTCAACGCCTTTACCGGCATCTTGAAGTTTACTGTATTCTTCTGGCAAGATTGTCTTTATTAGTTCTCCTTGATCGCTGTAAATCGCTTTTGTCGTATTCCCCAGTGGATCTATGGTCTTAACTATATTGCCTTTTTCATCGTACTCATACTTATAGCTTGCCCCTGTATCCTTCTGTTCAGGCATAATGGTTTCTATCAATCGGTTTCTTCCATCATATTTCATAATGGTGGAATTACCTTCTTTATCAACGCTCTCAACCATGTTGCCGTTTTCATCATATTTCATTTCAGAGGTGCCAGTGGCATCTTTCACTTTGATGACTTGACCATTTACATCGTACTCGTATTCGACATAATTTCCCTCAGGGTAAATTATTTTTTTAGGATAAGTCTCCATATTTGAGTACTCATACTTTGTTACTGCCTTTAAGGGATTAATTTCTTCAATTTTTCTGCCTAGAGCATCATATTTATACTCATACACGGCTGTTTTACTCTCATCGAGGTAGCTTGTGTATTTAATCAACAGATTAGATGAATTATACTCGTAGGTTTCTAATAAACGACCTGAACGCACTACTTTTTCAAGCCTGTTTTTATTGTCGTAGGTATATTCGGATTTTGAATTTTCATGACCTTCAACATAACTTTCTTTTAAGTTATTCTGACTATCATATACCTGTTTGATGATAGAACCATCTCTCGTCGAAATTTCCACCTTGTTGCCATTACCATCATATTTATAGGTTTCTTTAGTGCCATCTTTGTAAATTACGTCTGTCACTTGATACTGTTCATTTACTTTATAAACAACAGGCTCTGCTACAGAACTGTCGGTAAATGTAACTGTCCCATTGTCGTCTGCTCGGTCAAAAGTATACGTGATTCCTGCATCATCGACTTGTTTTTCGACTCTGCCAATCTCGTCATAAGTATTAGTAATGGCAGTTACACCATCCTCAATGACCTTTACCAAATAGTCATTTGAATACTTAAACTCTGAAACACTGTTGTCAGGTTTTGTTATTTTGGATACCTGTCCTTGGCTAAACTCAAACTTTACACTTTCACCTGTAGACGTGACAACCTCTGCTAATTGAGTTCCAGAATAATTAAAACTTAGAGTCTTATTATCTTTTGACTTTACCTCGCTGATTTTGCCGTTTTTATAGGTAATATCCAAGCTATTACCTTTATCATCTAAGATTTGAACCAATTTGTCTTGTTCATCAAAAATATATTGAATTTGATTATATTGGACGTATTTCTTGTTACTTTTTATTTCTAAATCGATGTTAGCCCCTTCTCTGGTGCTATATTTCCCGCCATTTGAAGTCAGGTTATAACGTCTTCCATCGAAGTCTTTAAAAGTATAGGCATCGCCATCTTTTTTAACACTGATGTCCCAGTTTGTTGACCAACCCAGTCCCAAAATTCCAGCTTCATGCTCTCTTGAATTATAGGTATTGATAAACATGAGTGGAAAACCTAGGTTGTCCATTCGCACACTCATTTTTGAGTAAATAAAGTTCCCCGTATTGACTGCTACTGGATCCCCAATATGGTCCGTTTGAGCCCCAATTTTTGTGTGAATAAAGTTTTTATCTTCTACTCGACCAAAATAGGTAACTGTATAAGCTTCTCCACAGATGTCGCTGGTCATATAGGAGCCTTCATATATACCTATATAGCCTGTTTTGTTAATTTTTACTTTACCTTGGAATTTTGCCTGCCATACGCTAACCACAACTTTGTCGTAGCCAGTTGCTTCTTCATCGTATCTTGTAACTAGCTTTGCACTTCCTTCAACTTTACGAACAGTTCCAGTCATTCCATTATGATTTACCAGTTCCACACTCTCGTTATTGCTAGAGTCACCAAGAGTAAACGCCGTTTTTACAACTTTTCCGTCTTTATAGTAATCTCTAACAACGTTTTCAAGCAGATCATCAAAGTCGATTTCTGTACCTTCTGTACACTCTTTTGTCTCTTTTAGTTTTAACGTTATCAGCTTTCCGTCAACAAATTCTGTAATTTCTTTAGGTGGCAAGCTGTCGTAGTTTTTTGAATTTCCTACTGTAACATTTTCTGCTGGTTTAATGACTACTTTTCTTGATACCCGACTTTTTTCTTTGAGTATGCCTTCATCGCTTGATGTGATGTACGGAACTTTTGCCTTAACTTGCTCACCTAGTCCATAATCAATAGTCTTCTCTTTCGTTGAAACAGATTGTGCAAATACAGGTAAAAGGGTACTTATTAATATCAGCAGTAAGGCTGTTGTCCATTTTTTAACTTGTCTTTTCTTCACAATGTCCTCCTTGCAATCTGTAGCTTAGCCCTATTAACTAAGCTACATCGATTGCAACCTTTCTTAGTCTTCGATTAATGGTGTAAATTCTTTTTCAATGAACTCTAAGTTTTCCATTAGCATTTGTTCATCATTTGCAATTTCCATTACAGTCATATCTAGCTGAGCAGTCATATTTTTTATGAGTATGACATTAAAATTAATCAGCGCTTCAATATTCGTGTCGGAGTCCGCTTTCTTGGTAAACAATATTTTCATATAGCCAAGTTCATTATTAACAGACACCTTGAGATAGGTTGTAGAACTTTCAAAAGCCTCTTTAACAGATGCTTCATCGATATTGAACTTCTTAGGATCAAACTTGACGACAAGGTAACCTGCATATTGATTTTTCATATTTGAAAATGTCAATTGTGCTTTAACTTGAGTCTTACCGCCCACTTTTGTTCTTTCAAGTTCGACTACACGAAGTCCCTTAAAATCTGATTTCACTAGAGAAATTATCTTTTGAGCACTCCATTTACTAAACTTACTGCCCTTTTGGTTCATTACGCGAACGATGTTTTCTTTTTTAAGGTCTTTTACTAGGAATGTATATTCATGACCAGATGTAATGCCTACTTTTACACCGTTTAACTCAATGGTATGCTTGCAATTTGTACCATTACAGTCCCATGTCAGCTTAACTTTATCTCCTAATACTTCATATTTTAAATTTTTTGGTGCATAAACAATGGTTGGTATTGTAAGGGTATTACTCTTCATTTTTTTCAGATTTGGTAAATAACCCTCAACATAGACAGACACATTGTCTGCGTCTATACTTTGACCATAATTAAAGCTTGTCGCGTCCCCTTCGTATTGAAGTTTTCCGTCGATGTATACTTTATATAAGCTGTACGGCGTTGTACTCGACCAGCTTAGTGCAAGTCCGCCATCATCCATTTTGCCCTCTAGTACAATTTCTTCAGGCTTAATGTCTAAAAGCATACCCGTCTTAATAAATTGCTCTGACCCTTTTAACAACGGATAATATACATTTTCTTCAATGGACCAAACCTGAGAAAAATCATAACCTGTAAAGGTGGCTTTTTCCTTTAATTGCTTGTCTGTCTTTGCATATGAAGCAGATGCCGTGTTTTTTTCGTCTAGCAAGAATACGCTTGTAAGTGTCATATTTGTAGGTTTTGTCTTTAAATAGGACACATCTGAGTAAGTACTTTTTAGGTTACAAGCTGAATAAACTTTGTCAAAAACATTTAGGTCTGTTGTGTAGTCGCTTAGTTTTCCGACAATGCCTTGGGCATTCAAGTTAGACTCAAGGGTTCCACTAGAACCTGAATTTTGAATGGTAAGTGTCTTTCCAAGCCCAACTAATCCACCGACTTCGTCTTCCCCAGTAAGTGTCACTCGTGCATAACACTTTATTAGTTTGCTGGTGTTATAGGCATTACCGATAATTCCACCTATGCTCTTGTGGATCGCACTTCCCTTAAGAACAACCGCTGCATCTGTAATAACTGATTTGTCCGATTTTCCAATAACACCACCTACACAGCTATCGCCTATCAATTCTGTATTAAGTCTTAGGTTATTGAGATTAGAATTTAGAGCGTAACCAGTAATGCCACCAACTGTGAAGCTGGTAATTACATTTTCACCTTGAGCTAAAATGCCACTTACGGTTGCATTTTCAATTGTCCCAGCGATTAAACCAGCTTTCATATCTGGGATTAAATCTGTTGTTATGTGCCAATCTTTAATCGATAAATTGGAAATTTTTGAGTTTTTCACAACACCAAATAGACCAAAATCTTTATAAAGATAATTTGAATTGCCCCAATCTGTAGTAGAATCAAAGACAATTTTTAAGTTTGTGATAGCAAAGCCACCGCCGTCAAAATCACCAGTAAACGGCGCGTCTTTTGTTCCTACAGGAATCCACATATTATTTTCAAAATCGATATCGTTGCCAAGTGAGAAGCTTTTATTGACTGCATACTTCATCAAATTGGCTTGACTCAATGTTTGAATAATATATGGACTTGCCTTTGTGCCTTCACCAGACATTTTTTCTGACTTCATGATCGGTTGTTTTATAGCTTTAGTTTCAAACTGCTTTAGTACTGGATAATTAGATTCTTCAATTGTCCAGTAAACTGAGGCATCTTTAAACTTAGCCACTTCACTATTCACATTTTGCGAAAGTATACTTTGATCGCTTTGCTTCGCTGTCAGTGGTACACAGTTCATATAATCCCCAACATAGAAAGCGTTGGATGTTGTGACATTTACACTATCATTTGCAATAATCGGGTACACCATTCCACGTTTTGCTTTTAGTTTTGAATACACAAGAACATTTTCTACGGTAGTCTTTGTCCCCTTATTGGCATCTTGTAAGAGTCCTGTACATGAAACATCGCTTCCTGCAACGTCCTGAGCTTCAATACTTCCCGAGACAACTACATTTTTAATGGTCGCATTGTCCGCTGCTGAAGTAAAACCATAGCCTTTATTTGCTAGGATTGTTGCATTGATTTGAACTTCATTTGCAGTTCCATTAAAGTTTTGAGCCACGCCTGAAACTAAGCTACTCGTGATTTGTCCATTGATAAGAAGTTTATTCAAAGTACTGCTGTTACAGGTTTCAACAACACCACTTGCACTGTCCTTTGAAAGCATAATCACGCTGGTTTCAAGACCCTCTACAATAGACCCTGCAGTAAGATTTTGTATTAGGGAAGCTTTACCTTTCAGTGATGTAACATTCCCGCTAATTACTATATTTTTAAGTTGCGAGCCGTTTACAGACCTAAAAATGTAAGCCTCATCATCGCCTTGAATATTAATGTTTTTGAAGACGATGTTTTGTAATTTTGCCTTGTCTAAACTTTGGAACAGATTGGCCTGAGCTATGGTATTCACACTAATATTCTCAAGTGTGTACCCAGAGCCATCAATTGTTCCTGTGAATGGCCTATCTTTACATAAAGGGGTCCATTCAAAGTTTGTGAAATCTATGTCGTTTATAACTTTATAGTAAGCTCCTGGTTGTACCTCTAGGAACTTAAATTGTTCTGGGATTGTTAGTAAATATGGACTTTCCTCGGTACCGCTACCCAGTGGCTGTGTTTTGTATAAATCACTGTCTGGATCATCGAAGCTTTCTCCATCAATGAAAGTTGGGTATGTTCTGCCATTGTCAATTATCCAAATCTTTTCAAAGTCCCAACCGATGTAGTTATTTTTACTTTTCATTGCGCCTGTTAATCTACTATTTTGTGGGTCTTGGATGAATTTCGATTCATAACCAATTTTTAAGCCATCATAATAGTTATTAGTTATGCAGTCGGTTCTATTCGTTGTGTGAACGACGCCTCCGACTTTAGTTTTTAGTGGTGTTAAGCTTGTAATTTTGCCATTGAAATAGGAGTTTTTAAGATAGTAAGCTACGTTACCATCTGAACTAAAACTAGATACTAGACCCGCAACACAGTTCGGCGAATCCGTTTGTGCTTTAATTTCCATTCTAGAAAAAGCATTGTTCAAACTAGAATTTGTCATATAAGCACATATTCCCGCAAGGTAGTTTTTCCCTAAAATTTGACCGACTGTGTAACATTGGTCAATGACAGCTTTATTTGCAACTGCCACTAATCCACCTGCATAATCTAAATTGTTTGAAATAGTCCCTTCAAATTTTGATTTTAGAAGTTGACCATTTACAAGACTTGCAACTAAGCCTGCAGCATATGAGCCTTTGCAATTGATAGTGCTCGAAGAGACAGAGCAGTTTTCAATAATAGTTTTAGAGACAACCCCTGTATCATTTAGTATGCCTACTAAACCTGCCACGTATTGGCTGCCCTCAACAGTTGCTCCTGTTACTTTGACATTTTTTAAAACAACTTGATCTGATTTACCAATCAGGACACCTACATTGGTTCCCTCTGAACTAATTATTGGATTTTCAAACTTCAAATCCCTAATCTCTGCCCCTTTTACGGTAGCAATAAATCCTATATTTTGTTGATTCTTTTGTACAATGTTTAAACCTATAATTTTCTTTTTGTTACCAAATATTTTCCCCGTGAAAGGCTTGTCTATACAAAGGGGCGTCCATGCTGATGTTAGCGTAATGTCCTGACCAATCATGTAACTAGCACTCGGTTCTTTATTAATGCGTGCAAAGTGTGACTCCTCAAGAATTACATATGGGTCTGCATCTGTTCCTTGACCAGTCATGCCATACTCATCTTTAGTCT
Organism: uncultured Acidaminobacter sp.; assembly: GCA_963677505.2. GTDB lineage: Bacteria > Bacillota > Clostridia > Peptostreptococcales > Acidaminobacteraceae > JBGSUZ01. The sequence goes on from CAXXWB010000004.1 coordinate 183,031, forward strand.
TTTTTGTCACCAAATCCGACCATTTACTTTTATCCTTCACGCCAATTGCTCTTACCTTGAACTGGTAAGTTGTATTGTCTTTAACATTCTTTAAGGTGTAAGTTCCCTTGACACCCGTTATATTGACAATTTCACCATTGATGCTTAACTCGTATTTTTTGATACCACCAATAGCCGTCCAGTTAATAACCATTTGACCATTTGCAAGTTCTACACTGGTTATTTTCGGTGTTGCAATGGTTGAAGCTAGTGTTGTGACATTTTTTATTTCTGAGTCTGAACTGACTTTGTCCTTTGCTTTAGTTGCGACTGAAACCTGATAGACAGTTTCAGGTTCTAAATCTGAAATTACCATTTCTATATTTGCCGTATTATAAATTTTACTGCCTACTTTAACATCGTAAGACTCTGCTTGTTGCGCTGGTGTCCAACTTAGTTTAAATGTCCTTGCAGTAATTTCAGATACGGTTAATTTGTTTGGCGGTAATAGTAAAGAAGTTTCGCTGCCTAAAAATTGGACGTTTTTTAGGATTGGATAGTATATACCTTCTTGTATCGCCCAAACGCTATCAAAATTCCATGTAGGGTAAGTTGATTTTGTAAACATTTCTTTTGTTGTTTTGCCTATTTCGTATGTGTTTCTTGGTTTTAGGCCGGTTTTTTCTGCGTCGTAGAGGCAGTTAGTCGTCCCACTTCCATTGTTGATGAGTCCACCAATTGTGCTTATGTTACCACTGTTTGTGAAGTTTATTTTTCCTGCGAATAGGCTTGTTTTTTGAATAGCTCCATGACCATATCCAACCGCAATTAACCCACCAATTTCTTTTACTCCGGTTATTTGCATATAGCTCGCACAGTCTGTTATTTCACAGTATATTGGCACCTTTGGATTCTGATTGCCAAAAGACCCCCCTATTCCAGCTAAATATTCTTCACCTTTTATTTCTCCAAATGTTTGTACTTGACTAACCTTACTATTGTATAAATTCCCCGATATTCCCCCAACATATTGCTTTGCCATTAGTATGGCATCTACACTACACTTTTCTATGTTGCAATTTGATGTGCCACCCGCTATTCCACCAACACCCATGGTTGTAACTGCACTTCCTACTTTAGTCTTCTCTACTTTGATTCCACTAAACTGTGTAACATTTGCCCCACCAACTAGACTTCCTAGATTTGAGTAACCATCAATTATTGACTCTGTTACACTACAATTAATGTATTTCCCATTTGTACTATTTCCGGCTATTGTCCCTACTTGTCCACCACTTCCAGTAACAATGCACTTAGCTTTATTCATCGTTAAGTTAAGAACCGTACCATCCATCTTTGAAAATAATCCCAAGGTGACTGCATTAGCCTTCTCCACCGTCATGTTATTAATACTAAACCCATTACCATCCAGTGTTCCTGTGAATGGTACACTAGCACACAACGGTTCCCACTTGATTCCTGATAAGTCTATGTCATTCATCAGCCTATAGAAGGCCGATACTTCATTTGAAATTAGTTTCAATTGATCTGCGTTAGTAATTTCATAGGGACTTTTTTCAGTACCATCACCATTTGGTATGATTGAGCCAGCACTATTTACGCCGTTTTGAAATTCTTTCAAGTATGGGTAAGTCTTCCCTTCTTGAATGTCCCAAATGCTATCAAAATTCCAATTAAGATAGTTGGACTTCTTCAACATGGATTTTGTTATTCTACCAATCTCTCCAGTATTTCTTGGTGAAAGATTAGTCTTCTCTGCGTCGTAGTAGCAGTTGGTCGTCCCACCTCCGTTGTTGATAAGTCCACCAATAGTGCCTGTGTTAGCACTGTTTGTGAAGTTTATTTTTCCTGCGAATAGGCTTGTTTTTAGAATAGCTCCATGGCCATATCCAACCGCAGCTAAACCACCAATCTCTTTTACACCAGTGATATTCATGTAGCTTGCGCAGTCTGTTACTTCACAGTATATTGGCACCTTAGGATTTTGATTACCAAAAGAGCCCCCTATTCCAGCTAAATATTCTTCACCTTTTATTTCTCCAAATGTTTGTACTTGACTAACCTTACTATTGTATAAATTCCCCGATATTCCCCCAGCATATTGCTTTGCCATTAGTGTGGCATCTACGCTGCATTTTTCTATATTACAACTAGAAGTACCGCCGACTATTCCGCCAACTCCCATTGTTGTAACTGCACTTCCTACTTTAGTTTGCCCTACTTTGATTCCACTAAACTGCGTTGCACTTGCCGAACCAACTAAACCTCCAAGGGAAGAGTAACCGTCGATTATCGACTCTATTACACTACAGTTGATATATTTTGCATTTGTACTGGTTCCTGCTATTGCTCCTACTACTCCGCCACTTCCAGTGATAGTGCTTTTAGCTTTATTCATGGTCAAGTTGCAAACGGTACCATCCATTTTTGCAAATAATCCCACATAGAATTGATTCGCCTTCTCCACCGTCATGTTACTAATACTAAATCCATTTCCATCCAACGTTCCTGTGAATGGTACATTATTGCACAATGCTTCCCACTTGATTCCTGATAAGTCAATATCATTCATTAGCTTATAGAAGGCTGATGTTTCGTTAGAAATTAATTTCAATTGATCTGCGTTAGTGATTTCATAGGGACTTTTTTCAGTGCCATCACCATTGGGTATGATTGAGCCAGAGCTATTTACGGCACTTTGAAATTCTTTTAAATACGGATATGTTTTCCCTTCTTGAATGTCCCAAATACCATCAAAATTCCAATTAAGATAGTTGGATTTCTTCAACATAGATTTTGTTATTCTACCAATCTCACCTGTATTTCTTGGTGAAAGATTGGTCTTCTCTGCGTCGTAATAGCAGTTAGTCGTCCCACTTCCGTTATTGATAAGTCCACCAATAGTGCCTATATTAGCACTGTTTGTGAAGATTATTTTTCCTGCGAATAGGCTTGTTTTTAGAATAGCTCCATGGCTGTATCCAACCGCAACTAAACCACCAATCTCTTTTACACCAATGATGTTCATATAACTGGCACTGTCTGTTACTTCACAGTATATTGGCACCTTAGGATTTTGATTACCAAATGATCCCCCTATTCCAGCTAAATATTCTTCACCTTTTATTTCTCCAAATGTTTGTACTTGACTAACCTTACTATTATATAAATTCCCCGATATTCCTCCAGCATATTGCTTTGCCACTAGTGTGGCATCTACACTACACTTTTCTATATTACAATTTGATGTGCCGCCCGCTATTCCACCAGCACCCATTGTTGTAACTGCACTTCCTACTTTAGTTTTCTCTACTTTGATTCCACTAAACTGTGTAACATTTGCCCCACCAACTAGACTCCCTAGATTTGAGTAACCCTCAATTATCGACTCTGTTACACTACAATTAATGTATTTCCCATTTGTACTACTTCCTGCTATTGCACCTACTTGTCCACCACTTCCAGTAACAATGCACTTAGCTTTATTCATCGTTAAGTTAAGAATCGTACCGTTCATCTTTGAAAATAACCCCAAGGTGGTTGCATTCGCCTTCTCCACTGTCATGTTACTAATACTAAACCCATTACCATCCAATGTTCCTGTAAATGCTACACTAGCACACAACGGTTCCCACTTAATTCCCGTTAAATCTATGTCGTTCACCAACTTATAGAATGCAGTTGGTTTATCCTTAATTTTCATAAGGTCATCTGCAGTCCTAATTACATAAGGATCCGTCTCAGTTCCTGTTCCCGGACCTTCTACACTGAGTAGACTCACACTAAGATCCGGAACAATTTGAAAAGCCGAATCAGTTGTCACGTTCAATGTTTGAAATTGCAAATCATTAGTTTGACTGGTTTGTAAATCTTCAGCAGTTCCTTTGGTTTCATTTGGAATAGTGTCTTCCACAAATGAATAGCTGGTCATTGTAACAAGCATCACCACAACCAGCATTAAAGATATCATCTTTTTAAGTTTATGCATTTTTACTCTCCTATGCCTTTCTAAGATTTTTCATCTTAATAGTTCTGTTCTGTCATTTTTACTTATTTGTCAAAAATCACTCCTTAAAAAATACTCAATTTTTTTCTACAGTCCCCCCATTTCAATATTTATCTTAATAGCTCATAGCTATTACCAACTTAGAAACGCTTGTAAAAGTAGCACATTTTACTTATTTGTATTTATTTTCAAAATATGTAATTATACCAATTTATGCCTTATTTTTGAATCCTTATATATATTATTTATTTTATATACAAATGTCAACGAAAAGCTTTAACCTCGCACCTATTTTTAAGCACAAAAAAAGCCGCTGAATCAGCGGCAATATCTTTATCTATTCACTTCCCTCAACCTACCTAAACAAAATCGCAAAAACCCAAGTCAAAGCATAACAGCCATTAATCAGTAAAAAATTCTTAACCGCATTGGCAAAGTTTTTCTCTTTGACAGGCTCTAAAATCAATTGTTTGGTTTGCTTATAAACGATTGGAATCGTTATAAGGGTCAACCCCGTCCAACTAGGGGTTAAGCCAATGGCAATATTTAATACAATCAAAATGTATATTATGCCATAAGAAGCGCCAAAGAGCTTTAAACTCCAAGTCTTTCCAAGGGAAATCGGCAAGGTATAGCGGTGGTTTTTCCAGTCTTCTTCCATATCGCAGATGTTATTAGCAAACATAATATCACCGATTCCAATAACAAAAGGCATTGAAATAAGAAGGAGTCTGGCAAATTCAAAAAGGTTAATATCTATCAACAAATGCCCATCAAGTCCCAAGTTTACCATCAGCCAAGAAGGGTCTAATACTTGAATGTACACGGCTAAAAAAAGTATGCCGAAGCCCATGGTTAGACCTGAGACAATTTCTCCAAAAGGCGTTCTAGATATTGGCATTGGACCATAGGTATAGCCAATACCAATGAGGAAGGCAATTGCTCCAATCACTAAGACCAGCCAGTCCGTTCTTAAAAACAACAACAGCCCTAAAGCGGTTGCTATGACCAGTAAACCGACAATAACACCCTTTACCGACTGGATGTTGAGCTTATCTCTCACAATGGCGTTATGTCCATTATAGCCATAACCTTCTGTATGAAGGGCCTTCTCATAATCCATGTAGTTGTTGATGGCTGTGGTGGCCATATCTATACATAGGAGTGAAGACCACATCAACAAGAAATTCACAAGGTCAAAGCTGCCATAGTAATAAAGGGCAACCAATGTCCCTACCACTAAAGGTACTTGGCTGGCAACTTTTGTTTGAATTTCTACCAGTTTAAAAAAACTCTTTATATTCATAATACTTCCCTCTACATTTGTCTTTCAAGCAAGTCTGAAATTTGCTCGTTTAAAATCCTCTTTGTTGGGTGATTCGGCAACCTATTTAGGTATCTTATAGCTCTTTTTGTATATTTATGCGCGTATTGTGCAGCAGATTCATCGGCATGGGTCTGTTGAACAATTTCTACAATAGCCATAAAGATATCTGGACCTAAGTCATCACTTTCAAGCAAAGCCGTCAAGTCAGCCGCCTTATGAGTTTTCAGCGCTAAATGAATCGGTAAATTGATATTACCTTGGGAAAGGTCTTTGTAGGCTTCCTTCCCTATTTTATGGTCCTCTTTATAGTCTAAAAGATCGTCTACAATTTGGAAGGCCATGCCCATGTTGTAACCTACTTTCCCAAGATCGCTGGCCATTTTTTTGCTACAGTTGTTTTCAATAGCACCTGCATAAAAACTGAGTGCAAATAGGGCTGCAGTCTTAGAAGCTATAATTTTAAAATAATTGCGTAGGTCTGGCTTCAGAACATGTCGGCTGTGGTATTGCTTAATTTCTCCAATACAGACTTGTGCCATAGCATCTGCCATGGACTTGAGACCGTCTTTTTCTTCATGGTCTGCCACCATAAGCACGGCTTTGCAAAATAAAAAATCTCCCATATACACCGCGTAATCTTTTCCATAAGCACTTTGAACCGAAGGTCTGCCCCTTCGGAGTTTGGCTTCATCAATCACATCGTCGTGAATTAAAGAAGCCATGTGTATGAGCTCAATAGCTGCTGCACCCTTGTAAAATCGCATTTGTTTTGGGTTTGAAAGCAGCTCTTCTTTTATTGTCTCAGGATCTTGTGTCGCCAAATGCTGCATTCGCAGTATTTCAGCTTCTTCAATGCCAAACCGAGAAGACAAGAGGTAAAACGCTGGTCTCAGCATTTTACCTCTTTGAGATAACCATTCTTCAACCATTTGATCGAAGCGTTGGTCTTTACTTTTCGTTTGTTTGACCATGAGATCCTGGACGATATTGAGTTCAAGTGTTAATAAGGGATCTTTCCAATAGAGTCCATTCATAATATCACCGTCTGTCTAGTCAATATACAAGTAGTTTTTCTTAACCCAGCCAAACTTCTTCCATCGCTTTTTAAGCCAAGGTAGGACGTAATAGTCAAGACCAAAGGTACTGCCTGAACCGCCGATAAGGGCAAATCCACCGAACCAGTACCAAAGCATTTCCACGGGTGCCATACCAGAAGACCAAATCATGAGGCCCATGCCTACAGAAACAATAGAGGCTAAAGCTGTGAATAGTCCACCGATGAGGGCTAGACCCACTAAAATTTCTGCACAAACCATACCTGCTTGGAATACGCCTGCAAGTTCTGTAAAATTGTCAGGACCATAGAAAAAGGTATTCATCATCACATCTACCATTGATTTTATAAAATCTGGAACATGGAGAACTGCACCCCAAGCTTCTGTCCCACCTTCTGCTGTAGCCGAACCTGTCGCCGCAGTCACAGGCCATGTTGGTGATGGTGGAATTAAAAAGATACTGTGGGGGTTTTCGATGATTTTAGGTAGTTTTGCTAAGCCTTCAAACAGCCATTTAAAGCCTATAAACAGTCTGAGTGGAACTAGCCAAAAGTTTGGTGAAGCCTTTGAGAAATGACCGCCTACTAAGCTTCTGCGATCTTTTACATGGAAAACTTCATGCATGGCATAAGACCAAATTTTATTAAAGCCTGCAACTTGCAAGAAATAAATCACATTGATGAAGTGTTTAACAAATAGGGCAAAGAATCCTGAAAGGCTAAAGAACTTGCCAGGCAACCCCAAGTGAGCCAAACCATATTTGCCGCCAATACATACCATCGCTCCATGGAAAGCAGGCTTATAGGCTTCTTTTTCTTCGCCTTTAAGAGAAGCGATAATATTATGTGCCACAGTTGCAGAAGAATGTTCTGCATTTTCTACCATTTGTGGGACAGGTCGCTCTTCCCCTTCAGGTGTGTAGAAAATGTTATCCCCCACCACATAGACGCTGTCATTATTAACAAGATGAAGGTATTCATTGGTGACTGCTCGGTTTCTTCCCGCTTTTTCAATGTCTACTACACCCATTAAATCACTGCTTTCAACGCCAGCCGCCCATATCACCGTTTGAGTCGGTATTTTTCTGTTGTCTTTACCAACAAGAGCATAATCTTTTCCCATTTCGTTTATGCCCGTGCTGGTCATAACCTCTACGCCCATTCTCGTTAGACGTCTTACGCCTTTTCGAATGAGTTTATCTGGGAAAATAGTCAGTATTTTCGGAAGGACATCCAGTGCCATCAATCTGACTTCATCAGGGTTTACATCATAGTCCTGACAGAGGCGTCCTTTGTATTCTGCCAGTTCCCCAATCATTTCTATGCCCGTAAAACCACAGCCGACTACCACAAATGTTAAAAGTTCTCTTCTTTTGGCTTCATCTTTTGTGACTTCTGCCATTCGGAAGCATTTAAGAATTTGTTCTTTCAATAAAATGGCGTCTTCATAACTCCACAATTTAAAACTGTGTTCTTCTGCGTCTTTCGTCCCAAAGAAGGTTGGCTTTGAGCCTGTTCCTAAAACTAAATAATCATATGAATAATTTCCGTCTTTTGCAACAACCACTTTTTTATCAAAATCCACAGAGGTGACTTCATCTAGTACAACGCTCACTTTTCTGCCTGCAAAAATTTTCTTAAGGCTAATCTTAATGGCATCTTGTGGTACGCGATCTGCTACGACTTCATGGAGTTCCGTCAACATGGTGTGGTAGGAATTTTTATCAATCAAGGTCACGGTGACCTCTTCTCTCATCTTCTTTACTTTTTTCGCAAGCTTTTTAGCTGCCAACACGCCACCATAGCCAGCGCCTATAATCACGATCTTTTTGCATTCACTCATTTTGGGACCTCCCCCAGTTTGTCTCTTGACGATGTTCTGTCAATATATAATCTTCTCTCATTGGCCACAAGAGAATGGTTTATCATAAAAAAACAGGTTGAGCAATTTACACTCAACCCGTTATCACACTATTTAGCAGCGCTAAGTGCTTCCGTAGCTAATTGGGTAAATTCGCCTACAGCCATCGTTACGCTTGCAATCGCATCTGTTTTGCCTTCAGCATTTACTGCAATCCCATCTGCTGCTTGCTTTTCAAGTAAAAAGCCTTCTGCAGCTGCTGCTTGTTCATGCCAAGGTGCTTTTGCGCCACCTTTTTCTACCATTGGGTATTTGCCTTCAATGGAAGCAGTTTTTTTGTCATTGCCGTCTTTATCTACGCCTGACCAGAACACTGAAATAATGTTGCCGTTAGCAATCACTATATCCATAGTCCCTTTCCAGCCAGTTTTGGCGTCAAAATCTTTACCTTCCGCATGGTAAGTACCATCTTTATATGTTCCAGCGGTTGCTGGACCTGCTGTAAGCGCTTTATCTGCAAGTAGGGCAAAGTCCCCAACTGCCATGGTAACGCTTGAAACTGCGTCAGTTTTGCCTTCAGCATTAACTGTAATTGCTTTAGGATCTTGTTTTTCGATTAAGAATTTTTCCATTTCAGCAGCTTGTTCGTGCCAAGGTGCTTTTGCGCCACCTTTTTCTACCATTGGGTATTTGCCTGTCTGTGAAGCCGTCTTTTTATCAACGCCTATTTTGTTGCTGATACCATTCCAATTTGCGGAAACGATTTTGCCATCTTTTACTTCAAGAAGTACCGTTGATTTCCAGCCTGTTTTTGCGTCGTATGTATCACCTTGTGCATAGTACATACCGTCTGCCCATTTTGCCGTTTCAGTTGTAGTTTCCGCTGGTGCAGGAGTTGGTGCAGGTGTTTCAGCTTGCTTGGCGCCACAACCAGCAAGTGCTGACGCTGCTAATAACAAAGTCATTAGTAGTGCTAAATGCTTCTTCATTTTCATTCCTCCCATACTTGTGTTAAACCTTTGTGAAGTAAAATTAACGATTGTCTTTTCAATATGAAACTTAATTTTGTAAGAAGGTCCAATTGAAAATAACTATCATTACTCATCAACTTAATTATAATATTAACAAAAGCCTATATCAAGAATTATTTCGGGACACTAATGAAAAGAAAAGCTTTGCACTTTCCCTAAAAAGCTTTTAAACAGGCTTCCTTACTATATATTCCATATTGCCAGGCCTCTTAAACATTTTCGTTGGAATCATCAATATTTTTAAGTAAATTTGCCATTTCAATAGCGGTCATAGCGGCGTCAAATCCCTTATTCCCTGCCTTTGTTCCTGCACGTTCAATGGCCTGTTCAATGGTATCTGTGGTCAGTACGCCAAAAATTACTGGTACGCCTGTTGCTAAACTCACCTGTGCCACACCTTTTGAAACTTCGCCACTGACCACTTCAAAGTGAGGTGTTGCCCCCCGAATCACAGCTCCAAGGGTAATTACCGCATCATATTCACCACTCTTTGCCATTTTTTGAGCCACTAGAGGAATCTCAAAAGCGCCTGGTGCCCATACGACTTTCATGTTTTCCTCTGAAACGCCATGTCTCTTTAGGCCATCTATAGCGCCGCCTAAGAGTTTTGAACCGATGAGTTCATTGAACCGACCTACAATAATGCCAATTTTTAAACCTTCACCTTGGAACATACCTTCAATTGTTTTAACCATTTTCTTATTCTCCTTTTTGAATTAAATAGTATAAGGGATGTGATTCATTTTTTCGATTTTCGTTTGAATATATGCTTTATTTTCTTCAAATATTTCAACCTTTTTTTCCAAACGCGATGCAACATGAATGCCACTTAACTTTAGTGCCGTAACTTTTTCAGGGTTGTTAGTCATAAGTTGAACATTGGAAGCCCCCAAAGCATGGAGCATTGCCCCGCCTACACTATAGTCTCTAAGGTCTGCCTCAAATCCAAGGGCTAAGTTGGCACTGACGGTGTCATACCCCTGTTCTTGGAGTTCGTAGCACTTAAGCTTGTTAATGAGTCCAATGCCTCTGCCTTCCTGTCTCAGATAAATAAGAATTCCGCTCCCTTTTTCAGCAATAGACTTAAGGGCTTGGTCCAGTTGCTGACCGCAGTCACATCTTTTAGAGCCAAAAACGTCTCCTGTCAGACATTCTGAATGGACCCTTACCAGTATGGGTTCCTCTTGCTCTGTCACATCTCCCATAACCAATGCCACATGGTGCCCGCCATCTCTGTGATCTACAAAACCATAGCTTTTAAAGTCTCCATAAGCTGTTGGCATTTTTGTCTCTGTCGCTTGTTCTAACCAATCAAATGATTTTACGGCCCCTTGCTCCTTTCGGTAAGCCGCTAAGGCTTCAATGGTCATCATTTTTAAGCCATGCTTCTTGGCAAAGACTATAAGTTCAGGCAATCTCGCCATGGTGCCATCCTCGTTGAGAATTTCACAAATAACCGCCGCACCTTGACAGCCAGCCATTTTTGCCAAATCCACAGAAGCTTCCGTATGACCTCTTCTTACCAGTACGCCCCCTTCTTTGGCCGCCAAAGGGAAGATATGCCCTGGTCGTTTAAAATCATCTGCACTCACCCCTGCAGAAACGGTTTTGAGAATCGTTGCTGCTCTGTCGTGAGCTGAAATACCTGTACTGCCGTTGTCTACATCAATTGAAACGGTAAAAGCGGTTCCAAAGGGGTCTGTATTTAACCCTACCATAGGGTTAAGTTCCAATTTTTCGATCATTTGTTTCTCAAGGGGCATGCAGATTAAACCTCTCCCATACTTTGCCATGAAGTTAATCGCTTCTGGTGTCACCTTCTCTGCAATCATTACCAAATCCCCTTCGTTTTCACGGTTGGGATCATCCACAACGACTACCATTTCACCTTGTTTTAATCCCTCAAGAACGCTTCCAATGTGGCTAAATTCAAACATGACTGACCTCCTTCTTTTCTCTCCATTAAACGCTCTACAAATTTTCCAATCATATCATTTTCCAGATTTACCAAATCGCCAACTTTTTTATAACCTAAAGTCGTCTCTTTTGCGGTATGAGGAATCAAAGAAACCTTAAATCCACTAGGGGTCGATTCTGCAACTGTAAGGCTTACCCCGTCTATAGCGATGGAACCCTTAGCAATAATGAGTCTCTGTACGCTCTCATCTGCGTCAATACTCAGCCAGATTGCCTCAGCTTCCGGTTCAATACTTACAATTTTTCCAATGCCATCTACATGACCTGAGACTATATGTCCACCAAATCTCCCCATGGCGCTCATTGCCCTCTCTAAATTCACACGATCTCCAACCTTTAACGTACTCAATCCGCTTACTCTAAGGGTTTGCGCCATTATATCTGCATAGTAGACGTCTTTTCCCACCTGAGTTGCTGTCAAACAAACGCCATTGGTGCTGACGCTGTCTCCAATTTTTAAGTCCGATAAAATTTTATGACAACCAATGGTCAGCCTTGAAAATTTTTGTCCCCTCTCAAGGGTTTTTACAACGCCAATTTCCTCTACAATACCTGTGAACATGTAAAACCCACCTTTCTCATTTAAACTTGTTCGCACGTCTTCCTGTTCTTACTTTGCCCTGTATTAAAAAATCGGGACCAAGGGAGGTGCCTTTCATATTTTCCAATTGAATGGCATCTGAAAGTTTATTAATACCTAAACCTTCCACCCCTGTTTTTGCCTCTGCTCCGCCGATAAGAATCGGTGCTATATAAAAATTCACCTCGTCGACAATTCCCGAGCGAAGGGCTGAATCGTTTAAACCGCCCCCGCCTTCTATAAGCAAACTGTCAATTTTACGACTGCCGAGAACTGTCATAAGATTAGGCAAGTCTACGTGCCCAGAAGAGTCCAAGGGCTGTTCCAATAAAAGAGCCCCACATTTCTTTAGTTCTAATTGAGTTGTTGGCTTTACACCTTCTCCACAGACAATCCAAAGTGGCACTTCATTGGCGCTTTCCACCAATTTTGAACCCAGTGGTATTTGAAGCTGACTGTCTATTACAATGCGAACAAGTTGTCTTTTCTCAGTTAAAAAGCTTTCTATCACACCTTCTTCAGCAGAAGTGTTCACTTGACCGCCCAAACGACAGGTGAGCATTGGGTTGTCCGCTAAAACCGTTCCAATACCAACCATTATGGCCCCCATATGATTTCGTACACCATGAGCGTGTTGCCTTGACGCCTCTGAAGTAATCCACTGTGATTCTCCCAGCTTTGTGGCTATTTTCCCGTCTAAACTGGTGGCACTTTTTAAAATGACATAGGGTTTTTGATGCTGAATGTAGTGAAAAAAGATGCGGTTTTGTTCCAAACAGCTTTCTCTAAGTACGCCTACCTCTACCTGAATGCCTGCATTTCTAAGCTGCAAAGTCCCTTTTCCTCCTACCAGAGGGTTAGGATCTTCCACGGCAACTATGACCCGCTTCACCCCCGCCTTGATCAGCGCTTCCGTACAAGGTGGTGTTTTCCCAAAGTGACAGCAAGGCTCTAAGGTCACGTAAACATCTGCACCCTGAGGATCATTCCCTTTTGCCTCACAATCCCTTAGGGCTACTATTTCGCCATGAGGACCGCCATAATAGGGGTGGTACCCTTGTCCAATAACCTTCTGATCCTTTACAATCACTGCGCCCACCATGGGGTTTGGGTGAACTAAGCCCCTTCCTTTTTCAGCCAGTTCAATTGCCAATTTCATCCATTTTTCTGTTGTACTCCTTTGAACCTGATTTGTCATAGCTTCACTCCCTTACAGTCGGGGCTTTTCTCATATAAATAAAAAACCCCTAGACGTAGTTACTCCAGGGGTTTAAATAAATTCACTTTTTTAAAGACTTATACAAACTCATACAGACAAAAAACTCTGAAACACAAAAATGTATTTCAGAGCTTAATCGATACGTGTCCATAAAACTATTTTTTCCATACAGAAAAAAAGTTAAGTGAATTGGATCTTCTTTCATCCAGACTATACTGTCGGCTTAGGAATTCAACCTAATCAACCTTTCGGCTCGCGGGCTATACCGCCGGTAGGGATTTACACCCTGCCCTGAAGATTCGAGGTCCTTCGACCTCTTATTGAATTGACTCCATCTTACAAAACTTTTTTAGAAATTGCAAGTCAGATTTCATTTTTAAATATATTTCATTTCTAATTTAGAATTTCATCATTTAAAAAAGTACCTAAAGGCTTTGGTCCACTGAGTATTCTCCGAATAATAGACAACCGCCCTTCTTCATCAGGCCGAATACGCCACTCAATCAATGAAATTTTACCTGATTCAATTTCTATCCCCGTAATATTTCTGGGAAAAATACAAGAACCCGTATTGAAATAGGGCACATCTCCTTCACTTGGAAATTTAGGTCGGTGGGTATGTCCAATAATCATCATTTGATTGGTTTCACGAATCCACTTGCCAAAAACCCGCTCAATTTTATGCTGTTTATGCAAGTTCTTTGCAGGGCTGGCAGGGTTGGTAAAGCCAATAATGTGGAGATAGTGCCATAAATTTCGATTGATGAATTTTGTGAACCGCCAGCCTTGATCGTTGATAAAATCCCCTTGGTGACCGTGGATGACAAAGATGTCCTTTTCAAAATCCTCATATTTAAGCCGAATGGCCTCATGATAAACAATGCCTTTCAGGAGATCTTCATATTTTTCGTTAAACTCATCGAAGTAATGTTCTAAATGACGTTGTATAAATTGTGGGTCTTTAAAATCCAAATTATGATTGCCATAAATACCATAAAAGCGCCCGCTTTGATAATACGTCCGCAGTATATCATATACATCGTCATGAGCGCCCCTAATATGTTTGAAGTCGCTGTGTTCCCACAGTTCGTCACCGTCTCCCACTTCTATATAGGTGAAACCCTCATTGTAATAATAATTCATAGCATGTAAATAAATATTCTGATTGTGGGCAAACTCGTCTGAAAAACTGTTATCTCCCCGATGGACGTCGCTGAATAACACTATTTTGCTGTCTTTGTTCAAAGGCAGGCAAAGGGCATTTTCATAAGCTTGTGTCAAACGTTTAGTCGTATTCATAACCTCACCTCCCCTTACCTATACCCCTAAATTAGCAATTGTATTGAGAAAGAACCTGAGAAAATGTTAAAATGCAAAGGTACCTACTGATTAAACAGTTCCATTATGCAAATGGAAAGGACGTGTCGTGATGAACATCGCTGTCGTAGCACCAAAAGGAAAAATGGGCAGTCTCATTATTCAAGGGGCTATTGCCCGAGAAAATATAAATATAACGGGAGTTTTAGCACCCGCTGGTCGTAGTTACATAGGAGAGGACGCAGGTCTTTTATGTGGCGTAGGTCGCCCTCTTGGCGTTTTTGTCACTGCTGATGTCAATGCCTTCGTTTCAACTGCCGATGTCATTATTGATTATAGTACAACCGAAACATCAATGATACTTTTAGACCTGTGCTTAAAGCATAAAAAAGCATTTGTATGTGGAACAACAGGGTTTTCCTTGGATGAAATGGAAGCTTTTAAAACGGCGTCTAGAGAGATTCCCATTCTTTATGCCGCAAATACAAGCCGTGTCGTAAACCTGATGTATAAACTGCTTGCCATTGCCGCAGAGACCATCGGTGATTCATCCGACATTGAAATTATTGAAATGCACGACAGAAATAAAATAGACGCACCCAGTGGCACGTCTATAGAAATGGGTAAGGTAATTGCTGAAACCCTTGAAGCTGAATGGACTGACTTAGCTACTTTTGGTCGTTCTGGCAAATCAAAACGAAAAGAAGGTACCCTTGGCTACCACTCGATTCGCTCGGGGGACATCTCAAGCAGCCATACCGTTATGTTTGGTCTTCTTGGTGAGCGTCTTGAAATCACCCACCATGCCCATAACTGGAAGTGTTTTGCCGAAGGTGCCCTTGACTGCGCTCTCTTTTTAAAAGACAAAGAGGCTGGATATTACTGCGTCAAAGACGTTTTGGGCTTATAGGAGGTAACTTATGGATTTGAAATCCTTGATTTTTATATGTATTGCTGGTTTTGTTGCTGCAGCTATTGACTCTATTGCAGGTGGCGGTGGTATTATTTCCTTGCCTGCGATTATCGCCACAGGCGTTCCACCACAATTGGCACTGGGTACCAATAAATTTGCTAGTACCTGCGCTTCCTTTACCAGCACCCTTAAATTTGCCAAGTCTAAAAAAATTTACTTTCCACTGGTTAAATATCAAATTCCCTGTACAATTCTCGGCGCTGCTCTTGGGGTTTTTACTGCCCTCCGTGTGGATGAGAGCTTTTTAAGTTGGTTTATTGTAGTCATGATTATTGCGGTTACTTTTTATACCATTGTGAAAAAAGATTTCGGCCAAACGGGAAATTTCAAAGGACTGGACCGCCGCAAAATAATATATGGCATGCTCTTTGCCTTCGGACTTGGCTTCTACGACGGTTTCTTTGGTCCTGGCACAGGGGCTTTCCTCATCTTCTTGTTCATTAGTATCTTTGGATTTGATTTTACCATTGCTGCGGGTAATGGTAAAATATTGAATTTTGTCAGTAATGTGGTTTCACTCATTCTCTTTGCCCTCAATGGTAAAATCATCTATCTGGTGGCAATCCCTATGGCGATTTCCATGATATTTGGCGCCTATGTCGGGACTCACATTGCCATTAAAAACGGTGCGAAGGTTATTAAGCCCATTTTCATCACCATCGCATTGGCATTGGTCGTTAAACTGGTTTGGCAGTCTGTATTTTAAAGGCATCTCACCTTCTAAACCGACAAAATTTCTACAA
Organism: uncultured Acidaminobacter sp.; assembly: GCA_963677505.2. GTDB lineage: Bacteria > Bacillota > Clostridia > Peptostreptococcales > Acidaminobacteraceae > JBGSUZ01. Next base: position 199,119 of record CAXXWB010000004.1, read on the forward strand.
AGAATATCCCGCTCTATAGTTTTCGCTGAGTTTCAACTTTAGAACTGGAGTGAACTTCAAGGGTTCCAGTATATTCAACCAACTTAATCTGACAGCCATTTCCTATAACAATTTTGCCGCCTCTGACCTCGTCACAGGTGGTATTTTCTAAGTAGATATCGTCACCCTCAATGCTTTCACAGTACATTCTCTGATTTTGGTCTGTAAATAGCCCTATCACTTCTTTAAGAATACCCCCATGGCGTCCACATTTTATTCTGATGGTTTCTGCGCCGATGGTTTTAATTTCGCTTTTCCCTTCAAGAGAAATGTCAATACGATCTGCATTTAATAGGCCTCCAATTTTACATTGTCCGTTCATTTCAAAAGTCTCTGCATTACAGTCTCCATCTAGTTTTAACACCCCTGAAATGCCCATTTGCTCTCCCGAAAGAGATTGCTCTCCGCTAAGACTTCCGCTGACTTTCAGTTCTTTAATGTCCAATGTCCCTAAAGATTTTGCACTGCCACTAATTTTTAGGTAGTTCGCCTTCACCTTATTATGAAATTTGGTAGACCCGCTAATGTGACCTTCTTCCATTTCAATATTACCTTCTATACTGGCACTGCCACTGATTTTAAATAAATTACAACGGGTCTCACCACTAATTTTGCCGCTGCCGCTGATTTTTATTTGATCAAAATCGCCGCCGCCTGATGAACCTGAACCTGATATTTTAATGGATGGCTTATTGGTATTCTGTTCCATATAAACGCCTCTTTTCTCAAATTTTATAATAGGGTTTTTATTTTTTCCATGTACTTCTGAATGGACAAACTCAGAACTTGCTTGGCGGTGCTGTCAAATACCACATGGTACCCCGACTCTGCCAGTACCCAAAATCCAATGCCCAATTTTCTGATATACCTTAACTCATAAGCTTTTTCAGGAAGTTGCGGTATTTCTTGTTTTAAAAATTTAATCAGTTCGCGGCCTTCTTCTAAACTGATAAGACCCTCTGCCAATTGCTCTTCACATATAATCAGACCTAGAACATCTGAAAAGATTAAGGGTTCGACGAACATTGTTTCGTACTGTTCAAGAACCATTTGGGACACAATGCCCTTTTCAAGAATTTCCGTCATTTTTACCGACACAATTTTAGGTGCTGCTGAGAAGGTATCTGCTAAATGGTCTAGAGAAAAATCGTCTTTCATATTCAGTATTTTATCAATTCGTTCTAGAACCTTCTCCCTTGGAAAATAAGTCTCCTGACCTGTATAGCTGGATTTTTTTATAAACCAGTCTTCAGGAATAAGTCCTTTGCGCTTCCACCTATAGAGCTGACCATAGGTAATACCCGTCAGTTCTAATAATTCCTTTTTGGATATTTCAGATTCAATCATCGTCTCACCTCTTGTATTTAATGTAACAAAACATTGTTGCGTTGTAAATAGTTTTTACAAAAAAAATACAGCTTAGGGGCTGTACTCTTTTTTGTGTGTTATCTATTGTTATTTTTTAAGGGCATATTTCATAGCAATTTTGGAAAGTCTCTCAATGGCAAAGACCAATTCCTCCACGCTGGCATAACTATAGGAGATCCGAAGACAATGATTCATTTCATTGTCATATAAATACCCAGGATAGGCTAAAATACCGTTTTTAAAGGCTTCATCGAAAAATTCTTTCATGGGAATAGGACATTTGAATTTCAGCCAGATGTAATACCCCCCTTGAGGAATCTTCCAATCGGCGATATCTTTAAAATACCTTTCCAAGGCTTCTAAAGTAATTTGTCTACGAATTCTCAATTTTTCTCTCACAAAGGCACTATGAGCGCTGTAGAGACCTTTCTCCATAAACTTCCCTGCCGTTAATTGAGCAAGGGAACTGGAGCCATAGTCATTTTGCATTTTTAAATCTCCGAGTCTTTCTACAACAGCTTCAGGTCCTACTAACCAACCAATACGAAGACCTGTGCTCAATGTTTTTGAGACGCTTCCCACGTATAAAACACTGTTGTTTTGATCCAGTTCTTTAATGGGTTTAGGTGAAGGTTCGTCTATCCAAAGTTCTCTGTAAACGTCATCTTCAATAATGGGAATCTGATTTTTTACACAAACATCCAAGAGCTCCTGTCTTCTGCTTTGGGTCATAACCGTGCCTGTCGGGTTGTGGAAGCTTGGAACCGTATAGAGTATAGACTGTCTATGTTTCGGCTTATAATGAATCAACTGATCGGGTATAAGCCCCTCTTCATCCATGGCAATGGCTGAACGTCTAAGACCAATGGACTGAAAAATATTAAGAGAGTACAAGTACGAAGGCTTCTCTAGAAAAACTGTAGCCCCAGGCTGCATTAACCCTATGGAAATAAGTTGGATGGCTTGTAAAGCTCCAGATACAATTAAAATATTTTCAGGGGCAGCTTGTATCCCAAGAGGTTTTAAATAGGCCGCAACCTGTTCTCTTAAGTAGAGCATTCCCTTGGGTTCTTCATACCCTAAATTCACCACTTCATTGGCCACATCGCCTAAAACTTCTTTCATCATTTCTTTGGGAAAAAGCTCAGGGGACGGCTCGCCACTGCTTAGGCGAATAAAGCCTTCAGTGAATTCATAACGGTTGATAATCTGTATGGTATCCAAATTGGATATGTGAAAACCCTCATCAATATGAGCTTTCCAGTCTGGCTGTTTTACCCCATGGGAGACGATTTGAGTATTGACAATTACCGTTCCACCCTTGCCTCTGGTCTCTAGCAAGTCCATAGCTCTTAGCTCGTCTAAGGCGCTGATTAAGGTACTTCTATTAACCCCAAGGAGTTTTGACAAGGTTCGCTGGTCAGGCAAGTAGGATCCTGCAATCCATTCCCCACTTTGAATCTTGTTGAGGAAATAGTCGGTAATTTGAATATAAGCCGGTCTTGGGTCTTCTCTATTCGGTTGCCAATTCAGCTCAATCAGCCTTTTTTTCATATTGGGTATCCTTTTATATTTGATGTTACTATTTTAACATACTTGTAGTGCTTTATTCGTCAGTAGGATTGTATAATTATTCTCCTATAGGGTTCACAAGGGTCTTACTTACATGTGCACAGGTACAAAGGTGGAGCATTGGACCATAGAAAATACTAAAGTCCATCACATCCCCTACTTTGTAAATCTCCGAACAATCTTCTATATCCACAATTAAGTGATCACTGCTACTGCCTACTATAAAGGCCTCTCCATCGACTGGCGTCAATTTATCTTCCATGGCAAAGTCTTGCTTGCCCATGCCTAAAATGGCTCTCTTGCGGACGCCTCGGTCTTCATACTCAGGGGTATGACCAAAAGCGTCTATAAAGATTTCTCCCACAGGGTAGCTCGGTTTTGTTTTAATTTCAATAATTTGAGCTTTTAGAACGAAGGCATCCTGATGGAGGTTATCAAAGTTAATCCCCCAAAGTTCTGGTAAATCCATATTGAGGAGTATGGCCTCGCCGATTCTCAAATGATTGACTCCCTTTGGCATATTGCCTTCAAGGAGGAGAGGTAAAGAGGACGTTGCACCACCTGAAATGATTCGTAGTCGTCTGCCAATTAAGGCTTCAATGGCTTCAGCTGTCTCACAAAGCTTGCCTAAATTAACAGGTGTGGGCTTAATCGCACCGTAACAACCTAAATTGGTGCCAATACCTTCTAAGGTTATATGTTTAAGCTCTTTTTCTACGAAGAGAGCTAGGTCAATTAAATCTTTATCGTTAAAATCGCCTTCACGAAGGTCGCCAAGGTCCATCATCAGAATAATGCCGTGTGTCTTTCCATGCTTTTCGCAAACTGAATTAAGCGCCACCAAAGTTTGTTTTTCAGAGTTTAGGCTTATGTCTGTCCAAGCGACTACGCCTTCCAATTCTGAAAGCATAGGGAGTCTTAGCAAAAGGGTTTCAATATTAGGGTACTTTAACTTGCTATTTTTAAGCTGATTAATTCTAGAACTGGCAATTTGCTCAACACCGCCAGCCGCAAAACAGTCTACAACACCCATTTCACCGTTGACGCCTTTGACCACGCCGGCAACTTCAATCGCATTTTGTTTGCATAATTTCACTATTTCAGCCACGTTGTTCAGCAGCTTTCCTTGATTGATTTGTAACTCAGGGTATGTAGTTGCATTCATATGGGAATCCTCCTAAAACGTTAAGTTTCTGTTAGACCCATTATAGACAGTGACTCTTCGTCTGACCTCATCCACATTCTAAAAGTAATACCCAACCAAAAAACAAACCATATTCACAAGTTAATAATAAAGTTTGACTTTTCTGTCATTTTTAAACGTCCTACTTTATTTTGTGTTAAACTAAATTCATGTGGTCATTAGACATATTTTTACATCCAATACAGTATAGTCCCAATCCAAAGGAGTGATTCATTTGAAAATCGATTCCCAAATGCTTGAAAAATACGCTGACCTTGCAGTACACGTCGGTATTAACTTACAACCCCACGAAGGTCTTATCATCAACGGCAATTTATCCAGTTTGCCCTTTGCGAGAGCTATCATGAAAAAAGCTTATGCCGCAGGCGCCAAACATGTGGAGTTCAATTTTAGTGACGATGACATGACCCTAATACGATATGAAAACGCCAAAGATTACGTCTTTGAAAACTATCCCAACTGGAAAGTCGATCAATTAATCGCTATGTATGAAGACAATTACCACCACCTTTTCATTTCAGCGCCCAATCCAGAATTGTTGAAATTCGTTTCTGGGGATTTGGTTGCCAAAGATCAAAAAACAGCTTCTGCAGCCGTTGCGCCTGCCATGAAATATAGAATGACGGGTAAGACGAAATGGTCTATTGTGGCTATGCCGTCTCCTGCATGGGCAAAGAGTGTATTCCCAGAACTGGAAGAAGACGCTGCAATTGAAGCCCTATGGACTAAAATTTTTGACGCCACTAGAGTCAACCAACCAGGACCCTGTTGCGGCTTGGCAAACCCATGACAAAAATCTTAAAAAGTATAAAAACTATCTGAATGAACAGCAGTTTGAAAAGCTCACTCTTAAAGGCCCTGGTACAGACTTAGAAATTTATTTGGCAGATGACCATTTTTGGATGGGCGGTTCTAAAGAAAGCCAAGGCGGCTGTAGCTATGTGGCCAACATTCCAACGGAGGAAGTTTTCACTACGCCTCACCGCTTAAAAGTCAACGGTAGTCTAAAAGCCACAAAACCTTTAAGCTTAAATGGCAAACTGGTGGAAGACTTTGGTTTTACCTTTAAAGACGGTAAAGTTGTAGACTTCTTCGCCGCAAAAGGCAAAGAGGTCATCGAAAGCCTTCTCGCCAACGATGAAGGGGCAAAATACTTAGGAGAAGTGGCCTTGGTCCAAAATGACTCCTCCCATTTCCAATACAGGTATTTTGTTCAACAACACCCTCTTCGATGAAAACGCCTCTGTCCACCTTGCCCTCGGCAGAGCTTATGCTTACGCTATGCGCAACGGTTCACAGCTCACACAAGAAGAACTTGAAGCAAAAGGGGCCAACTTCAGCCTAATTCATGTCGACTTTATGATTGGCGGTCCTGAAATGGATATTACCGCATATGAAAAAAACGGCACCGAAGTGCCGCTCTTTAAGCAGGGTAATTGGGTTTTCTAACCCAATCCATTGGGTTTTCTAACCCAAACTATAAGTTCACAAAATAGCTGTAGAGCTGGCTTTGGAACTTACCAACCTCTGGATGTTGAATTTTTCGCTCTTCTTTAGGCACTGGGTTATGAATGGTGGCAATTGCCTTCGTTGGCTTTTCCGACAAAATCAAAACTCGGTCCCCCAGAAGAGAGGCCGCCATGCCATCGTGGGTAATCATGACCACGGTCCTTGGCGTTTCACGCCAGAGGTTTTTAAACGTCTCCATGACACTGAGCTTAATTTCAATATCTAAAGATTTAAAAGGTTCATCTAAAAGCATTAACTGTGCAGGATACAAAAATCCTCTCACAATAGCAATCCGCTGTTGCATGCCACCGCTTAATTCATCGGGATAATGGTCCTTATACTCCCATAAACGAACGGCTTTTAAGTAATGCTCAATTTGAGTTTCCATTTCTTTTTTTTCTAAATGATGCTCCGTCGTAAAAACTAAATTTTCATAAACCGTATACCAAGGCAGTAGTCTTGGCTCTTGAAATAAAAAACTCTTCTCCCCTTTAAAATAAGGGTCTATGGCTCCCCCCGATGGCTCTAATATGCCAGCAAGTAACCTGAGCAAAGTGGTCTTCCCACAGCCAGAGGGTCCTAAAATACAAAATATCTCATTTTCATTCAGTTCAAAATCCAGTGAATCCAACACCGTCTCTTGATCATCGTAAGAAAAATTAAGCTTCTCTACGCTGTACGACATGGCGTTTTCTCCTTTTCGTCATTCCATTTCTAATACCAATTAAAATGATATCCATAAAGACCGCTATTAGAATAATAATGATTGTCCACGCCAAGATACGGTCAGTTTCCAAATAATTTCTTGCTGAAAACATTTCTGTCCCTATGGAAAACTCAGGAAGTGCAAGGGTTTCAGCTGTAATAACCGCCTTGATATTAATCCCCATACCGGTCACACAGGCCGCCATCAGGTAAGGTACAATGGAAGGCCAATAAATCCGTCTGAGTTCTGAACCATTGGTACCCTGTATAAGTCTGCCATTTCCAACAGTTTAGGGTCAACCGACCTAAAGCCCTCTAGTACATTGGTATGAATAATTGGGAACACGATGAAAAACGCTACCCAAACAGCAATGTATGGCGTCGGCACAAATAAGATCAAATAGAGAATGAAACTCATGACAGGGGTGGCCCTTAACAACTGAACCCAAGGGTAGAAAAACCATTGAACCTGTTGAAATAAGCCTGACAAAATACCTGTTAAAACACCTGCGCCAAAGGCAATTGAAAAGCCTAGTATCACGTGTCTCATAGAGCCACCAATAATTGCCCAAAATGATTCCCCTGAATAATCTCCAACATTCGACTAAGCACTGCCATCGGGGTAGGCAAAATTAAATCTGTATTCATAGTTGTGGCAGTGAAGTACCATAGACTTGCAATAAAGACAATGGAAAACCAAATGCTTTGAAATTGAAGGACTTTAAGGCTTCTATTGTCATTGCCTTTTTTATTTTTGCTGTTCTTAGTTGAATTCACAGAGTAAACCACCTTTTAATAAGTGATTGGAATTGTGGTATAGAAGTCCTTGCCAGGCATTTGTCCACCAATGGTAGCCTTGTCAAACAAATAAAGAATTTGAAGGTATTTGCTTATAGATTTCTTGGCGTTAACTGCACTGACATATCTGAAATCGCTTCTTGGAATAGAAGCTGCTACGATGGAAGATTCAAATGGCAATTCTGGTAACATTTTTACAAATTTGCCGATTTCTTTCGGATTTTTATTGGCATAAGCTAAAGAGTTAGAAAACTCTCTAACAAAGGCGCTTACAATTTCAGGGTGAGCATTGAGATAGTCTTTTCTCACCACGACAGAACTCATTGGGAAATCAGACTCATAACTGCGTTTCCAATCTGTTTGGAAGTCTGCTATGATTCTAGCATTTTTATTTTTTGCAAGAAGCATGCTGGTAAAGTGGCTCTGCCAATACCCCTATGCCATCTTTTGTCTTACCGTGGCTAGAGCCGCTACAAGAGTTCCCGGTGTGTCGTATGCCATTTTGTAAGTCATGTCTTTTTTAGGGTCTAATCCATGACTTTCAGATAAGGCTCTAAAAGCAATTTCTGGTGTAGCACCTTGACCAAATATGTCAACTTGCTTGCCTTTTAAAATCACTCCAAGTCTTCACCTTAGGGTCGGTGGTCACCACTGAAAGGAGTCCCCAAATATTTGTAGAGAGAAGGACCACTTCTCCTTTTGATTTGTTATAAACAATTGAAGCCATATTGGTTGGCACAAAAGCAATGTCCAACTCTTTTTTCAACAACTTAGCAGGTAAAAGTGAGCATTGGATTCAATAGCATAGTTCACCTTAGCTTGCTCCCCTAAGTAGGATTCATTCATCATTTTCGCCATGGCTATACCTGTTGGACCAGCAATAGTCCCTACATTGAGTGCCGTTCGTTTGGCTGGGGTCAAGGTCAATTTACTCCCTGACATTTTTACTTCATAACCACTCACTTGACCAATCACGTGAGCAGGCACATAAAAAACATTTTTTATTATAGAAGCATTCGCATCCATATTCAAGTTTACATTTCCCGCTTTAAAGTACTTTTTCCCCGACCAGAACTCAAAAGTGCGGTCGCTGCCTTTAACAGTCATTTTCTTTGCAGCGGCATCATAGTTCACTTTTAAACCAAGGCCTGTAAAGACCTCTTTAGCAGGTACCATAACCACATTGCCACTTTTAATAGTAGCTACGGTTTTTCCACTGAGTATAGGGCTGGTACCCTTATAAATATTAGCCGATGCAAAAGTCCCTTGAGCGCCTAAGAGCAAACTCAAAATGAGTGTCAAAATTAATACGCGTTTCTTTTTCATAACATCACTCCTTATAGTATTCTAGTTCTTGTATTTTAAAACGCTTGTGCAAAATCAACTTGGATAAAATAGTATAGGTCTGACTGTCTGATCTGCCTTCAGCCTGTGCCAACCGGCCTTGAATATCTACTGACAATGCCAATACCGCAGACTCGTTTTCTATGACAAAGTTAAAAAACTCCTTTTTGCTCTTACAAATAGGCACGACTAAAGTCCTAACAAACTGGTTGATGAGTGAAGCAATGGTGTCATAAATACCAAAATCAATAGGTTCAATCTCTTTACCTTCAAGCTCCTTGACAATATTTTCATAATAGGCAATATCTTGTGACAGCCTTGAAATCATAATTTGAATCATGATTCTCATTCTTGGGTCAGGGGTATTCTCTAAATTTTATTATAGACAGCGATGCGCTTTTCGGTAATGGTAATCGCTTTTCTTAAAATATCTCGTATATCGTACATATCATAGGCGCCTCCTGAAACTGTGTAATTTAAGGGTCAGTTCTCATTATAGCACTTTTGACTTTTTATTTGACAAAATTAAGCCACAAGGCATACAATTTACTGAGTTTAAAACTGTATACCCTTTAGTAATTCACGGTATGCTCACAATTAATTGTCCAAAATGGAGGTGTCCAATGGCACAAGAAATGTTCAGTGTGGACCATCAAGTCACACTGCGTGATATAACTGAATACAATTTAATAGAAATCATGAAACTAGATGTTCTAGACTCACAAAAAAAATGCGTCGCTCCAAATTCGGTGTCGATCGCACAAGCTCACTATTCAAAAACAGCATGGTTTAAGGGTATTTATTTAAAAGAACAACCTGTAGGCTTTGTCATGCTTGACCTAGATGAAGAAAAGCCAGAATATTTTCTTTGGCGCTTCATGATAGATGCCCGCTACCAAGGCAAAGGATACGGCAAAGAAGCCATTGAAATGGTTATTGACTATGTGCAAACGTTGCCAAATGCCCATGAATTAATGACCAGTTGTGTCCCCGGAACCAATGGACCAGAAGCCTTTTATAAAAAATTAGGATTTGTACCCACAGGGGAAATCATTGATAATGAAATGGTTTTGCGCTTTTTATTTGAACAAGAACCTTCAGAATCTGAGCCTAAATAAAAGCTTAAAATTAGCAATACCAACCATTATTTTTCAGAACCACAAGTGCTATGGCAGGAAGAGAGGGGCATCATCCCTCTTTTTTTATTTTCTAAAATTTCAGCCAAGTGATAGCCTACAACGGTTTCAGCTATTTCTCCTTTAAGTTCCAAAATAACTTTTATGTCTAGGGCCTTAAATTGATCTAATAAAGTCTCTTCCATGTTGATTGTAAAAATTTCGGCTACTTCTAAACCCTTTAATAACTCAGGCAATGTTGCCACCATAGGTGTTTCATTGTCTAAATAATCCACAACATGAATGGTAGTGCCGTCAAACTCGTAATTCGAAAACCTTCTGCACTTGAAAAACAATCTGCAATCCTACTTCCGTTAGATGCAACCGCAATTCTCTTCATTATTTCCTCCTATATTAACATCCTTTTCTAGTATTTTTAAGATTCTTTTGAAAGAGCATAAAATCTACGAAAACCATGGAAAGGTTTAAAATGTAGAGATAAATGACCTGATCGTAATTAATTAGCAATTTGTTTAAAATTCCTGCCACATAGCCTGCCATTAATATAGCAAGGAAATAACCACTTTTTCCTGCAACTGATTTGGACGTGTAAGATTTGTAAATTGAGAAGGGCAAGCTGCTCCAAAACAAAGCAACATGATAATTTCATAGATACTCATTTCTGCAAACATATCGTCTTCCTTTCTGTAAATAAAAATGTTCTATGTACAGTTTATAACTCCCTTAAGTGCCTGACAACCCCCCGTATGTTGCAATTATTTTAACATTAAATATTCTGAATATTTGTTAATATTAATTGACCCATCACAATTTGTCAGAAATAGGGGAGGTTTTCATGAGAAAAAAGTACCTTTTATCTGCACTGCCTTTTGTCGTATCCATTATGTTAGTTGCTGCCCTTGCCTTGGTCCGTGGTCACATGAGCTTTGATGAAAGCTTATTTTCAATAGATCGCGTCATGGAAACCACCGCCCGACTTAGCCAGCCAAATATGGAAGGTCGTGGACTTGATGGAAAAGGACATGAACTTACAGCCCTATACTTAGAAGACTATTTTAAAAAAGAAGGACTTACGTATAAGACCCTTCCCAGTAAAATGCTTGTTCCTATTTGGAACCCCTCTAGCCGTATTCAACTGGCTTCAGGTGAAACCTATGATATTTATAATGATTTTCGACCAAATGCTGACTACTACGGTACCTCCCTTGATTATCAAGGTGAACTCCTCTATTTAGGTACCGATTATTATGAAGTAAAACCAAGTCTCCTAAAGGGTAAAATCCTATGTGTCAAAACTAAATACCTGACCCAAGATCAAATAGAATACATAAGGGATACTGGCGCTAAAGGGGTACTTTACCTGACTGCAGGAGATGTATCTTCTGGCTTTGTTCCCACAGAAAAATTGGATCAAAAAACATATGATTTAAGCAATAAACTGGGTTCTGACTTTTTCCAAGCAGAAATTAGCCCTCACTTTGCCGAAGCTTTAAGAGTTAAGGCCTTAGAACAACCCCTTTCTGGCTATGAAAATACTAAAGCAGTGGTATGACAGGCCAATATGAAGATCATTATTTTGGTATTGTCAAGGATATATCAATCCATGCAACTATTGATTATAAACAAGTTACAGCACTTAATTACATAGTAACCATAACTGGAAAGGATCCTTTAATTGCAAGCAACTGGATTACCCATTACGATGGCGGCGGTTTGTCTGCCAATGGGACCCCTTATCCTGCAGTTGCCGATGGTGGCGTTTCAACAGCTTTATTACTCGAACTGTCAAAAATAGCCAACCTACAAAATGAACCTCCCATCCACGATATGAACTTTGTCTTTTTATCTGGACTCTCTGTTTCAAATCAATCCGCTAAAATCGTAGCAAGTCACTTGAATAGCCGTTATAATCATAACGCTAATTGGATTGTTGAAGGGATTGGCGCTAAGGATAGCAATGCTAATCTGTTAACGTATAACACCTATAACGACTTAGATCGCATGCTTACCCATCAGCTCTATAACAATCTTGATCGTTTCCCAGGACCTGTCCTAGTCAATAAGGGAGAGGGATTATACCCTAGTTTCCAACGCTATGAAGCTTTTAAAACTAAAGAAAATGCCTATCTTACCCTCACTCCAATAACCACCCCAGAATCTGGCCAAATACTAGGAAGCCTTAAAGATGATTTGTCCTTTGTAGATTCCAAAAAAATTGAAGCTATTAGCCAGCTCTTTCTCGGTCATATGAATTTGCAATTATACAAAGAACATGACTATGCCTTTATAAAAAATCAGCATTTATATATACTGCTTTTACTTTTGGTACTCATTCAGTTTAGTGTTCGCCCAGGCAAAATGATAGCTTCTGGGATTGCCCCTAAGTGGCTTCATCGCCTTAATGATCACATTCTTTACAAGATTTTTAGTAAATTTATTCAAAATGGGCTGCCATTTCTCATATCCCTATTGGTGGTTAACGTCATACTCAGCATTCCTTCAGATGTGAACATGAAAACAGTTGGAACCTCTCACGTGACCAACTTTTCACTTTATGAAACCCTCAGGCAAAGCTATGCAGGGATGATGATGTTTATTCGTTCTCTGACTTTTTCTGATATGGGAACCTATACTGAAATTGGCATGTACTTAAAACGCAGTTTAATATTAGTCTTTTGGGGTCTTTTGATTGCCGTATCTCTGGGTCTTTTAAAAGGGCTATTAGATGCTTATTTCCATAAAAAGTCTGGTAGTTTTTCCACATTTACCAGTATTGTTCTTTACTCTATTCCAGACGTTTTAGTGGCATTTGTCAGCATGGTCGCCGTTGTTGTCTTGTCTAAAAGTCCTTTGACGGCTTCTTGGGTTGACCCCGAATTCTTAAGGATTTATTTCATGCCCCTCCTAGCTTTGACCATTATTCCGATTATCTACATTGCTCGTGTCGTCTTTGTAGCTTTGGAAGATGAAAAAGAAAAAGACTATGTTAAATTCTTGCGCTATAAGGGCTTCAACACAAAACAAATTTACATTCAACATTTTTCACGGGTAGGTTTTGTCAAAATTTTAGAAGTCTCTAAGTCCGTGATTATGCTGATTTTCTCTAACCTGATTGTTGTAGAGTACCTGTTTAATTATCCCGGTATTATGTTCAACCTGCTCTCAGATACAACTGATGCCACCATGGTCATCAGCATGTCCCTCAGCATTGGCCTCAGCTTTGCTATGCTTTACCTCATCAGTGTTCTTTTGCTTAAAATTATGCAGCCGGGGAGGAAGAACTCATGACCTTCAAAAACAAAAATTGGCCTCTTATTATTGGCGCATCTATGTTGCTGATTCTATGTTTTATTTTAATATTTCCAGATTGGCTCACCAGTAAAAACCCATATGGTCTTTCCTTTATCAAGTTTTGGATAAATGAGGATGGGGCCCTTAAAATGGCTACTGCGCCCTACCCACCAGGACCCGCCAATCTATTAGGCAGCGATCAAATTGGGAGAGACTTATTCAGCTTCTTGCTGTATGGTTGTCGACTTACACTGCTCTTAGCTGTTGGCATTACTGCATTTCGATTTTTATTAGCTCTGCCTATGGGTATTGCCGCAGGCATGTCTAACCCTACAGCACACCGTATCATTGATCGCTTCAATCTTGTTTTTACAACCATTCCACCACTCTTGGTGGCAATTATCGTTCTTAGAATTGACTTATTTTCCAGCCTATACAAAAGCCAATCCATCGCCATCTTTATAGTGACTCTTACCATGGTTGGTTGGTCTAAAGTTGCCTCTGTCATTGAACACAGTACCTCTTCCATCATGTCAGAAACCTACATACTTGCAGAGAGAGCGATTGGGAAATCAGAAACTCGCATCGCCAAAGAACACGTTCTGCCCCACCTCCGCTCTGAGGTGATTATACTTTTCTTCATGGAAATTGCCTCTGCCTTGACTTTGCTTATGCAATTAGGTCTATTTAGTATCTTTGTGGGCAATTTAAAAATTATCCGAGATTCTTCATTTGGAGGCTACTCCTATTTTAATGTCACATTTGAACCAGAATGGTCTAGCCTATTGGGTTCAGCGAGAGATTATATCCGTGTAGCCCCTTGGATTGCCCTCTCAGCAGGTGCTGTGTTTTTCCTGACGGTTCTGAGCTTCAATCTATTTGGAGAAGGACTGCGCCTTCACTTTCAGAAGGCTCAGCAAAGCAAACCCGTCCCTCTCTTTCATTTCTTCAACCGAAAGTGGCAAATAACTACAGCTATTCTTTTCATAGCCGTCATTCTTTTAAAATGGCCTGCTTCTTATAGCTTTAATAAAACCTACGAGGCCGATCAACTTTTAAGTTTAGAAAATGCGGAAGCGTTCAGCATTAAGGGTTCCCAAAAATGGATTGAATCGCAGTTCTCGCTGTTGGAACTTGAACCCTTAAGTGATAAAGGCTATCAGCAAACATTCACTAAAAAAGCTGGCTTTGAATTGGATAACTGTACGCTCCAAATTGGAAAAACACCCTTAGTCTATGGCAAAGACTTTGTCCTTTCAGGTGGCAGTTCTATAGAGGGCCATTACCCTGTAATCAACTTTACCGAGAGATTTTACAAACTCGATGAAAAGAAAACAACTGCCATTAGCGAGTCTCTTGAAAATCAAATCCTCTATATTGATACTCGCCTTATTTCCATGGAAAATATTTTAAAAAAGGCTCAATATCTTAAAGTTTTAGGAGCAAAGGGAATCCTTGTATCTGAAGGGATAGATGGCATTGTGCCATTGGCTTTACCTATACCAATTTTCTCTCTATCAGAGAATCAGGCCAATACCTTGGAAACAGATATGGTGAAAGGCTTAAAAGCTGATTTCCAGATTCAAGGTAAAGCAATTGAAGGAAAAGGTATCAACTATTTTGCCAAAATTACTGGTAAAGAGCCTACAATGGCTCATAACACTTTAATTCTTGGCATGGATTATCAAGCGCCTACCAAAGAGCTTCGCGCTGAAAAGCTGGCCTTTTTATTTCAATCTCATAGCCAACTTAAATGCCCGTCAGGATAAGATTAATCGCACCTTGGTCTTTGCCATTTTTGACAGTTCCGAAGGACTGACCTATTACAGTGAACATGCCCTAGTCCAAAATAAAAATATTAATTTGTATTTGAGACCTTACAGATTTGGAAAACAATCATTTTGAGAAGGTGGCATTTTCCGACGCACTTTCTCCGATTTCTAGGTATTTTGGCTTTATCTTTGCAGACCAATTCAAGAAAAATTCAAAGGATTTAATAGATGATAAACCTTTAGTCCTGAATACTTGGGACCAACTGCTTTACAAAGAAGAGGGTATTACT
Organism: uncultured Acidaminobacter sp.; assembly: GCA_963677505.2. Classification (GTDB taxonomy): domain Bacteria; phylum Bacillota; class Clostridia; order Peptostreptococcales; family Acidaminobacteraceae; genus JBGSUZ01. The sequence continues at coordinate 214,147 of CAXXWB010000004.1, forward strand.
ACCCTAAATATTAAAGACTGTAGGAGAAGGCAATAAAACCCTTTCCGACCTTGGAACGCACCTGATTAAAACACTGCTTGAAAATACTTATTAAATGGGCTGACATTCGGCCAGATGGGAAGGTTTCATATGGAAAAGCCGTTACTCGACCTAAAAAACTTAACCTTGGGATTTCATACAGAAACAGGCTATGAAGAAATTGTCCATGGCATTGATTTTCAAGTGGCTGAAGGGGAAATTGTCGGTCTTATTGGAGAATCAGGTTCGGGCAAGACCCTTAGCATGAAAGCTCTATTCGGAGCACCAGGAGAATTCTTTGACTCAAAAGTGACCCACCTCAACTTTGATGGGCAGCGACCTGACAAAGCTCTCAGATAAGGCATGGAACGCTCTTCCGCGGCAAAACGATTGCCTATATTCCACAAAATGCATCTGACGCTTTAACCCCACATCACACCATTGAAAGACAGCTCAGAGAGACGGCTGCAATCCATAAGCTGAGTCTCAGTAAAACTCAAATGATAGAAAAACTAAAATCCGTAGGCATACAAAACTGTGAGGCTGTCCTTTCAATGTACCCTAGACAGCTTAGCGGAGGAATGGCGCAGCGTGTATTAATCGCCATGAGTACTTTGTTAGACCCTAAGTTAATCATCGCTGACGAACCCACAAGCGCCATAGACGCATCTCTCAAAAATATGGTTTTAAATCTGCTGATGGCTATTAATCAGAAACACAATACCAGTATTATTGTCATTACCCATGACTTTGATGTGGTTTCTAAAATGTGTCATCGAGCCTATGTCATGCACCGAGGTCGCATTATGGAAGAAGGCAAGGTATCAAAACTCCTACATCAACCTGAAAGCAGTTATACAGAAGGTCTGGTAAAATGTTTTGCCTCTCTGTCTGACCCTAACCCAGAGTTCTACACCATGCCGGAAAAGGAGGTCTATGATGCCTGCCCTATTTCAAGCTAAAAACATTAGCAAAACTTTTCAAATTGATAGAGGTCCTTTCAAAAAAAAGCTTGAAGCCACTGCCCTTAAAGAGGTGAGTTTGACCATTGAAGCAGGTACGACTTGGGGGACTCATTGGAGAAAGTGGCTCAGGCAAGACTACTTTCGGGCGGATTGTCTCCCAACTGACACCAGCCGATGAGGGGACCCTGTTTTTCGACAATTGCACTTACGACCTTACTGGAAGGGACTCCATTGGAGATTTTCGTAAATCTATGCAAATTGTCTTTCAAATGGCGTCTAATCCTCTTGACCCTATGAGAAGTATTTATCAGCTTTTAAAAGACCCTTTGGACTTGAATTTTAATATGAAACCCCTAGAGGCCCACGATGTTATTTTAAAGCTCATTGACCAAGTAAAGCTCTCGCCTGAGCACCTAAGCCGTTATCCGCTCCAACTTAGCGGCGGTCAAAGACAACGAATTTGTATCGCTAGAGCCCTTGCCACTGAGCCAAAGTTTTTAATATTGGACGAGCCCGTCTCTGCCTTGGATGTCTCCGTCCAAGGTCAAATAATGAATTTACTCACCGCTCTGAAAACAGAACTGGATTTGACTTATCTCTTTATCACACACGATCTCCATTTAGCCAGAAAATTCTGCAGCCATATTGCGGTGATGAAGTCTGGTAAAATTGTGGAAGCAGGTCCTGTGGAAGAGCTGTTTAGGAACCCTAAAAGTGACTATACAAATCATTTACTTCAGTCTCTAGCAGACGCATAAAATCCCTTGAATAAACATAAAATGAACCCTAGGATCTGGATAAACCTAGAGTTCATTTTTTATTTATCGAGTTTCTTTGTTGCGCTAATTCGCCGCACTCGCCGCCGCTGCACTTGATGCTGCTGCCGCTGCAACCATGGCCGTCTGCTGAGCAATGATGATAGAGGTTATGCTATTGGCAACCGTGGCCCCAATTAAGTTATTACTCAACCGATCGGCATAAAAATCAGAAACGATAGACGCTGCCAAAATGCCTCTCAAATTGCTGTTGATGCCCCAAAAACCGTAGCCATCTGTTTGGTAAAGATATTCATAGACCTCTAAAACTTCATCGGCTATTTCCTCGGGCTGATCGGAGATCAACGCCAAAACCCCGAGGCTTACGAGTCCTTGATATTTCAATTTACATGGACTAGACTTAAGGCTTTGTTGAATCCGCATGGCTTTGTCGCATTTAGCTTCAGCAGATTCTTCACCCATAGAAAGGACGTGGGATAGGCTTTGAAGTTCATTGCTCTTATACAGTCCCCTCTGATTGAGAATCTGATAACATTTTTCCATTTCTTCTGATGTTTTTTCTACATCCAACTCAGAAGCTGCCAATACTGAGGCTAAGACATAATCGTCTTGGGATGTCAGCCAAAAATGATTCTTTTTCATATTTTGATAGATTCGATCCATGCGCTCATAGACTACAGGGTAGTTGGAAGGCTCAGCACTAATGGCGATGGTCACTGCTGCAAGAGGTAAATAGCTTCCCCTGTTAAAACCCGACGCCTTAAGGTCTTCATAAACCCTATTGGCGCGCTCAAAGATTTCTTCGTATCCTGACTCATTTGCCAACAGCATGGCCACAATCATTTCATTGTGTCCCCTAAAATAGGAAACCCACGAAGTTTGAGCTTTGATATATTCTTTAACTTCTCTAATGTGTTCAATATTGACTTTTGCTTCTCTTGTAGCGCAAATCATTGCACCAAAATGCTGAATGAGATGGGACTCCCACTTAAATGAATGCTTCAATTCATGAAAATTATCTGCCATTAAATCGACTTTTGCTTGTAATTCTGTATTCACGGCACACCTCTTCCTGTATGTTTGCTCCTATTTTAAATCATACATATTAATGAATGCCTAAAAAAGTATTAACAATTGCAAGATCCACCGTTAAAAATGGCCTGAGCGCAACCAACGCCCGCTTCAACTGTCACTGCACTGGTCGGACAATTGCTCATACAAGCCCCGCACTCAATACAGCGTTTTGGGTGTTGAAGAGTGGCCTTCCTATTTATGACTTCTATAACCCTGAGAGGGCAAACGGTCTGGCATAAACCACAGCCAACGCATTTATCTTCTTCCATTTTCAAGGTATTAAATTCTGATATATATTCCATAGCGCCTCCTATACCCAAAGACCTAAAATCATTAAAACGATACTGCTTCCAATCACCCAAGGAACCGTCTTTTTAAACTTCTCCACTTCGTAAGCCACCCCTGAAAGAGAAGTAAATGTAGTGGAACCTGTGAAATTTAAAGCAATATATGCAATCGCCAAAATCCATAGCAGACTGAGGCCGAAGAAGCCTCCTGTGCTGTTTCCCAACATAAAAATATCTCTTCCCATCCAAAGAAGTCCTGTCATCGGTAGTGAAAGGGCTAAGCTTTTTAAAGAAAATGCCCTAAAGGGAAGCTTTGGAAGTGCCCACGGGAAAATAACTGCCCCTGTGAAAAGGGCTATTAAAAATGGCAACACTTGATAAATTGGCGTTATAAGCGAAAATACCTTAGTTTCCCAAATAAAGTTATATACAATCAAGAACAGGTACACCGCTCCAAGGTATTTAAAGCTCATGAGGAACTCAATTGGAGTTAAAACAAGCCTTTCTCGCCAATTAAAGCTTACCGTCCGCTGTGCTTCTGTGGCCCTACAATCTTGATCAAGATAAGAGTCTATATCTTCAGCGCGGATAGGTCCATAAGTTATATTCATCTGTGTGAGTTTTTTGACAATATGAGGCGTCATGCGAGAAGCGCCCAGTTGAGGTAATATCACCCTTTTTGCCCCAGTGACCTTGCCTACCTGATTTTTAACCAGCTGGAAAATCAGTTCTTCTGTTCCAAAAGTTCCTTTGCCTGCCGCACACCAAACGTTGACGCCCTTTGTATCCAAAACCAATAGCCAATAGGCATCTTTCCTAAGCTGACTTCTCACTGCATCTAAAGTTAGCTTGTAGTTGCATGTAACAAGAACAGGGGTATTCGCGCTTTTTACGGCTAAATTTTCGTCGCCTATAAAATACAGCCCTGGTGGAAAATGATAGGCCATACGGTACAGACCCAATCTTACCATGATAGACCCTAAACGGTCTTTTATCATTATTTCACGACTGAGTACAGGAATTCTAATCCCTTCAATATTTAAACTGTTGGTGATTAAATGACTAATCCACTTGTCTTCATATGGCGTCTCAGGACGGGCCATGATTTCTTCAAGTTGTATGTCCGGCCTACAGCCGGTATAGGTTTCAACCACTCAGCAAGATTTTGAACCGCTAACCATATTAAATTCCATAGTTACCTCCTTTATAAATTAAAAAAACGTTATATTTTATTGAATGCTTTTTCTTGTTTGCCTTCTCCCTATAAAGTAAACTATTTAGGTAAGCTAAATAATTTAGCTAGGGGGTTCCTCATGGTTTCTATTCTAAAAGATTATCAGCGGTATTTCAAAAATATTTCTACGAACATTTCACTTTATTACATGATTTTGCTGGTTTCTGCTATTACCAGCTCCGCATTTAACATACTTCTAGGCATTTATTTAAAAAATATGGGACAGACTGAAACCTTTGTAGGCGGAATTCTTTCCCTGATGACCCTTGGGGTCGGAATTGGCGCCTTCCCTGTCACTATGATTTCTGACCGTTTTAGCAAGAAGAAAACCATTTTTGTCGGGCTGATTATTATGATTTTAGCAGGCCTTGCCATGATCAACATAAGCTATTTGCCCATGGTTCAAGTCAGCGCCTTTATTTTTGGCATTGGCCAGGCTGCAGTTATGATTTTACAAGGTCCTATCCTCTATGAAAACACTCCAGAGGCTGATCGGGTGACCGCCTTTAGCATGGCTTTTGTTCTCCAAAACATTTCCTTTGTACTCAGCAGCTTCTTTCTCGGTCACGCTTCTAGTATCCTCTCAACCAGAACAAATGCCATTTTGGGAAACCAATATGTCCTTAATGCCTCTACCCTTCTGCTCTTCATTCCCTTGATAGGGGCGCTAAAATTCAAAGGAGAGAGCATGCTAAAATGTTCTCGCACTGTCAGCGTAAAAGAATCTGCCATGGTTACACTAAAAGGTTATCAGGCAGTTCTTAAAGGTGATTCCTTATACTATATCCTTCAAGTTTCCTTGATTGGTTTTGGCGCCGGAATGATTGTACCCTTCTTCAGTATTTATTTGAAATTCATGTTGTCTATCAACGACGGTGTGGTTGGCACCATTATGGCCATCAGCCAGGTGGGAACAATACTAGGAGGCTTAATTGTGGCGCCTCTCGCTCAAAAAATTGGCAGGGTAAAAACCGTTCTCATTTGTCAGCTTTTATCCATTCCCTTCCTACTTTCTATTTCAATCCCTCAAGGCATTGTCATAATCACCATTTCATTTTTCTTTAGGTCTTCATTAATGAATATGGCAGGTCCTATTATTAGTAGCCTTTCCATGGACATTGTAGGCGATGAAATTCGTACCCATATGAGCAGTATGGTTTCCATGACCGCTCAACTGTTTCGCGCTCTGGGTATCTTTGTTGGGGGTTATATCATGTACAACGTCAGCTACAACACCCCTTATTACTTTACAATCATTTGCTATCTGATCGGCACCGCAATTTTTTACAGTATTTTCAAAGATAAAGATTGATTTTGAATATTCTTTTAAAATTCGGGCATATATCCTATGCAGATGTCTGCGTAAGGAGTGATGAATATGGAAAACCCACAAGCATCCTATACGCCTATTGAAACCACAAATTTAAAGGAAATAATGACGTCTTTTATCCAATCCATTGATTTTGTTAATTATTTGCTTAAAAATCACCACCGACGGGTCGCCGTCATTGCAAATGCCATTGGACTTGCCTATGGACTTGATCCTAAACAACAACAAAACTTAGTTTTAGCCGCATCTCTTCACGACATAGGCGCCCTTACAATTGAAGAAAGAGACCAACTCCTTCAGATGGATATAGAAAACCCACACCCTCATGCGATTCTCGGTTCCATGATGCTAGCGCCTTTTAGCTACTTTAAAGATATTTCAAAAATAATCAAATACCATCATGTCTATTGGGACCAAGGACACGGACCATTGATGACTGCAGAAGATATTCCTATAGAGTCCTATTTGCTTCACCTATCAGATCGAATTGACATTTTAATTGACAACGATATGTGGATCATTGATCAAATCGAAATGATTAGGGACCAAATTATCGCCTTGAAAGGAAGTGTTTTCACCCCTGAAGGGGTTAAGGCTTTCGTCAGCGTATCTAATACTGAAAATTTTTGGTTGGATATAGAAAATGTCCCACTAACACAGCTTTTAGACACGGTTTTATTGGATGAAGCCAAGATTCCTATGACCATTGATTTATTAGAAGAATTGTCATTTACCTTGTCTAGAATCATTGACTACAGAAGTGAATTTACCGCTACCCATTCCTACGGTGTCGCCATGGTGGCTCATGAACTTGGTCGATTATACGGTTTAGATGATATCACTTGCCGCAAGCTAAGGATTGCTGGCTATCTTCACGACATCGGCAAAATTGCTGTCCCTACTGAAATTGTTGAGAAACCCTCTAAGCTCAACAATTCTGAATACAATCAGATGAAAGCTCATGTTTACTATTCTCATATGATTCTAAAAAATATCCGAGGACTAGAAGACATTTGTAATTGGGCTTCCCTCCATCACGAGCGTTTAGATGGCACGGGTTATCCCTTCCACTTGAAACTTTGCAGTTTTACAAAGGAAACAGAAATATTGGCATATGCCGACATTTTTACTGCCTTAACCGAACATCGACCCTATAGAGATGGAAAAAATGATGAGCGGGTTCTCAGAATTATTCGAGACGATATTGTCCCTCAACTAGGAGGCGATGTTTATACTTTGATTGAAGAAAACATTGACGACCTTTACGTACTAAGGGCCAAGTCCCAAACAGAGGCACTTTCAGCTTATAGAGAAGCTATGAAGGCTGTTAAAACAGGATTAGAAGGCGCTTCAGTCGATTAACCCAATAATTACACAAGATTAGTTAAATTATACTTGACCCCATAAACACGAAAGGACCGTGAATCATTTCACGGTCCTTTCATGTTTATTAATTCAGTTTTTTATTTTATTAATCTCAATTGACCACGCCTATTATTAGGCCTGTAAGGTTTTAATAATATCTTCAAGGTGGCTATCGGCTTCTTCATATGGCACTTGGCAAGTACCAACCATTTTGTGACCGCCGCCGCCATGCTTGTACATGAGTTTGCCCACATCCACTTGACAGGTTCTATTCAAAACACTGTAACCACAGGCCACTGACACATTTTGTTTAAGCTTGCCATCGACTATCCACACAGAGACATTTTGTTCAGGATACAGGCTGTAAATTAAAAAACGATTGCCTGCAAAAATCTCATCCACACCTCGTAAGTCTGTTACAATAACATTTTCATAGATTTTGGTATGATCGCCTACCATTTTTTTGAATTTCTCTGTTTGTTCATGATACAAAGCCACTCGCTCTTGTATATCAACCAAGGCTAATATTTCTTCAATTTTTAAATGTTTGACGTGATTAATCAAATCTTCCATCAACTGATAATTACTGATTTTAAAATCTCTAAAACGCCCTAAACCCGTTCGGGGGTCAGAAATAAAACCTAGGAGAATCCATCCTTTAGGATTCAAAATTTCTTCCTGAGTCAATTGGCCTGAGTCCAATCGGTCAACAGCCTCAATCATGTCCTCAGAATCTGGGAACTTTACACTGCCGCCGTAATACTCGTAAATAATTCTTGCAGCAGAGGGCGCTAAACGGCTCTCACCTTTTTTGTCTGGACTCCAACCCACTCGATCATCTTCGGTTACATGGTGGTCAAACCATAATCCACAACCTGGAACATAAGGCACATTTGCCAATACATCGTTTTCCGTTGCTTTGAATTGACCGTCTTGAAGGTCTTTCGGGTGAACAAAAATCCACTCGTCTATAATACCTGCTTCTTTTAAAAGCATCCCACAAATTAATCCATCAAAATCAGAACGCGTCACTAATCTCATAAAGCTTCCTTCCCTTCACTAAAAAAATATAGTCATGGTTTTATTACCCATTCCCATACCATCTGAAACCTTCAATTCCAGTTCATGTCCTTAAACATAGAAATAATATTTATTACTTATTTTCCTATGTTTTATGAAATTTAAAAATAATTTGTAGTCATTATTTTATCTGGCTCGTTTGATAATTCACAACTTCAGACAGTTATAAAAATGACTAACGGTCATTTTTGTGAAAGCGTTGATATTAAAGGGTTTGAAAGCCATTTAAACCGTTTACTTTTTCTCGTTTTAGGAGTATAGTCTTAATTGAAATCATCATAAATCATTTTGAAGGAGGTTTTAATATGTTTTTATTCGAATCAATCCCATGGTATTCAGCACTCATGTGGTTCGCTGTATTGGGCGGCTTAATTCTAACCAATGAACTTGCTAGAAGAAGTAAATGGTTTTCAATGGCAATATTCATTGCACTCCCTGTAGTCCTTACCTTTGCTGTGTGGCCAAAAACTGCTGGTGAAGGTTCTAGCGTTGGTACTTGGTTCCACTGGGCTAAAGTTTACTCTGCCCTTGCAGGCTGTCTCGGTTTTATGGCGCTACGTTTTATTAAAGGCTTAGACAAAAATAAACTCATGCTCACATTCCCAGCCTTTATTTTGGCCCTTAATATTTTGGAAGCAGTTCTTCGCGATTTCCAATGTTCTGGTTTCAATGGTATTGTAGATGGCGTAGTCATGGTTGGTGGTCCTTGGAACATCATGAACGGTATTGCAGGTATTCTCAACATCATTACTATTTCAGGCTGGCTTGGCATTGTCATCAGCAAAGATAAGTCTAAAGATATGCTTTGGGCCGATCAACTTTGGTTCTGGATTATTGCCTATGACCTTTGGAATTTTGCATACGTTTACAACTGCGTTTCAGACCACTCATTCTACGCAGGAGCGGCGCTCTTAATTTCATGCACAATTCCAGCCTTCCTTATCAAAAAAGGCGCTTGGCTCCAACACAGAGCTCAGACGCTGGCAATTTGGATGATGTTTGTTATGTGCTTCCCGAGCTTTGTCGATACTTCCATGTTTGCTGTAAAATCTTCACACAGTGTTGCAGCCCTTTGGGTAGTCAGCGGTCTTTCACTGGTTTCTAATATCGCTGTATTTATTTACCACTTCGGTAAAATCATTAAGAATAAAAAGAACCCACTTAAAGACGAAATCCACTCAGATTTACCTGCTTTCCAAGAAGTTAAAAGTATTGCTTAATCAATGAGCGTTTAGAAAAGTAAAAAGCCAGACTGATGATAAACCCGCAGTTTTCCGATAAAAATGCGGGTTTATTTGTTTTTGAATGTTTTTAGGTTGGTTTTTGCGTTTAAAACTAAAAAAAGTAAGCTTCAACTTACCTTTTCTTATCATGCCTTTTATCATCTTTTTCAAATTTAGACATGCAAAAGTAAGCAAGATTTCTTCTCTAACCTTGCTTAATCCTCTTAGATGGGTATATCTCATGGCGTGTTTTTCCTTGCAGTCTGCAAAGGCTCTCTCAATCGTTTCTTTTCTAGCTTTATAAATCATCTTGAAATCACTTGTATGTCTCAAATGATCCGCCTCTTCTAAATACGCCTTCCAAATATGCCGTGTAATTATTTTTTCGTGGTTTCTTGAAGTTGTACATTTCTTTAAGTCTTTACATTCCTTGCATTTATAACTGTTTGATCGGTATAATTTGTACCCGTCGGTATCAATTCTCACAAACTCCAAAGTCTCATCATTTGGACATATGTACCTATTGTAGTATTCATCATATATAAACTCTGTAGGTCTGAACATCTCTCCTTTGTTGCCTTTGGGTCTTGTATATGGGAGTACGGGCATAATATTTTGGTCAAACAAAAACTTACAATTAAAAGGTGTCTTATAGCCTGCATCTGCTGCAATATGTGTAGGCTTTCCAATATGTGGATGGCTGACGATACTTTCCACCAAAGAGCTAAACATCACACTATCATGAATATTTCCAGCAGTTACTTTTGCTCCAACAATGTAACCTCTACAGTCGCAAGCTGTATGAGCGGAGTAGGCAAGACATCGTTCTTTCTCATTCTTATGAAAAAGACCTGCATCTGGGTCTACCGTGCTGACTCGAATCTTCTTTAGTTTCTTTTCTTTTTCCATTTCTTCTTTTTTTTTAATGGCTTACGGCCCATCTTAGAACGATGTTCACTGATTTCTGCTTCCAACTCTTCTTGGTAGTGTTTAGCGGTAATGGGAACAAGCTCATCTCTGAGTTTATTTTTATTAGCGCTAGCTTTAATATGAGTGGCATCGATAAAAAGAACATCAGGTTCAATCAATTCATTATCAAGACAAGTGTTTAGAATGTTTTCAAAGAGGTTCGCAAAGAGCTCTTTGCCACCAAATCTCTGATTGTAATTCTTGATATAGGTTGTAAAATGAGGAACTGCTTCTTCAAGGTCATAGCCGATATACCATCTGTAAGCAAGATTGAGCTGAATTTCTGAGAGTGTTCTTCGAATGGAAGGTAGTCCAAACATTTTTTTGATCAGAGCAATTTTAACGATAACAACGGGGTCAATGCTAGGTCTACCGTTATCGTTACAATAAGTATCCTGAACAAGGTCATATATAAAATCTAGGTTCAGAGCAGCATCCATCTTTCTGACTAAATGGTCTTGAGGTACTAAATTTTCAAGACAAGTCATCTTAATAATATTTCTAGTGTGAGTCCCTTTTTGAGTCATCATAATAAATCACCTCAAAAGAAGTATTCGACACAAAAGTTCAAAATCCTTTTTGACCAACGAAAAAAGCCACCACAAAGTGGTGACTTTTTCATCAGTCTGGCATCTCTGCCAATAGCAGAGATGCTTTTTTTATTCCTCAAGAGACAAGGTATGTAAAAGTTGCCCCTTTAATATGTTTTAAATTCGCCACAATGATGACACTAATGATCACCAGCAAAAACCAAGAAGAAATTTTCCCGATGTGAACCAGTTCCCATTGTTGCTCTTGGTTAGGATATTGCCATGCCCCTAGGAAGGTCGAAATATTCTCTGCAACCCATATGAAAAAGCCAATGAGAAAATAGGCTAGTACCATGGGCATTTTGTAGGTTTTTTGAAGAACATCAAAACTGACAAGGGTCTTTCCAAATACCAAAACAAGTCCTGCCGTAATAAACCATCTTAAATCCCAAAGATAGTGATGGCTAAAAAAGTTAATGTATATTGCCGCAGCTGTAACCCACGTCCAAATTGGCTTAGGCCAATGGGTCATAGAAAGGTTAAATCGCTTCCATGCCTGACAAATATAACTGGCAACGCTGGCATACATAAACCCACTATACAAAGGAACTTCGGCTATTTTTACTAAACCCGCTTCAGGATAAGACCATGAACCCATGCGGACTTTAAAAATTTCTAAATTTAGACCAATTAAATGAAATAGACATATCACTTTAAGTTCATCTTTGGTTTCCAGTTTAAACGCCACCATTGCCACCTGTACTAAAAGACACATGAGCAAGATAAAGTCATATCGTGTCAATGGACCAAGAGGCAAGACTTTCGAAAGTCCCAATATGATAAAAATACTGGCAGGGAACACGCAGCACAAAGCCTGAGTCCATCCAAATTTTAAAAACGATTTCAACATGAGATACCTCCCTTTTATAGGTATTATCTCATAGAAAATTATGGAAGTGGTTTCGAAGGCGTTACAATTTAGGCAGACCCTCCCATAAAGTGTTATGGCTTTCCACTCATGTGCATTCCAACAAATTCTCTCAATTTTTTCTGATAATCATAATTCCCTTTTGCATAGGAACTGGCATGACCCGCTTTTTCTACAATAAGCAAATCCTTCTCGGTTTTGCAGGCATTATACAATTCTTTTGCCATTTCAGGAGGCACAAAATTATCTTCACCGCCGTGTATAAACAGCATAGGCACTCGACATTTCTTAACCTGTTCAATGGCAGAGGCCTCATAAAAGTTATAGCCCGCCTTAACTTCTGTTAATAAACTGGTCAAGGGTATCATTGGAAAATCCGGGATTTTAAACACTCTTTCTAATTGATAGGATAGTTCCTCGTAGACAGAGGTGTAACCACAATCTTCTACAATAACCTTTACTTGAGAAGGAAGTTTTTCCCCACTGACCATCATGACAGTAGCCCCACCCATAGATACCCCATGTAAAGATATGATTGAGTCTTCACCATTTTTTTCAATAACTTGGTTGATCCAATCAATATAATCAAGACGATCCTTCCAACCTAAACCAATATAGGTGCCTTCGCTCTCACCGTGCCCACGACTATCTGGCATGAGAACGTTGTAACCCATTTCTTCATGGTAAAACTCTGCAAATTCGGTCATATCCTTCCCTTTGCTAAAATAACCGTGAGCCAATATGACCGTTTTATTGGTGGGCACTTCGGCAGGCAAATAATAGGCTACCAACATAAGATCGTCTGAACTCTTTATAGCCCACGTTTGAAGTGCTTGACTCTCCACCCAATTTTCTTTGATATGTTGCCTTTCTAACTCTAACTCCTGTTGAGTGCTTAAAAAATCTTTCTGATTCCGCTCAATCGCAACATTATAAAAATATTCACAACCTGCAAACATTCCAGCCGACGATAACAACGTGACACCAATCAAACCTTTAGAAATAGCCGTCACAAGCTTAGGAATCATAGTCCACCTCCGTTGAAAACAATTGTAAGATAGGACAAATGGATTATATTCAGAATATTCTTATTTTTAGCAAAAAGCAATAAAAAAAGCCTGCAATTTGCAAGCTTTCATAGATTAATCTACTATAAATATTGTCAGTTCCTCTTCTAAGTCAAATTCCAAATAAGGCGGCTCTGACAGCTTTAGTTTGGGCCTTGTAGGGTTAACCCTACGATACTCCATGACAATGCCTTCTCTCCCGTCTGAGAGTTTGACCACGCTACCTATAGGATACAAGCATATGTTGTCTACAAGCAATCTGTACATGGTTGCATCAATTTTATACACAGACTCTGCCATGAGAATCTCCAGTGCTGAATGTATGGGCATTCTATGTCTGTAGCACCTATCCGTAGTCATTGCGTCATACATATCGCATATGGTGATGATAGAGACGTAGTCAGGTATGTTTTCCTTAGTTAGACCATTCATGTACCCTGTGCCATCCTTCTTTTCATGATGACCCTTGATAATGTTCTTTGTTATTGCCGACAAAACTTGATCTTCCTTCACCATTTCATAGCCATATTCAGGATGATTCATCATTTCATCAAACTCATCTGAATTGAGAGCGTCTGCCTTATTGAGTATTTCAGGTGCTACTCGGGCCTTTCCAATATCATGTAGTAAGCCTCCCATAGCAATACTTTTCACCATTTCATGATTGTATTTCATAGCTTGTGAAACTAAAATGGACAAAATCGCCACATTGACGCTGTGCTTGTAGGTATACATATCTGTTCCCATAAGCTCTGTTACTGTATAGAGTGCATCTTTGTTATCTTCCAAGGCTTTTATTAAATCTTTCACCACATTTTCAACGGCAAAATAATGTTTAAGGGGAATTTTTCCCTGAAATTTTGAATTACTGCTCATTTTAGCAACAGCCTTCATAGTTTCTTTGATGGTTTTTATAGACTTAAGCATTGTTTCATCGTCAATAATCCCCTTCGGCTCAATCCCTTCGGACATTTCATCATCAACGTATAAATATACAATTTGATTCTCCTGAATCCTTTTGATTAGGCCTGAAGTCAGCACTGTACCTTTGCTTAAGAGTAAGTTACCACTATCAGAATACAGGGATCTGCCAATTACATCGCCTAATTTTAATGCATCGGTTTGGATAACGCGCATAGAAACCACCACCACTTTATTGATACCTCTGGCAGTGAGAATCAATCATAATATTTTTATACAAACTTAACAGCACCCCTATAGTTTCTCAGCTACCAAAACAAACAAAGAATAAGGCACACGCTTGTTATTTTTAATTTTTTCAGCTTTGAAGAACGTATGACTGACTGTGGTTTTAAATCCATATTTTTTAAGTTCCTCACTTAATGCTTGTTGGTCAAAACCGTCGTGGCCATCAAAACCTTCCTCTTCAGAATGAAAGAGACCCTTATGATCTAAATCTAGGTCCACAATACATAAGCGTCCGCCGATTTGAGTCAGCTGACTAAACCTTTCAAGTAATGGTTCTAAGTCTGGAATATGATGCAGTGCCATGGACGTAAATATTAAATCTTGGCGTTCAAAATCCTCACTCATTAAGTCCGCGCAATAGCCTTTCACATGGGGCAATGAAAGTTCAACAGCTTTTTTATCTACCATAGCTATCATTCCTTGAGAAATATCCACCAATGATAACGCTTGAATCTCATCTTTGAGAGAAAAACCAACTAAGCCTGTCCCACATCCAAACTCTAGCCCTTTCTTCAGTGGCTTTTCTGAGCTAAGTTGTAAGGCTTCTTTCATAGCATTGACAACGTCCTTCGCCCGAGAAATGCGATCAGGTGTATCCCAGTCCTGAGCCCGACTTGAAAAGTTTAATTTCTCCCCGATTTCAATACCTTTTTCAATTTCCAATTCTACATCCTTTTCTGTGTCCTTTTCCACGATGTGTCCTCCCATATTCATTCTTCATGACCTATTGATAGTTCACGCTCATTTATTTAAAAAAATTAAGTTGTCTATTTTCATAAGGTCCCTTATAGAGGGCGATAATATCTTTCATTTTGTAGGCAATACCCTTCTGCTCACAGGTTTTCGCAAATATGCCATAGAGTTCTTTCGCATTTCTCGCTTTACAACTATAAGCCTCACCAAAAGCCTGCTCATACTGTCTTCTAACCCCTGGAAAAGTCTTGTCCAATGCCTTGTAGTAGTGGTCGCGTTGATTTTGCCTCAGGGTCACACCAAAAGCAGGGTAAATAAATTTAGCCCCTGCAGCAGCCGCCCGATTCACAATCTCTAGTATATTGCCAATATCATCTTCCAAAAATGGTAGTATCGGCATTAACAAAACCCCTGCACAAATGTCATTTTCACTCAACTTATGAATGGCTTCAAAACGCTGACTAGAGGGCGCTACATTTGTTTCAACTTTTTTGCTGAGTTCATCCTTTGCCGCAGTAATTGTAATTTTAACCAGCACAGGAGAATGTTTTTGAATCTGGTTAAGGAGATCAATATCTCGGCAAACTAGTGGACTTTTAGTAGCAATAGCAACGCCAAACTCGTGCTGATGAATAAGCTTTAAGGCTCCTCTTGTCAACTCATAATCCTTTTCAAAAGGATTATAGGGGTCAGACATAGCCCCTGTACCAATCACCCCGCTACTGCGCTTTTTGCTGAGTTCTTTTTCTAAAATAGCCAAGCTATCCGACTTCGCTCTTACACGGTCAAAATCTTCTACATGGTAGCAGTCGCTTCGACTGTCACAATAAATACAACCGTGATTGCAACCTCTGTAAATATTCACATTATAATCGGTTCCAAACCATCTGCTGTCTTTGGTTTTTCCCATCATAGTTTTCACGCTGACAAATTCCACAAAATCCCCTCCAAATGAGAAAAGTCCCACTTAGGATAATCCCATATCTATTATAGATATTCATTGGTCATGCGTAAAGTGCCAGGTATTTCATAAATTTCATCTATAACTTGATTGCGCCCTTTTTCTTTAGCCAAATACATCGCTTGGTCTGCAAGATTAATTATCGCCATTATATTGATAGCTCTTTGATTGGTGGCATTGACAACTGCTAGACCTATACTGACCGTTACCGTAATAAGCTCTTCTTCATAAGAAATTTTAGCCATTTCTATCTCTTTTCGAATATTTTCTGCCACCTTTAGAGCATTTTCTCTGTCAGCATTGGACAAAACAGCCACAAATTCTTCACCACCGTATCTGCCTACGATATCAATGCTTCGAATTTTTTTCTTAATAATCTGAGCCACGTTGTAAATCACTTCATCTCCCGCCAAATGGCCGTATTGGTCATTGACGTTTTTAAAATGATCGATGTCTATCATTAGAACTGACAAATGATCGTAGTATCTCATGGCTCGAATGGCTTCCTTTTCTGCTTCTTCAAGGAGCTTCCTACGATTATAAACTTGGGATAATGCGTCAAAACTTGCCAATTGGTCTAACTTTTCAACCATTTGTTTTTCCAAGGTCACATCTCTAAAGAAAATAACCTTTCCAACAATTTCATTTTTCACTTCAAGGATTGAAGTTCTAAACTCATAATATCGGTTTATCGAATCTGTAATAACCTGCATAGTAAATATTGAATCCTCCTGATTCATGAGGTTGACGCCATAATCAAAGGCCTTAACGTTAATACCTATATTATCAGCATTCATCCAAGAAAAAACACTGGTGGCTGCTTCGTTATACTCAACTAAGTGATTTTTATTGTCTACCACCAAAATTGCCTCATCAATTTCTTCAAAAACTACGGATTTTACAATTTCCCTAAGCTCCAGCACCTCATATTTAAACAGAGCAAAACCGTACAGAATAGCCAGTACGAGAAGTCCAAAAGGCGTTATATCCAAGCCAATTGGCGTAAGACCTAACAGATAAACAACATTACAAAGGACGGGTGTAATTGTTCCTGAAAACATAATCAGGGCTTGAGACTGGATCATTATATTTTTTGAAGTTCTCCAAATTTTATAGAATAAAAAAGAACCGAATAAAATAATTGCATAGGAATATAAACTATAAAAGTAATACCAAGGTCCTCTCGTTAAAACAGCAACAATAACATCCCCTGAGATTCTATAGTCGATTTGTTGGTATAATATGTGAAAATAGTCGTTGCTGACATTGAAAAATAAGGTGAGCAGCGGTACGACCATAATTGATATACCTAATTTAAATGAGACGTGACGGTTATAATAAAACTTATAGGAGAACATAAACCAAAAAACAGTCATAAAAGGCGCGCCAAAATACTCCATCTTCAAACATACCCGAAGCTGTTCAATAGTTGTGGCTTTTAGTTCAAGACTGTAGCCAATAATGTAAATACCAACCGCTAAGCACATCAGTGCAAATAAACTGGCATTTCGGCTTCTTTTCTTTATTAGGGCGTACAGAAAGAAATAGACAAAAACTATTCCTATGCCCATAAATAGATTGGAGACGTGATACAGCATATAAATCTCTCCTAACGTTGACAATGGCGATAATTTATATATTCCCCAAATACGATGAATCTACCAAAAAGTAAACCTTTGCCATCTGTACTTCTAGATTGAGCCTATTTATTATAAATAATAATAGAAATCAAAACTACCCGCTTAGCGGGTAGTTTGTTCCGCCCTATAAGGGCATGTTGCCCGCGTGAGCCTTAAGGCTCATTGATTTGGTTCGCCAAACGCTTGCGTTTACTGGCTGCTGCTAAAGCAGCTTTTATTTTTTGCCCTTTTTCGCTGCTTGCTCACCCGTAAACGGGTCAACATATTCCATGATACTTATTTGATCATTAGCTATATCCTCTTGGAGTTGATTTTTCACATATTCTCTTATTGCTTTTTCATTTCTTCCTACTGTATCTACATAGTAACCGCTACACCAAAAATGACGATTTCCGTACTTATATTTCAAGTTTGCGTGTTTATCAAATATCATCAAAGAACTTTTTCCTTTTAGATATCCCATAATACTCGAAACACTATGCTTTGGCGGTATTTCGATAACCATATGAACATGGTCAGAACAAGCCGTCGCTTCTAGAATTTTTACGCCCTTTTGTTCACACAGTTTCCTCAGTATTTTTCCTACATCTGTCTTAATTTTTCCATAAATCGCTTGTCGTCTATACTTTGGTGCAAACACTACGTGATATTTACAATTCCAAGTTGTGTGTGCTAAACTGTTCTTATCCAATTTCGGATCCTCCTTTTATTAGAAAATAGCGGTTGGCGAACCACCATTATTCTAACAAAAGGAGGTATTCTTTTTGGGCAAAGCTAAAGCTCTTTGGAACCCCCGGTAGAACCGGGGGTTTTCTGTTCACACAATAAAAAAAAGGTTGTCACAAGTTTACACTTGGACAACCTTTGATGGTTTTAATTATAAGCTAACGATGTTCTCAGCTTGAGGACCTTTAGCGCCTTGAGTTACTTCGAAAGTAACTTTTTCGCCTTCTTCAAGAGTTTTGAAACCGCTCTTTTGGATTTGTGAGAAGTGTGCGAACACATCTGTGCCGTCTTCTGCTGTGATAAAACCAAAACCTTTTTCTGCATTAAACCATTTTACTGTACCGTTCATAATCGATACCTCCAAATTTTATTTTTTCTTTTCCATTTGCAAAACCATGTCACCTAAAATTTAGAGTTGATCAGAAGCGATTCTTCTTTAAAATTTTAAAGTTGATACTAATGCACATGCAAGAATAAGTTAATTCTACACTAGGTCTAAAGAAATAGCAAGGGTTATTATTCAGAATTAAAAAAATTCTTTTTTGAGACCCACTTACTTGTCTTTTAAATTAAAGATATAAAACAAAAAAGATGGGTATTTTACTAAGGTAGAATCCAATCCAGACGGAGGGCTTAATATGACGCTTGCAACATACACTTCTCAATTATCCATATCCAATTTTTCTACTACTTTCGCCTTAACCATGACAGTTGTATGCATTTATATGTATTTTCGTTATGAAAAATTAAAGAAAGAAACCGCTGCTCAGAATGAGGCTATCCAAAGCGCTCTCTATAAGAGCAATATCTACGAAAAACAACTTATTGAGTTGATTAATTTGATTCCCTTTCCCGTCTTTTCAAAAGACCATGAACAGAAATTTATAACGGTGAATGACGCTTATGCCGACTTCTTCGGACTGACACCAAAAGACCTTGAAGGAAAGCAGGACACTGATATTTACCTAGTTAACGCCTATACGCCTATCAGCCACTTCCGCATTATTGAAGAAGAAGTTCTCCGCGACCATAAGAAAATGCATTTAAAAGAATACTTATTAACAGATGCCAAAGGCGTTGACCATATCTACGACATAAAAAAAGTGCCTTTTCCTATTATGGACCAAAGTGAAATAGGCCTATTAAGTATTGCAGTTGATATTACTGATTTAAAGCGCAAGGAAAATGAGCGAATTAGTGCATTGACTCGTCTTGTCACTAATATTGCCCATCAGTTCAACACGCCCCTAGGCAATGTCATTTCATCCTCTTCATTTCTAAAAATGCAAAACGATGAGATGATGGCTAAACTAAATAGTCCTTCCCTCACAAGCGGGGAACTAAGTCAGTTTTTAGAATCCATTGACGATGCAAATAAGGTTATAGAATTGGGCTTGGAGCGGTTGGTCGCTATTGTCAGCGCCTTTAAAGCCCTCAGTGTCTCTACAGAAAAATTGGTAAGAACCAGTTTCAATTTAACGGAGTTGATTCAATCTGTTGTCGAAGAAGCCTCTTCCTTTAAGTCCATTGCTTGGAGATGTCATTTTGATGCAAATACCCAATTGACTTCTTATCAGAATGCCTTAGAACAAGTCTTGAGTCAGCTGGTCTGTAACGCTATTGAACATGCTTTCACAACGATGAATACGAAAGAAGAAGTCATTGATTTTTACTATCACATAGAAGATGACTATGCCATTCTAAAGGTCTGCGACAACGGGCCTGGCATTTCAGAAGAAAACCTCCTACACGCCTTTGACCCCCTATTTACCAGTGCTCAAAATTATGGTCATCTAGGTATCGGTTTAAGTATTGCTTACAATATCACCTGTCAACTTCTTGATGGTGACATGGACATAAAAAACCGCCCAGAAGGCGGCTTAGAGATCAGTTTAAAATTCAGATGTCATTGATATGCCACCTTATAATATTTTAACCGCCAAAATAACAAGCATTATGCCAATAATTTTAACGGCGGTCATCGGCTCGGCAAATAACAAGACACCCACCACCGTTGCCACAATTGGCTCAAGGGTTGCAATGATCGATGCCTTACTGGTTTCAAGCTTACTTAGACCCTTGGTATACAAGAGAAACGGCGCCACGGTTGACAGCAAACAAAGGAACACTGCATGGACTAAAGCACCTGATATTTTTAGCAGGTTAGCCATTTCTGGGATATCTGTAATAGGAATCAGTCCCAAGGTTGCAAAGGCAAATGTGTAAAAAGTAACAGTTAGTACGCTATATTTTTTTAAGGCATAACGAACAAAAATACTGTAAAGAGCATACCCTAGACCTGAACCTAGTCCCAGCAGAATACCTATGCCAGATACCTTGACACTGCCATTTTCTGAAAAAACCGTTACCAACAGACAGCCTAAAAAAGTTAGACCTAAAGAAATCCATTTATTTTTGGTCATTTGCTCTTTAAAGAGCATTACTGACAAGAAGGTGACAATGGTAGGGGCAGTGTATAGTAAAATCGCTGCTACTGAAAGAGATGTCCTTTCTATGGCATTAAAATAGCACCAATTGAAAAACACAAAACTGATAATGCCTGTCCCAACAAAATATTTGCTATCCTTAAGGGCTATTCTTAAAGATTTAGGATCAGTAAGAACCATATAAGCAAAGAGACACACCATAGCCCCAAAGGCTCTAACAAATACAATTTGAGTTGCATCAAACCCCAATGCTGACAGTGCTTTGCTGAATATGCCAATGACACCCCAAAAAACTGCTGCCAAAATAACGTAAATATAGGGCATTTTCTTCTCCTTATGACCGTTAGGGTAGTTATCTATCGTTTGTACTAAACTTTTTATAAATTCCAAGGAGGTAATATTATGGGTAAAAAAGCAGTAGACATTGCAAATTTAGATGTAGAAAAATTGATTTTGATGTTAAATGAAGCTTTATCTGAAGAGTGGCTTGCCTACTATCAGTACTGGATTGGCGCTCGAATTATGGAAGGTCCTATGCGCAGCGAAATCGAACCCGAACTTCTCCTTCACGCCACTCAAGAGTTGGGACATGCGGTTCTAGTAGTTGATCGGATTTTACAATTAGGTGGCACTCCCGTTCTCAACCCTAACCAATGGAGTAGTTTTGCAAGATGTGACTACGAAGAACCTGTTGACCCTTATGTAGAATCAATTCTTGAGCAGAATTTAGCGGGTGAGAGATGTGCCATTCAGCGGTATGAAGAAATTGCACAATACACCATAGGAAAAGACCTTATTACATACCAAATAGCAATCACCATTCTCGGCGAAGAACTTGAGCATGAGCACGACATCGAAAGCTTCCTCAGAGACATCGAACGCCTTAAGGAAGATATTCGAAAATTCCGCTTATCTTGATGACTTCAATTTATTTTCCAACCTACCGATTCCCTCAATTTCTACAAGGACCTGATCTCCACTTTTAAGCCAAGCTTGTTGATTTTCAGGGTATCCTAGTATCACACCACTTGGTGTACCTGTAAAGATAATATCCCCCGGCTTTAAGGTCATCTGTTGAGAAAGATAAGAGACAATCTCGGCACAGCTGAAAATCATATCTTTTGTATTGCCTCTTTGTCTGACTTCGCCATTGACAGTACAGCAGATTTCAAGACAATTAGGGCTTAACTGATCTTGGGTCACAACCATCGGACCGATTGGGGCAAATTGGTCACAAGTTTTACCAATAAGCCACTGGGCTGTTCTAAACTGAAGATCTCTGGCAGAAAGGTCATTGCCTGCTGTATATCCAAAAACATAATCCAAGGCCTGCTCTTTTCCAATATTTTTAGCGGTTCTGCCCATAATGATGACCAATTCCCCTTCGTAGTCGATTTTAACCGCATGCTCTGGCAGAGAAATATTTTCTTTATGAGCTGCTAAGGCATTATTAAACTTACTAAAGACCACTGGAAAAACGGGTAAATCCATTTGACATTCGTCGGTATGACTCACGTAGTTCAGCCCAATACAGAGAATCTTTTCAGGGTGTAACACAGCAGGTGCAAATGTAATTTCTTCCTCTGGGCAGTACCACGAAGGATCAGTTGCTCCATCTATGAGCTTTTGTAACTGAGACAGACCTTCATCACCTGAAGCTATAAGATCTTCCATAGATAAGTTCAGCCCTGACTTGGAGATGTCTAATATACCCCGCTCAGTATATACACCTAGTTTTACCACATGGTTTGTTATAAAATTTAATAGTTTCATGTAAAGACCTCATTTCTTTATATTTTCAATTCTTTTATTTTCAATGATTGGCGATGTTTTTCCTAGATTACAGATTGGAGGGTTTGAAATGACTAGTATGACTGAAGTTTGTTGCCCTGAATTTGATCCAACGCCTTGGGAAGGTGTCACTCACCATTGGGTGGACAAATTATTTCTATGCGACTCCGTCCCTCAACTCTTTCATATGCCTTTACCAGGTATTTATGGTAAAACCATTTCGAATATGTGGAAAAAAGCTGAACATCTTGGTATTGCCCCTGAAACAAAGGATTTTATGCTATTGTCTTATGATCATTCCCCATGGAAATCAGAGCTTTATATGAGCGTAACCGCAGATAGCCATGAAGCTGATATTGCAATGTTTAACAGCAATTACATCAGCAAGGTATTCGATGGTCCTTATAAAAACGTGCCTACATATCTCAAAACCTTTGAAAGCTATTTAGAAACTTCTGGTCAAACAGCAGAAAAGTACTATTTCTATTATACCACCTGTCCAAAATGCGCCAAGAAATATGGGCATAATTATATTGTCATTTTGGCAAAAATTTAATTATTGCTATCACACAAAAAATACTATTCGTGCGTTTATTTTTAACGTTTTAATTTTCCTATTTATTTCTTCTTTTTCTTATGCTAAACTGTTGATAAATCACATAAGCGAGAGGGGATATTCGTCATGGAAATTCTAGAGCAGACAGCTTTACCTCAAAAAACTCATCGCAACGACCTACTCAAAATAGTAGCTTTGGTCACCATGCTCATTGACCACATAGGTTATCTTTATTTTCCGTATGAAATGATGTTCAGAACCATTGGTAGGATTGCATTTCCAATCTTTGCTTATCAAGTGGCTTTAGGGTTTCAAAAGACTTCTAGTAGGTCCCGTTACGGGAAACGATTGTTTATTTTTGCCTTGATTTCTCAAGTTCCTTATCTATGGTTTAACCCGACTCTTTCCTTTGAATGGCAAGGTCTTAACATTATGTTTACCCTACTGTTTTCCTTAGGGGTGCTTCAGTCCCTCGAAACCAGTAAGCTGGCTTGGAGAGAAGTCTTTGCATCTCAAAAAACAAAACTTCCATTGGCTATGGGATCTGGTTTATTGACCCTTGCGTTGATTGTCTTACCTGATATACTGGATTTTAATACAGGTATCGGAATTGAGTATGGCTCCACAGGTGTTCTCTTTGTTATTCTCTTTTACTTATTTGGGAAGCGATTTTTCCCAATGTTGACTGCCTATGTGGTTTTATCTCTGGCAGGCGGTTATTACTCCGCTGCAAAATGGCTTCACTACAGTACTGGCTATTCTATGTGGAAATCCTTAACGTCCTTCGAAACCCTTTACAATCAACATATTTATTACGGAAATACGTTAACAACCCTATCAGGGGTTTTATTCCAAGCGAGAAGCGTTATGGCTGTTCCTATTATTGACTTTACAAATTGGTTGGAGCAAAACTTCCATTTGAATATTCACCTGAACAAATATGTGGGATACTGGTTCTACCCTGTTCATATTTCAATATTGCTCATTATTAAGGTTATTATCTCCTAAACAAGAAAGCTGCTCAGTGCTGAGGTTCACCCTAATGGGAAACCTTTCACCGAACAGCTTTTTTATTTTTTATGAACACTGCCTCTTATTTTTTTACAATAGGAATCCAAACCTCATACTTGGCATTTTCTGAATCTGCAGTCAGATACACTTCTACATCTGGGGCATTTCCGTACTCATAGCCAGAGGTTGGTAACCACTCCATCACAATGCGTTTTTCCAAATCCTGAACAGATTTACCATTGCCTTCTCCTGAGAAAATTGCCCAGGTAGCCTCAGGTACAGTGTAGGTTTCAAAGCCTTCTGGGGCATTATCTGTGCTGGCTACGGCAATATAATAGCGCCACTGTTCTTCGCTACCACATGCACTCACACCTAAAACTCCCATAGGGCTAGTGTTCATCATTTCCGCTAACCTTCCTAGGGTACCGTCCATAGCCGCTTTGCCCCACATTTTAGGTACCGCTTCAAAATTTTTCTCAATTTCTGTTTCTAACGGTTCTGAAATACCTATGATTCTAAATGCATCCTTCTTCTCAATCCGATAATTCATCTCACTGGCTCCTTTTATGGTTATATTGAAGCTGATAGAAGGAAAGGATTTGAGAACCACGCCGCTTTTTCTTGCCTCTGTAGGGGATATGCCCTGCACAGCTTTAAAAGCTCTGTTAAATGCCGTTGGAGATTCATAACCGTATTTCAGCGAGAGGTCTATCACTTTTTCTTTGCCCGTTTGCAAATCTGCCGCCGCTAAAGACATTTTTCGGCGCCGTATATACTCAGACAAAGGTACGTCTGCCATATAAGTGAACATTCTCTGAAAATGATAGGTGGAACAACAAGCAATTTTTGCTACACCATCTAAATCTACGGTCGCTGTTAAATTCTCCTCAATATAATTGACTGCTGCGTTCAACCGTTCTATCCATTCCATCGTTTCAACTCCTAACCTAAGGATACGCTTCTCATGACTACTTTGCCTCTCTTCCTGTGCCCGATATAGAGAGGTACTTCTTTGTAATAGCCTCCATATGATGGTGATCTGTCCCGCAGCAGCCTCCAACAATGGAAAGGTCCATCACCTTTGAAAGCTTTACAATAGAACTTGCTAAAAGGTCAGGGTCAGAACTTTTCAAATCTGATGCACCGTCCAGTTCTGCTGGAGAAAGAGGTGACGTGTTTGCCTGTATACCTTTAAATCTTCTTCTTAGGGTATCTGTTTGATTGAAGGGTTGATTTAATCCTTCATAAAGAACATCAGGGTGAACACAATTGGTCATATAGCAGAGGGGTTGTCTTGACACCTGAGCATCTATATTACAAATTGCTTCATAAATTGTGGTGCCATCTATAAGGCGTCCATTTTTTTCTATCATAAAACTAATGATATAAGGCAGTCCAGTCGCTTCCATAGCTTGAGCCATGCCTATAGCTTCCGACAGCGCGGGCATAATCCCAGCAAAAAGAAAATCTACTTCTGCCTTTTTAAATAAGTCGCATTGCCAGCTGTGAAAATCCCTTGCCTCATCAGCTGTTAAAATTAAATCTGCTGTATAAGCGTCTCCCTTGCAACCCATAAGGCCACCAATGAACATATTGGCAATATTGGCTTCTCGCCTAACCCTTTTTAGAAATTCTACATTGTCCCTAATAAGGTTTTCATCAAATTCAGACTGAGCTATGCGCTCTCGATTGGCTCTGCGAGTCGGCGTTGTTGCTAAAAATGGTAAGTCATGCTCTTTTGCAATTTCAATATAGCTATTCCACAGTGCTTGTAGAGCCGCTCTTCCCTTAGGCGCCTTCACAAGTCCTGCCATGGCAACATTTTCATCGAAGGTGAGACCATACTCCCTTTTAAGCCGTTCACCTAAAGCCCCTTCCATTAAAACCTTATTGCCTGAATCCATAACGTTTTTAAAATTCATAATCGCACCTCTTTAATATGAATTAAAGGACCTTTGTCAATTCGCCAGTGGTGGAGTTGATCAGCAACCCACAAACGTTGATTCCTTCTGGCACTAGTGGGTGCTTTTGTATCAACTCCACAGAATTTTTTATGGACTGCTCCACATTTTGAAAACCACCTAACCAAGTATCAAAGTCAATGCCATAATATTTTATGAGGTCTATATTTCTTTGATCGATACCTCTCTCTTTCATTTTTTCAATTAAAGTGTGACTGTCCGTACATCTGGCGCCGCAATCTGTATGTCCAATCACTAATATTTCTTGAACATCTAGTTCATAGATGCCTATGAGCAGGCTTCGCATAGCACTTCCGAAGGGATGGGAGATAATACCCCCTGCATTCTTAATAATCTTTACGTCGCCATTTCTAAGGCCTAGGGCGGCAGGCAGCAACTCCGTTAGTCTTGTATCCATACAAGAGACGATGGCAATTTTCTTATCTGGAAATTTGCTGGTAATATATTTTTCATATACCTTATTCTCTACAAAGTATTTATTAAATTGGAGAATTTCTTCTAGCATGGATTTGGTCTCCTTTTATATATTAATTATATCTTTTTCTTAATATATTATATCAGGTTATTTTTTTATATATAGAACATACCCTTTATTTATATTAAAGGAATTTTAGCGTCAAGAAAAGCCCCTCCTATATGTTGAAGGAGAGGCTTTTCTTTTGGTAGATGGTTTAATTTTCAAGCCTTTGGGGTGTAAGGCTCAATAGAATGACTTTTCTGGCTCTCCCTAATAAAGAGCAGTATAAATTTCTTTTATGACTTCTCTAGAAAATGGAACGTAGTTGTTATTAAGAAGTCTTTGTTGCTTTTCCAATACCGAATCGGTAAAGCCCTCAATTTCTTCAGGTTTCATGCCATATTCCCGTAAAGGTTTCTTACTGAGGAGTTTGTCCAGTAGGGATTCAATGGCTTCAAAGACATTTTCAGGCTGAACTTTTAAGACATCTGCAAGAAACAGATTGAGTTCTTTAAGGATGCCATCTGGCTTCAAACGCTGATAAGTTTTGAATACTTCCGTGAAGAATTGATAATTGGCTTCTCCGTGAGGAACGTGATAGGCGCCTCCAAGGGGATAGGACATGGCATGGACGGCCCCCACACCGGCATTTCCAAAGGAAATTCCAGCATAATTACTGCCCATGACAAAGTCTTCCATAATGGCAAACCTATGATCCTCACCCTTTTCAATCAGTGCCATATAACCTTTTAGAATCATTTCTGCAGAAATTAAGCTAAACATTTTCGTATATCCGTTGGCGTTGGGCGATACATACGATTCGATAGCGTGAATTAAAGCATCAATGGAACTGTAGACAAAGAACTTATATGGCAAACCGTTGATCAGTTCTGGTATTAGAACTGCAAATTCTGGGTACATCTCGTCTACTGCCAGACCCATTTTAGTCTGTTTCGACTTGAGTTCCACAATTGAAATGTTGGTCACCTCACTGCCAGTTCCGCATGTGGTAGGTACAATGATGAGAGATTTGTCCTTGATCAGGGGGATTCTTCTTTCAAACATGGCTAGGGTGTCGCCAAGTTCGTTAAAAATCAAGAGTTTTGCAATATCTATCACGGTACCGCCGCCGACGGCAATGATGCGTTTGTAGTGCTTTCCATCTATATCAGCCATGATACTATTTATCATGACATCAGAAGGCTCTCCGCTTCCATACTTCTCTTGCATCAAAAAATCTGCTTTGAGATTAAGTGCTTTCATGAAAGGGTCAAATATAAACTCGTGTGTTAAAATTAAATCCCCTTCCCCTATGTTAAACTCATTTGCAAATTCCTTAAACTCTTGAAATTTGTGAATTTGGGTTGGCAATTTAAATAATTTCATTTTGACACACTTTCGCTCATAACAACTGTTTCAGAAGATCCGCAAACTTTTTGAATAGCAGTTTCAATAATGTCAAAACCACAGTTAAGTTGTTCATCTGTAATGCATAGTGGCATGAGGAATCTAATGTTGTTACCTCTTACGCCTGCATCTAATACAACCAATCCATTAAGGTTACATTCTTTGATAATTGCTTTTAATTCATCTTTAGCAGGTTCTTTTGTTACGCGGTCTTTGACGAATTCCATAGCCATCATAGCACCAAGAGCTCTTACATCACCAATAACTTCGAATTTTTCTTGCATTTTATTCATACGTTTCATGGAGATTTCGTTGATTTTGCGAGCTTTTGCTGGATAGTCATCTCTTTCCATAATTTCAATAACTTTAAGCGCTGCTGCTGTAGATACTGGGTTTCCGCAATAAGTACCACCGATACCGCCAGCTTGTGAAGCATCCATTATTTCTGCACTAGCAGTTACTGTGCTGAGTGGTAATCCAGCAGCGATTGATTTCGCACTTGTTACGATATCTGGGTAAATGCCAGCTTCTGCCCAGTAATCGCAGGCAAACATTCTACCCGTTCTTGCATAACCACTTTGAATTTCATCACAGATGAGAAGCATACCATGTTTGTCACAAAGTTTTCTAAGGTAAGCAACATACTCAAGAGGCACTGGTAAGAAACCGCCTTCGCCTTGAACAGGCTCGATGATGATTGCAGCAACTTCATCTGGATCTACATGTTCCATGAAGAACGCATCTAATCTATCTTTGTAGTATTCAATCGCTTGATCTTCGCTGATGCCAGTTGGTCTTCTATAAACGTAAGGGAATTCAGCTCTGTGAACGCCGCCTGGGAATGGTCCAAAACCAAATTTATATGGTCTAACTTTACTTGTGAGCGCCATTGTCATTTGTGTACGACCATGGAAAGCACCGTTAAAAGTAACAATTTCATGTCTACCTGTGAATTTTTTTGCAATTTTAAGTGCATTTTCTACCGCTTCTGCACCGCTGTTTACAAACATTGTTTTCTTAGCAAATTTACCTGGAACCAGACTGTTTAATTTTTCAGCAAGACGAATATACTGTTCGTAATGAACAACGTTAATGCTTGTATGCAAGAACTTAGCAGCTTGCTTTTGAATAACATCAACAATTTCAGGGTTGCTGTAGCCAATGTTGTTAACGCCTATTCCACCTGCAAAATCTAGGAACACATTACCGTCTAAATCTTCAAACATAGCGCCTTCGCCATGGCTGATTACCGTGGAAATACCACCGGATACACCTACAGGTACATTTTGTGCACGGGCATCAATGATTACCTTTGCTCTAGGTCCAGGCAATTCAGTGGTTACTTTTGGAAGACTGTTGCGTAAATTCGACATGTTATTACCTCCTAAAATATATGTGAATGTAGTTTGTAACCCTTATTAATACGATTATCCTAATTTTTGTTTATCAGAATTCAGAATTTCTGGTCTTGCATACTCTGGCCCATAAATAAGCATTTCACGCTCTGCCGCTGTAACATCTCCATAACTTCTCTTATTCATAAATGCCAATACACCACCGAACACTACCCAAGCCAATACTAAGCCCCATTCATAAGGCCATACAAGACCAGAAGGAGAACCTGGAAGGAAGAGAAGAATAAAGCCTATAGAACATAGAACGCCCATCCAGCCTACAAAAGTACCGTTAGGAACTTTGTAAGGTCTGCTAAGGTTTGGCTCTTTCTTTCTCAATACGAGGAAGGCTGCACAAGACATTAAGTAAGTCACCATAACGCCGAGACCACTGGCATTTACAAACCACACAAGGGCTTTTTTGCCAAGGAGAGGTGAGAAGAAGCAAATTGTACCAATAATTATTATTGAAATATAAGGTGAATTGTATTTAGGGTGAAGTTTTCCAAAGATAGGTGGCAACATTTTAGCGCGACCCATAGCAAAGAGAATTCTCGCACCGCCGAGTACAAATCCGTTCCAGCTTGTGATAATACCGCATAGAGCGCCTGCAATCATAAATTTGCCCATAAGAGGCGTTCCAAACATAAAGGCTGCAGCATCTGCGATTGCAACTCCGTCACCGCCTCTGACTTCTCCTGGAGCAGCCATGGCAATACCGATACACATGAGAATATACCAAGAACAAGCTAAAGCAATTGAGAGCAGTAGAATTTTAGAAATCGCTTTTAAAGGGATATTCATTTCTTCTGCTGATTGTGGAATAACGTCAAAACCAACAAACATAGCCGGTGCCATTAAAAGCACAGCTACAACGCCTTTTGTACCAGTAATTGCAACACCCATGTACTGAACTGGGTCACCTGCTACAAATGCACCAGCAATAAACACAATGCCGGCAATGGCTAAACCTAATGTTGCAACTTTTTGGAACGTAGCAGCACTTTTGCCGCCTTTGTAGTTGAGGTAACTGATATAAAGACCTGATACGATACCTATAAGTGCCCATGAAAGATAAACATCATAACCTGCAATATTCCAAACATGCCATAGCTTTGGAATAGGTATTACATAGTCAATTGCTGTGGCGATTGCAATGCCTTCCCAGGCCGCAACACCTACATAAGCAAATGCACAAGCCCATATGGCAACCCATGCCCCTTTGTAACCAAACGCCCTGTACGTGTACGCCATTGCGCCACCTGCGATTGGAAGCATTGGCACCAATTCAGCATAGCAAAGCCCTACAAATATACACATGATACCGCCGATAATAAAGGCAATACTTGCGCCTAGCCACCCTGCCTGTTTGACCCACTCACCTGCAAGAACGACCCAGCCCCAGCCAATCATTGCGCCAAAAGCTAACGCCAAGATGTCACTTCGTCCCATTACCTTTGCCATACTTTCACGTTCTTGACTCATCTGTGTTCCTCCTCTACGTTTTAAGAACTACTGGGCTAAATTTCTTCACGCCCCAGCGCTCTCTTGACATTTTATTAACGCAATTATCGTGCCACAAAAAAAACGCCAAAATTGGGTAAAATGACCCCCTTTTTCGACGTTTTTCATTTTGATTGAAGTCATTACTGAATTGTTTTTAAAGAATAAGCTATTGCAAAGCCTTCGTCCGATGCATAATTGCACCAACAATTCAGAATTGCATTTCAAATGACGATTTTTTTCATTTTTTCATTCAAAAAAATTTAAATTAATTCTTCGCATCCAAATTTTTTGAGCTTCCTAACAACCGTAGACTGACTGACACCTAAGACTTCGGCGACTTTATAAGTATTTTTATAAAGTTTGTAGGCATTCATTATCATTTTTCTTTCTAGAGTTTCCATGGCTTGATTTAATGGCATCAATTGAGTTTCTCCCATATCACTCGGCAAGTAATTTACCAAATAATAAGGCAAGTCTTCGACTTGAAGAAGGTCTTTATCAACTGTCACCATCAACCGTTCCACACAATTTTCAAGTTCCCGAACATTGCCTGGCCACTGGTAGACGGTTAAAATGTCGTAAACATCCACCTCAATTTTTCGATTGGTGCCATACTTTCTGTTGAGCTTTCGCCAAAAGTAATTGGTCAATAGGACGATGTCTTCTTTACGCTCTCTTAAAGGTGGAATTTCAATAGGCACTACATTTAATCGATAGAACAAGTCCTCTCTGAAGCGACCTGCTTTAACTTCTTGTTGTAAGTCTTTATTGGTTGCAGCTATTAATCTAAAGTCTGAAGCAATCGTTTTAGTTCCCCCAACACGCATGAATTTCTTCTCTTGGATAACTTTTAATAATTTCACTTGCATCGGCAAAGACAGTTCGCTGATTTCGTCTAAGAACAGAGTCCCTTCATCGGCCAAATCTAGCTTTCCTAATTTTCCGTCTGACCGTGCGCCAGTAAAAGCACCCCGCTCATAACCAAAAAATTCTGATTCCATAAGACTCTCAGGTATTGCTCCACAGTTAATACAGACAATTTCTTTGTCATTTCTTACGCTAAGTTTGTGGATAGCCTCTGCAATCATACTTTTACCTACACCAGATTCACCTGTTATTAGTAAATTGGAATCCACTCTGGCTGTTTTTTCAACCATGGTCATTACTTTCCCCATCTGAGGACTTCTGTATTGGACCCAATCTTGAGCTTCTTCTTTTTGCTTGAGCAGTTCCAACTCGTAATAATACTTTTGAGCCGTTTTTTCAACTTGTGCCAATTTTTCTTTAAGGCGGTGCATTTCCGTGATGTCCTTGGCCATGCTGATTACAGAGATTAAGGCTTTGTCTTTATCAAATACGGGGTGCCCTGTTACAATGAGGACCTTGTCTGTATTGGTTTTCTGAATAATAGAAACGCGCTTTTTCTCATTTAAAACTTTTGCTGTAACCGATGGACTGAATATGCCTGCATGCTCTAAATCAAAAACATTTTTGCCCACAAAGTCATCGGCATCTAAATTATAAAACTTCCTAAAGACGGTGTTCATCTTTAGTACGGTTCCTCTATGATCGGTGACGATAATTTCGTCGTAAGAAGCATTAAAGACCGACTCCAGTTTCTCGGCTGATGCTATTACACAATTTCATGGTTGAAATGTCGTGCATTTCAAATAAATCATCTTGAAAAGTGATCACCGCCCCTACAAGATCTCGATTAACTTCGATGGGGCTGATGTTCAGATTGAGTATCTGTTGATCAATCTCTACAGGTACCGTGCTATAGCTAATGCCTTCTGAAAGAACATCTTTTAGCTGAGGCAGTTTAAAAAAGGTACATAATCGCTTGCCTTGAATGGTCTTGTGAATCTGATGGAGAGCCGTTCTAGCTTTTTGATTGGCATAAATAATGTGTTCATTATTGTCTACAATAATTAGTTTTTTGTCATAGGCATCCAAAAATGTCAGCATGGATCCTTCTCGAAAAATAACTTCCATTATGCCGTTTAATTCAAATGAGAGCATTTCTATTCCTCCCTAGTATTTTGCCGAGTTAGTCTTTGACGCTTTCTCACAAAGGTTGATGAGTCGATGCCCAGTGCTTTTGCCGCATCTCTCACATTGCCATATCGCTGATAGGCACGCTCTAAGAGGTTTGTTTCTAACTGATCTACTGCCTCTTTCAGAGAAGGAAATTCTGTTGATTCACTGACGAGAATCTCTTCTTGCTCAAAACTGCTTAACCGCTGAATATCTTCTCCTGTAATCCATTCATTGTCACTCATGACAACGGCTCGCTCAATAATATTTTTTAATTCTCTTACATTCCCCGTCCAACGATGTCCATAAATCATACCGAGGGCATCTCCTGTGAGTTTTTTCTCCCAGCCGTATTTTGAATTGAGCTCTTCACAGAAATACTTAGCCAGAGGCAGTATATCTTCTCTTCTTTCTCTGAGAGGGAGGAGGGTTATGGGCACGACAAACAATCGGTAGTAAAGATCCTTTCTGAACCGTCCTGCTTTCACCATGGTTTCAAGATCTCGGTTGGTTGCCGCTATGAGTCTAACATCTATTTTTATAGGGTGTAGTCCCCCAATTCTTACAATTTCCTTTTCCTGAATCACCCGTAGCAATCTTACTTGCATTTCTAAGGGCAGTTCCCCGACTTCGTCTAAAAACATTGTGCCGCCGCTGGCAACCTCAAATAAACCTAGTTTCCCGTTTTTATCTGCCCCAGAAAAGGAACCCTTTTCATAGCCAAAGAGTTCTGACTCAATTAATTGTTCAGGAATAGCGCCGCAATTGACTTTAATAAAATTTTGTTCCTTGCGGTTGCTGTTTTTATGAATAAATTTTGCGACCTCTTCTTTACCGACCCCAGTTTCACCTAGAACCAATACGGTTGTATCCACCAGTGCCACTCGTTTTGCCAGTTTAAGGGTTTCAAGCATTTTTTCGTCGTGGGCGATGAGTTCGTCTGTTCCAAGTATTTGCAGTCGCATGGCTTCGATTTCACTTCGGTATTTGTCTGTGAGCTTTTTGCTGTGCTCCATTTGACTTTTCATAAGTTGGAGGGCTGACAAATCCCTAACATTGGTAATCACCATTGTAATATTGCCTTCATCGTCAAAAATAGGGGTACTGCTGACCAAAGCCCTCTTGCCTGTTTTAAACTCCTGTTCGATGGTCTTGGTCGTTTTTTCTTTTAGAACCATTAGGGTGGCTGACTTTGAGATGGCCTTGCTGTCCTCGAGTTCGTACATACTGTGTCCAATAAGGTCGTCTCTATATAATCCCGTAATGGTTTCATAGGCCTTGTTTAAAAGTATGGTATTGGCGTCTCCATCTGTAATATAAAAGCCATCAAAGGACGACTCAAGAATACGCTCTACACTTTTTATGACATCTTTTGATGCGGTTAATTCTAGCATTGTTGTTTCCCCCCTGACTTTGGGCTGTGGGCATTACAATTTGTTAATAATATATCATGAATGAATATAGAATTGTAGTATGGGGTTTATTTATAAAGATTTTTAAGTTGTTACAGAAAATTTATTTTTCCAAAATATGCGCTTTATGGTATGTGCTATAATAAAAGTAATTTTTATTACATAAACCTTAAACAGTACATCTAAAAGAGGGCAGGATAAACATGTTCACATTTTTATTGATGATAGAAAATACGGAAAATCGAAATAAGCTAGAACAATTGTACATTAAATACCATAAGTATATGTTTTTTATTGCAAATGGTATATTAAAAAATTCCTATGAAGCACAAGATGTCATTCAAACAGCCATCATAAAAATGGTTCATTATCTCGACAAAATTGACGAGATTGAGTGTAACAAAACCAAACATTTAATCGTTACTATTACTAAGAGCACAGCCATAGATATTTTAAGGCGAAAATCGAAAATTGAATATCTCTCACCAGATGTTTTTGAAGACTATATGGATGTTTCCCCTAATGCAGAAGACCTTGTTATAAGACTCAGCGAGACCAAAGAATTGCTCGAAAAATTATCCGAAATTAAAGAAGAATATGCTGATATTTTAACCCTAAAATATTATCAAGATTTAAGCGACAAAGAAATTGCAGATGTGCTTTGTATTTCCCACGAAAATGTTCGGACACGCTTAAGTCGAGCAAAGACAGCCTTGAAAAAAATAATGGTGACTGACACTGCTGAAGCCTTTACTTACAGAGGGATGTGTGACAATGAAAGATAAATTCGAAGAAGATGATAAGTTATTTAGCGGTCTCTATTATCAGATTGGGAAACATCAGGCCAATAAGGTTTCCGAGGACCTTGAAAACCTAAGAGAAACCGTAGAGGACCTTCCCTATCCACATGCCTTGGATGACTGGTTTGAGGAATTTTTAAAAGAGCAAAAAAGAGAGGAACGTACCCGTCAAAATAAAAAGAAGATCCACACTTTCACTAAAAACGTCGCTATTTTTCTACTTCTGCTTACAGGCGGCGTTACTTTGACCACCTTTAGCGTTGAAGCCTTTCGTATGAGGGTCTTCAATCTGGTTTCAGAAATAAGCGAAAAATATTCAAAAATTGAATTTGTAGAAAAAGATTCCCTTTCCAACGAATCTGTGGCTATTCCTTGGGACTTATACTTCTATCCAGAATATTTACCTGCTGGTTATAAGGTAGAAAGTACTCTTCCCCTAGGCGATGTCAAGTTGATCTATTTTTCTGACGCCACAGGTAAAACCCTTGAATTTTCAACATCACCTAGTAATTCAAGTTTTCAAGTGGACACTGAAAATGCAACAACCAAGAGAATTACCATTCATGGCGCTGAGGGAATTCTCGTCTATAAAGACGGTATGCATACTCTGCTATGGACCAATAACGAAAAGACTTTTTATCTTATAGGTACCTTGTCTGAAGAAGAGATTATTAAGGTGGCTGAAAGTGTTGTTGTGAAAGAGAAATAGTGTGAAATAAAAATTTATAAATTAGTGTAACAAATTCACCATTCATACGTTTTATTCTATTGAAAGGGGGTGAAATCGATGAGAAAACATTTTAAAAATAAGAAAAAATTCTTATTTCTGTTGATGGCATTGCTTTCATTTGCAAGTCTTCCGACCTATGCCTTTGAATCCACTGAACAGACTTTAAATAGTGGAAACATCATCATTCAACCCAGATTTACAAATATATCAATTTACCAAAATACATTTGACCTATCTGCAAGTGGAAAAGCGTCTGTTATGACTTATTTAACAGTAAGAACCCTTAGCGATGTCCGTGTCGAGGCCAGTTTGCAACAGAGTAAAAACGGTACATGGACTACCGTAAAAAGTTGGTCAAGTTCTGCTTCAGGAACCAGTTCAGGATTAAATGTAACCTATTATGTTTTGAAAGGCTACAATTACAGAATGATTTCCAGTGGCAAGGTCTACAAAAATGGAAAGCTTATTGAGCAGACCTCTTACGTTAGCGAAAGTAAGTATTATTAAATTAGTAACTGGAGACTGTATGATTAATCAATTTATCAAAAGTAAACATTCAAAGAAAATAGCCGTATTTTTTGTTGTTTTTTTATCATTTTCACTATTTACTTGCTATAATGCCTTACTTAAAACACCTGAGACCATCCTCGTATCGATGTACACGAACGAACACGATTCCTATACTGCTAACATTCAACCTGTCTACGATACGATGCAAGTTCTAAAACTTGAAGGCTATTCAAAGCCTGTGATCTTCAAAATCTACGAAAAAGGCATCTGGAGTACCTATTTAAAATTCTATAAATACGCTCAAACGGATGGTAGCGTCTTAGATTCCAAAAGATTTGTACTAAAATTTAAAATTAGAAGGCCTGTAATGAAGCTTTTTGAACCTAGAATAAGTCAAGTCCTTGAATTTGAAAGAATGGATTAGGCGAAGGTCTATGCTCCCCGAAAAAAATGTGTAAAAAAGCCTGAGAAAGTATATTTCTCAGGTCTTTTGTTTGCGATAATGTCGATAGTTGTTTAATGCAACTAAAATAATGAACCCTACAGTAATCCACTTTATCGTTGATATAGGTGCCATATTCTCCCATCCGAATAATACCCCTCCTATTCTATCAGTCCATATTTCACCTTGATTCTATCCAATTTTTCAAGCATTGGCTGTGAAATAAACCAAAGGAAGATCACCGTAGAAATTGCATGTATAAGATCAAAAGGAAATCCCATAGAAAAGGCGCTCAGGAACACTTGCCAGTTCAGCTCATCATTATACATGAAGACAAACGATGAATTCATCAGTCCGCCATATATAATAAGAGTAGTCAGACAACCAAAGATGCTGAACGACAGACGGCCACGGCGGAGCATGCCTTTTTTAAACAATACACCTGCCAGAAAGCCAATAATACCCATTGCAAACATTTGCCAAGGTGTCCAAGGCCCCTGTCCAAACATGATATTAGACGTTAACATCGTAACTGCACCGACAAGAAAGCCTGCCTCTCCGCCAAAAGCCACACCAGAAATAATGACAATTGCCACAACGGGCTTAAATTGAGGTAGCATAAAGAATGCCGTCCGCCCTGCTACGCCCCATGGCGCACAATATGGAAATGATTACAAGTTCCCGTGCTTGAGGCTTTCGATCTTCGAATATTAAAAGGAATGGAAGCAGGGTCTCCATAATGATTAGTAAAGAAATAAAGTAATACTTCCGATCTCCAAAGTAAAAAATGCCTATATAAATTGTCAGTGGAATGGCCAATAAAATCATTAACGTCGCAAGGATTGTCCGTTTAGAGAGCCTTCGTTCGCCCTCCTGATTCTTTTCATTTTTATTAACCTCTTCACCTCTACGACCAGTAGCTAAGGCCAACATAAGTGCTGCAGCGATTAAAACTAAATAGAGTCCCATTTTATTGTTATTCATCAGCCATGGTATATTCGGCTCGGTCAGAGAAATCCCCCCAGTAACAAGGGCAACAACGCCTGAGATCAGTGCAATAATCCTCCGCCATAACGGCAGTTCTTTCTCTAAACTTTTTTGCAAGTCTATACCGTTGCTTTGGGGTGGAAACTCCTCATCTTTCAAGGGTAAAGATGGCGAATCGGGTAAATGCCCGCCGCAAGCGCTAACGATGTCTTCAACGGTTATTGCGTTTGGCATCAAATGTCGGGACATTCGATTAGCTGCAGTGGTGTAAAAACTGTTCCCTGAAAAAAATTCGCGAGGCCCATCCTCTGTTACAATATTTCCGTCAAAGAACATCGCGCATCGGTGAGCATATTTCGCACAAAACTCAATGTCGTGGCTAACCATTATTATGGTTACTCCTTGATCTAACAATCTTCCAAGTATTTCTGCAAACACGTGTTTAAACTCTGCATCAAAACCCTTTGTAGGTTCGTCCAGCAGAAGTATCTTCGGCTCTAGAAGCAGCACCTTTGCCAACGCAGCCCGTTGTTGTTCCCCTCCAGACAAGTCATAGGGGTGGCGAACGAGCAATTCCTTAAGACGGCAAAGGTGAGACACCGATGCAATTTTCTTATCTTTTTCCTCTTGTGACAATACGTTCTTCTTAAAAATTTCCATCAAATCTTCTTGTACCGTCTTTTTTACAAAAAGCGCCTGTGGGTTCTGTGGAAGCACACCCAGAAGATTATCGCCTTTGAAAACAGCTTGCTTTGATAATTCTTTCCCATCTAATGTGATCTTTCCTCGATAGGGTTTGCTGATGCCTGAAATAAGTGACAATGTAGTCGTTTTACCTGTACCGTTGCCACCCAGTATTGCCAAAAATTCACCTTTGAAAGCTTTTATAGAAAGCCCTTTAACCACATCAGGAAGATCCTTTTCATATTTGAACCACACGTCGTTTAACTCAACCACGGGATTGCCCTTTTCCATCTGAGGTTTTGTGAAATCATAGTTTGGAATCTTTATAGGGGTTTTCGCTGCAAATGCATCTAGCCACAATCTGCCGTCTCGAACTGTAATTGGACAACTTTGCTCATTTGGTACAGCGGCATATATGCGCATTGGTGTTGGTAAGGAGCGAAACATGCTGTGCCCAATCTCTCCAAGGACTTCTCCAACTTGTTTTGGAGAACCGTCACAAATAAGCTTTCCAGCATCCATGATTAGGACTCGGTCACTGAGGGGTAAAACCTCCTCCAGTCGATGTTCCGTAATGATTACTGTGGTTCCTAATTCTCGATTTATTTTCCATAGGGTAGATATAAAATCAGCGGCGGCAATAGGATCAAGTTGGCTCGTAGGCTCATCCAAAATCAAAACAGAGGGTTGCATGACCATAATTGAGGCAAGGTTCAACATCTGCTTTTGTCCACCCGAAAGTTCAGACACATTTTTATAAAACCAAGTTTCAATACCAAAGAAATTAGCCATTTCAGCAACGCGACCCCGAATTGTCAAAGTGTCATAACCAAGATTCTCCAGTCCAAATGCCAACTCATGCCATACTTTATCGGTAACTATTTGATTATCTGGATTCTGCATGACATAGCCAATCCGACCACTTTGCTCCCGCTGATTTAATTCTATAAGCGGTCGCCCCTCAAATAATATTTCACCACTCATACTCCCATGGGGAGCAAGAACCGTTTTCAGTTGTCGTAAAAGTGTGGACTTGCCACAGCCCGATGGGCCTGCAAGTGTTATAAACTCCCCCTGCCCGACAGAAAAGCTCAGGCAATCCAAAACTTTTTTCCTCTGCTGGGGATATGTAAACGTTAGTCCACGTATTGTATAGCTCTCCATTTTCTGTCCTCTCTGATATTAATCATAACCGGTGTAATACACAGGGCAAAATAGCACAAGAAAATGCTGAAAGAGTATATACTCCCATCAACACCTTTTACCGTAGGATAATACCGCCAATTAATTCCGCCTAAACAGGATCCCATTATTATATACACGCCACAGAACAACAAATACCCCATTGCCGTTTTATCTCGTTTGTCAAATCGATAGATTGAAAATGACGTACGTCCTTGAAGACCATAACCACGGCTCTTCATGCTGTCAGCCGTCTCAATGGCATTTTCCAAGGCCCATGTCATCATAATCGATAGGATTGTGATACCATTTTTAGCTTTTTCTATGATACTGCCATTTGATGCATCCCGTCCCAAGGATTTCTGCGCATTTGAAACAACCTTTATCTGGGCTTCAAATTTTGGGACAAAGCGAAGTGTCATGGATAGTACCAGAGACATTGCTGGAATAATTCGTCCAAATAGATATATAAATTTGTCTGAAGTCATAACGAGGTTATAGCAGGAAAACCAGGTAATCACAGTTATAATCATTGCGGCTGCTGAAATACCATATAAAATAGATTCAAGCGTTAAAGGATTGCCACTAGGAAGATATGTGAGAATCGTCCCCCCCTTATGACTAAAAGTAGGATTAACGAGAGATGATATGAGAAAAATCGGGAGCATATACATCAAGTTAAAACGGACTGCTTTTCTGCCCTTTAAATTTATTGAATAAACAAGGGCACTAAACAGTGATATTCCAAGACAAATCGGATGCATGAATGTCATAGAAAACACAAACACCAGTCCAAAATATAGAAAACTGACCAGCGGATGAAAATCTGAAAATGCATCTTTATTTTTCATATCCATCACGGCCCCGTCACGTTGCTGCCACCAACGTCTTTTCCAAGGTCACAGGTGTAAAGCCAATGGACAACATCGCCCTCTTGTAATTGATAACGGGAGCATCCATAATTTGGAAACCATCCGTTCACTTCATACACCCAGCCTGAAAGTTCTCCCGCGTCAAATTCATATAGGTTGTTAATGCCTTCAATGTATGCAGAATTGTATATTGGCGTGTTTTTAACTCAATTTGTATGCCTGCTTTTTTCATTTCTCGTTGGAGTACGTTAAATACACTTTCGCCTTCATAAAAAGCGACTGTCTTCTCCCCGTAAATCAAGCCATCCTTCGGCACCAGTTCCCATTTATCTTTGTCAAGCAAATCCATGTTATCCAATATGGCTTTACAGCTAACTGAAATGGTACAGGTTCCTTTTTTATCTGTAATAGCCATATCCTCTGGTTCAATTGGAACAGGGCTTTCCAGAAGGTACAGGATTCGTTTTATACTGATCTTGCCCTGTTTTGGGGTCGATTTTCATGCTCTGTGATTCTGAGCTTCCTGCATCGTCCTTTTTCACTAGCTTTGTGGCATTACTATTTGCTGGTTTGAGGCTAGTGGCTGATTCTGCAGAAGTACGCTCCTCTTTGGCCAGCTTATCCGTATTCATATTCTCAGAGGGAATAGCCTCGGCTTCATTGTTCTTTGTTTCGATTACAGCTGTTACAGGTTGAGCAGAGTCCTTTGCTTTTGGATAATTTCCGCCCCAAAAAAAGGCTCCCGTCAAAACAACTGCCGCCATCACTGAGATGATAATTTTTGCCTTATACTTTATCCATTTGTCTTTCATCTACGCACCTCATTACAATAACTTCGCTTTACTAAGCAGGTTAAAGAGCATTTGTGCAATTTCTCCACGGGTGATCGCTGTGGTCGGGTGTATTTCAATCCCTGACTGATCTAATAGGTCCTCGTTATAGCAAAATGCCATGGCATCTCTTGCCCAGCTAGAGACTTGAACATAATCGTCAAATTGCGCTAAAACGTCCCTTGTTTCGGTTTTTGTCATCAAGACATCCATTCCGCAGAGTTTTGCCGCTCGGGCTACCATAAGGGCTGCCTCTTGGTGTGTAACTATCCCCGACGGATCAAAACTTGATCCCGTTTTCCCGGTTACAATGCCATAAGCATGAGCCGTTCCAATATATGGAGCATACCAACTTGAATCGGACACATCCTTAAATTTACCTGTGGTTTTTGGCTTAAGACCCAGTGCTTTGACGATAATAGTGGCGAACTCCCCTCGCGTCAAAGTTTTTTCAGGCGAAAAAGTTCCGTCTTCATGGCCTTGGATAACACCTCGTGAAGCCAATGCTTCTATAGCTATTTTGTATTTTGCCACATTTGCATCTGAAATATCGTCAAAGGTTCTCCCAGGCGCTAGGATTGTCTGTACTTTAACATCGACATTTTTACCTGTGAGGCCCACAGCCGTTTTGGGTTTCATTTCACTAGAATCAGCGGCGGCTATCACTTCATTCATATTATAAAGACTTTTTGCACCTTTAATTTCCCGTTGTACTGATACAAGGGCGTAAAATGCCTGTTCTGTCGATAACTCATTTAAGCTGTTGCTATCAACCGTATGTTTAAACCCATTACCTTTTACGTAATAGGTTAAAAGGTTGTCTGCTAAAGAATAACCATTCTTTACAAATCTCTGGTCGTTCAATGATATTCCCAACTCACCTAATGCAACTATGGCCTGTGATACACTCTCGGAATTTGAAGCCTCGCTGCATTCAAATCCACTTGAACTTCTTTTCATCTCTGAAAGACATGTCAGTGCCTTGCTTATTGCCGCCGCAACTTTTTCTTTATCCCCATACTTTGAAAGTGCCTGTAACGCCATAGCGGTAATATCTGGATCTGCCGTTGTTCCACTTAGAGAGAATCCACCATCTCTTAGTTGAAGAGAAAGGATCTTCTCCACATACATATCTCTTGTGGCATGAGTCTTAGCACTGTCGTTAAACGGCATCTCGTATTTACCACTATCGAGGGCAACAAGGGCAAATATCGGACCGTTGATGCCTTGCCAAATGGTTTTATCGTAGTCCCCTAAAGGGGTTAAAAGGTTGTATCCCGCTACATTGGATGGATCTTTCCCTATTGCCGTTAAGGCAATGATAACTCGGGAGTACTCTGTGTACTTTTTATCACTGAGTACGCCATTACAGTCTTTGACATATGCTTCAACATTGGCATAATAGGTTTGGTAGTAGCTCTCATTCACCTTACTGCCTGAGCGGGCAAGCCCTAAAATCAACCATTCTCCACCCACAGATCCAACCGTTGGGCAAGGTACTGTTTTTAATAGATACGCTGCCGTATCATCGACAATTGAATCCAGATCAGAAGCTGTAGCACCAAAGGATGTGGTGATCCCGCTGAGAACTAAAACAAAGGTGAGCAGTGTAACTATCGTTCTTCTTGAGAAATTTTTTTTCATAATTCGTTTGTAGGATTATTTTAAAAAAATAATCCTACTCTCCTTTTCCTATTTATATTGTCTTGAAATATTTACTTCACACAATTCTCACAGAATCTCATAAGTATCATTGCCACTTGTGCTCTTGTCGTATTGTCACAAGGCATAATCTTTGTATTTGAAGCCCCTTTGATCAAACCTTCTGCACTGGCCCATGATACGGCTGTCTTGGCCCAACTGCTTATATCAGAAGCA
The DNA here is from genome assembly GCA_963677505.2 of uncultured Acidaminobacter sp. Taxonomy (GTDB): domain Bacteria; phylum Bacillota; class Clostridia; order Peptostreptococcales; family Acidaminobacteraceae; genus JBGSUZ01. The sequence goes on from CAXXWB010000004.1 coordinate 257,137, forward strand.
TCTGCAATGGCTTTTAAATTTGCTGTTTTGCTAATATCGTAACCTTTGTTTTCGGCATAGTGATATAAAATAGTTGCCATTTGTTCTCGAGTAACATTGTCATTCGTTCCAAATCGACCATTGCCATAGCCTGAAACAATGCCATTCGCACTCGCCCACTTAACTGCATCGGTATAATACTGCCCTTCCTGAACATCCTTAAATTGGTTTGTTCCGCTTACAACAGGTTGGCCTGCCATGCGGTAAAGAACGGTTACGAGCATAGCGCGGGACATATTTTTATTTGGATCAAAATTAGTGTCTCCAGTTCCGCTCATTAAGCCCTTTTGTGAAACATACTTCACGGCATTATAGTACCAATCCTTCTCTGTCACATCGTCAAAGTTTTTAGGCAAGTTGATTTCTGTCACTTTTTCAATTTTTTTAGGGTACAGTCAACCACTGCAAAAGTTGAAAAATGACTTGTTGCAAAGGTCATACAGCCCGATGTACTATCGTAAGAAACGCCTGACATTTCTGTCGCTTTACCCTCTGAATCTATATAATATACGGTAAGCTTGGATGTATCTTCTCCCGCATTTGGTGTATATGGAATATTCACATGAACCAACCCCTCACCAAATTTAGTGATTTTTGCACCTGCTGCCATTACTGAAAGATCATAAACGGGGTGATTGCCCACCAAGGCTCTATTTTCTTCGTTCAAGGTTGAACTGTCTAATTTTGTAACCGCGAAGGTAATGTCATTTCCACCTGCCGAAGCACTAATGCTATCGATTGCTATCGGGTCAAACGTTAGATTGCCAACACCAGTTTCCAAATATAGTGCTGTATTAATTTTATTGCTCAAAGTCGATATTGCAGTCTGTGGAATGGTAAGATTCATTCCAGCTGCTCCCGTTGGCGTACTAATTTTGATAGTGACTTTAGCGCCCACTTCATCGCTTTGTGTCGAAAGGTTCTTAGTGAATGTGGAAAGGGCATCACCGTTTAATGTTACACTTGACACACCCGCCAAGCTATTAATCGTTTCTGTTAGATTCGTAATTATAGGCACTGAAGTGCTGGTACTTGCAGCAGAACCCCTCTCAGTGGTGTAGTCTGCAATATAATAAAGAACCACATTATCATTGCTACTAAGTATATACTGGCTTACACCTACACTTGGCTTTGTTCCGTTTACAGTATACTCCCATCCAGAATTTGGACCTTTGTCAAATTCTGCAAGGCCATTTACGCTAGATATATAAACGCCTAAACCGGTACTCTTAGCCACATAATTAATACCTGCATCATCTAAGACCTTTTTTATAACGTTCCATGCGGATTCTCCGCTTGTTAGTGAAAGGGTGCGACTACCGAGTACGCTACTGCCCTTGTATCCCAAGACAGACACAGATGCAGTCATATTTGAGGTTGTGCCACCTGACGATGGTTTAGAAAGGCTAACAGGCACCGTTTTGCTACCCGCTACAATGTCACTTGCAGAAATGGTGAGGCTACCGCTTCCTGTTGTATAGCCACTGAGGCTCACTGCATAAGTATAGGTCCCAGCCCCTAGATAATAGGTTCCCAGCGCCGAAGTTGTAACTTCAACCCCGCTATTATTCTTGACACTAATGGTTGGATAAGTAGTCGTATAAGTACTTGAGTCAAATTGTGATACCGGCGTCACTTCGAAAGCAACTTTTGCTTTATTGGTATTGGCCTCATTGGTGTTGATTATAGCGGATAAATAGCCTGAATCATTGGCATAGTAAAGTGTCCCGCTACTATCTGCCACTAAACTCATAGTGCAGTATTGACTGTGGGACGGTGTATATAGGGTCTCATAAGATACATTGGTGCCATTATCTTTGAGAACAACAATCTCTCCCCGTGCAGAGTTGACCGTAAAATAGGCATAGTTCATACCTGTATAGCCTGTAGTAACTAAGGCAGAGGATTTGAACGGCACCATGGGTATCGTAATAAGAAACTTGTGACAATATCAGTTGCTTTCATTACATAAATGCCATTGCTTGCGCCCACATAGATTCTGCCATTCACCACGACAGGTGTACTGCTGCTACGCTGATGCAAACTGACGTGAGTTAACCAAAGTCAGTTTGCCTGTACTGCTGTTTACAGATGCCTTGTAGATATAACCACTGCTGGTTGTAAAATAAAGATATGTGCCGTCATATGCAATTGATGAATTAATTTTTCCTGTTACAGATTCTGTACTGGCAGTTGCTGTAAGACCCCCAATATTGATTAATATCTGTTGTAGTCTTATTTACAGCCGTCAAGGTTCCACTACTCGCTACCAAAAATTAAATAATTCCAGCTAGCTATAACAGCCCCTGCCCAATACCGAGCATCTGTGGGCGCCGCCATAATAAATCCATTTACTGGTGCCATCGACTGCACTGATAGCAGAATAGCCTCCATAAGTTCCAAGTGTGTAATTGACTGTCCCCATAATCTCCAATGTAAATTGTTTTTGTTGAATCATCATAAAGAATAGGCGGTCGTTGCCATATAATTTCCCATAAGAGGATATATCAGAAGACCAAACCCGCTTCAGGGTAAGTACATCAAAAGCGTCAACTCCCTTTAGCGTTCGTTACGAATATCTTTCCATCGCCATATGTGATTTGTAAAACATAGCTTGTACTTGCAGACAAGGGCGTGCTAGTAACCACATTCCCTGTACTTTGATCTATTTTAGAAAGACCATGTTCTGTGTGCCACGTAAAGATAGTCGTCATAAATTATGATATTTGAAGTTGAAAGGGTCCCATATGCCCCAAGCGCTCCAAGGGATTTTGTCCAGTTTTCTTTCACCTGCCAAGAACCTTGTGGGGTAGAAGTAGATTCAATGGCCATATTGCTGTTCTCATTTCTAAAGGCTGGCCACTTTGCACTGCTTGATGCTGGATGAGAAAGCGCAGTCGTCGTGATCGCCTGTCCTGATCCGTTGACTGCAAATTCGCCAAATAAGCTGTGATAGCCATTTCTACTGATAGTATATGTGTAATCTCCGTCTGCTAAATCATAGGTATAGACCCCATTAACAACAGAAACTGCCGTTTGATCCGTAGTGCTATTTTTCACTTCTACCGTTTCATGAGAGGTATCTCCTGGCGTAATCGTGACAGGGTAACCATCCATTGGCGCCAATGTTAAATTTTTAGTTGTGGTGCTACTAACCGTGACGGTTCCATTAGAGGATTTATAGCCACTTGCACTTGCAAAATAATTGTATACACCGTCAGGTAACCGATATGAATAAGTCGATGAACTGATCAAATATAGCAGAACAAGTGTTACCCAAACTGTCTGTAAGTCTTAAAGAGCCGTTGCTCAAATTATTTGTTCCATCTGTAACTGCAACGTTCAAATCCGATAAGGGAACGCTACTTCCTGTTACACTTACAACAACACACTTTGCATATGTGTAGTCAGATGAAAGGGTCAGATTATAGGTTCCTGCATTGGCAAAAGTGATATATGCCATACCTGAACTATCAGTCACTCCAACAGCTGTAGGCGTTATATAACTGCCACCAGATGCGTAAATTGTCTTATTGGCTAGAGCGGCTTCAACGGTATTATAGCTCTGATCGTACGCCGTAGTTTTGGCGCCAACCGTTATTGGCACCCCTGCAGTTCCAGAAGCTGTATTCGAAATAAACCCACCCATAGGGACTGATAACCATAGTTTAAGCTTCCACCAGTATATTTATCGTAGTAAACACATATGTATCACCCGCTGTCACTGTATGTGCACTTATGCATTGCCATCATAAGTCCCTGAAGCACTAGAAGCCAGAGTCCCCCAATAATCACTGCCTGATGTGTGTTATTCCAGCCAGTTCACTAATATAATAAGTGCTGTAAGTTGGTGTTATAGGATATATCAAAGGCGTTAGGGCTGGTCACTTGCGTCGCACTGATTACAGCGTCAAGTGCATTTAATCCCAAGCTGGTATCATTGACATCGGTCGTACAATCTGTAATTGTATTGATGTCTATTGTCTGATTTAGTACCTCACTGTTTTCTCCAACAATGCGCACCGTAACAGTTCCCGATGCAGAATCCGCCATTGTCATCCCTGGCATAAGGCCGATTAATAAGATAAAAGTCAATAACAGTGCCGTAATGCGTCTTCCGAACATTCTCATTTTTTCCCCCCATAATTCTAGTTACTTCAGTAGTAACGATTGATTTTCTACAGTCTAAGACATAAGAGCGTTTTCAAAAGAGATATCCGCCTTGATTGCACGCAAAAAAGTGCGCTCGTATAGTAAACCGGCGCACTTCTCTAAAGTAAGTCCTCGTCTATTCCTGGAAACAACGACTTTTAATCATAACTGTTTGGCATGTGTCTAACTCGTCCCGAAATGGGCATTATAGTAACCGGTTTGCGAAGGAATCTCACCTCATCTTCCATTTAAATCGCAGGCTACAATAAGCAACCCACGAACCGAACAGTTTTATTAAGTTTTATTTTTAATCAATCATATTACAATACTAATGCATAGTAATTATGCACGTAAAAAAAACATATGTCAATATAACTGTGAAATCCAGCCTATACGTCCTATGGCAATTCTCTTGGAAACTCAATAGTGAACAGTACACCCTTGTCTTCTTCACTGTCACAACGGATATTGCCTTTGAGCTTTTGCGTGACCAGACTCAATACAATGTGCATGCCAAGGCCGCTATTGCCATTGTGACGATTTGTGGTAAAGAAGGGCTCATAACATTTTTTTTCATATTCTCTTCCGAAATGCCCTTGCCGTTGTCTCGATAGGTGAGGTATAATCCAGTCAGGCTTCACCTTGAGCATCTATTTCGATTAAACCGTCACTGACATCTACCAGTCCATGGTGTAGGGAGTTGATAATCAAATTGGTGAAAATTTTGTGACAAGGCCCCAGGATAGGTATTTCAGATAAAACTTGCCCAGGGCATAGATTTTCAATGCGCACGGGCATGTGTTTATATTCATAGAGTAAGCTTAAAATAACGCTATCAATATTATCTTGAGTCAAATCCCTCTTTATTCCCGCTGCTTTGATCTACGGCCAACTGCTTGAAACTCTTAACCAGATCTGCCGCCCGCCCTAAATTTGTATTGAGCAATCTAGTGGATTCGTCTATGACACTCATTAACTCTTTCAAATTCTCTTTGCTCATAGCCCCAGTAGACAATACTGTCGGTGCTCGTCGTTAACTTTTTTCAAGTAAGATGCAGTGCTCAGACTAACGCCTACAGGGGTGTTGATTTCATGGGCAACGCCTGCTACCAAGTGTCCTAGAGAAGCTGCTTTCTCAGCTTCTAAAATAAAGGCATACTGTTGTTGAAGTTCTTCATTCTTCTCAGCAATTTTCTGCTCCAATATAATATTTTCATTGCGAAACGCATCTATAATGATTTGGAAGGAGCGCGACAAGGAACCCATTTCGTCTTCCCTATTGACGTATTCATCTGGAATATTCTTGCTAAACTCTCCTGATGCAATGTCATTTGCAAAAGTCAGCACATTCTGATAGGGTGCCATTGTCCGTTTGACAGTCCAGTGAACCAGTACCAAAGTGACCGTAAAAATCAGGCCCATTAGTCCTACAATCAGCCATGCTATTTTTTGAATTTGACCTTGAATAGCTGACTTATCAATCAAGGAAACAACCTTCCAGCCATTTTCAGCAATCGGATATACTTCCATGTAATAAGACTTTCCTTCGTATTCAATATCACTAATGTCCTGCGATGCCTTTTCAATCTTTTCTACATAAGGTTGTAGGGAATCATTGGGCTGATGGATATTGGCTTTCATAATTTTCTCAGTATCTTCGTGGTATATGTAGTCTCCTTCTGCACTGATTAGAAAACTCTTGTCTCCCTTATTGATTTTTGAATTCTGAAAAATAATAGGAATATTTTCTAAAATAAAGTCCATCACCACAAACCCATAATTTCGCCATTCTCTCTCATGGGCTTAATACAAGAAATAACCACTCGCTTTGTACCCCATTCCACATAGGGCGGTGTAAAGGCTGTATCTTCGGCATTGATCCCCACATTGTACCAAGGGCGCTTTTTCACATCATAGGTCTCATCTGGGATAACTCCCATACTGTCTAAATAAAAATTCGCTTTTTCATTGGCAACCCAAGCTAAAAAGTAAATTTGTCCGCTCTTTTGAGTTTTAACATGGGTTTCAAGTGCCACTTCATAATAAGGGTTCTCGGTAATTGTACGCCGATCCACAGCTGTTTTAAGATAGTTTTTAATTTCAGGATGGAGAGCTAATTGGCCAGTTACCAACTGTGCATTATTAAATATGGCTTTTACATCTTTTGAAATGGACTCGGCTTTCAGCTGTGTTTCTACCACCTTGTTCGCCACAAAATCCTTATAAGTAATTTGAAAAGTTAAAAAACCCAAGGCGATAACGGTTAAGGTGAAAATTAGGGAAATGAGCACCACAATTCGATTGGGCAATGCTTTTTCTAATATAATTAAACACGTGCCACCTCCTAATTTTGAAGAATTAATTTATCAATTAAGCATCTCGTTTAAGTGCTTTTGAACTGGGCTGTAAAAAGCTTCTAGTACAACAGAATCCATATTCCCAGATTGATCTTCTGTTAAGAATAGCAAGGCATTCTCATAACCAAAGTGATTTATAACATCACAATTGAGCTTGCATACCTTTGACTGATTAAATACTGATTCAATGCCATATCATAGTGAGCTAGAAAAGACTTAAGCAGTTCCACATTTTGATTGAGTCCATTGCCTTCAACATAAATAAAAGTCTTAAAATCAAAGGGGCTGACCCTGTAAATCAAATAGCCTTCTTCGACTTGAAGAATTTCATTGGTGTCCCTGTCAGTCAACTGATGAGCTGCCTCAATGATGGTGCGCACTTCTTCTACATTTTTGTACTTTTTCACCCATCAAATGGGCGTACTTACCTGTAGCTGCCACAATGTTGCAAAATATTTCTTTTTCTAAAATACAAAGCCACTCTTTTCGCATGGCTCTCTAAAACAAATTGCAGAGACTTCTTCATTTTTATAGTTTAAAATCTGAGTCAAAATACAATTATAGAAGGCTTCTATACTTTTAGAAGTGAATAATTCTGAGCTGATGTTGACAATCTGTTCCAACCCTCTACGGTGGTTCTCAATGGTCATTAAATCTCTATAGGACCTAAGGGCTTCATATACAGAAGTGTATAGACGCGTGGCTGATAGCTCCGTTTTAGCCGATAGTCGTTGATATCATAGGCGGCGATGACTTCCTCTTCTGGTGCCTCTCCTGGCTGACCCGTTCTGAGGATTATGCGTATTTTTTGATTGTTAAGCACTTGTCGAATATAATTGACCACCTTTAGACCCGTGTCACTCTCTTCCATAACACATCCAAAAACACTAGGGCCACCTTTTCATTCTCTGAAAGAATCTGCTGGGTTTCTGCTCCAGAATAACTATGCAAAAGCTCTAAAGGGTGCTCCTCAAATTTAAAATTTCTTAGGAGCAGATTAGTCGCTGCGTGAACTTCCTTATCATCATCTGCGATGAGTACCACATAGGGTTTTTTTAGTACAACTGGAATTTCAGGTTCATCGTCTGCTAAAAAGTTTAGTTCGAAATCTGAGTCCGTCAATTGATCGAATCTTTCTCCATAACGAGCCCTCCTCTGACAAAATTAAATATTTAATGGCTTTTCTCCTCCCTGCGGATGAGTTCTCAGTTCCTGCATCCATATGTTTTTACCCGATAAACAACCTAAAAAACATAGGCAGTGAAATTTACTTCCCCTAAAAGAAAACTCCCCTGAAAGTCATTAACATTCAGAGGAGTCCATTCTTATTCAATTATTCATCAAATTTTCTTTAGCTCGTTTTCAAATGCGCTAAATTTATCCTCATATCCGTCGAGTTTATTATCCAGATAAGCCAACGTGCTTTGTAACTCTTCGATTTTATCTGCTATATTTTTTCTCTGCTCAATCAAAAGTTCTTTTCTAGCACCTCTTGTTTCAACGCCTTTTTGGAATAAGGCAACATATTCGATTAGCACTTCTATGGAAAGGCCAGCACCTCTCATACACTTAATAAAATGAATCCATCTGCAATCCTCTTCCGTATAATCTCTATTCCCAATACTGTTCCGATTTACATGTGGAAAAAGGCCAATTCTCTCATAATACCTAAGTGTATCTGGTGTCAAATCATACTTTTTACTGACTTCAGCTATAGTCATTTGAAGCACCCCCTTTCTAAACCTGTTTTGTATAAAGCAAGTTTTCTAATGTTTACTTATCAAACACGGCGCTGACTTCATCTAAATAGCTTTTGATTTTCAAATGCTGAGGACACACGACTTCGCACTTCCCCACATTTAATACAATCCGATGCCTTTCCTTTATTCTTCGTATGGATGCTGTAGTACCAATCACTGTTCCAGTCATTAAACTGTTTTTTTGCATTGAAATCTGCAAATAAGTCTGGAATGGCAATGTTTTTAGGACAACCTTCTACACAGTACTGACAAGCCGTACAAGAAATTGTTTCTTGACGCTTGAGAATTTCACGGACTTGATCGACCAGCTTAAATTCTTCACTTGAGAAAGGTACAAAGGTTTTCATATAGCTAAGATTATCTTGAATTTGTTCCATATTGCTCATGCCGCTTAGGACCATGAAGACCTGTTCAAAAGAAGCTGCATAGCGGATGGCATAGCTGGCATAACTGGCTTTTTTCCCATAATCATCTATTACTTTTTTTGCTTCTTCAGAAGATTTACAAGGCACCCGCCTTTTACGGGTTCCATGACAATGACAGGCTTTTTATACTTTTCACAACCTGATAACATTTATAACCTTCAATGCCTGGATCGTCATAATCGGCATAGTTAAATTGAATCTGACAAATTCAATGTCGGGTTGCTCACTTAAGATTTTCTCAAGGGCGTCTGCTTTATCATGAAAAGAGATCCCCATATGACGGATTTTACCCTCATCGCGAAGTATTCTTAACCACCTCAAAGGCATTACACTTTACATATTTCTTGTAGGTGTCTGCACTAAGGGCATGCATAAGGTAATAATCAAAGTATTCGACTCCCGTCCACTGAAGCTGATCTTCGAAAAATGGACAAATCTCTTCTTCTTTTCAAAATAACTGGTGGTTAATTTATTCGCTATAATATATGACTCTCTCGGGTATCTTTTTGTGAGACATTCTCGAATGGCCACTTCGCTCTTTCCACCAATATAGCCGTGCGCTGTATCAAAATAATTGAAACCTTCCGCCATATACGCGTCAATCATTTGATTGAACTGATCATAATCAACCGCTGTATTTTCCTCTTTCATAGGCAATCTCATACAGCCAAAACCAAGCTTTCTCATAGT
>CAXXWB010000005.1:0-56751 GCA_963677505.2 uncultured Acidaminobacter sp.
CACATAATCTAGGGGCCACAAACAGCCGCCAATCATACCAAGAGCCGTTAGAGCCACCGATGTCAATGCACCGATTTGCTGCATGGATTTTGCAAAAGAAGATAGGAGTATGCCAAAGCCTGACATAGCCAGACAAAACAATGTCCCTGCAAGGAACATAATGTAAATATTGCCACCAAAATCAATATGGAACATTGCTTTTCCAACGAATAGTACCAGCCCCAGTTGAATGAGTCCCAAGAACCAAGAAACCAGCAGATTGCCGACTAACATCCCAAATTTGGAAGAGGGTGAAATGAGAAGTCTTTGCCACGTATTGAGTTTACGCTCCGTTAAAATGTCCGTAGCGCCAAATACAGAGGAATAGGCTACAAAGAAAATTAGGAAGCCAATTAAACTGTGCATGAGTATGGCATTTTTCTGTGCAACACTCTGCTGCGCAGAATTTCAAGAATCAGAGATTTCTTTGTCTTTGCACTGGCTTGAAGTTTATTGTATGTTTCTTTGTAAACCATTTCTAAGTTTTCGCCTTTAGCGCTGGCTTTCTTAGCTATGGTTAAACTGGTTTCATGCCAGTTCTTCATTTGATTATAGCGATTGAGTAAAAGGGGGCTGTAGTACCATGGTGTCTGCATCGGTTTTGACACTCATAAAGGTCAATGCCGCTTCACTGCTATTTTCCAGTCTTTCTCCAAACCCTTTTTCAATTGTGACCATTCCCAGTGCCTTATTTTCTTTGACTTCCTGTATGCCTGCTTCGCTGTCAACAACCTTATATTGATGAGATTTATCATCTGAAAGAAGGCTAATGTATTTAGCGGACAAGTCACTTTGGTCTAGGTCGCTAATGAGTACCGTAGGCTGGTAACCGCCGTTAAACCCTCCGAATGCAAAGATCATCATCAGAGAAATGGCTGACATGACCAGCATCATTTTAAGTTCACTCCGCTGTGTCCAAAGCTTGCGTTTGACGATGTGCCACATCTTTTCCTGCCTCCTTCATAAAGAATAAAACCCCAGTAATACCGATAAAAACAACGCCGTTTGCTGCCAGTGTCAATAAATAAGGGACCAACTGGTTAAATTCATAGCCCATCATGTTGAACAAATAGGCTTTTAAAATAATGCCGTTAAAGAGATAATGATTAACAGTTTGAATCATTTGAGGCATTTGCTCAATGGGCAGGTAAGAACCACCAAAGAGGGCCAAGACTTGAATCAAACCATTTTGAAGGACATTTGATATTTTGTAACTTTGGGTTACGCTTCCAATCATACAGAGGAGCGTTCCCAAACTGCTGATGGTAAATACACTTGTGGCTGAAATGACAAGGACGTTGAGGGGATTTCCCCAAGAGATGCCAAACATTAATTTAGCATAAATCACCATTGCCAATATTTGCGCCGATGCAACCACTGCTATGACCGCCATTTTTCCTAAAATAATTAAATAAGGTGCTACACCTGCAATCAGGTGTCTGTCGTAAGTAAAACTATCTTTTTCTTCCAATACCATGGGTCCCCCCATTGCTGCAACAAACATGAGGAACATAGAAATCATGGCGATGGCATAATAACCTTTAGAATCTATCGGATGAGTGCCTGTAATGGTGGTCTGTTCTATTTTAGCCGTTGTTGTCCCCTTTTCTTTTGCCTGTTGTCCTATGCTGGCAAAATCTACTTTGATGTCATACTGAATCATTTGTTCGATGGTGACATTCTTTTCATTAATCACCTGATTCATTCGATCCACATAGCCATTCATTAATGCCTTTAAGATGGTACTGCTCATAAGCTTATTCTCATTGGGCATGAGGGCAATGGCCGTTTCATTTCTGAAAGGGGTAATCAAATTCAGAGTCATGTCTCTGGTAAAATTCTCAGACAAAATAACAATTCCTGCGATTTCATCTTTTCCCATTTTGGCTTTTGCCTCGTCAAGACTCATAATCTTATATCGAGCTATTTTCCTAATCTCAGGGTCTCCGAGGAACTCTTTGAAAAAGATTTTACGAGGGTTTAAATCGTCATAGTTCTCTCTAATCATTTGAACGTTGTCCCCAGTGAGCATGCCACTGCCAATAGGGCTTAATTCTAAGTATTTCATAAAATCTTCAACGGGGTAGTCTGCAAGATCATTGTCCACAATAGCAAAATCTATGGCATCTACTTCCTCAGTATCGCCTAGGCTAAACATGGACTGTAGGGCAAACCCTAAAATTGTCGTAATGATAATTGGCATGGCGAACAGGGTAATCCATGCGCCTTTATCTCTAAAAAAACGCTTTAAATCTTTGAGAATGAGATGTTTAAGCATTCGTGACACCTCCTAGTCCCTAAGGGCTTTCCCAGTCAATTTGAGGAATACCGTTTCCAAATTTGGTTTTTTGACTTCAAAGGCGCTGACGGTCATTTTTAAAGTGGCCATTTGCTGCAGCAAGTCAGAAATGACTGCACCACCTGGATCTACACGAAGTTCCAACTTTAGCTCCCCTGCTGTCACTGCTTGAATTTGTGGATGTCTTTTTAAAATTTCTACCGTTTCTTTTTCCAAAGTTTCAAAGCTCACTTTTAGTGTTTGATGGTCTGCCACTAAGTTGGTCAAGCTTTCCTGATTGCCCTTGGCAATGACTTTTCCCTCATCCATAATGTAAATTTCTCGGCAGAGATATTCCACTTCTTCCATATAGTGACTGGTATAAATGATGGTCAACCCTTCTTCATTAAGGCGTTTCACCGTGCTGAGAATATGGTTTCTCGACTGTGGGTCTATGCCCACGGTAGGTTCGTCCATAATGAGCAGCTCTGGTTGGTGAAGGAGGGCGGCGCCTATGTTGATACGTCTTTGCATCCCGCCAGAATAATTTTTAACAGGGTCCTTGAGCCGATCGTCTATGCCTATGATCTCAGAGACTTCTTCAATCCGCTTTTTAAGTCCAGCGCCTTTCAGACCATAGACACTACCCCAGTATTTTAAATTTTCAAAACCTGACAAATCTTTATAGAGGGCTATATTTTGAGGCACAATGCCCATTTTTCTTTGTATGACTTTGGCATTTTTAAGAATGCTTTCACCCTTATAAAAGATATCCCCTGAGGTGGGCTTGACCAAGGTGGAAATCATACTGATGGTGGTGGACTTTCCTGCGCCGTTTGGACCTAAAAGTCCTACTACTTCGCCTTTTTCCACATTTAAGGTCACTCCATCTACTGCGGTAAAATTGCCAAATCGCTTATAAATATCTTTCGTTTGAAGCAACATGTGAATCCTCCTATTGGATCAAATCTTTGAATACGGATGGCATCTGTTGATTGAGTTCTTCTGATGTAAAGATTTGGTCAGGGCCAATTTCAGGGAAGTTAAGGGTGACTGGCTGATCAAGGCTACTGAATACGGTTTCCATGTGGAACGTCATAGTTTTGAGCGGACTGTCTTTTCCAAAACCACTCATGACAATTTCCACACCTTTTCGAACCAGGTACCCGTCCGCGTCTATGTCGCAAGAAATCGTGTACGATTCAATGTTAAAAGTTTTGTCAAACAATGCCGTATTGGTATCTGTAAGATCTTTAATTTCCTCTTCTGTGCTGCCTTTTTCAATGGTCTTTGTCTTTATTTTTTCCATTTGGTTCTGTATCATCTTTTGAATGTTTGGGTCTAGGAATAATATTTTTTGAGAGTCCACTACAGCTTTTTTAATGGCATCACCTGGCACGTCTATGACCATATGTTTTGCCTTAATATCCCCTGCATCAGTGGCAATAATCATGTCCCCTACAGATCTGATGCTTTCTTTCGTTTTCAGCTGATCCCATATGTTACCCAAGGTCTTTTTGGTGCTGTCGCTGAGGGTTGGCAGGGTGTTATTCGTTGCGTCTGTGGACTGGATTAAGGTTTGTAGGTCAATATACTTTTTAAGTACTGGGTATTTAATATACTGGCTATCCCCATTGCCATAATAAACAAAATCAAATCCAATCCCGCCAAGGTTAATCCAGGCATCGCTAATAAGTGCGTTTTTATTTTTGTCCTGTGTGATTTTTCCTTTAAACTCAAATTGCTTAAGGTAGTTAATGGACTTTAACTGCTCCTCGGTCATTTGGCTGGTGTCTATGTCGCTTTCCACTTTAATGGTCGTATCATAAACTGAGGTTTTAGCAGCTTCTGTCTTTTCTTCTGCTTTTATATATTGTTCATAATCATTGGATTGACACCCTAGGCTAAATCCTGCAATTAAGCCAATAATCAGTACTGCCGCGCCACCTTTTTTGATTGTGCTTTTATATTGATTCAACATTTTCATCGCCTCCATGGTACTATAATAGATTTTTTTGGCGATCTTCACATCTCACGTAAGTCATTGGTTTAGAAACAGAGGGGTGACTTAAGTCACTGATAATAATTTGTATAGCAATTCCGATTTAGGGTATAAAAACCTACATGAGGAGGCGTGATTATCTTATGATTAAAAACCGAATTTCTTTTAAATTAAACGCACTACTAATTTTCTTATTATTAGTCGCAGTTGGTATTGGTTTATTAGGCTTAAGGAGCACTCAATCTGTCAGTCAAGGGCTTGAGACGGTCTATAAGGATCGTGTCATTCCCCTCCAACAGCTAAAAACCATTTCCGATCTCTATGCTGTTAACATTGTAGATACCACTCACAAATTGAGAAATGGTAATATTTCATGGGATGAAGCAAATGGCAATATTGATTCAGCTCTTAGCCAAATCGACTCCCTTTGGAAAGCTTATACAAGTACAAAGCTCACCGCTGATGAGGAAAAGCTTGTTGCGGAATCAGAATCCTTGTTTAAAATTGCATCTGTCGCTACTGAAAAGCTTCGTGTGATTATTCAAACTAAAAATCAAAAAGCACTAGAGGCTTTTACACGAGACGACTTATACCCGAGCATTGATCCAATTACCAGTAAGATTGGTGAACTGGTACAATTACAATTAGATGTTTCAAAATTGGAATTTGACGCTTCCGCGGCACTATATAGTCGGACTATTCTATACTTCTTAGTGGCTTTTGCAGTACTGGTTGTACTGGGTTTGCTAATGCTCCTCATTGTTAGAAACATCGTCAAACCGCTTAGACAGCTGAATCACAGACTCAGTGATTTGTCTCAACACGGTGGCGATTTGACTCAAAAGTTCAATATCCATTCAGGGGATGAAATTGAAGAAATGGCTACATCCATAAACAGTTTCTTCGCAATGCTTCGAGAAATTATTATATCCGTCAAGGATACATCTCATGAAATTGACTCAATATCGGGCACTATGAACACCAGCGTCGAACATCTTAATTTTGGTATTCAAGAAATTTCTTCTACCACTCAGGAGCTCTCTGCGGGTATGGAAGAAACCAACGCCTCTGCCGAGGAGATTAATTCCATTTCCCTTGAAGTCGATAAAATTGCCTCCGATATTACCCATAAAGCTGAGGAAGCCGCCCACAATGCTAACGATATCAATAAGCGTGCTGAATCCATTCAGTACATGGCCAAAGAATCTAACGACCAAGCCAATAGACTTTACAATGAAACCAATCAGAAATTGCGGGTTGCTATGACCAATGCCAAAGCGGTAGAAAATATTGACGTACTGGCAACATCCATTCTTGCCATCACGGAACAAACCAACTTGCTTGCACTGAATGCAGCAATAGAGGCTGCCCGTGCTGGTGAAGCAGGTCGTGGGTTTGCAGTCGTTGCAGATGAAATTAGAAAACTAGCTGAAAACTCAAGAGACAGCGCAAATCAAATTCAAGAGGTTACCAAAATAATCGTAGATTCTGTTAATAACCTTTCTGAAAGTTCCGAAGAAATCTTGAATTTTGTAGATCGACAAGTCATTAAAGACTATAACAAACTGGTTGAAATTGCTCAGCAATATAAAGATGATGCCGGTTACGTCTACACCATGTCTACAGATTTAAATGCATCTTCCGAGGAAATGGCCGCTCTCCTCCAAGATATCGTCAATGCCATTTCTGAGATTTCAAAAGCAACTGAAGAATCCGCTCATGGATCAACTCATATTGCAGAACGCAGTTCAGATATATTAAACGAATCTACAGTTGTTGCAAATATGGCAATCCAGTCTCAACAAAATTCTTCAATGCTCATTGAATTAGTTTCTAAATTTAAAGTGTAATTTATCAAATACAAATAATTAAAGCCAGCTGACAGGGCATTATTAACCCGATTGGCTGGCTTTAATTTCTGTGCAAACCCTCTATTCTTTCAAAAATGCCTTTAAGGCTTCCCAATACTCCTCGTTGTTTTCAGTCTTTTCCATAAGAGCACTTGAGCCATGCACACCTCTTCCATATCTGGATAAGCATTTTCAAAAGTTGTTGGTAACTTCAAGGCCACTGCAGATTTATGCGTTTCATTACCTATACCACGAAAGCTGCTACCTGACCTTTGATCGACTGCCAGGCAGTTATAGCCCATGGCGTTTTAGGGGCAATTTCAGCATACTCTCCTCTGCTGTATAGCACTTGATGAAAGCGTATGATAAAGGGGGCTTTTTTATTGTCTGTTAGGTATAGGTCAGCGGTCACTTCTACGTTGTCAGCAGCTAAAAATTTTATGGTTTGAGTCTGGCCAGCCCCCGTTGAATTGAAAAATCGGCCCTGATCCCATAGATAATGAGCATTGCTGAAAAAATTGCCCTTACTAACTTTTTCATGTATACCCTCCTCATGGTCTACTTTCCATATAAAACAGACCAGTCTTATCAAAGAACTGGTCTGTTTTATATGGAATATAATAATTTAATAGTCTGGAGTTGTTTTCCACTCGCCACCAAAATAGTGTTTTTTTACTGCTGTATATTTGTAAGAAATATCTACCGTTTGTTTCTTTTGATCGTATTTGATATCAAATCCAGGAGCCACCAACAAAACATATGCATTGGCGTAATATACTTTATCTTTTAAAAATGGATTTGGCTTAGTATTTTCTGACTCAAATGTGTATTTATCGCTAAGTGAAATGTTATAAAGATCTGTTTTACCATCTGACCATTTAATCGTTGTGTATGGATAAGTTGGATATTCTGAGTTTATATGCTTCATGTTTTTTAGGTCGATCAACAGTTCAAAGTTTTTTCCAGTAATGAGAGTATCATAACCCTCATAAGGTGAATAAAACTCTCCCAATCCAATATAATTGTAATCATTGAACATTTTCTCATCAAAATCAGCGTTTGCCATTTCCTCAGTGCGCTTTTTCTCAAGTTCTTCTTTGGTTAACGCATCATATTGTATTTTTACACCTAATGTTTTTACCACTTTACCTAAATCAACATAGATTTTTCCATCCGCTGCAATAAAAGCCTTATCCTTAACGGCTTTCTTGTTAATGGTTAATTTGAGTTCTTTCAATTTTGTCGGCGCCTCTGCATATCCAATAATAGAACAGGCTGATACAAGCATTGCAACAAGTACTAAGATACTAATTTTTCTACGCATGCAATTTCCCCCTCGACATTATTAATAATTTTAGTTTAATAATTATTTATTATACCATACACATTTTTTAAGGTGACCCTACTTCCTTAAAATATAATCAACAAACCCTTGTCGAATCAGTTCGCCTTCGTAAATGCGATGAATGGTGCGCTGTTCTTTGACTAGAGTTACCATATCTGTAAAGTAAGGGTCGGCTTCCTCATGACCGTAGTAGGAATGTATGACGGGTTCATCGTCCATCTGCTCGTATTGATGATTCCCTAGGTCAGGGCCTTCTCCGCATCTAAAGTCGTCTACAGACAGGAAGTTGACAAACATGAGTCCCTCTGGTTTAAGAACCCGCTTTAGTTCTTTGACAGACTTCTCAATTTCTGTTTTCTTCATATGAAAAATAGAATTATAGGAATAGACATAGTCAAAGCTTTCATCTTCGAAGGGTAGGGCTGTCATGTCGCCTGTTTGAAGGTTCAGGTCCAACCCATAATGGGCTGAAAAGCTGTTGGCTTCTTCCATTGCCTTTATGTCCAGTTCAATGCCAACGGTGTTGAAGCCATGACTTTTAAACAGTGCTAGTGGGGGCATACTCCCTCCTGCACCGCAGTCTAGAATGGTCTTGGTTTCAGGTGAATCCTTTTGAAGACAGAGATCTAAGAAACGATAGAGAGGGACTTGTTTGAACACTATATTACTTAGCATATTTAACCTCCAATAGATTAAAAGTTATAAAAGCATACGTCTAAAAAATAATTTTATCACACATTGATAATTTAGTAACACCTTCGATATATTTACATATGAAATGAGCAGTTGCGCCTCTAGATTTCTAGATTTGCAACTGCTCATTTCCGGCCTAATACTAGTCTATATAAATTTCAAGAATCGATTAACTAAATTATTTTATAAGCTTCCTCATTGTGAATAGAAGCATCCAAACCTTGTAATTCATTGGCTTCTAATACTCTAACAGGTACAAATTTATTGACTACATATAAAATGCCATAGGTAACCACAAATGCATATGCGCCTGTAAGAAGGACCGCAAAGATCTGAATGCCAAGTTGATAAGCATTGCCTTCAATTAAGCCACTGACGCCTCCGACGCCTTTTACAGCAAATATGCCAACTAAAATAGAACCTAAAATACCGCCTACGCCGTGAACGCCCCATACGTCTAAGGCATCATCCCAGTCTTTTTTGAGTCTAAGTTGAACGGCAAGATAACAAACGCCACCTGCCAAGATACCTATAACAAAGGCTGCCCAAGGCTCTACAAACCCTGCTGCTGGTGTAATAGTGGCTAAGCCTGCTACCGCACCTGTAAGTGCCCCGAGGAAACTTGGACGCTTCTCATGAACCCAAGAAATAATTAACCATGTGAGCATTGCAATAGAGCCTGCAATATCTGTATTTACAAAGGCTGCTGCCGCAATTCCGTTTGCACCTAAAGCACTCCCGCCGTTAAATCCAAACCAACCAAACCAAAGTAGACCCGTTCCAAGTGCCACATAAGTGATATTGTGTGGTGCTCTGTCTTCTTCCGATTGAGGAATTCTTTTCCCTACAAAGAAAACTGAAGCGAGCGCTGCCATACCTGCACTGACATGAACTACAATTCCCCCTGCAAAATCTACAACGCCTAGTTTTTGAAGGAAGCCGCCACCCCAAATCCAATGAGCAAATGGAATGTACACCAAAATACTCCAAAATACGAGGAAAATCAAGTAGCTCTTAAAATTAACTCTGTCCGCAAAAGCACCTGTAATCAGAGCTGGTGTAATGATGGCAAACATTTGTTGATAAGTGAAGAAGGTAATAAATGGAATTGTAGGCCCATAAATTTCGCTTGGTGCCATTCCCACCCCATGTAGGAACATGTAATCGAGGCCACCTATCCAGCCACCTATATCGGGTCCAAAGGTTAAGCTGAAACCTGCAACAAACCAGATTGCCGTAACAACCCCCATGGAAATAAAGCTTTGCATCATAATTGTAAGTACATTTTTTCTACTGACTAAACCGCCATAGAAAAAGGCTAAACCTGGTGTCATCAGACATACCAAAGCCGCACTCATTAGGACAAATGCGGTATCGCCTGTATTGATCATAAAAAAAATCCCCCTCAACGTTCGAATAATTCACTATAAGTTCATTTTTTATAATAAACCTATAGCAACCAACAAACTATTGGGGGAATCTTGTATTTCGTCTAGGGAATCTGTGTATCTTATAAACTTGTTAAATTTCTATCAGCTGGTTTCTAACTGCATACAGCACAAGGTCTGCAATGTTTTTGAGTCCCAGTTTTTTCATAATATGCGCTCGATGGGTTTCGACGGTCTTAATGCTGATGTGAAGACCATCAGCCACCTCTTTATTGCTCCTGCCTTCAGCTAACATTTGAAGAATCTCTCGTTCTCTAACCGAAAGAATTTCAGACTCAAAAGTAGTCTTTCGAGTGCCTTCGCTGACGTAACCGCTGACCACCATTTCTATTAAGTCTTGAGAAATAAACATTCTTCCATCCCAAACCGTTCGAATTGCGTTCATAAGATCTTCTAGGGCATTGTCTTTAAGTACGTAACCATTAACCCCAATATTTAAGGCTTTATAGATGTAACTCTCTGTTTTGTGCATGGAGAGAATAATCACTTTAAGGTCTGACTTCTCTTGTTTTAGCTTGATGCAAAGGTCGAGTCCATTGAGTTTTGCCATGGAAATATCTAAAATCGCAATATCAGGATTTAAAGCTAGAATAGCACTATAAGCTTCTAGTCCATCTGCAGCTTCTCCCACTACCTCAATTTCAGGTTCTTGACTTAAGTACAGCTTTAAGGATTCTCTCAGTATTTTATGATCGTCCGCTAAAAATACACTAATTTTTTTCATAAGGAATCTCCAGTGTGATGTGTGTCCCCTTGTTGGGTGCGCTGTCAAAAATTAATCGGCCGCCTAGAAGCTGCATTCGTTCTTTCATGGATGTCATGCCCACGCCATTGTCATTGCTACTGCGTTCAAACCCTTTTCCATTGTCTTTTATGACAATCCAGTATAGACCCTCTCCCGTTTGAGAAAATACTAAATCTACACGGCTTGCATCAGAATGCTTCATAACATTGTTAAGGCTCTCTTGTATAATTCTAAAGATATTCAGAGTTTCCGTTTCACCCCACTCAGGCAGAGGACTGGCAATGTGGTAGTCAAACTCAATACCCGATATTTTATGAAGCTGATCGGTTATGATTTGAACGCTTTTTAAAAGGCCTTGATTCTCAAGTTGAACTGGCTTTAGATTGAAAATAACCGTTCTTATTTCTTCCACCGTCCTGTCCATTAACTTGATGATTCGGGTCAGCTGTTCTTGCTGACCATCTTCTGAGAGGCGCTTTCTAAGCATGCCCAAATCTATCTTTGCCGCCGCCAAAAGCTGACCTACACCGTCATGAAGGTCTCTGGCAATTTTCTCCCTCTCCTGTTCTTGAGTGGCTATTAGACGCTGACTCTGTTTCTCTAGCACCGTATTTTGGGACTGTATTTGTTCATAAAGCTCTTCGGTCAAATTCACATAAGATTTTTCCTTAAGGGCCTGCTCCCAGCTGTATACATCTGAAAACTCAACAATGTTCAGACCAATTTCCTCTTCTTCTGGTGTCACTCTCATGCCAATAAACCGATCTATAAGTTTGAACATTAGAAAACCAACTCCAAAAGACCACATAAAATTGACGCTAACCCCTAGAATCTGTACGCCCAACTGATGTAAATGACTACCACCTGCCAAGTGTTCAGGCGATGCAAATACTGCTGCCAGAAGGGTTCCCGAAACGCCGCCAAAAGCGTGAATAGGTACTGCGCCAACCGCATCATCGATTTTAAAATATTCAAGAACCACACTGCCTAAAACAACAATTGCACCCGAAATTAATCCTATGATAAACGCTTCATAGGGCTCTACCAAGTTCGAACAGGCAGTTATGGCAACTAAGCCGCCTAAAGCCCCACCAAAAATAGCCTCCATGGTACTTCTGTTTTTCTGAAACAGTAAGACCGTGCCCACGGCTCCCAGTACACCTGCGCTGGCAGAGATATTGGTGTTCATTAAAATAAGCCCTACCTGACCGTTAAATTCCAAAAGGCTTCCCCCATTAAAACCGAACCAGCTAAACCATAAAATAAAGGTCCCCAGTGCGGCAAATGGAATGTTTGAACGTCCTAAATTTCTAATTTTACCGCCTTCATCCCAGCGGTCCCGCCTTGGACCCACAACAATAATACCTGCAAGGGCAATCCACCCTGCGGTACCATGAACAACGGTTGCCCCTGCATAATCGATGAACCCAAGTCCATTTAGCCATACCGATTGACTTAGATACTGACTACCCCAAACCCAATGGCCATAGATTGGGTAAATGACTGCCCCAACCACAACGGCGCTGATAATAAGGGCCTTTGTCTTTGTTCTCTCAGACATACTACCTGAGAAGATGGTTATTGCTGTTCCCGCAAACATGAGTTCAAAAAAAGCAACAATATATCCCGTTCCACTGCTTATATGATTGCCAAACCAAAAATCACTGCCAATTAATCCGTTAATAGTCGGTCCAAACATAATGGCATATCCAACGGCAAAGAAGGACAATGTTGCAATGACAAAAGCTATAATGTTTTCTATGGCCACACTGATGACGTTTTTAGGTTGAATAAAGCCCACTTCATAACAAATAAAGCCCGCTTGCATAAAGAAAACAAAAAGTGCACAAATAACTGCCCACATTTGATCCATTACGGTCATAATACAAAATACCTCCCTGTTTTAAGCTCTCTCACTACAATACCATTTTTCCCTTTCTCGGTACTATAATAATCAATATAATTTTTGTTAATGTCGTATTCAAGATTCATACCCGAAAACCGTATTCACCCTCTTTACGTGTTTAATAAGTTTACTTAGCTAAAATGTTTTTTTGCCTTTTTCTGTCAATAACTACTTAAAACAAAAGAACCACCCTCATATGAAGATGGTCCTTTTTTATACTTTATATAGTATTGTAGTGATTCTAAACTCTACTTTTATTCATATGCCTGTTCAATTTTAGAAGTAGGCACGTGTTTGGAACGAATTTTTTCAACCAATACATAAGCCGCTGGTATTACAATGAGGGTTAATACCGTCGAAATAATCATCCCAAAGTTCAGGGCCGCCGCAAGAGGTTGCCATAAAGGTCCTCCTGAATACATCATTGGCAACAAAGAAATTACCGTGGTCAACATGCCAATCATTATCGGTCTAAGACGTGTTACTGAACCTTCTACAATCGCTTCAACAAGAGGCTTTCCATCTTTTTGAAGTAACTTGATATAGTCCAGTAACACAATACCGTTGTTAACAACAACCCCCATTAAACTGATGGCGCCTAGCATAGCCATAAATCCGATTGGATAATTCATGATTTTTAAGCCTAATAAAACACCAATAAACGATAGTGGAATCGTTCCCATAATAATCATTGGGTCCAATAGACTTCCAAATTGGAAGGCGATGATGACATAGATCAACACGATGGCAATCAATGCAGGAACCACCATAGAGCCAAAGGTTTCACTGGCAAATTCGTTATCGCCACCATAACTTAAGTTATAACCTTTAGGAGGCGTATAATCTTTTAGGAGTTTTTGGGTATCTGTAAGAGCCGTTTGAGAACTTACTTCGGGTTTTAAATACAAACCAACGGTAATGGTTCTCATTTCATTGCGTCGAACGATTTGATTGAGACTGGACTCTGTTTTTAAATCTGCAATTTGACCAAGAGGGACATTTTCTCCCGTAATTTGTGAAGTGACAAAAATTTGACTCAAATCAGAAACATTTTTTAGTCCTTCTTTACCGATGCCCATGGTGACAACCGTGGAGTCTTCGTCAACATCTTTTTGCTTAAGTTCAGTAATATCTGCACCATTAACTGCCATACGTACCGTCGCAGCTACGTCGTAATTTGTAATGCCCGATAAGTTAGCGCGAGATTCGTCAACATCGACTTTTAACTTATAAGAATCTTTTCCGTAGTTGATTTCGGTTCTAAGAACACCGTCAACACCTTTAAGCTGTTTTTCA
The DNA here is from genome assembly GCA_963677505.2 of uncultured Acidaminobacter sp. Taxonomy (GTDB): domain Bacteria; phylum Bacillota; class Clostridia; order Peptostreptococcales; family Acidaminobacteraceae; genus JBGSUZ01. The sequence goes on from CAXXWB010000005.1 coordinate 13,603, forward strand.
ATTTCTTCAGCAGTAGACTTGAGGACTAGAATGTCTGGACCGCTTATTCTGACTTGAACAGGTTGGTCCTGAGGCATATTGAGTTCTAGAAACTTTAAATCAACTGTGCCTTCAGGCAATTGAGCTTGAATCTTCTCCGATAAGCTTTCTGCATTTTCTCTTCCGCCATTAATAAGAAATTCAGCTACGTTGGTACCTCTTCTTGCTGAGCTAAACGTATCATAATACTGGATAAATCCATCGCCCACTTGCGCCCCATAAGAAGTGACATTTTTATCACTTTCAATAATTTTACCAACGTCTACCGCCACTTTCTTCGTATGATCTAACGTAACCCCATTAGGAAGGGTTACAGTCATAACGTATTGGTCTCTTTGAATTGGTGGAAATACTTGAATGCCTAGTGAAGGAATTAAAAGGGTTGTCAGTCCTAATATCCCAATAAAAATAGGCAATGGTAGTTTTTCGGTTTCTGAATCGCACGTTTCAACTGTTTTTGATAAAAATTCATGCTTTTATGGCCAAATACATCTAGTTTAAGCCAATGCACCACATGATCCACCCAACCACCTTTTTCGCGAACGGACTTCAAGCATTCTATGTCCCATTGCAGGTACCACGGTAAGCGCCATAAAATAGGATGCTATTAAGGATACGGAAACCAGTACTGGAAGGGGCACTTGCAAAATTTCCTGCGCTGCCCTGCATCATTGCAAGGGGTAAAAAACGATGCAAATGGGTGGTTAACGTGGACGTTAGTATTGGAATACTCACATCTTGAACCCCTCTGATAATTGCTTCTTTTTCTCCGGTTTTGCCCTGTTGTAAATACAAATACATATTGTCATTGGCAACAATACCATTTGCCACTAAAAGACTCAGAGATATAATGAGGGACGCAATCGATATTTGATGAAGCGGTATAGCGTCCATTTTCATAAACAATAGAACAATGGCCGTTACAAGAGGCAATAGGAACACTTACAACGACTGCACTTCTCAGCCCCATAAATAACCATTACAACAGCCACGACGAGAATAATTGCTGATATTAAATTTACTACAAATAAATTGATAGATTCTTCCACATAGTCCTTCTGATTGGTAAGAACTGTCAATTTCATGTTATGGTACAAATTTGTCCTGCTTAAATTGTTCAATCACCTGATCAATGGGCTTTACCCTGTCTTTAGAACATTTTGACCACTTGTATAGCGAACGCCAATTAGTACGGCCTTGTCGCCTCCAACTAAGGCATAGCGGTCTGGTTCTTTTTCAGATGGGTTAACCGTTGCTAAATCTCTGATTCTCACAGGTATACCGTTACTCTCTGAAACACCTACGATGGTGTTGCGTATTTCTTCAATGCCTTTATAATTCGCCAGTAATTTGAATAGGTACTTTACTTGGCTCAAGGTTTAAAATTACCCCCAGGAATATTAACATTTCTTGCTTTTACAGCAGTGGCAATGGTATTCGATGAAATACCAAACTGTTTTAACTTTGTCATATCTAGGTTTATCGCAATACTAGGATCTACTTCACCGCTTATGATGACTTCAGCTACGCCGTCCACTCGACTGAGGTCACGCTCTAATTGCTTCGCCACTCGCTTAATATCTTGGTTCGTATAAATCCTTAGAACTGAGTCCAATGACTAAGCCAAAGCTGTTGGCAAGTTCCGTGTCTACCGTTGGCGATAACGCTGACGCTGGTAGATTGGCTTTCGCATCATCTACTTTATCTTTTAAACTTCTGCCAAATGATTGAGGTATATCACCATCGCTCATTATCATTAAGTGTTATTTTAATAATGCCAACACTGTCGAGGGAATAACTTTCAATGGTTTTGATGTTCCCCCACATTTCTAATTTCTTTCTCAAGAGTCTTAACGATTTGCTTTTCCACATCTTCCGGACTTGGCCCCTGGGTATATACATTGGACAAGGGCTATAGGTGGCGTTATCGTCGGATTCTCCTGCCGTTCTAAATCGATATAAACGTCACCCACCGCCAACAATTATGAAAAGTGAAAGCATGAGAACGATTATTTTATGTTCTAACACACCATTTAATCATTAACTTTCACCTTCTCTCCATCACTTATCTGATATTGTCCTGCTATGACGATTTTATCCCCTAAAGCCAATCCCTTTAGCACTTCAATACGGTCGTCAATTAAATTTCCAGTCTCAACTTTTTTAGCTGTAACCATTTGCTTTTCTAAGTCATATACATATACAATGTCACCACTGGTTAAATGTACAACACTAATAAAGGGAACTAGTATTTTTTCACCCTTCGTTATATTGAAATTTGCTTTGGCAATCATGCCGGGTTTCATAGCCCCATTCTCATTGCCCAATTTAAGCCTTACGGTAAATTGGCGGGTTTTTCTCATCTGCAACAGCACCTATCTCAGCGACGACGCCCTGCATCTCTTTTTCAATCCCATAGATGTAGACGGGCCACTTTTGACCTTGCTTAAACTGACCAATTTGACTGTCTGTCACACCAAACTCTGCCCATACTTCCGAGAGGACGAACTACAACCGCTACAGGATATCCTGCGCCCTGAACTTCTCCTTCAGAACCTAATTTTTTTAAAACAATACCATCTATTGGGCTGTATATCGTTGTTTCTTTCACATTATCCGTTGAATGCTCATATGCGGCTTTAGCTTGACCTAACTGCATACTAGCTATTTCATAGGCCATCTTGGGCTTGTTGATAAGTACTCTTATCTACCGTTAGCTTTGTTGAAATTTCTTCAAAATCCGATTTAGATACTGACCCTTGCTCATAGAGGGCCTTGACTCGGTCATAAGTTCGTTGTGTTAAGTCTAGTTGCGCTTTTGCTTGAGTTAGTTTATTGGGAATATCTTTATTAATCGTCATTTGAGCTGAATCAAACTGTGCCTTTGAAGCCTTTAATGCCAATTCATAGTCCTTTGGCTTTATTTTTGCGATGATGTCACCTTTTTTTTACAGCATCGCCTTCTTTAACGTAGATCGACTCAATAACGCCATCTATTTTAAAGCTGACCTTTGCCGTTTCAATTGGAACAATATTACCACTAACCCCCTCAGTGGCATCAGCACTTTTGTCCCCCTACTGTGAGAACCTGTACAGTTCTTATTGGACTGGCTATATCTTTTTTAGCAGTACAGCCAGGCAATACAAGTCCTGTTAAGACTATACCGATTAGTATAAACCTTGCCTTTGAATTCTTAGTAAATACTTGCATATCTTCACTCTCCCAATTTTCAAAATTTTAATTAACAACTGTTGATTAATAAGCATAAGTTAATTATACTTAAGTTAGATTTTCGTGCAATATGCAAATAATCAGTCATTTGTCCATTAAACAACATTTGTCTATTCTTATGTTGTTTAACCTACAAGAGAGGTGAAAAAAATTATGCCTGAAATAGAAAAACAACCCTGTCGACAGACGGGTGCGTAAAACTAAAAAATTATTAAAGCAAGGTCTTATCACTTTGATGATGGAAAAAGACATCAATGATATTACCATTAACGAGTTGGTTAATCTCATTGATATTAATCGTGGTACTTTTTATCTTCACTGTAAAGATCTCCGAGACTTGCTAACCCAAATTCAAGATGAAGTCATGACAGAACTCAACCGCATCTTAGATAAATACACAGCTGAAGAAATGTACACCAAAGACTTGCCTTTCTTTATAGACATTTTAAAATATATTGAAGAAAATGCCGACTTGTGTACCCTACTCATGGGTGAAAATGGTGATGTCTCATTTTTAAATAAGTTAAAGCGCATCGTGGAAGAAAACTGCTTTGAGCATCTCAAATCTATTCATGAACGTGATAACCCATATGCTTACTCTGTCTTTGCAACTTTTTCTGCTTATCGGGTTCAATCGGCATTATACAACTTTGGTTGAATACGGGTCATAAAGAAACCCGTTGAACTTGTGGCGGAAACCCCTGTCTCAACTTATTGAGAAAGGGAATTGGCTATTTATCTATACCCATTTCTAAATAAGTTGTATGTCGGGGACTTATCAATGTGTACAGACATAAAAAAGGCGTAAAGAGAACTTCAAATCCTCTTTACGCCTTTCTTCACATTTAAGACTACGTTTACATTTTAAATTTTGAAACCAAGTGATGAAGTTCTTGCGCAAGTTCAGACAAACTTTCGCTGGAGTTAGCAATTTCATCCATCGAACTTGTCTGTTCCTCAATGGAAGCCGATGCTTCCTGAGAACCGGCTGCATTCTCTTGTGCCACTGCCGATAGACTTTGAACCGTATCTAACACTTCATTTTTTTTGCTTTCCATTACGTGAGCCGTTTGATTAATCACACTAGCAGCTTCTGTGGAAGCCCCAATTGCTTCTGCGATTTCTTTATACTTATCTTCAGTGTGCAGTACATGGGCATTTTGTTCTTCAAGGGTCTTTCTCACTTGTTTCATAGCCTCAACCGCATCACTAGAGTCATTTAGAAGGTTACGTACCATGTCATCTATGATTCTAATAGACTCTGCCGATTGCTCTGCTAGCTTTCTGATTTCATCTGCTACAACAGAAAATCCTCTTCCATTTTCCCCTGCTCTTGCAGCTTCTATCGAGGCATTAAGGGCTAATAAATTTGTTTGCTGAGCAATTGAACTTATTAATGCACTTGCCTCACTAATTCTATTTGAGCTTTCATCGGTTTTCATAATACTTTCATGAATGCTTTTAGTCGCTTCACCGCTTTCGGTGGTTTTCTTAGCTAAAAGTTCTATCACTTGAAGACCTTCTCTTACAAGGTGATCTACTTTGCTGGTCGATTGTGTTAAGACATTAATATTATTTTTATCATCTTCAATTAATTGCCCTAACTCCATTAACTTATTTGAGCCTTCAGTGGTACTAATGGCTTGTTCCGTTGCACCTTTTGCAATTTCATCTATTGCTTTTGAAACTTCATTTGCCGCTGAGGCAGCTTGTTGAGAAGTTGCCGTTAACTCTTCAGAAGACGCCGCTACTTGTTCAGAAGTATCGCCAATGGATTGAATAAGACTTCGTAAATTCTCTTCAATCTTTTGTACCATTCTAGATAAGTCACCCACTTCATCCTTACGTGTTAAATAAACTTCAGGCATATCATTTTTGATGTTGTATTCAGCCACTTCTTCAATATGTTTTATGGCAACACTTATAGGTTTTGTAATGGCTCTAGCTATAAATCCAGTCACAACTAAACCAAAAATTAGGGCACCTATCATAAATCCTACAAAGAGTGTTATTGTATTTTTATATTGAGAGGCATTGTCGTTCTTTAATGTCTCTGCTTTTTTTATATTGTAGTCAGATAATTCTACTAAGCCTTTAAGAAAAGCTTCCGCAGAAGTATTTACAGAAGCAAAGGCTTTGAAAGCTTCTTCACGTTTACCCTGCATCGCTAAGTCGATAACGACTTTTCGGCCATCACGATAGCTTGCTAAATTTTTGTCGATTTCAGCCATTATCTTTAATTCATTAGCATCTTGATTGCCTAAGGCTTTAAATTTCTCGTAGTTATCGTTAAAATTTTGGGCTCTCTCAGCAATTTTATCGTTGGCTACTTTTTGGCCCGCACCATCACCTGTTAACAAAATCATTCTAAAAATTTCACTTAGAACCGCTCTGGCATGAGCTCTATTTTCTTCAAGGTATTTTACGGACATGAGTTGATTGCTGTACATAGATTCTAGCTTCTCGTTTGACTTGGACAAATTGTAAATACCAAGTCCTCCTATGGTAACAATTAAAAGTATCATTGCCATCGCCATTATTTCAATTTTTCTTCGGATCTTTAAGTTGTTAAACATTTCGTTACAGCTCCTTATTGTCTTCTAAAGGGCTCTCGAAATCTAGTTCATTCCGTTTTCGACACACCTTTGATTGTACTTAGGCTATCACGAAACAACCCTGAGCCACTAGTGTCATCTGTCACATCGCTCTTCACTTTTTAAGATTTTTTTGAATTTGCAATTTTATTGCGGCGACTGCCAGTTGTGTTCTATTTTTAACGCTATATTTTGAAATCAAATCGGTGACAATATTTCTAGACCTTCCTACCGATATCCCTAAACACTCTGCAATTTCATCATTGGTATGCCCCTGTATGACTAAAGAAAGAACGTCATTTTCACGTTTTGTCAGTTCTAGAACAACAACATCACCCTCACTCTGAATATTTTTCTCTTTTTGAGGGCTGACTTCATTCATATGAAAAGCATGATCGGCTATATATTTTTCATTTTTATAAGCCTTCTTAATGGCATTTGCAAGTTCTTCAACGTTTATATCTTTCAAAACATATCCATCAGCTCCATTAATAAAAGCCTTTGTAATATATTCTTCACTCTCTTCCACGGTTAAAACTAAAATCTTAATTTGCTCATTGTGTCTTTTTATTTCAAGAATTGCCTCGTATCCAGAATACACTGGCATGTTTAAATCCATGAGTACCACCATCGGTTGTAATTCCTTCGTTAACTGAATTGCTTCTCTCCCGTTTGCAGCACAACCGACCACATTAATGCCTTCCATCCGATTAATAACCAATTTAAGACTTTCACGCAATATTTTCATATCATCAACAATAAGTACATCTATCATTACTAAGGCTCCCTCCTGTTCATTAATACATCTTAATGTATAAATCATAGTCCGTGCGGCTTTATGCAATTTAAATGCTTTAAAAATATAAACCCATATAAATTAAGCGCTATTACTGTATCGGATAGTGTTATTGCCTATCTTAATAATTAATTACTATTGATTCCTAAAATCATGCTTTTTAGGGCACAAAAAAACCAGCCTGTCGATAGGGTGAGGAGCAGGGTAGCTCCAACGACAGGCTGGTTCTATAGGGAATTAAGGGTATTTATTCTACTGCTTTAGCAGGGAATAACTTGATAAGCACTTTTACGGTCACAAAGAGCAGACCTAAAACTAAGAAAATACCTGCCATACCAAAAGCCATAATGCCCATAGCTTCATAGAAACCCGGTAGGTTTTGGCTAAATTGATTAAAAAAATTCATTATCGTACATCCTTTCTCATTTCCATTAACAGACCTTTGTCATCCATCTCCTTGCCCTATGCAAAGTAAGCTAAAATCAAGCCACCTGCAATAACAGAAGCAATTTGTCCTGCTACGTTAGCGCCAACGGCATACATGAGTACAAAGTTTTGTGGGTCCTCTTTTTGAGCCATTTTTTGAATGACACGAGCCGACATAGGGAAGGCAGAAATACCTGCAGCACCAATCATCGGATTGACTTTGTTTTTTCTGAAAAGGTTAATGAATTTAGCAAACAATACACCACCGATGGTATCGAAAATAAAGGCGACAAGACCGAAGGCGATGATTAACAAAGTATCCATCTGAAGGAACTCCGCCGCTGTCATTTTGGTAGCAATAGTAATTCCGAGAAGGATGGTAACGATGTTGACCAACTCGTTTTGTGCCGCATTAGAAAGTCTGTCTAGAACGCCACATTCTCTAAGAAGATTACCGAACATTAAGAAGCCAATCAGGGGCAATGAAACTGGGGCAATTAAGCCACCAATAACTGTAATCACAATTGGGAAAAGAATTTTAGTGGTTTTAGAAATGCTTTCCGCTTTGTAAGTCATGCGGATTTGACGCTCTTTTTTAGTGGTAACGGCTTTAATAGCAAGGGGTTGAATAATTGGAACAAGTGCCATATAGGAATAAGCCGCAATGGTGACAGGCCCTAGCAAATGGTAAGCCAACTGGCTGGTTACGAAGATCGAGGTTGGACCATCTGCCGCGCCGATGATACCGATAGATGCCGCTTCACGAATGTCGAAACCGCCAATTAAAGTAGCAATAGCGATTGTGAAGAAAATACCAAACTGAGCCGCCGCACCAAACAATAGCATGAATGGATTTTGAAGGAGTGGCCCAAAGTCAATCATAGCGCCGATGCCGATAAAGATCAGCAGTGGGAATAGTTCTGTGGCAATACCGCCATTAAAGAGGAAGTCTAAAATCCCTTCCACTTCTGCGCCGCCAATGTGCTGAGTGAGAACCCCTGTCATAGGGAAGTTAACTAAAATGGCGCCGAAGCCCATGGGTAAAAGCAAAGCGGGTTCATATTCTTTTTTAATTGCCAAGTAGATGAGCAGTCCCCCCACACCCCACATGATGAGTTGTTTAAAGGTGACGGACAGTATGCCGCTGATTAAGATTTCCATAAATTTACCTCCTGTAGATGTGTATTAGCCAATTCTTACGAGTTCTTCGTTTGCGTTAACCATAGCGCCCTTAGAAGTCGCAATTGAAAGCACCGTACCATCTGCAGGTGCAACGATTTCGTTTTCCATTTTCATAGCTTCTAAGACTAAAACAACTTGGTTCTTCTTAACCAAATCGCCAGCTTTGACTCTAATGTCTATAACATTTCCAGGCATTGGCGCAGCAATAACTTCTCCGCCAGTTGCTGCCGCTGGGGCAGACCCTTGAGTGGCTGCAGATGCAGGGGCTGATGTTGATGGTCCTTGTCCACCGTTTGATGCAGGTGCTACGTATACAGATGAGCCTGACACTTCGCCCATTTCTACTTCATAAGTTTTACCGTTTAATTTAATGATGTACTTTTTCATTTCCATTTTTATAATTGCTCCCTTCTCTAATCGATTCTTGTGATTCGCGATATATGAAGATTTGCGTCTGGCTTTTCCCTTCCTGCAATGCAAGAAGCCAAAACTGCAACCAATTCTTTTTCTTCATTTGTCATTGGCAGTGAAACCTTTTGAATAGGCTGTACTATCTCCGACTTAACTTGTGACACCTCAGCCTCTTCTCTTCCAAACAGGCGATTGATCCATGTTGATAATCCCATTTTCACACCACCTTTACGCCATGGTCACGTTGATGACGTGTACCGCTGTTGAGTTAGCCTCATTTCTAGATTCTTGAGTCCCGTCAGTGACACCATTTGCACGGTCTTCGAAGAATTTTCTTGCAACTGCTGGGAAGAGGCAATAAGAAAGTACATCTTCCATAGAGAGTGCTAAATCACCAATCTCTGTTTTATATTTGTCTAATTCAGGGGAAATTAAGTCTGCTGGTCTGACGGTAATGACTGCGTCATCTCCAATAATTTTTGTCTTAACTGCTTCATCTAGAGGAGCAGGGGCTGCACCATAAAGACCTTTCACGTACTCTTTAATTTCTTTCGGAACCATTTTGTAACGTTCACCACTTAAAATATTGAAGACCGCTTGAGTCCCAACCATTTGACTCAAGGGGGTCACCAGTGGCGGATAGCCAAGGTCTGCTCTTACCTTTGGAATTTCTTTAAGAACCGCCTCGTAGTGTTGGCTTGCCCCTTGGGATTCCAATTGAGAAAGAAGATTGGAAAGCATGCCCCCAGGCACTTGGTAAGTGAGGGTGTTCGGTTCCACATCCATGACCTTGGGGTTTAAAATCCCTTCTTTTCTGTATTTCTCTTTAATTGGCTTAAAGTAGTCTGCCACTTCGCTGAGAAGTTTAGCATTGAGCTTAGGGCCACGGTTTCCTTCGTCTAAAATAAGGGCCATTGACTCTGTTGAAGGTTGCGATGTCCCCTCTGCAAAAGGTGAAATTGCTGTGTCAATAATGTCTACCCCTGCCTCTACCGCTTTTAGGTAAGTCATTGAAGCAATACCGCTGGTACAGTGGGTATGAATTTCGATGGGGATTTGTACGGCATCTTTGAGCCCTTTGACCAGCTCATAAGCCCCATTTGGTGTGAGTATGCCCGCCATATCCTTAATACAAATAGAGTCCGCACCCATTTTTTCCATTTCTTTCGAAAGGTTGATGTAATAGTCTTTGGTATGGACTGGGCTCGTCGTATAACTGATGGCACATTGGCAATGGGCGCCTGCCTTTTTAATGGCTTTCATGGAGACTTCTAAGTTTCTCAAGTCGTTCAAAGCATCGAATACTCTGATGATGTCTATGCCGTTCTCTACTGATTTTTGAATAAACATTTCCACCACGTCGTCTGCGTAGTGTTTGTAGCCCAGTAAGTTCTGTCCTCTGAGAAGCATTTGTAGCTTAGTATTTTTGACGGATTTTCGAATGGCTCTCAGTCTTTCCCACGGGTCTTCGTTTAAAAACCGAAGGCAGGCATCAAATGTTGCGCCACCCCAGACTTCCATGGAATAGTATCCGACTTGATCCATTTTTTCCAAAATCGGCAGTATTTCATCGGTTCGCAGCCTAGTGGCAATCAACGATTGATGACCGTCTCTCAGTGCGGTTTCCGTCACTTTAACTGGTTTCATGTTGTTCCCTCCTTGTTTATTATTCTCTTAACACTTATAACTCAGTGCCATTGATTCTCATAGCGGGCTTAACCCTTACTAAAGTAAGCCTTGTAAATGGTTTCTATTCTATCTTGCAAAGCTTCTAAACCGTGGGCTCTAGCCCTTCCACAGACAAAAGCCGGCTGGTCGCAAATCAAACATTTGCGCTCAGCCTGACCAAGGTCTTGTCGGGAAATGGCTTTACCATTTTTGCCAATTGCGTCGAAATCAAAAAGACGTCCTAGGGGGTGTTCGTTTTCGATTTTTACAGTTAATGCTTTGACGCTTTCAGGGGGATTGGCACAGACGGCAAAGTACTCGGGACCGCTTTTTTCATAAATCATCTTGTCATAGGTAATGGCAATGCCCTCATTCATTAAGGCATTTTGAAGGGCCATGACCCCTTCTTGAAACATTTCTACAATGGGTTCAGAAGTCTTAACAGGCCCTGGAATATTCAACTTAAAAGCCACTACCGGCTGACCAAAAAGCTCCGTGAGCTTTTCTTGAAAGGCCGCTCGCTGTTCTCTCGCTTCTAATATATGGACTAATTCCTGCTTAGGGCCTTTCCAAATCATTTAATCTTCCTCACCACATCTAAGACGCTACCGTCTCTGTATTCAATCACTGCAATCACTTCTTCTTCATATTGAATCTTTTCTGGAATGCCCACAATTTGCTCCGCTTTCGCTTTGAGTTCTTCAATCGTAAACATTGGAATAGAGAGTTTCTTGAAGGCTTCTTGAAGGTCTTGTCTGCTCGGGTGAACAGCAATCCCTAAGTCCGTTACCACCACATCAATGGTTTCTCCTGGAGTGATGACGGTGTTAACTTCGTCTACCACACATGGAATACGTCCTCTGACCAGTGGCGTAACAATCATGGTCATTTTGGCACAAGCAGCGGTATCCGAGTGCCCACCAGAAGCCCCTCTAAGCACCCCGTCTGAACCGGTAATCACGTTGACGTTAAAGTCTGTATCGATTTCAAGGGCTGAAAGGACTACGATGTCTAAGTCATTGGCGACGCAGCCTTTGTTGTGTGGGTTGGCGTATTGGCTGGCATCAATTTCATGATGGTTTAAGTTCTTGTCCACTGAACCGACGGCGAAAAGATCGAAACCTTGTACGTCGTAAACGTGTTCAATCAAACCTTCTTCAAGCATTTCAACCATTGGCTGAGTAATGCCGCCAAGGGCAAATCGGGCTTTGTAACCGTCTTTAATCATGGCTTCCTTTGCAAATCGGCTGACGGCTAGTGAAGAACCTCCCGTCCCTGTTTGGAAAGAAAAACCGTTTCTATAATAAGGCGATGCAAAGATGGCTTTCGCGCAGTAGTCGGCAATGAGAAGCTCTTTAGGATTCTTCGTATAACGGGTAGCCCCTGAAGCGATGCCCTTAGGGTCCCCGATGGCGTCCACTTTAACCACGTAGTCCACTTGCATTTGTGTAATGCTGGCAGGAATATTGAGACCTTCTATCAAACAGTCCGTAATGATTACCACTTGGTCTGCATACTGGGCATCTACCTTGGCATAACCCAGTGAACCACAGTTTGCTACACCTCTTGAACCGCTGGCATTTCCGAACTTGTCACAAGATGGTGCGCCGAGGAAGGCTACGTCAATTTTAATATCGCCCGCTTCAATGGCTCTGGCTCTACCGCCATGTGTTCTGACAATTACCGGTTCTTTCAACCCACCACCAGAAATGAACTCTGCAAGTTCGCCTCTTAACCCGCTGGTTGTAAGACTTGTGACCACACCATTTTGAATGTGTTCAATCAGTGGGGTATGAACACCGCTGAGTGAACTCGGTGCTAGTTTCAAGTTCTTAATGCCCATTTTAGCAATGACTGCCATGACATTGTTGAAGACGAAGTCCCCTTCTCTGAAATGGTGATGGAAGGAAATGGTCATGCCATCTTTTAAGCCTGTTTTTTGAATAGCATCTTCAATGCTATCTAACACTTTGCTGTCAGCTGGTCCTACGGCTTTAACCGTTGTCGCTACCTTTGTCACTTTTCCATTTCTGGTAAATGGACCACTGTATAAAACGCTGTCTTTTAAAGTTTCAGCGGGAATCTCTCTGCCAATACTATTTTTCATCTGCTTAGCCCTCCTTGTATAAACCTACGGCCGCAGCCAATTGAAGCACTCTGTCCGCTCTGTCAACAATGGGCTTATCGATCATTTTACCGCCCAGTGCAATAACCCCAAGGCCTCTTTCTTCTGCTTCCTTAGCCGCATTTTTAACGGCGATGGCTCTTTCAATTTCTTTTTCAGTCGGTGCGTAAATGTCGTGAACTGGCTTAATTTGTCTTGGGTTAATAACGGATTTGCCGTCAAAGCCAAGTTGTTTAATGAGAGCTACTTCTCTTGCAAATCCTTCTTCGTTATCTACATCGGAATAAACCGTATCTAGGGCGTAAATCCCTGCGGCTCTGGCAGCGATGACAATTTGAGTTCTTGCCGCTAATAATTCCATACCATCTGCGTATCTGACGGTTTTAAGGTTGGTTACATAATCTTCTGCGCCAAGGGCAATACCGATGAGTCGCTTGCTAGACTTGGCAATATCGTAAGCGTTTATAACGCCAATTGGACTTTCAATAGCAGCCATCATACCCGTGCTGCCCACTTCTCTGCCGCATTTCTTCTCTACAGCTTCAATAATGGCTTCTACGTCTAAAATATCTTGAGCGGTTTCGGTTTTAGGAAGTCTAATCACATGTACGCCAGCTCTAACCATGGCTTCTATGTCTTCTTTACCGTGGGGTGAGTCTAAGCCATTAATTCTAACCACCAATTCTTTTTTGCCATAGTCAATGGTTTTAAGGGCGTTGTATACAAGGAATCTTGCCGAGTCCTTTTCATTCTCCGACACCGCATCTTCAAGGTCGAACATAATGGCATCTGCATCATAAATATAAGCGTCTTTGATCATACCTGGGTTGCTGCCCGGCACGAACATCATGGTTCTTCTAAGTCTCTCCATGGTTACACCTCCCAGTTGTAGTCGGTTTTATTGCCTGCCGAGCGGTACGCCGCGCAGTGGAGTCTGGCTTTAATGGTACAGTCTAAAGCCCCTTTGTCGATGGCCATCACATATGCATTCTCAACGCCTAAGGCTTCAAGATTTTCCTTGATAACGGCTCTGATTTGTTTGCCGAACTGCTTTTCCACGCTGCTTTTAAGAGCAATCTCTATACCGCCTGTTTCTCTCGGTTCGATGGTGATTTGAATATCACTGGACTCTAAAGTCCCTGCTGTGCCTCTTGCTGTAATTTGCATGAACTGCACCTCCATGGTTTAATGGCGGCCACTATGGCCTTTTATTTTTTCGATAAGTTCCTGACCTGCCTCCGACTTGAAATAGTCATAGGTGGTCTCAGGAACGATGGCGCGGATCTCTTCCAATTTATTTTCTCGAATCCATTGTCTGACCATTGAGGCGCTTATAGGAACTAGCGTGTTGCCATCAGCCATGACATTTTCATCATTTGAAGGTTTCTCCGTTTCCTTTCGCGGTACAATTTCACAGACAATGCCGTTTGATTCCAATACCGTTTTCATGGTTTCTACATAGGTCCTTGTCACTTCACAATAAGGCTCTTCTCCTACATAGCGTTTTTTAATACCCAGAACTGGGACGATGTGTTTTACAAATATTTCTAAGTCAAGTCTGGCATGGGCTCTCACCGCTTCGGTTTCATCTTTGAAAAAGTATGAAGGGAAGGTGGATTTGGAAATCATGTATTCCCCCGCTTCATGCATGACCACATTATTTAAGTGGGCGGTGCCTCTTTTAATCAGTTCAAATCTAGTTTTAAAGGGAATCGCAGAAGCCTCTTCAGTTACGACAAACAAATGAAGGACATCATTTTCCCTAGCCGCCCTATCCACTAAATGCAGGTGCCCTTTGGTAAAAGGGTTGGCGTTCATGGCGATGAAAGCCACGTTTTCCGCCTCAATACGTTTCTTCTGGATTTCATCAATGTATCTGCCAATACCGTCTGGTCTATTTTCCATAAAGACTACAAGGGGTTCTACTTTGGCGATGGTGTAATACCCTAATTCTTCAAAGAGCCTACCATAAGCCGATTTTGTATATATAAAGAAGTGATGTTCGCCTCTTAAGACCAACTCGTCTTGAAGGTGTGTGACCACCCTGTTCATAAGACCCAGCCCCTGACTGTCTTTGTCTACTGCTAGGCAGCGCAAAGTATTCTTATAAAAGGACCCCGTTGCCAACAACCTATCGTTTTGAAAAACGCCTACGCTGTATTCCAAGAATTGATCCAATCGGATACCCTCTCGGTCTAGCAAGTCCATCATCTTCTGTTTTTCCTTTTCATTGTTGTGATCGAGTTTTCTAATTTCCATTTCATAGTCCATCGAATCACCTCCTACAATAGGCCTTCTGCCATGGCTAAGAATACGGTGACTGAAAGTAAGTCTGCCGCCCCGCCTGGGCTCAGGTTCTTCTCACAGAATTCTAGGTTCATTTCCTCAAGTCTTTCATAAGCATCGACTTGTCTCATGCCCCCTGCTTCTACAAATTCTCTTGCCCTTCTTTTCACATAAACCAGTCCGTCTATGCCACCTCGGTGAATCACATTGGTATCTTCACAATTGGTCATCAGTCTAAGGAGCAAGTCTAGGAGAAGTTCATTTTTACCATAAACCTGTAGGGCTTTGCCCCTCGTCAGTCCTTCTTTGCCACCATTCTCCTTCTTTTCACTAGTCTTCTGCCAAGCTTCGAGAAGGCTAAAAGTTTCGCTTTTTACGGTTTGAAACCCTGTACTGACTTCACCGCGAATGCCTTTATAGCCATAGGCCAAATAGAGTTTTTCACCGAAGGTTCTCTCTTCTGGAGGCTTTAGTTTTAAATGGCTAAAATCTTTATCCATCAAATCCTGTGTCATATGGGTGACGGTTTTACAAATCAAAGCCATAGGAACCCGCTTAAAGCTTTCATAAGCCTTGGACAAATAGCCAAGGGCTGCACAGGCAATCCCCATTGAAAAGATAATGCCTTTGTGGGTATTGACGCCTTTAGTCGCTATAAACATACTGTTCTCACAAGCCATGCCAGGCTTTCTGATTCTGTCTAACAATCCCTTTAGGTCATCGGACTCAAAGGAAAGACCTTCCGATGCACAGTCGAAAAAGCCTTTGTAGAGTGCTGCACTGCTGTCCATAAAGGTATAAAAGTCCATATCTTTATGTGCGCCAGTGTTAACTCTGTCTACAAGGCCAGGTTTTGGCGTTGCAGCGACTTCATAAAGGACTGCTTTTTGCGCCATTTGTGCTATTTCATGTGCTAAGTGGTCTTGGTTTTCCATCTTTTCACCTTTTCATTTCATTTGGGGAGATAGGCAAAGGTGTCTAGGACATCGCCTGGACACCTGCCTCTTTAAATGTTTCTCAACTGTTAAATTGATAATGCCTATTTCAAAGCTTTATAGGGGGATGAAACCCATAATAACGGTTGTGCTGACGAAGATGACAAAGATACCAATTGCCCATTTCGCAACACTTCTTTGCCACTCGCCCATATCGATACCTGTTAATTGAAGCAACAAATAGATAAAGGCAACCAGTGGAGAGATTAAGTGGAACGCTTGTCCCATCAATGAAGTAACGCCCATTTGAAGTGCAGAGAACCCGTAGGCTGCCCCTGTTTCAGCAAGGATTGGCAATACGCCAAAGTAATAAGCATCATTTGAAAGGAAGAAGGTACCCGGCGCACTAAGAATTGCAGAAATAAGGGCAAAGTGAGGGCCCATGCTTGCTGGAATAACAGTAATCATATGTTGTGCCATGGCTTCAGCCATTTTAGATTCTGTTAAGATACCCATGAATACGCCTGCTGCGAGAACCATTGCAATAACTTGTACAGCGCTTGCGCCGTGTTTTTCGATAAGGTCTCTTTGTGTTTTAAGTTTTGGATAGTTAATGAGAAGTGCAAGTGCTGTACCCACTTCAAAGATAATAGGTGCTGGAATAAGGTCTTTAATTAAAATAGTTACCATTGCAGCTGTCAGCACAAAGTTGACTAAGATAAGCTTAGGTCTTTTAAGTGCTAATTCTTCTGGGTCTGTGGTTTCCGAAAGAGCGGTCATTGTGGCATGATCCATTACCGTAATGCCAAGGCGTTTTCTTTCTTTAAGACCTAAGTAGTAGGCAACACCGATGACATACAAAATTGATAATGCCATACCGGGAAGAAGTGGTGCCATAATGTCGCTAGCTTCCAATTTTAGTGCTGACATGACTCTAGCCGTTGGACCACCCCAAGGAATCAAATTCATGATTGAATTTTGGAGGATCAAAATCGTTGCAAGGTATAATTTCTTGATTTTAAGCTTGTCATAGATTGGGATAAGCGCAGAACAAACAATCATTGTCGTTGTTGTGCCATCTCCGTCTAAAGAAACAATGGCTGCTAAAATAGCTGTACCCACTAGAATTTTAAGTGGGTCGCCTTTAACCGCTTTAAGTGTAAATTTTACAAGGGGATCAAAGAGACCAGCGTTGATCATGATACCGAAGTAAAGGATTGCGAATAGGAGCATTGCTGATGTTTTACTTACGCCTTTAACCCCTTCCATGGCAAAGTCGCCAAGTTGAGGACCAAAACCGCCAAGTAAGCCGAAAATGATTGGTACAACAATCAAAGAAGTAAATGCAGTTGTTCTCTTTGTCATGATTAAAATCATGAACGTAATTACCATTCCGTAACCTAATAAAGCCAACATTTAATATTGACACCTCCAATTAATATGGGATCTTATGAATGCTTTTTGCTTTTTACTGCTGGTGAGCTAGCCCAAGTTGAGTATATGCAGGTTGACTTCAAGCAACAATGAAATTGGTTAAAATTTTGTGTCATTTTGGGCCACTTTTCGTTAAATCTTAGAATAAGATTAAAGAAATCTTAAAATAATCTTAAAATGGCTTTTCAATATCTTTTAATACGGCCATTCAGCACACTTTATTATGTATAATTTTACATTTTATGTCTTGCATCCCCTTACAGATGCTATAAAATTAAGTTATCTACTCTTATATAATTTTGAAAAGATCGACTTTCTTACAATTTCACATCAAAAAGGAGCTGTTATGCTAACCAGATGGTTCAATCGGTCCTATGACCGCATTTTCAATATGCATTTCAAAACGAGAATTTATTTGTATCTCACTTTGATTTTAATTTTGGGAGGCTCTGTATTTGGCCTTTATAAAAATTACGAACACGACTTAGTCAAACAGCAACAACAGCATATGCTCAGCGTTTCAAAATCCATTTCTAGAAGTATTGAATTGTTTATTAAAGACGTTGTGGACAGCATACAAATTGTGAGTTTGGACAAGTCCTTCACAGAGACTATTTCTCAAAACCCAAGCCCTGAGCAGGTTTTGGTCTACGACAACAAGCTTAAAAGTTATATATTGGCTGAAGGTCCTCAAATTTATGCCACCTACCTATTTGATAAAAATGGCAAAGTCATTTCTTCTTTTGGCAGTACTGACCACGGTTCGACGCTTCTTAAGTCGGAAGTGAAAATTGCCACTGCCAGAAAGTCCACTTATATTGGAAAGGAATACATGGACCCTACCAAACATTCCTTTATTCTTAATATTTATGAGCCTATTTTTAAGAAAGACGAATTTGTAGGGACACTGGGTGTGTCTATTGACCTGAACGTCATCTACGACCGCTTTATCGCCCCTGTTCAAATTGGCCAAAAAGGTTATGCCTTGGTTAAAAACAGAGAAGGCACCATTATCATGCACCCATTGAAAGACCAGGTGGGCATCAACGTCATTGAGACAAGAAAAATGCTCTACCCAAATTTAGACTTTAAAGATTTAGAAGCTCTCGTCACCCAGCAGTTAACAGGTAAAGACGGAACCTATATTTACTATTCCTACTGGTGGGCTGAATCTGGCACAGCATTAAAAAAAGCGAAAAAGCTCAACGCCTTTTCGCCTGTTAAATTAGATGATGACTTCTGGGTTGTCGCCCTGACCATGTCCTATGAAGAAATCAAAAGTCCCATGAACACCTTCTTGTTTGGGATTCTTCTATTAACCCTGTTTATATCCTTTATGGTTTACTTCTTTATGCAAGCCCTTTCCAAGGCTTCTAAAGGAAAAAGAGAACTTGAACAAGAAACACAGTATTTAAAAATCCTCAATGAATCCAGCGAGAGACTTCGCCAACAGGAATCCGAACTGTATCATTCTCAGAAGTTAAAAATGATTGGCACTTTGGCAGGAGGCATTTCCCACGATATTAATAACTTGCTCACGCCCATTTATGGCTATTCCGAGCTGATGCTGGCACAGATTACCCCTGAACATCCTTTCTACGAGGATATTAAGGAAATCTACAGTGCTTCTCAAAAGGGCAAGGATATGATTGAACAACTCCTTCTATTTAGCCGAAAAGATCAAGGAATGACCAGCATTGACCTTATTGACATTAATCAAGTGACAGTTGAAACCCTTAAGCTCTTTCGAACCATGCTACCAAAAGGGACTCAAATTGATATGAACATTGACACCCAATGTGGTTTTGTGAGAGCCAATTACACACAGCTTCATCAGATGATTTTTAACCTCTGCAACAATGCCTATCAGGCCACTCAGTCTAATGGTCCCCTAGGTCGTGTACCACGTATTCAAATCGACCTTAAGGCAATTCCTGTTGCCATGATAGCTGACTCTGATAAGAGCCCAGAATCTTCTTATAATTTTGTGGAACTTTCCATAAAAGACAACGGGTGCGGTATGGATGAAGAAACCCTTTCCCGTCTATTTGAGCCTTTCTTTACCACCAAAGAACGTGGCGATGGTACAGGCCTTGGTCTTTTCGTCGCTAAGAGCATTATTGACAAATACAATGGCCGGATTACTGTAGAAAGTACTCAAGGAAAAGGCAGTACCTTTAAGGTCTATTTCCAAGTCGTCGAGATGGAAACTGAAGCGGACCCCAGCAGTGATACCACATCGCCACACCCAAGTGCCTCTTCAGCTTTGACAAAGCCTCCCGTCGGTCTTAAAATTCTGATTGTAGATGACCACGAAGCAGTGGTTCGTATGCTTGAGAAAGGGCTGACTTACTATGGCTTCACTGTGTCTTGTGAAACGGATAGTGTCAAAGCCTTAAAAAACATTCGACAAAACCCCGATCAATTCGACGTCATTGTCACAGACTACATGATGCCTTCCATGACTGGCCTCAGCTTGGCTAAAAAAATTAAACGCATTCGCTCAGATCTAGGCATTGTCCTTATGACAGGTTTTATGGATGAAACCAAAATTGATCTGGTTCAAAACAGCACCATAGATGCTTGTTTGCTTAAGCCTGTAGAGATTCTAAATCTCTCAGAAAAAATTATTTCTGTGAATCAACAAATGCAAAACAACCGTAAGAACTGAAAGTAAAGGAGTGCCTATGAAACAGCTTAAAGTTCTCATTGTAGATGATGAAGAAATGGTCAGAAAACTCATTGCCAAAGTACTTTCCAACGATGGCATGTTGACTTATCAGGCCGAAAATGGCAATAAAGCTTTGGAGATGATTTCAAAATACCCATTTGATTTGGTCTTACTAGATGTTGGCCTCCCCGATATGACGGGTTATGAAGTGGCTGAAACCATTAGAAGAAAAGACCTTCAACTGCCAACCATCTTCCTTAGTGGCAAAACCGATGAATCTGACATTATTAAAGCTTTAGATGTAGGGGCTGACAGTTATATCACTAAACCCTTTAGTCCTTCTATGCTCAGTGCTCAGGTCAAATCAAAAATTAAACGCCGAAGAGAGATTTCTTACATTCCCGTGGACAAAAATTATCTCGTTCGCGGTCCTTACAAGTTGGATTTGAAAACTTACCAATTTTACAAAAAGGATTTGGAAATTAAGCTAACTTCTAAGGAACTCAAATTGATTAAATTTTTCATGGAGAATCCGAATCAAGTCTTTTCAAAGGAAGAGCTTTATCATCATGTGTGGCAAGGGACCGACACAGACGACAACAGTATCACGGTTTATGTGAAGTATTTACGGAATAAGATTGAGGACGAGCCTAGTAAACCTAAGTACTTGAAGACGGTTTGGGGGATTGGGTATCAGTTTACGGTTTAATTTCAACCTTGTCGCTTTCGCGACTTGCTTCACCCAAAACTCGGTTGACCTTTGGTCAACCTTGTCGCTTTCGCGACTTGCCATAGAAAAAGAACATTGGGAAATGTTGATATATCACCCTTTCCCAGTGTTCTTTTTCTATGGCGTTTTGGTTTTTCGCATAAAAACAGCCTCTAGCGATGAGTTTGCTAGAGGCTGTTTTTGAGGAATGCTTTATGCAAATTCAGAAAAAGCTTTTGCTAACTTATTGAAGGTGGCCTCTTCTTTAAGTCACTTTTTCTGAAATTGATAACTAAAATGAATCACTGTATTTATTTTTGGCAACAACGAGGGCTGCCATTTTTTTGACAACACGCCCTAGGTTCACATGGCATTCTGTCTTCGTCATCATAATCTTCGCAGAGTTTGTAACATCCGCCTTGAATTTTTAAGACCTTTCCATTTACCAAGCTCTCTGCCAAGGTTTTTCTTGCTTCGTCGTATATTCTCTGAACCGTTGATCTTGCAACGCCCATCATTTCTGCGGCTTGGTCTTGCGTAAGTCCTATTAAGTCTATCATGCGGATGACCTCAAAGGCTTCAACACTCATGTTGACTTCACCTTTAAAAGGGTCTACTTTGCCAACAGGCCCGAATGTATCATTTTCTGGCAGTTCGCATACACGCCTAAATTTTCTTGGTCTAACCATGCGTCCTCCTGATTTCCAATTATATCCTTTGTGAACAAATACCCAATTGAATTTTAAACCGATTTGGACTTTTTGTCAATGAAAGGCCTAGACTTTTAACTGTTTTTGCCATACTCAATTCAATGTTTTTACAACCCCCTTGCACAGGGGGTATTTTTCTTTTCGTTTCAATACTTTAAACAACATATGTTATGTTTTTAATTTCAGAGCTTCACCATCCTAATTTATATTTTTGAATTTTTATTATATTATTTTCGGAAAATTCCGACTATGTGTAAATAACTTGTCAAACTAAATAAATTTCTGCTATATTGTTCAGAGACGTTGAAAAAAGGAGATTTACAAAATGAAAAATCAAAACCATATGGAGTGGTCATGGTTAATCATGCTCATTTTTCTTATTCTAGGCATCATAGATTTCAGATTTGGCATACTGGGATTTATTTGCATGATTGCTCCAATGTATCACGCCCTTAAGGGGAGGGGTAAAATTCATTGCCGTTCTTATTGTCCAAGGGGATCAATACTTGGAAAATGGCTAGCACCCCTGTCTCTCAACAGAACCTTACCACACTTTATGACCCAAAAGTGGTTTAAATACACCCTGCTTCTTCTAATGGTGGTGGTATTCTCATTCTCGCTCTCCCACGCAGACTGGCAATTTCACAAAATTGCTATGAGAGTCTTTCGATTTATGGTTTTGTCCCTGGGCATAGGTATTATTACTGGCATTCTGTTTAAACCACGAAGTTGGTGCGTCATCTGTCCCATGGGAACCGCTACTGGCCTTATTGCAACTCAATTACAACCCAAACCCTTTAACAGGGCATAACCTTTGAAACTGAAGCACATAAAAAAAGCCAGTCTAACGAGGACTGGCTTTCAAATCTTATATGAACTGCTCAAGTTATATCTGCTATTAACGTTATATTAACTACTAATTAGTTGATGTAAATACGCAAGTCCCTTGCCCTCTGCCTTGTCCTTGTCCTTGTCCTTGTCCTTGGCCTTGGCCTCTACCTTGACCCTGACCCTTGTTGGTACCGCCCAATCCTTGACCTTGACCATCTGATCCGAATTTAGCACCCATGGTTTGTCCGATTTTAGCGCTGCCCGTACCATCACAAGTCAATTGATTGGTTTCAATGGCTTTCAAAATCGCATCTGCTTGAGCTTGAGTCATAGTACCTGCTTTAACTCGGGCATCTAAAATTGCTTCTTTGATTTCCAACATTTCTTTCTGATGTTCTTCTAAGGCTTCTCCTGTGAGAGGCGTTCTAGAAGCTGCCTGAACCGTTGTTGTTTTTGTTGTATCTACCGTACTGACTTCAGCTGCAAAAGCCCCTGCTGTAGATATACTCATTGCTGCCACCATTGTTGCTACTGTTGCTAATTTCATAAACTTTGTCATATAAATGACCTCCTTTAATATTGTTTTGCTTATGTTTATGATCTTATATTAGCGGACAATTGTGGCAGAATTATGGATTTTTACTGGTAATTTTGTTACAATAACTAAAATCAACAGGAGGAATTGACATGTTTATATTGCTCAGTAACAACAATTATCACGATGATTGGATTTTTGAACACTTAAAGCCAGTGATTAAACCAGATGACAAAGTTGTGGTACTCCCATTTGCCTTTCATGAAGATTGGATCAATTCCCCCGAAACTTGGGACAAAGCCTATAACCCTGAAAATGGCACTTACTATATGGAGAGTATTGGTCCTTTCCAACGCTACGGCATTGACTTAAACCAAATTCAGTTTCTAAATTATTTTAAGCATTCTACAGTCCAAATGGAGGACATGATTCGTCAAGCAGACATTCTTTTCTTCACTGGTGGTCTTCCGGAAAAGGCAGTTGCCCGTGTAGAAGAATTGTCCCTGAATAAGGCCATAGAAAACCACACTGGCTTAAAGATTGGTGTCAGCGCAGGGGCTCTTATGCAGTTTCCTAAGTTCTTTAATTCTCCAGACGATGACTACCCTGAACTTTCATACCACAACGGAATTGGCACTATTGAAAGTACACACTTTATCGAAGTTCACTACGAAAAAAGCAATATTCCTCAACAATTTGCTATTAAAAATGCCCTCGCTTCCCATTGTGAAAAAGTATTTGCCATCGGTCAAAATGGGGCGCTTATTATTGATGAGAATAGTTGGAAACGCATTGGTGATGTGTCGGTCTTTATTCGTTGATATAAGATGAGCTTTAATTTGGTTATTTCTTATTTTTGCCACTTCCTAAATGCTGAACAAACTGTTTATAACCTTGATCTTCCACTAGTATATGTTCTTTTAGCCACTCTGCTAAAAAATTGTGAATCATTACAAGATCTAGGGCATTAAGATCTTTATTCATCATGTAATTTACTCTGGTATTAACATCTTCAGAAATAATTTGGTGTTTTTTTAAATGGGCGTCGAATTCAGGATATTCGGCGCTTTTCATATACTCTTCTTCTGTGTGAAAATGAATCATGACGTATTCCATCAATTCATCTAACGCTTGATAAATTGCAGCCTTATAATCTTCTTGAGTACTCATGTTCTCAATTTCCCCAATTAAACCAAATAGCTTTTTGTGTTGTTCATCCAATTCCTCAACACCTACTGAATAGGACTCATTCCATTCAAATTTCATAAGCCACCTCCTTGGTTAAAGATATATGGCATTGATACCCTTTTAGCGCTTTACTCTTTCTAACTTTTTTCAAAAAATAAATTTATGCTTTCTACGTCGCTAAACATCTGACTGCGATATATTCTAGTCCCTTTGGGGTATTTAATGAGCAGGCAGGTGGTGTCTATGTCAAAGTTTAAAAGAATCGAGTCAAAACCTTCTCGCTTTTTACTTTTATCTATAGTCTTTTTCTTGTTGATTATTTTACTGATTCTGTTAGCAGAGCAGCAAAACGAAAGTTTTACAAATTTAATGGACGGTTTTTATTGGGCCATTGTTACCATTACCACAACAGGCTACGGTGATCAAATTCCGAAGACCTTTCTAGGCCGTCTCATCAGCATTATGGCTATGATTTTTGGAGTTGTGGTGGTTTCCATTGCCACTGGCCGAATTTCTTCATTTTTAGTGGATCAAAAACTTCGTGAAAATAGAGGGGTGAAAGATTTGACCTATCTTAAAGACCATATCCTCATTTGTGGCTTCAAATCGGACTTAAAATATTTGATCAACGACATCCTTTACTTTGAAAGAGGTACCACCCTGAGCGATATTGTTCTTATTAACGGCATCGGTCAGGAAAAAATGTCCTACCTCCTTTTAGATGAGGCTCTTAAAGGGATTCATTACTTACACGGAGATACGTCTGATGAAACGGTTTTAGCACGAGCTAATGTAAAAGGTGCAACCAAAGCCCTTGTCCTGACAGAGTCACGCGAAGGAGATGACACCGAGGCCATAGATGCTAGGGTACTGGTCACCGTTCTCATGATTAGGTCACTTAACCCTGATATTTATATTTGTGCCGAGGTCCTGACCGTAAAATATAAAACTTATCTCGAACACATGCACTGCGATGAAGTGGTTCTTAGCGAAGAATATACACGGTTCCTACTTGCTAACGCTACAGTGTTTTCTGGCATTACCAAGGTGGTTTCCAAGTTGCTTAATAACGACGAAGGTGATACTTTAAAACTAGAGCCCCTTCCCGATTGTTTAATCAATCATCCTTTTTCCGAAATTGTTGAAACTTATAAAACAGATCGCCACGCCATTGTCATAGGCATAGTGGAAAATATGGGAATTGAAAGGGAATTTAAGCAAAATGCTTTGTCAGAGGCACAAAAGACCCCTGACATCAGCAAATTGGTTAAGAACCTTAAAGGCATTCATGTCATGGAACGAAATAGGACCCTTATTAATCCTGACAGCAATTATGTTGTCCAGAAAAATTCAGGTCTTATTTTGATAAGTAGGTGATGGTAATGACAATAATAACCTCTAATGAAAATATATTGGAACATCTATCGGAAATAGACCTTTTCACGGAGTTGACCACCGATGAACTCAAACTATTAGAAACTATTATTACAAAGGAAACCTTTCCTGCCGGTCATATCATTGTTAAAGAAGGTGATACGGGCAGTACCATGTATATGATTGCCAAAGGGGATGTGGAAATTCTCAAGCGAACCGCCTTTGGAGAAGAGTATACTTGTGACTACCTTCCCGAGGCCATGCACTTATTCTTTGGCGAGTTCTCTCTTTTGGATCAAGGCGAGCGCTCCGCTACAGTGAAAGCTGTTACCCCTGTAGAAGCTTTGGTCATGAGCCGCGAGCCCTTTTTAGCTTTTTGCGAAAATCATATGACCATTGGCTATAAAATCATGAAAAAAATTGCCTTTCGAATGGCAAGTCGCCTGAGGAAAGCGGATAAAGATATCCTAACTCTATTCGAAGCACTGGTTGAAGAGATTGGCTCTTACTAAAACAAAACCAAGGACACAAAGGAGAAAACTATGACAACAAACCCTATCCCTCAAAATTTAAAGCGTATTGAATTGGCAAACCTGCCGACTCCCATTATGAAGCTCAACCGACTTAGCGATGAACTTCAGCACAATATTTATATGAAACGTGACGACATGACAGGTACTGAGCTTTCTGGTAATAAGGTTAGAAAGTTAGAATACGCTATTTCAGAAGCTTTATCTTTAGGTGCTAAAGTGCTCATTACTTGTGGCGGAATTCAGTCTAATCATGCCCGTGCTACTGTGGCTGCCGCTCGACTGTTAGGACTTGAAGTTCACTTGGTTTTAAGAAGTGAGCCCAACCCTAAAGTCGAAGGTAATTATCTCCTCAACACCCTTTTGGGGGCTAAAATTACCTTGCTTCCCCCTTCTGAGTTTGACAACAGTTATTTAGATATTATGAATGACCTGAAAGCTCAATACGACGCCAGCGGCGACACCGCTTATATTCTTCCTATGGGCGCTTCTAATGGCATTGGTAATTTTGGTTATTGTCATGCATTTGCTGAAATTTTAGAGCAAGAAAAAACCTTAGGACTTACCTTTGATACCATCGTCTGTACGGTTGGTTCTGGCGGTACTTATGGCGGTCTTTATCTTGGCAATCATATCTATAGTGCCCATCGAAGAATTGTTGGTGTCAATATCAGCGCTGACGCACCTTACTTCCAAAAGGTTATTTCAGAAATTGTCATAGACTCATTGAAAATGCTTAATCAAAATAGAGTCATTTCTCCAGAATCCATTGAAATTCTCCATGGTTACGGGGGGCTTGGTTACGCCTTGTCTCAAAAAAATGAAATTGATTTTATAAGAGAGTTTGCTCAAAAAGAAGGTGTTATTTTAGACCCTGTTTACACTGGAAAAGCCATGAGAGGTTTGGTGTCTGAAATTGAAAAGGGTGCTTTTAATGATTCTAAAAACATTTTGTTCATTCATACAGGTGGACTTTCGGGTTTTGTACCACACTATTTAGACCTACTCTAAACTTTTTAGACCTGCTATAAACGTTCCAACCAGTTTAATAAGTTTTTCTGTTCCTCATTAAGAGCTTCTTGAGTTTTCAAAAGCTCTTTTTTTAGTTGAATTAAGTCTTCTGCTATGTCCACGTCGCCATAGACTGGTAGCCTTTCAATGGTCATCATTTTCTCTTCAAGACTCTTGATCAGTTGCTGGCATGTATCTATTTGACTGTATTGAATACAGGTCCAAAATCCTTTGCCGAGGGGCCTCGCCATGCCAAAGAGATAGAATCCCCCGTCACTACAAGGACCTACAAGGGCTTTGTCTCTACCTTCAGATATCTTTAACATTGCTTTTAGCAAAACCGCCGCGCCTACTTGAGGGCTGTCCGTCCCCATGACAAAAACGTAATCCTGATTTTCAAAAAGGGCTTCGGTCACCTGATTGAGTCTCTCTCCCAAATTCCCTTCTCCCGTCCATAGGCATTGTTTGCCTTTCCAAAAATCGCTTGTTAAACCCTCTTCTTCTGCCAAAGCCCACCAAATAGAAAGTTCTAAAGGTTCATTGCTATTTTCATTTATTTTTTCTAATGCCTTTTCTAAATCTCTAAGATTTCCATTAACAGCAGTAAACACTATGGGTATAGAAGGTGTCTGCCAAAGAAGAGCCTATGGTTTTTGCTAAACGGGTTTTTAACAGGACTTAAGCCTATTGTCTTGGCAAATACAGCAATTGCAATTTTCATTTTGGCTCCTTTTTTAAATGTTGGCTCAAAATTTGTTTGTACCACATATATTGATGGGTGAGAGTGGTTTTCAACCATCCCTTCTCTTGATATTTTCTAGGACTTGTAAAAAGACTTTCACCCACTGGCAGAATCTCAATTTTCATCTCACGTGCTTTTCTAATTAGCAAATGGTCTTCCCCATAGGGTGTAGCTTCGTCATAGGTCCCTAGGGTTTCAAATGTACGCTTTGACATACTCAGCCCCTGATCTCCGAAAGGAGTTTTAAGAAAATGGCATCTAAACCGCACACCCCATTCATTGATTCTCATAGCCTTTGGTCCCTCCCTAAATTTGAGTTGGAAATAGTAAATCTTTTGGTCATAGTCTGTTTTTATTAAGAAGGCTTTTGCGGCTTCACAGGAAAATGAAGAATCCGCATGAAGAAACCATAATATTTCTCCTGCGGACTGTTTAGCGCCTAAATTCATGCAAGTCGCTCTGCTGGCGCCTCCAATTATTTTTCTAACGGGCAACGCCTTGCTGACCCCTTCTATTTGTGAGTAATTTCTTTCTAACATCTCGGGATGACCGCTGACAAGAACCCACTCTACTAAGTCGGTTGCCGCTGCCTCTATCATAAATTGCAAAAGGCTATTTTTTAGTTCTTGGCTTATTGTTTCATTTGGTCCTAAGGAAGTAATGATTGAAAGTTTCATATAGCCTCCTTTTGATGACTCTAAAGCCCCATTTTTTCGGAACTTTTCTTGCGCCACCTTCTGGTAAATAATCTTTGAGTTCTGTTTCTAAAAGCTTTTGAGTCATCATCGCTGCCATCCCTACAATATACTCACATTGAGACGTATGTTCTTTAGATCCCCATATGAATTCTCTTGTAAGAACTTTGCAACAAGTGCTCTTAAACTCTGATTTAAAAGCAGTTTGCAGACTTTTAACAGCGTCAAATACAATGGCTTCCGACTCACTTTTATGGTTCCTTCCAACAACTAAACCCAGTACCATGACGCAAGACGTCACCGCCCCGCATGCGCAACCTGTTTCTCCCATGCCAGAGCCAAATCCTGTCGCAATTTTATAGGCATTGGGTGGCAGACCTAAATCGTAGGTTTCGTTAAAAGCCTTTAACAAGGCTTCACTGCAATAAAGACCATTGTTAAAATAATATTTAGCTAAGCTTTCCACATCTGAAGTCTTGCCATTCTCAATTTCATGAACCATTTCTTCTTCCATTATATGAGCGCCCCTTTACACGAGCTTCCACTTCCTGCTGTACAACCGTAGCAATGATTTTTAAATACAATCACTTTGTCAATTTCATCAAAAGATTCAATGTCCCAAAGGTTTTTTCCAGAAGTGACGGGAATGTCTAAAGCCTGATTGAAATCACAATCAAATAGTCTTCCATTCCAAGACACAGAAATTAGCTCTTTACACATAATACGTTGAGCTGCCTCAGGGTTAAATTTTTCTGTCAAAAGATTTTCATAAGCTTGAAGTTTTCCGATTTCTTCCATACGTTCTTTGAATCGTTTAATTGGCATATTGGTTATTGTCAAAAGTTGATTAAAAAAGATTCCGTGATTTTCAAACATAAAGGCCTTGTAGTCATTTTCCAGAGCAGACTGGGCAGGCGGCAACCCCATACCTGAAGGATTGAATACTAAATTAAGCTCTAGTCCACTGCCTTCCTTGCCATAACCAAGGGCATTGAGCTTTTTAAGACCTTCAATACTTTTTTTATAAACGTGGTCCCCTCGTTGAGCATCTACATTTTTTTCTAAATAGCAGGGCATGGATGCGACCACCTGAACGTGATAATCTGCCAAAAATTGAGCCGTATCCTCTTGTCCTGCTTCGGACAAGACGGTAAGGTTACACCGATCAATTACCCCAAGTCCCATTTGACGCACGGATGCGACTAGGTATCTAAAATTGGGATTGAGCTCTGGTGCCCCTCCTGTAATATCTACTATTTCAATATGATGGGTGTTTTTTAGCAAAGATAAAATCATGTCGATGGTTTCTCTCGACATAACATCTGTTTTTTCTGGTCCTGCACCCACATGACAGTGATTACAAGCCTGATTACATAGATTTCCTAAGTTAATCTGTAAGGTGTAAACACCTTTTCTATTTCTTTCAACACCATACTGTTCTAATGCCTTTTCAAATTGACTTTGGGTCTTAAGGACTCTATTCATTTACATCAGCCCTCCTACTTTTATCTTCATACATAGATTTAATCAACAAGGTTAACGTGACCACAGCAAACATAATCAGTAAGCCCGTTACAAAGGTTTTAGCACCGCCACCCAACATTTCACCTGCATAAGAGTAAATCAGTGTGGCTGGAAGTTGACCTATACCCGTTGCTATAAAGAAGGAACGGAAACTCATAGAAGTGAGACCGCCTGCATAGCTGACAATGTCAAATGACATAAAAGGTAAAAGTCTTGCGATAATAATAGACTTTGTACCATATTTTTCAAAGAATTTATCCACTGACTCTAAAGCTTTATTCCCTGTAAACTTTGTCACCGCTGATCTGCCATACAATCTGGCTATGCCAAAACATAAAGCCGCTCCCGCCATTGAACTACACCATGAAAGGATTGCTCCGCCTACCCATCCAAATACAGCTGCATTTGCAAAGGTAATTAAGAAAGCAGGCAAGGGCGCTGCAACAGACTGAAACATCATTAATAAGAAAGAAACCACCGCTGCAAGAGGTCCAAATGATCTGATGTAATTTTTTACGGCCTCAATGTCCATTGAACTGAGAAGCTTCGCCATGTCAAACATCCACTGTCTTGTTGTAGGAATGACCATGAGTAAGATCGCTATTACTGGCACCCCTACAATCAAAATCATTTTTCTGTTTTTCTTCATATCGCCTCCAAGACTTAATCAGTCTTTTATTAACCAATTCTCTTGTTTAACCCTTAACCCAACATAAATCCAATCAAGGAGAGTATCAGTATTTTTCTATAATCCACACCTAAAAAGCCGAGGACAACAAATACCAGCACCACTAGCCCTTGTCCGATGATTGCTGACGCAAGCGCCAAAATACCGCATATATATTCATATTTTTTTATAAACTCTGTGCTATTTTGCCATAAGTTCTTTAAGAAAGAACTTATGAAGCAAAAACTCCGAAGAAAACTACCCACCCCATAGAGAATCCATACGGCTACTATACCGCTTAAAACAAAGATTGCCTTACTGCTCATAGGACTAAACAGACCATAAATGGCCTCCTGAACAGGTTGCTTGTCCATAATAAGACTTATCATTTGGACTATATGATTCAATCCAGCCATAGCCCAAGCAAAATTTCCGCACTGATAGTATATCATCATGAGTCCTTTTGCGCTGCCTGATAGGGTCATCTCCATGAATCGATTAATAGAAATACCAACATCGGGGCGCAGTATATACAGCAAAACTATCATCAGCATAAAACCTGCTGATGATAGTCGAGTCCACATGTCTATGGCATTTTTATTGACCTTATTCTCGGTCCTATTTTTCATAGGCATTGCCAGAGCCTGCCCATTCACTGAAAGAACCGTTATAGTTTCTAGCCTTTGTATAGCCTGCCATTCTCATGATTTCAGCCGTAAAACCTGAACGAATCCCTACTGTACAGTAAGTAATGACTTCGTCTTCTGGTTTAAGGCCAAGGGCTGTAAAGGTTGCTTGTAAATCTGCAATGCTTTTTATCGTTCCATCGACATTATAAAGGTCTGAATATTGAAGATGAACAGCGCCTGGAATTCTGCCAAGGGCTTTTTCGCCTTTATAATTCTCACCGTGGTTGCTTTCTCCTTTATATTCTTCAGGAGAACGTGTATCGATGATTTTGCCATTGCCTAAGTTTGCCTTAACATCTTCTGTCGTAGCAATTCTAGCGCTATCATAATTCTTGATTACAAATTCAACCGGTGTAATAGTTGGTACCTCTTTGCTGGTTTCTGCTTTGAGCTCTAACCATGCAGGATAACCACCATTTAGTATTCTTGAGTTTTCAATGCCAGCAATTTTAAGCATCCAAAGGACACGACCTTCTTCGCCTAAACCTTTAGGGTCATTGTAAACAATAATATCTTTTGTGCCGTCTATCCCAAAACTGCCAAGTTTAGCGCCTAAATCTTCTTTGCCAAGAACAACACCCCAACCCACTTCACCTTGTTTTGGTGTCATATTTGAAAGCATTTGCCAAGTGATATTAATTGCACCTGGTACGTGGCCATTACCATATTCTTTTTCAGATCTCGCATCTATTACAATTACATTAGCCAATTTTTCTTGAAGGGTTACTGCATTGACATAAGTTCCAGTTGCGCCTTCTTCAATTGGTTTTGTAGCTATTGTTTCTTGTACAGTAGTAACTTCAGTACCTGTAGTTGTTGTCGCCTCAGGAGTTGCGGCTTTTTGGCATGCTGCTAGTCCAAGTGCAAGAACTGCCGTCATCATTAAAATGCTAAGATTTTTGAAATTCATTTCATTACCTCCTTAATATTGTCGGTACATGCAATAAGTATTTAGTTTTTACTTAAAAAAATAATTACTTATTAAATATTTTTATAGTACGATTAAAGTATATGGATATTGTTAAAAAATCTCCAATAAATATATTTGATGTATCTCTGATTTCTATTAAATTTTTAAATAGTTAGGCGCAATTTTTATATGCTATAGTCAAACAAGCTTATATAAGGAGGTTTACTTAATGAAAAAGTCATGGACCATTGTTTTAATCCTTTGTTTGATTGCACTTCTCGTTGGCTTCTGCCATGAATTTAATTTGACCAATCTTGAATCCGTGAGGACTTTCATACTCTCCTTCGGGGTCCTTGCCCCCTTAATTTACATTCTCATGTTTACTTTAATTCCACTGACCCTTTTTCCTGACGCAATTTTAGCCATATCTGCAGGCACAATTTTCGGGGTCTTTTGGGGAAGTGTCTACACGATCATTGGAGCCATCTGCGGCGCCAGCCTTTCCTTCTTGATTGCCCGCTATTTAGGAAGAGATTGGGTGCTGAAATTAATTCACCATAAGGGACAGTGGTTTGATGAAGGTGTTGAAAAGCAAGGTTTTCTTATTATACTCGTCCTTCGACTTGTTCCTCTTATTCCCTTTGATATTATCAGTTATGGCGCAGGTCTTTCTAAAATCAAATTGAAAGACTTCTTGGCAGGGTCCATTATTGGCATCATCCCTGGCGTCGTGATTTATGTCAATCTTGGGGACAAAGCCCTAGATGTTCATTCGCCCGCATTTATAGTTTCCATTGCCCTTCTCGTAGGACTTTTCAGCCTATCCTATTTATTAAAAAAGAAATTTACTTTTGAAAGCATCCAAAATAGATTAGTGAAAGAAGAGGAATAATTGCGAATAATCTCAAAGCCATTGATGCAAGAACGAAAAAGGAACCTAAGAGAGTCTTCACTCTTTCAGGTTCCTTTTGCTATTTTGCAGGTTGATTGTACAACAGATCGAAAATGTTGCCTGTAATGTCTATCTTCGCTTCTCCTGGGGCATCCCCATAGATTAAGGTTCGTTTCCTGTCCTCATTTTCTATGGTCACTCGAATCTGATAGGCCTTTTTCAAATTCTTGTTTTCCCAACTTTTTGTGCTGTCTGCAAAGGGGAGTATATAGGTCGTTCCGTAGAATCCCTTGTTTTGAAGCTTAAGAGCTAAGGGAAACTTTACATTATAGCCCACTTCGTCTTTATAGTAATAAAGATTGCCCTTTGGGTCTTTGTAAGTCATCGCTTCCAGTTCTGGAGATAGGTTTAAGGATACCTTGTCCACCTTCCCTCTGGTTTCAACTGAAAAAGTCAGCTTTTCCATGGACAAAAACCGATAAGGTTCATTGGTCATTTGTTCACCAAAAGCATTTTTCTGACCTCGCCAGTGTTGCCACGCCCCTTTGACGCTAATGTTTCCAATCCCAAAGGCTTCTATGGGTACAACTCTCTTACTCTCTGCCCACGCCCCTTTAGGGTCTGTAACCACCCCACGCCATTCTATGGTTTTGCCCTTTTCCACGGTCAAAGGTTTTAAATTCACTTGCTGACCTGAAGATAAATCGCTGAAACTCTGGTATAAAACTTCCTCTTTCTGGTCGCATTTCAGATACACGTCCAGTTTCAGACGGTCCTCATCTGGGTCGCTTACTTTTAGGGTCACTTCATGTTGATCCCCTTCATAAAGAGGGTTTGGTACCAGTTTCACAAAGTCTACCACAGGCGGACGGTTGCTGATGGTTGTGACTTTAAAACTCTTTTCTTTTGCTATGGCTGGGTCTTCTGAATCCATGGCCTTTACCACGAAGGTATAGGTCTTATCTTCTAAAACCTTGTCATTTACCGTTTGGGGGATGTAGAAAGAAGTATCCTTCCAAGTTCTTTCTGGGTAAGGCGATTCTGTTTTTACGTTACCTTTTTCTTTCGTTAAGACAATTTTGTTCAGTATAGGGGTCTTGCCATCGTACATTTGAATTTCCATATGGTGTGCATAAGGGTAGCTGGTCCAAAGATTGTGAAAAATAACGTTATTCCCTGTTTGAAAAGCCGTCAGAGGGTTCTCTGGTTTTTCAGACTTTAGGTTGGCGTCCATTAAAAGTCTGACCTCAGGGGTAATTTCTTTCATAACAGGTTCAGACCAAGCCCCTTCTTGATCCTTTACTCGGTAGTAAAGCTCTAGGGTTTCACCTTTTTTGATGTTGGCGATTTCTATTTCCGTTCCCAGAGGTCCCTTTTTCATTTGCCAGTTCTTGTCGGTGGTTTTTCTATACTGCCACTCTACCTCGGTTATGCCTCGACTGCTTTGACTCTATAGCGATAGGTAACCTTTTGAAGTTATCTTCAGGTTTTCCCCCGCTCAGAACCGTGCGTGCGCCTTTCAGCGCACACGGCTCGCCAACATACTAACTTACTCCCCTCCATCGGGTTTCAATAAATAGTAGACTCACGTCTACACTTTACACGAAGAATCTCTCGTTTTGAGTTTAACTCTATAATTTCTTATTTTGTTTTTAGCTTTATCGGGTACAATATCATCAATGACTTTACCATGAACGTATTCATCACAAGTTGTACAAAGCCAAATCAGGTTTGGTACTTTGTTTATCTTGTCAGAGGGTATATCTTCTCTTAATCGGTGACAGTGCCATGAACTCTTATTTAGGATTTCCCCGCAACATCGACATTTGCCCTTATCTCTATTGAATGAGTATTCTCTGTTCATAAAATACTCAAAACTATTAGATGGGATTGCTCCATTCGATTTATTGTCCACCTCATCTTCAATACAAGGTCTATCGAGTGGATGTCGTTTGGCTCGTTTATTATGCTTGAGGTATAATTCCCTACCATCTGTGCTGTAAGGAGTTATTTTCTGGTCGAAGATAGACTTGACATACTCTACTGGAGTGAGAAAGGCTTTTGTTATGCCCACATAGTGACCTTCATACTTTACGGCATAAGTTTTTGTATCTATTTTTGCATGCCTATGGATTTTATTCGTAAGTTCCCTGAGTGGGATTTTATGCTTACGATAATTCTTTCCATACATTTTCTTGAAAGTATGATATGCACACTCGTTGACGTTGTTATCCAAGTACCTATAGGCTTTGCTACATACTGATATTTTCCAGTATTCAGTTAACCCAATAATCATAGAGTTTATCTTTTCGATTTTATAGGCTTTTGATACCTCGTCTGGTGACATTTTTATTGCTTTTACTTCCTCACATATCTTTCTGGTTTGTCTTTTAACTCTGTCTGAATCAGGGTATACCCTGA
The DNA here is from genome assembly GCA_963677505.2 of uncultured Acidaminobacter sp. Classification (GTDB taxonomy): domain Bacteria; phylum Bacillota; class Clostridia; order Peptostreptococcales; family Acidaminobacteraceae; genus JBGSUZ01. The sequence continues at coordinate 48,830 of CAXXWB010000005.1, forward strand.
CAATTTGTCTATCTGTTGGTTTATTTGGCGTTTTTCTTGCCATTCCAACCTCAATGCAAAATCCTAAAAATTTTATTGGCTTTAGTCTTAAATCGGTTATGAGTGTCTTTTCCTCTGATAGCTCTAACTTGTATGTTTTCTTGAATTCTTTCTTCAATTTGTTCAGGTATTGTTCGGCATATGTTACGTGGGTTGTTAGTATTATCCAATCATCAGCGTATCTAACCAAGTAGAGTGGTTTATATCCTTTATTTCTGAGAACCTTTCTCTTCCAGTCCTCGTTTTGAGGTCCTTCTGGGATTAAGTATTCTCTTCCTACTTGCCAGTCAAAGTCATTCAAATATATGTTAGCCAGTAGTGGTGAAATGATTCCGCCTTGAGGTGTGCCTGCGTTTGTATGAAAGTGTTTGTTACTTTCAATATATCCAGCTTTCAGCATCTCTTTTAGTATACTCAGGATTCTTTTATCTCTAACCCCGATTTTCCACACTTTATTGAGTAAAATTCTATGGTTGATGTTATCAAAGTATCCTTTGATGTCACCTTCGATTGCAATACAGGGCGTTTCCTTAGCACGCGGATTGCTGATTAAGGCTATTATTTGCCTTATTGCATGCTTTCCCCCTCGATATGGTCTAAACCCAAAACTATGTCTGTAGAATTTTGCTTCCGCAATTGGGTCTATAACAATTCGTATGCATTCCTGAATAATTCTATCAATTAGCGTCGGTATCCCAAGTGGTCTTTCTTTTCCATTGCTTTTGGCAATGTACACTCTTCTAACTGGTCTGGGTTTGTAATTCCCTGCGCTTGTTTGTATCAACGAGATTAGTTCCTCTCTTTTCATAGAAAGGTATTTGTCGATTTTGAATCCATCTACTCCGCTCGTTTTCGCCCCAGAATTTGACTTTATGTTGTGAATTGCTGTTGTTATTGTTATCTCATTGAATGCAACTTCCCATATCCCATGAAACGCATATCCAAGTTTGCTTTTGTCATAAATGAAATCCAGTGTATCCCTTAATTCAGCTTCACTCGAAAACTTACCGTTTAAATGCACGGGCTTCACCTCCGTGGTTCGGTATCTTATGTTTAGTTAAGATATCATCTTCCACGAGAGATTCTTTCGTATTAGTTTGTCTGGTCTCCTTCGCCATGTAATGGTCTTTCTCCATCTCGGACTACTATGAGACCTCTGACTTCTTGTGCCTTTCACAGCTCTATCAAGCTCCACGCACAAGCTCTCAAACGTTCCATCATATTTATCCTATTGTGTGTCCTTTAGGTCAATGCTGTGGCCCGAGGAATTCTAACACGGTTTGAATCATAGTTGTTCCGTGTTTATCGTAAATCATTTCATATTCACGACCACATGCTGAACCACACAGCAGCATATGGTATTCCCAATTTCTCTATCTTTCGATAGCCGACCTTAACGAGCTTAACGCATTTTCACTTTCGTTAACCATGGGATACGGATGCCCGCCTCATTATTATCCATATCCTTTGGAGGACTTAGGTTTTCAGAGTACGTCTTCACCTGGCTTAACACCTCAATTAATGATAGTTAATTGACGCATTCAGGAGTATTAGCACGCGTACCTTCTCAGGATTGATATTATCCTTCATTGAAGTTGATTCTGTACGGCAAGGGGGTTTCACCCTTGTATTCAATATGATAGTTCTCTACCTAATTTAATGCCTTAGGTATGGCTACTTTCGGTGTTAGAATATCCCTCTAACCCTTGTGTAGCAACGTTTCGCACGATGGTCTAAGTCATAAGAAGTATTGTCAAAGGCTTTAAGCGAAAATGGGGCATAATTTGAATACTGGACTTCCATTTTTGCTATCGGTCTTCTATGTACATAGACTTTCATTTCATCGGTATTAGAATCTTTGTTGTAATTTTGGAAATTGGCGTCTGTACTTGGCTGATCAGTTGCTCTGTAGAAAACATTGTATAGTCCGACTTTATCGAAAACACTTACTGGGGCTGCTCGCTTAACATTATGGTAAACAGACTGTCCTTCGCTGTTTTCAAAGTAGGTGCTGTTTTGAAGGTGATTGTAGACTTCGTTTAGCTTTGTGTCACTTTCAATATCATTATAATAACTGGTATAGGTGACTGTATCTTCCCCTTTAATGACATATAGCCCATCTTGCGCCTCTGTGAAGACCTTGTTTTCTTCTGTCATATCCGCAAGCATGGTTTCTAATCCATCAGAAGGATAAAGTTTGCCGTTAGGTGTGGCCGTAATCATATCTCTGAGATTGATTTCTACAGATTTTGTTGTAGCTCTATCAACATATTTAGGATTGGTTGCGACTTTGACTTTGATATTATTGACCTTGATAAAATCTAGGATACTTGTCCCAATTTTTTGGAAAGAATCCTTTTCCCCAACATAGAGAATATATTTTTCTGAATTGGGTCTAAAAGTTGTACTTGGTAATTTTGCAATATCAACGCCGTAGAATTTCCACCCTGCGACATCTGTTGTTGGTATTTCTTTTTTATAGGCCGTTATTTTGTAACTATAATTACCTATTCGGTCATAAAACGTTGTATCGTCCTTATCTCTACGACTCCCTACGGTATGGGAGCTAGTCGTCCATGAAACTAATGTATGCTCCACTTTATAAGCGAAGCGTTCAAAGGTGTTGATCTCACCTGTAGCAAGTTTAACGGGCGCTTCATAATATTTAGTAACCTTAGAAGGCGGTGGTGTTGTCCATTGTCCTAAATCGTCATATCTTGATTCTACAAATTGAGTCGTCCCCGTTAAAGGAATATTGTAATCCGATAATAAACTCTCATAATATTCGCTATAAGTGTACTCAGAGTCTACCTGAGATGCTGTCAATCCACCTGAATCGTACCGCACTTCTTTGTCTATATATCCAGTACCTACCTTGGAATAAGCAAAAGTTCCTTCGCCCAGTTGAAATGGATAATAGACTTTGTAATACGAATTTCCCATCATATCCGCATAAGTATATGTTATTTCATACCTTAATCCTGGCTTTATGCCTTGTATTTCACTTGAACTAAAAGGTTTTGAAGCAGCTTCTTCACCAAAGTAAAGTTCGGGCGTTTGCTTAAAGGCATAAATGTCCCCGTTACTTGCATAAGCTTTTCCAACATCAATTTTTGAAATTCCACCTATTGCTTTGTCCATGTCAGATAAAGTCTGAATTTTGACAATATCATTAAATTCATCAAAATGATGCACTGTATTGTACATCCCATAAGGTGATGATTTTTCGTCCTCAGAACCATAAGCTACAAGACCTAAAGATGTAAAACCTGTATTGTATCCAAAGGCATTAAGGGCAGAACCAAAGCCATACCAGTTTCCATAAATGTCTCTAGCCACCAATCCACTTCCCGTATCCTTGGCATAGGTGATATTAGACAATCCTTTCACTTTTGATAAATCTTTACCAGTACCTACTATTGTTCTATATGAATTACTAGAAAATTTATCGTAGCCAGTATAATCTACACTTGTTGTTGTAAAAAGACTTGCCATATTTAAGTGCGTATCAGCATCAACAGAGGTAAAAAATGCCCCTTGATATTTATAAAAATGTGGTACTTCCCCGACTGCATATACATCACCTGAATCTGTTAGAACATACATTAACATTGGAGGTATGTCATAATTATTATAAGTTTTAAGCTTTGTCGATTGTACTATCGTTACTACATTACTCATTTTTTTAGTTGGTACAAGGTCAAAACCATTGGTACTATTATAAGGTCTACTATATTGACTATTTGTGCCTAGCATATATAAATCACCATTCTCTAAAAGTATCAGAGTACAATAATTTATCGTTTGAGTCTGCTTAATTCTTGCAGGGAAAGTACCAACAGTTGTTTTAGAAATATCCGACAGCCAACAGTTTCTAGTGGATGCGGTTATTTCATATGAGTTATCAGAATACTCAATAAGATTGCCCGTGTATGTACTCCACTGAGAAACAACATATTTACCAGCAGTACTATCTGTAACTTTATTCCAACCATAAGATTTGTCAGGCAAATAGCGCCCTACATACTTTGAATCGGTAGCCACTTGTAATTTGACATTGATTCCATTTTCAAAACTCTCTCCAACGTACTCATTGAGGCGTGTTCCTAGTTGTGTTAATTTATCTCCTGTATAGTCGGTAACTACTACCACATCAACTTTTTTATCCTTCATTGGTACAAAGCTGACGATTGGTTTATAGTTTTGAACCTCTATAATTTTATAATTTGAATTTATTTTGTAGTCACTGGCTGTAACAAAGTCAGGGATTGTTTCTTGACCAAAACCTTCCTGAACTCTCAAATAAATTTTATATTTTCCCACTTGATTTGTTGGTATAGTCAGCTCATTGTCTTCCGGAAGTGTCGCTGACTTCAAAAAGGTAAGGGTTTCATCATCAAAACTACCGTCATTGTCCTTGTCAAAGGCATAGTACCAATAACGTGTTGCCACGTAGTCGTTATCAATTGAATAGGAGTTGTCAAAAACCTTTATTTCAGCCTGTTTTTCATCGTTTCTATAAACCGTATCGTAACCGTCCACCACTACAGTAGGCAGTAGATCTTCTGATATGTTAACTTTGATGCTTTGATTGGCGGTCATATTGGCGCTATTAGTAGCTTTACACTCCACTAAATATTGGCCTTTTTCTTTGAAGAGGCCTTGAATTGATTTCCCGACTGTAGCTTTCAATTTGATTTTATCAGTCGTTTGTCCGTCCAACGAACTTACTGTCCATTCGACTTGACTATCTGTCGTCGTGTAACCCGAGATATTAGTAACGTTGGAGTTGAATATGACTTTTCGGTTTTCTTTTAAAGAACCACCAACACTAATGTTGAGTATAGGCGGTGGCGGTGTAACATTGAAAAATGTGCTGGTTTCAGAATAAGCACCATCATCGTCTGTTACGCCTAATACTGCTTGGATTCTATTTCCGTATCCAATGGTAGTTTTCCACGTGCTTTTTTTACCGTCTTCATTGTAGTAATATCCCCATTGAGGGATTGAAAAATCCCAAGAGACCACTTCGCCATCAGGGTCGTAACTGGATGCACCGTTGAGTCTTATGTCATTACCTGATACGGTATTGGGTATTGGAGAAATGATTGGGACTGGTGGCAGATTTCCTATTCCTTTTTTATGAATATAGGTTACTGAAGTAGCCTCGTTTGAATCTATTTTTCTTCCACTTTCTAAAACATAAGTGACTTGCCCTTTAAAACCTTGTGTAAAGGGTTCTCCTTTATAAGTGATTTTAAAGGATTTACTTTGTGAAAGGGTTTCACTTCCATTAAAAGTTTCTGAGAAAACTTGAGAACCTTCTTCAGTCATGAGTTGATAAGTAACCGATTTGACCTTGCCACCATCTAAATTTACAAGGTTTGATTTTAACGTTACTGGCACATTGGCATAAGTAGCATCAGATTCAATCTCAACATCAGCAGGAGAAGCAACTGTGGCTGTTGCAAATATTTCGTCATTGGTTTTAATCTTGATAGTGCAAGTTGCAGGAGCTTTAGATCTTACTGTTTCTTCACCACCTTCAGCCCAATACGCTTTCATCTTGTATTGAGCATCGAGTTTAGCCTCATACTCCCCAATCGGCAAACTAGTTAAGTCAGGTGTCGCTTTTTTACCGCATGGAGTCCATGTTGTTGCGCCTTTTTTCTTGTAGTTCCACTCGTATTCTCTTTTAACACCTATTGGAAACTCGGAATTTATGCCTACAAGGTCAATAATTTCGCCTTCTTTATATTCTACAGATGTAACGTCTGTTGTTCCTGTACCTTTTGTGATATGTGGAATAGGCTTTATTACTGGTTGAGGGGGAAATCTAATTTTGATATCGAACATTAGTGGCGCTGTTGATTGAGTACCAGGTAACCAAGGTGCAGATTTTTGGAATTCTGTTAAATTATCATAAATATATTTATCATCTTTAGGGTTTCCATTTTGGTCAACCTCACCTCTTGCTACTCCATTAACAACAACCGTTCCCACTGAATCTAAACGCATATAACCCCCTTTAGAAAAGAAGTTATTTATTTTTTTCATGTCTTCAGGTTTGGTTCCATATTCACGTAGAAAGCTCTTATAAAAAGAGTCTGCATTAGCAGGAACTGTTCCTGTATTAGAAACAAAATTCATATAGTGACAAACAGTTTTATTTCCTCCAATATCATCAGGATCATCTTCAGGATCATCCATTTTTTTAATATTTGCTTCATATACTGTTTTTTTAGCACCTTCATAAATTTCGATTTTCGCCTTAAATGCTAGTGTTCTGTATCTAGTCCCAGTTGTAGCATTAGTATTTTCTACGCTCCAAGTTTGAGCGTTTCTTCGTGCATCGTATGTTATTGTATCTGGAGTACTTGTTGAAGCAAATGTACTAAGTGGACAAATTGATAATATGAGAACTATTGCTAAAATTCTTTTAAATTTTGACACAAATATTCACCTCATTTACGGGTTGTAATTTCATAAACATCCGAAATCATGTAATAACTTACAACGCCTTTTTCGTTACCTTTCCACGACCATTTTTCACCATCGTCATTGGCAGAAATAGCCACTCTTGCGTCAACATCAACATAATACCAAGTGCCGGACTTAACATTGATAACATTTTCTTTATAGTAATCACTGTTAGTAACGAAGGGCACAGTTGTTTTGGCAGAGTCTATTTTGAAGTATAGTCTTCCTCTGATATAGGTGGTCCCCGGGAAGTAATAAAAAGTTTTTTCATCACTAACAAAATAGCACTTCATCATCATTTTGTTTGATGAAATCATTTTCTTGTGATTTTCAATCAAATTGTAAATATGATTGTTAGAAGGCATATTCATTTTAATTGTCTTCTCATCAATTGCTAAACTCTTATAGCTACTATTAAAATACGTTTTCATAAATTCAGTTGTAGCTTGATACCATTGCTTAATTTCTTCAATTTGCAATTTTCTGCTGTCTTCTACATCCATGTAATCCTGATAAGCCACTGGAACAGTATTAACATATTCATCATAGAGTTCATATTTAACAAACGACATTTTATATTTGTTATGTTCTTTTTCGAGAAGATCTTTAATGACTGACTCTTTATTTTGAATAGGCATCTCATTTTCAAAAAGCATATTTATTTTTGTTGTAGATAATTTTGGATAAACTATATTTGATTTGTCTTTTTTTACTCCGGGAGCCAACCCCCAACTTTTAAATTTATCAATTGTCCATGTTTTTTCATCATATTGGAATGGATCATATCTCTTAGATTTATCCAAAAGTCTAATCATGATTAACTTCATTTCATTCTCAGACAATTTGTTTTTAGGATTGAAATACTTGGTAATATTTTTCACTAATTGTGGTTCATAAAAACCATTCATGATAGTTGCATAAACTGCTCTTTTATAAGATGGATCAATATTTTTGCTGTCACCAATGTAATAATTTAGAATACGCTCATAATACAAATCAGGCTTAACCCCTTCTTTAGTTCTGAGAACGCCATAAAGAAGCTGCGCCGATTGCTCTTTTGTAATAGCTGCGCTTGGATTAGCAATCAACTTATGACCTTTAGAAACCCATTTTTGATTAACAGCTTCTTGAATAGGGTCAGTGTACTGAATGTTAAGCGTGGTCAGTAGGGTGGCTACATATTGTTTAATGGTAACGGTTTTTGGTGCGGTTGTAGCGGTTGCGGTAAACGATGGTATTATTGATGTTAAAATGATTGCTAGTGTAGTGATTCCGATAATTAATTTTTTCATAAAATCAGTCCTTTCAATATGTATGCGTTAGTCGTTAGATGTTTACTATTTAACAAAGTTATCCCTCAAGTGAGATTTCAAGATTTTGAAACAATAAAAAAGCATTCACAA
>CAXXWB010000006.1:0-4603 GCA_963677505.2 uncultured Acidaminobacter sp.
TTAGCGCTGCCACTATTGGGTTATAAAGAAGGTTTAGAATTTGGTCAAAGGCTTTTAGCAACTGTATCCAAAGAGTCTGAACCCAAAATTTCTATTTCAATGGGAATGAGCGTTTATCCATGGGATGGTGAAAATTATAAAGGCTTGTTTGAAACAGCCGACAAAGGACTGTATCAAGCTAAAGCAGAAGGCAGAAATAGAATTGCTTACAAGGGCTATATTAAAGTATAGCCCTTTTTTCTTTATAAATATCAATATTCATTCATTAAACGTATCAACTGAATCACAAGTGTAGAAGATATGTTTGCAGAAATTTTTTCAAAGGTTCCATATTCTAAATAGGCGTTTCGATCAGCGCTATCCGAAATGCATCTTATCACTATAAAAGGTACCCGATTACAATAAGCTACATGGCCAACGGCCGCCCCTTCCATTTCTACACAAAGTGCATCATATTGTTTCACAATTTGCTTCTTCTTCCGATCATCTGCAACAAATTGTTCACCGGATACAATTCGACCTACTTTATAGTCCCAATTTTCTGTTCGTGTTAAATCGCAAGCATGTATAGCATAATCGATTAACCTTCTGTCCGCATAAAATCTTTCTTTATTTGGAAAACAAGAAATCATTTGATCAGGATTGACATCATGATAGGTCACATCATCTGAAATAACCACATCGCACATACGCAGTTCAGGATCTAAGCTACTGGCTATACCCGTGTTGATAATACAATCTACATTATAATGATCTATCATAAGTTGTGCACAAATAGCTGCATTGACTTTACCAATACCACTGACGGTTAAAACAACTAACTTCCCATTAAGACTGCCTGTAATAAAGGTAAACCCAGCATAATTATCTGTTCCCGCAATGACCAAATACTCTTTAATACCTCGAATTTCCAGTGCCATTGCCCCGATGATTCCAATTTTCTTCATGTCAATTCTCCTGATCTTCTTCGTAGCTGTGGATATACCACATTTCGCCCTTTTTTTCCAATCTGTATATCCAATGGTATTCGAAGATATTGGTTTCACTGCTGCCAGTCTGCTGCATTTTCTCATAGACCTTAGCATATGCTGTGTTCTTGTCTATTGTCACATCTTTAACATCAATGCTCAAATATTTTTGCCTTATTTCATTTCTCTGATACTCAGAAATCATAGTTGCAACAGGACTGTCTTCTAAAACGTAGTCCATAACTGAGGTATCTCCTTGATTGACATAGTCAATCCAAAGCTCGTCAAATTTAAAAATAACCCCTTTTACTTGATCGACCTCCGAGGTTAATTCTTTCACTTCATGATTTTGGTCTGGAGCCAATAGTTTATCAAGCCTATAGGTTAACTCTACGGATTGATCGGCATATTTCATGGTCTTAACAAAGTCGATAACCCCTCGGCTTAACTTGTATTTTTCTGACTTCTGAGTAATCTGACTTCAATTCCTTATAAAGAATTTTATAAATTTTACCCTCAGGGTTGTCTTCCACATCTATAATCTCACTTTGAATTTCTACATTTTTACCCTGAGAATCTATGACGGTTTCCTTCCAACTGGTTCCCAGTACTAAAGGACTCATAATCAAAGTGACTTTATTGTATTCAGAATCCATCATCGCATCAGAAATCTTAGTTTGCACAATACGATCGCCTTCAATTGCATAAGTCACTTCAAGAGAATAGTCTGACTGAGATGTGCCACTTGAAACATTGTTTACTTCCCCACTGACCGTTAATACTTTTTGAGAACCCGCTTCGTAAACTTTATCTAAATGCATATGGTGAGCATAGTTGGCACTTCCCGTATACTCCCATAGCCAACCTTCTTCTTGGGGAAATAATTCTGAAAGATTTTTGTCATAACTACCTGTCACGACAATTGTTGCCTCTTCTTCTTTCTTTGTACAAGATGTTGAAACTGCGCCAATTAGAAACAATGCCAAAATTATTATCAGTTTTCTCTGCAAGAACACTCCCCCATTGTGTTTTTTCTTTTTAACCTACTTCATATTATAGCTTATTTGTTTCAAGGGTAGCAGAAAAATTGAAGGCATATATTTTATTTTTCTATGAAAATTATACAAAGCACTTCTCACTTCGTGAATAAAAAATCAAAAAATTTAAAAACGATGTTAAAAACTCTATCTTTTGTTAATAATTTAATCACATCAAAATATTAACACATTTTTTGTGGTTAAATTGATTTTAATACGATATAATGTTCATGTATTAAAAACAACACACTTGAGTTAATAAATTTTTACAAAAATTATTGAATTTTTTTAATATTTTTTGTGAATTTATTAACACCATTAAGGAGGATTAGCATGAATTTTTCTCTTACTCAAGAGCATGAAATGCTCAGAGAAATGTACAGAAGTTTCACAGTCAACGAAGTCAAACCCCTTGCTGAGGAAATCGACGAAGAAGAACGTTTCCCAGTAGAAACTGTTGCGAAATTAGCAAGATTTGGTTTCTTCGGTATCCCATTCCCTAAGGAATACGGTGGCGCTGGTGCGGATAACATCGCATACGCTATGGCTGTTGAAGAGCTTTCAAAAGCTTGCGGTACTACTGGTGTTATCGTGTCAGCACATACTTCACTTTGTGCGGCACCAATTTACGAATTCGGTACAGAAGAACAAAAACAAAAGTATTTAGTTCCCCTTGCAAAAGGTGAAAAAATCGGTGCTTTTGGTTTAACTGAAGCTGGCGCTGGTACAGATGCTGCTGGTCAACAAACGAAAGCTGTTCTTGAAGGCGATTATTGGATCCTTAACGGTTCAAAAATCTTCATTACAAATGCTGGCTATGCTGATACTTACATCGTTATGGCAATGACTGATAAGTCAGTAGGTACTAGAGGTATCTCTGCGTTCATCGTTGAAAAAGACTTTGAAGGTTTTAGCGTTGGTAAAAAAGAAAAGAAAATGGGTATCCGCGGTTCTTCTACATGTGAATTGATCATGGAAAACTGTAAAGTACCTAAAGACAATTTACTTGGCAAAATCGGCCAAGGTTTTAAAATTGCAATGAAAACATTAGATGGCGGTCGTATTGGTATTGCTTCTCAAGCACTTGGACTTGCTCAAGGTGCTATCGATGAAACCGTTAAATACACAAAAGAAAGAAAGCAATTCAACAAGCCTATTTCTGCTTTCCAAAATACACAATTTCCAACTTGCTGACATGCAAACTAAAACTGAAGCAGCAAGACTCCTAGTTTACAAAGCTGCTTACTTTAAAGATCAAAAAGTTGATTTTTCTAAAGAAGCTGCTATGGCTAAACTCTACGCTTCTGAAACTGCTATGGAAGTTACTACAAAAGCCGTTCAACTTCACGGTGGTTACGGTTACACAAGAGAATATGGCGTAGAGCGTATGATGAGAGATGCTAAGATCACAGAAATCTATGAAGGTACTTCTGAAGTACAAAGAATGGTAATTTCTGCGGCAATGCTTAAGTAGGAGGACCTAGAACATGAAAATCATCGTTTGTGTTAAACAAGTTCCAGATACCAATGAAGTAAAACTCGATCCAGTTACGGGTACACTTATTCGTGACGGCGTACCATCAATCATCAATCCAGATGATAAAGCAGGTCTTGAAGCTGCTTTAGTTCTTAAAGATAAATATGGTGCACATATTACAGTGCTTACAATGGGACCTCCTCAAGCAGACAAGGCTCTCAGAGAAACACTTGCTATGGGCGCTGACAGAGCAATTCTTTTAACTGACAGAAAATTTGCTGGTGCAGATACATGGGCGACATCTATGACTATCGCTGCCGCTAATCAGAAACATCGATTACGATCTAATCATCGCTGGTCGTCAAGCAATTGACGGTGATACGGCTCAAGTTGGCCCACAAATCGCTGAAAAACTTGGTATTCCACAAGTCAGCTATGTTCAAGAATTAGATGCTACTGAATCTCACATCACTGTTAAGCGTATTTTTGAAGAAGGCTACCACAAAATCAGAGTGGCTATGCCCTTGCCTCATCACTACTCTTACTGAAATGAATACGCCAAGATATATGTCAGTTGGCGGTATTTTTGATGCTTACAGAGAAAAAGAAGTTGAAGTTTGGACTGTTGACAATCTCACTATCGATCCTGAGCACCTCGGTTTAAAAGGATCTCCTACAAAAGTTAAAAAATCTTACACGAAGGCGCCTAAAGCTCCTGGTAAGAAATTTAACACTGATCCTGAAGCTGCTGCTAAGATCATCCTTAAACGAACTTAAAGAAAAGTATATTATCGAATAGACTAGAGAATTTAGGAGAGATAATAGAGATGTCTCATTTAGAATATCAAGACGTATTGATTTACGTTGAGCAAAGAGACCGGCCACATTCAAAAGGTTTTCCCTTGAGCTCATTTCAAAAGGTAGAGAAATTGCCGATCAAATCGGTTCGTAAATTAAAAGCTGCTGTTCTTTGCAAAAGCATTGAAACACCAGTCTGAAGATTTAATTCACCTCGGTTGTGACGAAGTAATCATGGTTGCTGACGACGCCCTCGAGCCATACAGAACTGAAACTTACACAAAAGCTCTTACTTGCGATTATCAACGCTCACAAGCCCTGAA
>CAXXWB010000007.1:0-12484 GCA_963677505.2 uncultured Acidaminobacter sp.
CTTTGCACTTTGATTCTTCATTTTTTTCTCGTTGTTACGTTTTTTTTCATCTTCCATTTGTTGCGTCATTAATCTGTATCGATATGATTCGTAAGATTCATATGATTCTAAATGGCGAGCAGTTTGCATACAATTGCCTCCTTGCTAAATCTTTTCGATCACCCTGAGTTTCGCACTTCTTGAGCGAGGGTTCTCTTCCACTTCCTCTTCAGACGGTAAAATCGGCTTCCTTGTAATTATTTTGCCGACCGGTTTTCCGCCACATTGGCAAACCGGAAATTCTGGAGGACACTTACAACCTGTAGCTAAATCTTTGAACGTTTGTTTTACAATACGATCCTCTAAAGAATGAAATGTAATAATTGCCATTCTCCCGCCCGGATTCATAACGCTTAGTCCATCGCGAATAGCTTGCTCAATAATCCCTAATTCATTATTTACTTCAATTCTTATGGCTTGGAAGGTCCTCTTAGCTGGATGGGGTCCATCTTGCCTTGCTCTTGCAGGGATAGCCGCTTTTATAATGTCTACTAGCTCAAAAGTCGATTTGATTTCACCATTTCTGCGGGCTTCTACTATAAATTTGGCGATTCTTGAAGCCCATTTTTCCTCTCCGTAATCTCGAATGAGCTCGTAGATGGATTTCTCTGAATATTCATTGGCCACGTGCCATGCTGTAATTTCGCTATTTCTATTCATACGCATATCTAATGCGCCATCATTCATGTAGGAAAAGCCTCTATCCGCTTCATCTAGCTGATAAGATGACACCCCTAAGTCCATAAGCATGCCATCTATGCCCTTCAAGCCTAAATCTTCAACTACCTTTTTAATGGCCACAAAATTACTATGTACAGGTACAAATTTAGTGCCAAATCGGGCCAATCTCTCTCCCGCTGCCTTATGGGCATCTTGGTCTTGATCTATGCCTATCAGCTTTCCGCCTTCTCCTAGTTGAGATAACAAGTATTCAGAATGGCCGCCACCACCTAGTGTGCCATCGACGTAAATGCCATTTGGTTTCAAATTCAAGTTGTCTACTGTTTCTTTTAACAACACCGTGACGTGACTAAATTCCATTCCGTTCTCACCCCTATTATTTAGTATGTTTATTGCATATATTTAGATGCCCAAATCTTCCATCTGTTCGGCTATATCATCATAAGATATGTTTTCTGGGTCATTGTATTTTTCCCATTGTTCTGTACTCCATATTTCTATACGCTCGCCAACACCGATGACCACAACTTCCTTGTCCATTTCTGCATATTCTCTAAGCGATTGAGGAAGAAGTATTCTACCCTGCTTGTCAAAATTTCCTTCTGTTGCTCCAGAGAAAAAGATTCTTACAAAGGCCCTTGCATTTTTGTTGGTTAGCGGCAAACCTTTTAATTTATCTTCAAAGACTTTCCATTCATTTTCAGGGAACACGAAGAGACAGTGATCTAAGCCTTTGGTAATATAAAAGGCCTCACCGAGGTTTTCTCTGAATTTAGCCGGCATGCTCATACGACCTTTAATGTCGACGGCGTGCGTAAATTCTCCAATAAACATAAACCTCTCCCATTTCTCCGCTTTTTCTTACATTTCCCTTTTGTTAAAATTATTTAATACTTCTGTGGGATTGTTACCCACTTTTTCACACTATTCACCACTAATAATTAAAATATACACCATTTCTCTTACGATTGCCACAAAAAACTAAAAAAAGAACCCAAAATCGGGTTCTTTTTGTTAAATTTTTATTTATCTTTGAATATAATGTTCAGATTTTTTCTTTCCCCATCTATAAATGGCTATTCCACCTAAAATCATTAGAAGACTAATGACCTGAGCAATCCTTAGAGGACCAATCATTAAACTATCGGTTCGTAGTCCTTCAATGAAGAATCGACCTAGGGAATATAGCACAAAATAGAGAGCAATAATTTGACCATCAAAATGCTTTTTATTAAGAAGTCGTAAAAGTATTAAAAAAATGATCCCATTCCATATAGATTCATATAAAAAAGTAGGATGTACCCTTTGGCCGTCAACCATAATACCCCATGGTAAATCTGTAGGCCCGCCGTGTGCTTCGCTGTTAAAAAAGTTTCCCCATCTGCCTATAGCTTGACCTAAGACTAAAACAGGTGCAACTACGTCTGCTAACTTTACAAAGGGAAGCTTTTTCCGAACCGTTACAAGCCATCCAGCCAAGAATCCACCAATAATACCGCCGTGAATTGCCAATCCTCCAGCTCTTAAATTTAGAATTTCCAGTGGGTCACTTAAATAATAGCTTAAATCGTAGAAAATCACATAGTAAAGCCTCGCACCTACAATGGCACAGGGCAATACCCAAATAATCAAATCCATTAAGTCATCTTCCAACAACCCCATAGCTTTGCCCTTTTTCAGAACAAAGATTGAAGCAATCAACATAGCTGTTGCTATGAAAATGCCGTACCACCGAATATCAAATCCAAATATGGAAAATGCAATTGGATCCATTATCTTATTCCTCCTGTGTTTTATTCCTCCTGCTTTACAATAGATAGTGCAATATGTTCATCTTTAAAGCTCTCTCTAATGTATTCAAGACCTTCTTCAGGAGAGGTTTCGCCAACCGATTTAATATACTCGAATAGATTCAGCCCCTTCATCAAATAGCTGACAAATCCACTCGCAACATATTGAACTGAGTTTGCCGAGCTGACCAAACGACCGATCATCTTCTTTCGAATACGTTCGAATCCTTGTACATCAACCCCTTCAGCCATTAATTCCTTAACCGCTTCTTTTATACGGGCCACTACCAACTCAGGGTTTTTGCTCTCTCCCCCAAACATATAATAAGCATAACCCTCACCAAATGTAAAGTCCATACCAAAACTGCTGTTGATCAAGCCTTCATTATAGGCATTCTTATAGAAATCAGAACCCTTGCCAAAATGTGTATCCAAAATGAGCTTCACCGAAATTGCCGTTCTCATCAGTTGGTTGACATTTTCAAAATTATTATAGCCCTTAACACCCAGTTCAAACAAAGGCATCGGTACATCAAAGTGGGCTTCAACATATGGTTTGAACACGGTCATACCTTCCTTGGGTAGACTTTCTTTTTCAGCGGTTTTACGCTTTAAAAAACCCTCGCTTAGATTGGCGTCAATAACATCCAAAAGATTTTTAGGGTCAATATCCCCAGAAATAATCAAGACCATATTAGAAGGGGCATAAAAACTTTCATAGCAGGTTTCTAGTTGCTGTTTGGTTATAGCATTAACACTTTCTTCACTACCGCCGATATCATCTCTGATTGGGTGTTTTTCGTAAAGAATCTTCAATAAATTGAAGTAAACCATGTATTCAGGTTCGTCTTCATAAGATTTTAGTTCTTGTACAATAATGCCCTTTTCTTTTTCTACGTTTTCTTCAGTCAGGTTGACCCTTTGCACAAATTTCAATAGTTCAACAAAACCCTCGTCAAATTGATCTACTGTTGAGAAATGATAGACCGTTGAATTAAAGCTTGTATAGGCGTTTACAGAAGCCCCAAATGCTGCGAATTTATCAAAAATATTTCTATCAGTGTCTTCAAATATTTTATGCTCTAAGAAGTGAGCAATGCCCTTAGGCATACAGCTTCTCTCGCCTTCACTTGTAAAACAATTATGGAAGGAACCGTACTTCGTCCCGAAGTATGCGTATTTTTTAGTGAATCCCGGTTTTGGAATAAAATAAATTTCAAGTCCACTAGGGTGAATGTGAGAAAAGACTGTTTCCTCTAAAACTTTGTCTGTACTAATCTGCCATCTTTCCATTATGCTTCACCGCCCTTTAAAAAATAAATTGTGTCCTTTTTAACACGCTTGCCCGCTTCAATAATCTGCTCTTTTGTCACTGCTTCAAATAGAGAAACAAAATGTTCTATATCCATAGGATCATTCAGCATATTTTGATTGTAGTAGAAATTAGAGAATGAATTTGGATAGTCTACAATAGAACGAAGAGACGAAACAACTGATTTTCTTGCCATATTAATGTCGTCTTCGGTAAAGTTACCTTTTAGCATTTCTTCAAATTCAACATCGATTAATGTAGTCGCTTTTTCATACTTGTCAAAATCTATACCAGAAACCACATACATAATACCCTTAAGCTTATCCACCTTAGAGCCTATGAAATAGCATAAGCTCTCCTTTTCTCTAAGGTTCATAAATAATTTGCTGCTTGGCATACCGCCAAAAATGACATTAAAGAGTTGCAGCGGGTAATACATAGGGTCTTTTCGATCGGTATATGTTCTGTAACCTATGACCAATTTTCCCTGTTGGATATTCATTGATTCTTCAAAATACTTAACGTCTGCGATTGGTACATCTACAATTTCTTCTGGCACTAGCACTATTTCAGTCATTGATTTTCCAAAATAAGACGTTATTAACGCCTCTGTCTTGTCGAAATCAAAATCACCAATGGCTACTATGTCCATTTTGGAGTGATTGACCACATCCAAATAGTGTTTGTACAATTTTTCATTGGTGACAGTTTCCAAATAATCTACGTTCCCATAGCCATAAAAACGGTAGGGTTCTTTTTCACACATTAATTCAAAGCAGCGATCCACAGAATATGTGGTTTTGTCGTTGATGCGAGATTCAATTTCTTGTTTGAGTTGCTCCTTTTCAAGATCAAACAGAGCCTTATCAAACCCTTCTTCTCCTAGAAGGGGGGCATTAATCATTTCATTTAATATAGAAAGACCATCTGCCATAAGTGGTTCTCCAATAATTGGACTCCTTGGGAACTGAACCTTGATTTGAACTTGATGTCTTTCTCCTACTTTTTGTACATCACTTACCAAAGCCATGCCATAGTGCTCATCTAAAAATTGATTCAACACTTGGGCTGTCGGGTATTTTTCGCACCCTCTGTCTAAAATTCTCGTGATGAGTGCATTCATTGTAGCTTCTTCCATTGTAAGCGGTCTGAGATAGTAAACGCTGATTAAATCTGTTTTAAATTTCTTAGATTTTACAAGGTGAAGTTCTACGTTTTTAGCAATTTCTACAGTTTTTCTTGCATCAATCATATTATCAATACCTTCAATTCATTTTTATTTTTGAATATTTTTGTAAATTAAGGCCTTAGTTTCCAAATTCTTGGTACCAATTTATTATACCACAGAAAGGAAAATAGTAAAAAAAATTAGCAGAATTTACCTGCTAATTTAATTTTGGGTAGAATTCAACAATCAAGTGATCGCTGATCTGTATTGAAATTTCACCTCTTTAAGGCGGCGCAATCCCCCAACATTTACAGAAAACTTGGAATATTTACCTTCTTGCCCTTCACAGTCGCATGTCTAAGGTTTTAATTGCAATTGATTTTCATTTGTAGTTGACGAATTATGTTGAAGTTTCCCTCTGGTTCGATTATAATTTCTATGGTATTCAAGTAAGGTGCATTATTATGCCCATTTTTCGGATTAATAACGTATATAACGAGAGATAGAGAGGAAGATCATATGAAATTAGGAATCGTCGGATTGCCAAATGTAGGCAAGTCTACATTATTTAACGCAATTACTAAAGCAGGTGCTGAATCTGCAAACTATCCATTTTGTACTATCGAACCAAATGTAGGTGTTGTATCTGTTCCAGATAAACGCCTTCCCGTTTTGAGAGATTTGTATGACTCACAAAGAATCGTCCCGACTGCTATTGAGTTCTACGATATTGCTGGTTTGGTCAGAGGCGCTTCTAAAGGCGAAGGTCTTGGGAACAAATTCCTCGGTCATATCAGAGAAGTTGAAGCCATTGTACACGTGGTCCGTTGTTTTGAAGACGAAAACGTGGTTCACGTGGAAGGTAAAATTGGTCCTCTTAGCGATATTGAGACCATTAATATGGAACTCATTTTTGCAGACATGGAATTGGTCGAAAGAAGAGTTGATAAGACAAGAAAAGCCCTTAAAAGTGATAAAAATGCTCAAGGTGAATTAGATATATTAGAAAGAGTACTTAAAGTTCTCGAAGAAGGTCAATCTGCTAGAACTATCGAATTTACTGAAGATGAAGATAAATTTGTTAAAACCCTCAACTTGTTGACTTATAAGCCTATCATTTATGTTGCCAATGTTTCTGAAGACGACATTATGGCTGGTGGGGAAAATGACTTTGTAAAAACAGTCAGAGCCTTTGCTGATTCTGAAAATGCTGAAGCGGTTATGATTTGTGCTAAAATTGAACAAGAAATTGCCGAACTTGAAGAAGACGACCGTGCTGGCTTCCTCCAAGACCTTGGTTTAGATGAAGCTGGTCTCGATAAATTGGTTAGAGCTTGTTACCACTTGCTTGATTTGATTTCTTTCTTGACGGCTGGTCCTCAGGAAATCCGTGCTTGGACCATCCGAAAAGGTACAAAAGCCCCTGCTGCTGCTGGTAAAATCCACTCGGATATTGAGAGAGGTTTTATTCGCGCAGAAACCATTGCTTATAACGATTTAATTGAGCACGGCACCATGTCTGCCGCTAAAGACAAAGGCCTTGTAAGACTTGAAGGCAAAGAATATGAAGTTAAAGATGGCGATGTTATTTTGTTTAGATTTAACGTGTAAATTTAATTCTCTTTATGAATTAAAAACCGCTAAACGGTTTATCCGTTTAGCGGTTTTTTGTAGCTATTCCTTTAGACTATTCACAGCTTCCATGATCTCGAATGACAGACAAGAGTTCAGCACTGGTCGTAGTGAAAACATCAACTGAGTCTTTCTCAAAACTCAAAACCATCCAGTTGAAGAGTCCATAACCAAATGCCAATGAGTTTGCAGCTTGAATTTCATTCGGACCTATCACTTGAACCGCTTCCATCATCAATACATTGTCAGGCATCAAGAAATTATCCGCGAAACTCTTGTAGGCTGGCAGTAATTTATAACCTTCTCCAACTTCAACAATGCCTTTTTTCCCAAGGGATTCAATAGCAATTTTTATTTGATCTGGACTAGGCGTCTCTATCCCATAATTTTTCTTAAGAGCGTGGACCAGACCATTAATTCTATCACCGCCAAGTTCCTGTTCTAGGACTTTTGGTGAAATCATCTCCTTATTAGAGGTATCTCCCAAATATGCTCTTAAGACATTGAACCGACTATAGTCTACTATTGCCAAGAAAACCAGAAGCTCTGAAAAATTTAGGTTTACAGAAAAGTCCGATGTTTTTACCCACGAACCTCCAACCCACTGTTCCCAGTTCTTAACGAATAAATCGTCGTCATCGAATACCGTAATTGCCATTTCACCTTCTTCATTTTCAACCAATATCCGACTATCATTTTTTCTGTAAATGTACTTTTCAATCGCGCAATAAGGATTTTTAAGGACAATTCTGCTACAAACTGTTGGCGACGCAAGGACTTCAAGTGGTTTCCTAGCGTTTTCTGAAACCTCGTTATCCTCAATGACCCCTTTCTCCATCAGACTCAGCAGTTCTGTGCCATTTAATGTTGCAGAAAGGTTATTCAAAATACTGATTGGGGTATTTTCAGCAAGGTACTGCTTTAAAAACAACAATTCATTTAGTTTTAAATTCATAGCGCCCCTCCTATTATTTAGACGACTTTAGACTGTCTTTTATTGGTTCGGTAATATTCGGTTTAACACCAAATTCATCTAGCAATCCGCCGACTGTCTTGACCGTCGTCTGATAACCTTGGTTCATCAATTTTTTGGATATGAATTTTGTTGCCGATGATTCTGACAAATTCTTTCCAACCCACTTACCACCAGAATTGATTGCTACTCGAACAGAACCATTGCCTAAATCCATTGTGCTGGTCTGATTGCCATATCCGCCGCCACCAATCTTGTCCATAATCGTTCCTTGAACAACCTTGGAAACACCATCTACTATTCCAGCCTTAGCGCCTTCAGTACCATCTTGAACTGCGCCACCCACAACTTCACCTAATATAGTTACAGCTGCCTTTGTCTTAGTCCCGTCAATGAAATCAGTTGCCGCATCTGCGCCACCTTTGACTGCACCAGAAACAAAGGATGTGGCATTCACACCATTTTCAGCCATATTACCTGCTATACCTTTAGTGACCTTGTATACAGCCCGAATTTCTGCACCTGCTGGTCCCGTCACATTGGCAAGGCCATCTACCATGTTGTCTGCAACAACGCCGACAACTTTTGTCACATTTTCTGCGGTCTCCAAACGATCACCAATCTTATTCCAGCTCTCAGCATTGGCTTGATCCTTTGCTTTATTTTCTCCAATGATTTTTTTAAGCTCTGTCTCATCTGTAGTGCCGTACTTTTTACCAAGTTTCTCAATATATGCAGCTTTTTCTTCAGCTGTTTTTCTTTCCTCAGCTTGGCGTCTGAGTTCCTTGTCAAACTCTGTATCTCCTTTTTCAAGTTTATCTCTTTGTGCATCAATAAATTCTTTGTCTTTTTCAAAGTTTGGTTTGACATCTTTTTCGTATCTTTCAAGATCTAATATGCCACCAGTTTCAGGGTTGACCCACTCTCCAGTTTCCTTGTCTTTGACATACTCAACTGTACGACCCGTATGATCAACTTGAAGTGTCATTGTTTCAGGCTCTTCAGACTCACTATCATCCCCGAATTCATCATCCTGATCATCTTCATCACCATAGTCATCTTCTGAATCGTCCTCTTGGGAATCGTCTGAATCTTCATCATTCTCGTCTTCTTCATCTTCGTCTTCGTCTTCATCTTCATCTTCATCTTCATCTTCGTCTTCGTCCTCATCCTCATCGTCGGAATCATCTTCATCTGATGTTTCGTCGTCCTCATCGGAGTCATCATCAGAATCTTCATCGGATTCATCCGAATCGCTATCTCCTGAATCATCTGAGTCGTCACCCTCGTAATCGGAGTCGCTTTCAGAATCGCCGCCACTATCCTCGCTGGATTCATAGCCGCTATCACCCGATCCAGAATCATCGCCACCTTCTCCAGTGCTGTCTTGGGAACCACTTTCATCTGACCCGCCTTCGGATCCACCGCTTTCCTCACCACTTGAGCCACTATCAGATGAGCTGCTGCCATCATCGGAACCACCGCCAGCATCAGCTAGCATAGCCCAACCTATATCCTCATCAGACATACCAGGATTTTGCTTCTTATACCATTCCTTTGAATACTTCTTAATTTTAGGTGTCTCTTCTTCTTTTTTAGCCGCTTTAGAAAGTAATTCTTGGAGTACATAAATAACGACTCCCACCAGTGGCGGGAATAATAGTCCAACTGCTGCTGCACCCGCTGAATCAGGTCCTGGAATATTACCCACGCCTTTTGTTGCAGATGCTAAAGCCGCCGCAACATAAGCTGGGATTTCTGATGTCTGCATCTTACCGCTACCCTTAAGCTCATAAGTGTTAAAGTCAGCACCCTTTGTCTTTGACGCTGCCCTTTCATATGTGCCCGTGCCAGAGATTGAAATTTTAGCATTTTTCTTTCCTTTTTGTGTCAACGCAACTGTAAAATCTGCTGAAATTCTAGTTTGCGCTGGTAAATTCTTTAAATCAGCAGTAATATTGCCCTGAGCTATAAGGGTATCTTCTGAGGCTTGGGTGATTTTACACTCTTGTGAAAAAGGCATTTTTTGATAAACACCAATCACTTCAATGGAATCACCCTTATCAAGAATAGTTAACTCAAAGTCTTTAATAGAAAAATCACTGTCATTATCCGTTACTGGCCCCATTAATGTGGAACGCTTATAGGCATCAAATTTAACTTTATAGGTTCCTGTAAAGTCTACTCGCATAGGTTGGGGCTTTTCTAAGGTCACATAGAATTCTGGATTTCCTTTTTTGTCATAATTGATTACTTCAGGCGCCGATACTGCCAACTCATAAACGCCTTTTGGCAATATAATATTCGGAGTCGCCAGCCATGCGCCATTTGCCACGCCACCCAGAGATTTTCCGATTGTCTCATAAACTTCTATAGAATTACCCTTCCCATCTAATATTGCTACAACACCTGGTGCAGCGCCTTTTCCTTCGTTATAGGTATTAAACACAATATTCGTTACCAAGCTATCATTTTCAACCTTAAAGACTGCTTTTTTCTTTGTTGGCGCCTTCTCAGTCGGCAAATATTTATAATCTTTTAAATCATCCGGTATAAAAGCATCGCTACCAATCACATCTGTGGTTTCAAGATTTTGACCCTCTGGATTATTTTTAGCCCCGTCTGCTTTTACGCTATCTTTATAACGATCATAACCGTCTAAATTCATCCCTTTTACAATAAAAGCTCCTGCTGCCCCAGTCTTTTCATCCTTTATTTGATATTTTGAATCACTGAGCATCATTTCATATTGCCCTTTTAACATCTCAACATCGATTGAAGGCGCAAAGACATAATTCACTGCATTCTGAGTAACGGCAGTCATTTTAGGGTCTTTTGAATCGGCTGTATTTAAATTTGCTAAAGATTCCACACCTGTAAATGGGCCATAAAGATTGCCCAATGCATCCCTAATAAGTAGCTGAGGCGCCTTCTCAGGCCTCATTTGGAAAGGTATAACGACTGAACTTAGCATATAATCCTCTGATAAATTAAGCTTCATAGCTTCAGCTTTAGCCGATACAAAACCTTCACTTATGACGTAATCTCCTTGCCAAGCTGATATTAGCTCATTTGCACCATCCATGTTTATTTGTTCAGTATACCAAGTCCCTTGAGATCCAATGATCCGTTCATAGGGCTTTACAGGTTTAGTTGCCGAAACACTTGCTGCATTATCAAGCCCATAAGTTATTGGCATAAGCATAGAAAATGTGATGAAGAATAGCATTACAAAACTAAAAAAACGTTTCATTACATGCCACCTCCTTTACCGAGCAAAGTCGGAATCATATCAACTGCGCCTTGAATAAGTCCCGGCAAATTCATAATATAAGGCAGTCCCATTGTGAGTAAAAAAGAAAAACAAAAAGAGACAACTGAAGTGATTATGGTATTTTTGAGACTCTGCTTCCCAATCATTTTATTGAGTTCAATAGCAGATGCTGTACCCACAGCCATTGTACCGGTTGACATAAATGCCCAAGTTGATGGCCACCTTAAAATAAATGCTGCTAAAACGGCCATTACTGCAAATGGGACTATATAGAGCATACCTTGTTCAACAGAATAGGCGGCAATTCTCTTTCCATGTTCTTTTTTCGCCTTTATATTAAAAGTACTTAGAAAAGTAATAAGAAAAATTCTGAATAAAAAAGCAAAGATCCACGCTGTAATGACCCCTAATATTAATCGCACTGGATTGTATATATCCGTTTGATCTATAAAGAGGGTCAATCCAAAAGCTGTATAGCTCAGCCACCTCACGAAACCTCTTGCCTGCTTACCTTGTTCCATAACTTCGCTCATACCAACCCTCCTTATAAATTTCCAAAATAAGCCCAAGATATTAGAATTAAGCCACTGTATAAGGTTGCAATTAAAATACTAATCTTATTGTTGCCCTTTGTCATTTCTCTACTGGTTACCATAAGCGGACCAACTGCCCATAGCACCCCTGTTACACCAAAAGCCATTGCCGTTTTCCAAGTCATCAGCAGTGAAAAAGCAATACCCATTAACCCATAGACAAAGGCCCCGCTATAAGATAGACAATAAGACGTCACCGCCCACTTTAGAGATTTTTCTGACTTAAAGAGTTTAAGAATGCCCCAAGCAATAACGCCTATAAGGGGTATGATGATCACACCATAAGCAAAACCTGCCCCTGCGGACATGAACACAAAGGACATGCTTTTTTGACCTGTTTTGTATAAATCAAGTCCCGTTTGTAAAAAGAATAGACAAAAAGCAATTCCAGACAATAGTAATGAAAAATACCAAGAGGTTCCTTCAACTGCTGATTTTACTGATCCTGAAGGATTGATCATCATACCAAAAATTGTTCTAAACAACGAAGTCTTTTTTACTTCATTAACACTTTCCATTGGACCCCCTCCTTTTCTTTTACTGTGAATTGATACCCTGTATGCCTTTACAATATGCAAATTTAGGATACACCTATTCAAAAAAACGGATTAATTCAAATAAAAAAACCGACAATATTTTTTAGCTATTGTCGGTTTTTGCTTATTCATATCTTTAACTAAATTTTCTTATTCACAGCTCTTATCGTATTCAATCATAGAATCTCTAAAGAAGACAATAAGACCATAGGCTGCAAGAATAGACATGTATTGATTGGTTAATGAATCTTCCATGCCACTATTACCAACGGCATCGCTAAAGGATGCATCATTCTTTTCAATTTCCTTTTTAAAAAAGGCTTCAACTTCCTTTGCGCTACTCATGTCTTTCACTTGGGCATAATACTTGTCGTACTCATTTTCCAAATTAGAGACGAAATAATAATCCAACTCAGGGTATCTTTTGTTATAAGCACTTACAACTTCTTCTTTTGATCTGATTTTCATAAAAACACCTTCCTCTTC
>CAXXWB010000008.1:0-17019 GCA_963677505.2 uncultured Acidaminobacter sp.
TGAAAAGCTCATCGAAGAAGGTCGTGTCAAGGTTAATGGCATCGTCATTACTGAACAAGGGAAAACAATAGACCCAGAAGTTGATCAAGTAGAAGTCGATGGAAAAATTATTCAAAATGAAGGTAAAATGGTTTATATCTTGTTGAACAAGCCCAGTGGCTTTGTGACCACCGCAAAAGATCAGTTTGGCAGACCTACGGTAATTGACTTGCTCAAAGGGTTTGAAACACGTGTGTACCCAATAGGAAGACTGGACTATCAGACTTCAGGGCTACTGATACTTACTAATGATGGCGACTTGACTTTGAAATTGACCCATCCTAAACATGAAATTTATAAGACCTATGTTGCTACCGTTGAAGGTGAAATAAACGCAGCTAAAATTGCTCAACTTCAGGAAGGCATTGATATAGGCGATTTTGTTACGTCACCTGCAAAAGCTGAATTAATTAAGGCCACCCCCTCTGAAAGTTTGGTCAAAATTTCCATTCGAGAGGGTAAGTATAGGCAGGTCCGTCGCATGTTTGAAAGTATTGGACACCCTGTACATGAGCTTCAACGGACCGACATTGGTAAATTGAATCTCAGCGGACTTAGAGAAGGAGATTTTCGCTATTTAACAGAAGAAGAAGTGGCTTACCTTAAAGCTCTATAATATAAGTACATCATATAAATATTTATTATTGGAGGATGACATGTTAAGTATTAGAAATGCAGAAGCTAAAGACTATGCTGGTTTAAATGAATTTTTAAAAAAAGAAGGTCGATTGGAAGCTAATCAGCCTCGTGACTTAGCGTTAGTTGAAACCATGATATTGACTGATGAAGAAGAAATCTACGGTTATGCAATGGCTGAACTCGTTGATTTTATGCCTCTGCTTACTGAAATATATATTCCTGAAAAATTAAGAAATAACTTCTTTGGAGATGCGACCTTAAGAGGACTTCTTTTCTATTTTATGAATAGAGGCATTGAAAAGATTTATGCTAAAAAAGAATCTCTCATTGCAGATTTTTTAAGACACGAAGGTTTTTCAGAAGGGGAAGTCTATTTAGAAATTGTTATGAACGACTTCTTCAATCAAAAGTGTAAAGGCTGTCGAGGAGATGAGTAGTAGAATACCCTCAATCGGCCATGTTCAGGTTTTTCAAAAAATGCTTTTAGAGGAAAGTCTACAAGAAGGAGATCGCGTCTTGGATGCCACCGTAGGAAATGGACATGATTCACTGATGCTCTTAGAGTATGTTGGTCCTACAGGCTTTCTAATCGGCTTTGATGTACAACGTGAAGCCGTTGAAAATACTAGAAGTAAGTTAGAACAGGCGGGCAAAAATAACTTTCAATTGATCTGTGATACCCATGCAGAACTTGGAAAGTATGTTCTAGAGCCTTTTCAAGGGGCTTTATTTAACCTAGGCTATCTGCCAACAGGGAATAAAGGCTGTACAACGCTTTGGACCTCCACTAAATCTGCCATAGACCAAGCAATGAACTTGCTCTTGCCCAATGGTTTTATTGGCGTCATGACTTACCCAGGTCATGACAGTGGCATGGAAGAAGATTTGGAAATTCGAGGGTTTTTCGCACAGGTTAATCAAAAGGAATTTCAAATTGCACAGATAGAATTTATCAATCAGAAAAATAATCCACCCAAATTATATTGGCTAACTAAAAGAACATAATTATATTATGTAAACCAAAAGGTCTTTTTGTTCATAAAGGAGCTCAAAATGAAAATATTTATTGTTAACGACGATAGCATCTTTGCGGAAGGTTTGCAAACCCTTGTAAAAATTCTTGCACCTCACCATGAAATTTACATATCAGCACCGAGATATCAGCAGAGTGCAAAGAGCCATGCCCTTACCATGTCAGATATTGTTTCGGCCTCAGAAGTGAAAGAATTTGACCATCCCAATGTCAAAGCGCAGTGGGCAATTACTGGGACACCAGCAGATTGTGTTAAAATAGGCATTGCCAAGTTTTCAGATGTAAATTTTGATGTGTTACTCTCTGGAATCAACCACGGTCCTAACTTAGGGGTAGATACGATATACTCTGGAACTGTTGCCGCTGCTATAGATGGTAGTTTTCATGGTTTGCCGAGCATTGCCTTGTCTCTTCTTAAAGAGTCTACTGAAGGCTTTAAAGCTGCAGCTGAATTCGTAAGAGACCATCTCACTTTTATGCTTGAAAATCATGAGTGGAATGGCAGTATTTTAAATGTCAATTTCCCTGAAAACCTTCCGTATAAAGGTGTGCAACTTACAACATTAGGTGAAGTATACTATGACAACCCTGTTCAGAAGCGCACTAACCCAAGAGGTAGTGAGTACTATTGGATTGCTGGGGATGTTAGAATGCCTGAAAATCAGCATGGGAGAGATGTACAAGCTATTAGAGAGGGCTATATCAGCGTATCACCATTGAAATTTAGCTTTGACGATCCTGCAGGTACAAAGTTAGCTGCTGTCAATTGGACATTATAATAAATCGTCTATATTCGTAAGCGTCCCTAGAAATAGGGGCGTTTTTTTATGCAAGTTTTTAAAAGAGAACCATCATTGTATACATATATACGTGTGACCTTAAAAACAAAATGAACTTAAAGTTGCAAAAATATAAAAAATATTTAAATTATGAAATCTATCTTGCATTTTTCAAAACAGATTGATATGATTAATTTAGAAAATGAAACGTAATCAACTGCACTAAACAATAGAGTGAATAAATGGCAACGAATATTTGAGGGGGTTATTACATTGAGCAATGCAAAAGATCAAGTTGAAATCAAGATCAACAAATCTTGGTGTAAAGGATGCGGAATTTGTGTAGCATTCTGTCCAAAACAAGTCCTTGGTTTTGACGAAAAAGGCAAAGTGGAAATGTTAGATCGAGCAAACTGCATCAAATGTGGACAATGTGAATTAAGATGTCCTGATTTTGCAATTTTCCTTGGAGGTATTGACCATGAATAAGAAAATCAAATTAATGTCTGGTAATGAAGCATGCGTTGAAGGCGCACTTTATGCAGGAATGCGTTTTTATTCTGGTTATCCAATCACACCTTCAACTGAAATAGCAGAAGGCTCTGCAGAAAAACTCCCAAGAGTTGGTGGAAAGTTTATTCAGATGGAAGATGAAATCGCTGGTATTGCTACAGCAATCGGCGGTTCTATTGCAGGATTGAAATCTATGACAGCTACAAGTGGTCCTGGTTTCTCTCTTAAACAAGAAAATATTGGCTACGCTGCTATTGCGGAAATTCCTTTAGTTATTGTCAACATCATGCGTGGCGGACCTTCAACAGGCCTACCAACATCAACAGCACAAAGTGATGTTATGCAAGCAATGTGGGGCACACATGGTGACCATCCTGTTATTGCATTATGTCCTCAATCGGTTACAGAAACTTTTGAATTAACAGTACGCGCATTTAACTTAGCTGAAAAATATAGAACACCAGTTATTCTTCTTTCTGACGAAGTAGTTGGTCATATGAGAGAAAAAATTGTCATTCCAGAACCAGGTGAATTAGAAGTATTCGATCGTATTAAGCCTGAGGATGGTGCGCCATACAAAGCTTATGCTATTGAAGAAGGGGACATTGTTCCTAAAATGGCAGCCTTCGGCGATGGACATCGATACCATATTACTGGTCTTTTCCATGATGAGTCAGGTTTCCCTTCAAACAGTTCGAAAAACGCTGAAATCATGATGCAACGTATGATGGACAAAATATCTGACAATCTTGACGATATCGTTTCATATGATGAATATATGACTGAAGACGCAGACTTCTTGATTGTGGCTTACGGGAGCACTGCAAGAGGCGCTAGAAACGCAGTTAATACATTAAGAGCTTCCGGCATTAAAGCAGGTCTCTTCCGACCAATTACATTATGGCCTTTCCCAACTGTAAGACTTGAAGCATTAGCAAAACAAGTTAACAAGATTCTCGTGACTGAAATGAACCTTGGTCAAATGGTCTTAGAAGTTGAGCGTGTTGCCAAGTCAGACGCTAAAGTATACCACTTTGGTCGTGCAAATGGCGAAGTATTGGTTCCAGAAGAAATTGTCAACAAAGTTAAGGAGGTCCTCTAATGAACAGTGAATTAGTTCAAAAGTATATGCGCGAAGAAAAAATGCCTCATATCTGGTGTCCAGGTTGTGGCCACGGTATTATTACCCATGCAATTATTCGCGCAATTGACCAATTAGGTTTAGATAAAGATAAAGTGTGTATCGTTTCAGGTATTGGCTGTTCTTCAAGAGCACCTGGTTACATGGATTTCAATACACTTCACACTACCCATGGTAGAGCTCTTGCTTTTGCTACAGGTATCAAATTAGCCAATCCTGAACTTCATGTTATTGTTATTTCAGGCGATGGTGATGCATCTGCTATCGGAGGTAATCACTTAATCCATGCTTGTAGAAGAAATATTGATTTGACTACAATTGTTTTCAACAACAATATTTACGGTATGACAGGTGGTCAATATTCGCCAACAACGCCTACCAATGAATTTGGTACAACAGCACCTTACGGCAACATTGACAAGCCTTTTGACATTGCGAATCTTGCTGCAGCTGCAGGTGCAACATATGCGGCAAGAGGTACAGCATACCACGCCAATGCATTGACTGCTATGATCAAAAAAGGTATTGAACATAAAGGTTTTTCATTAATTGAAGCGATATCAACTTGTCCAACTTATTATGGACGTAAAAATAAAAAAGGTTCTGCAGTTGCAATGATTAACTACTTGAAAGAAAGTTTTATCGATATTAAAGCTGTAGAGAAGTTACCTCCTGAAAGCCTTGTAGGCAAACACATCATGGGTGAATTCAAATGTGTAGATGCACCTGAATACACAGCAGAATACCAAAAAATCATTGAACGTTTAAAGGGAGGTAAGTAGTCATGGCTAAACACAGCGAGCTTAGATTATCCGGTTCAGGTGGACAAGGCTTGATTCTTGCTGGTATAATATTGGCAGAAGCCGCTCTACTTGAAAACAAAAATGCAATTCAGTCCCAAAGTTACGGACCAGAAGCAAGAGGCGGCGCAAGTAAAGCAGAAGTTATCATCAGCGACGGCGAAATTGACTTTCCAAAAGTTCAGTCCCCTGATATTGTTCTAGCCCTTACTCAAGTGGCCAGCGACAAATACATTAAGACTGTTAAGCCTGACGGCATTGTTATTGTAGACGATGCTATCGTGTTGCCCGCTGATTTAAGAGCTGGAAAAGTATATAAGCTACCTATTCTTGACACTGCAGCAGAAAAAGTTGGAAAATCAATCGTTGCAAATATTGTAGCGGTTGGTCTCTTAGCTGAACTGACTGGTGTTGTTTCAAGAAAGAGCGTTGAAGATGCTGTCTTAGCAAGAGTACCTAAAGGTACTGAAGACCTTAACCGATCCGCACTCAGGGAAGGATACGAACTGGCTCTGCAAAGTAAATAGCAGAGGTGTGTAAATTATGATAGAAAACAACAACGATCTTTTGAACCGAATCGAGAAGAATTATATCAAGCTCAGTAAAGGTCAAAAAAGAATAGCCGATTTCATTTTATCAAATTATGATCGGGTAGCTTTTATGACTGCGTCTACACTGGGAGAAATTGTTGGCGTCAGCGAGTCTACTGTGGTGAGGTTTGCCAATGCACTCGGTTATGATGGTTATCCTAAGCTTCAAAAAGGGCTTCAGGAATCTATCAAAACGAAGTTGACAACCGTACAGCGTTTTGAAATGACCAAAGAGTTTGATAAAGAAGGCAGTTCTATTAAAAAAGTAATGAATGCAGACATGGACAATATTCGCCGCACAGTCGATAACTTAGATGAAGATGTGGTATATAAAATTGTCGACGTCCTTCATTCTGCAAGAAAAGTCTATATTCTTGGTATGAGAAGTTCATCTGTCCTTGCAAATTATTTAGCTTTCTATCTTAATTTTATTTTGGACGACATTCACGTTGTTCCAGAAGGCGCTCAAGATCCTTTTGATTATATGTTAAATATATCGCCTGAGGACGTGTTAATTACAATTTCGTTCCCAAGATATGCAAAGAAAACATATGATGTGGTAAATCACGCAAGAAGCCAAGGTGCGACCATTATAGGCATAACAGATAGTGCTGGCTCTCCATTGGTACCTCTTGTTGAATATTGTTTATTTGCGAAATATAATATGAATACCTTCATTGACTCTATGGTAGCCCCAATGAGTCTCATCAATTCTTTGATATTTGCCATGTCTATCCGTGAAAAAGAGAAGGTTGAGCAAAACTTCAAGCGTTTGGAAGGTTTGTGGAACGAATACAGAATTTATAACCCAAAATAGATAAGTTCGCTTGTTAAGTTGGACACACTAGGGTATAATAGATGAGATGAACAGTAGACCACCGCAAGGTGGTTTATTGCTGTTTTGGGCCAGTAGCTATGCTAATGGTTTGCTGAGGTGCTTGCTGCACCAAAGTATATTCTAGCCAAATATTTTGGCGTGAAATTGGTGCCAAGGGGGCAAAGTCGTTGAAAAGAATTGCTTTAGATGGGCCTGCTGGTTCAGGCAAAAGTACAGTTGCAAAAATTATTGCAGAGAGATTGGGCATTGAGTATTTAGATACAGGTGCAATGTACCGTGCCGTAACTTTGTATTTAATGGGTCAAGAAATTGACCTAAAAGATAACGCCTGCATTGAAAAGGTTCTTCCTAGCATTCACATTGATTTTGAAAATGGCAAAATATTTTTAAATCATGTAGATGTTTCAGAAGAAATCAGAATGCCTGAAGTCGCAAAAAATGTTTCAATTGTTGCTGCTCATAGAATTGTTAGGGTTGCAATGGTCGCACAACAGCAAGCACTTGCCAGTAAAAAATCCATCGTTATGGATGGAAGAGATATTGGCACTGTCGTACTGCCAGATACTAAATACAAGTTTTTCCTAACTGCATCCATAGAGGAACGTGCCAATCGCCGTTATGAAGAAATGAAGGCCAAAGGCATGTCAGTTGATTACAATCAAATTAAAGCAGAAATCGCTACACGAGACGACTTAGATACCCATAGAACTGAGTCGCCCCTTTGTCAGGCGAAGGACGCAATTCTAGTGGATACGACTGGACTTACTATAGATGGCGTCGTTACTCAATTGCTTGGAATGATTCAACAACTTTCGGAGTAATCTTATGAGATTAGTGATTAAATACTTGATTCGTTTTTATTATGGCATTCTGTATCGCGTGGAAGTGGTAGGACTTGAAAATTACCCTTTGAATTCAGGTAAAGTAATTTGTCCAAACCACATTAATGTCCATGATCCTGTCGTTTTAGGGGCATATTTGCCGGATTTTGTTCATTTTATGACTAAAAAGGAAGCCTTCAAGTACAAGATATTCAACTGGTTTTTATATTATGCTGGTGGCTTCCCTGTAGACAGAGAGGGAACTGATGTCAGTGCTATTAAGACATCTTTGCGCATTCTAAAAGACAAAAAAGGCTTGATGATTTTTGCAGAGGGTACTCGCAACAAAACAATGACGCCACTTGAAGTAAAAGCTGGTGTTGCTATGTTAGCGGTAAAATCCAAAGTGCCAGTCATTCCTATCACGGTTGATTCTACATTTCGACTATTTTCACCAATACGGATTGTGATTCACCCCGCTGTCAACTTGGATTATCTTTATGATTCAAAACCGTCTCAGGAGACATTGCAATTGGAAACGCAAAAGATTGTGGATAGTCTATATCAGAACATGATTTACTACAAAGGAAGGGTTTAGATGGAAATCTATATCGCAAAAGAGGCTGGTTTTTGTTTCGGCGTCAAACGTGCCATTGATTTAGCATTAAAAACCTCAAATGAAGAAGTAAAGTTTAATACTTTCGGCGAAATAATTCATAATAAACAAGTCGTTAGTAAATTGCAAGAACAGGGTATAAATCCGATTGAAGATCTTCGAGAGGCCCAGTATGAGAACATTTTTGTAAGATCTCATGGTGTTCCTAAAAAATTTTACGAGGAAGCAGAGGCTCTAGGGCTTCATATTATTGAAGGTACTTGTCCCTATGTGAAGAAAATTCATAAACTTGCAGAGAAATACAGTCAACTTGGATATACCATCATTATTGTTGGAGATGTGAATCATCCTGAAGTAGTGGGAATTCAAGGTTGGGCTGAAGGCATAATCTATGTGGTCAATTCCAAAGAAGAGGCTGAAAATTTACCGAAGAATATTGAAAAAGCCTGTATTGTTGCACAAACAACCATAACAGGAGAAAAATGGGAACAAGTCTTGAGTGAAGTACAACTGCATATAAACGACCTCATTATAGAAAATACCATTTGTGAAGCTACCCGCGTCAGACAACTAGCGGCTGAAGAATTATCAAAAGAAGTAGACATGATGTTGGTAATTGGTGGTAAACACAGTTCAAATTCCATCAAATTATATGAAGTTTGTAAAAAACATTGCAAAAATACCTATCATATTGAAACAATAAATGAAATTCAGATGATTAATTTCGGAAATTGTGATAAGATAGGTATAACTGCGGGTGCATCCACTCCAGATTGGATTATAAATGAAATATTAAATGCATTAAAAAAAATGCATTAGAAAAAATTGAAGGCGAGGTATTAACCCTATGGACAACAACAACTCAATGGCACAATTTATGGATCAAATCGATCTAGCAATGAGAGTGCCAAGAAGAGGTCACGTACTTAAAGGAAAAATCGTTCAAGTCACTGACAATTCACTTATCGTGAATATCGGATATAAATCGGACGGTATTGTGCCATTAGAAGAAATTGCAAGTGGCGCATCTTCAGATGTTCTTAAAGCATATGAAGAAAATCAAGAATTAGATGTATACATCATCAAAACAGATGATGGCGAAGGCAATGTGCTTCTTTCACTTAAAAGAGTATCTATGGATGCTGACTGGACTGAATTAGAAGAAATCTATGCAAAAGAAACTTTAATTGATGTTAAAGTTACTGAAGCTGTTAAAGGCGGCGTAGTTGCTTACTATAAAGAAGCTAGAGGTTTTATCCCTGCATCACAACTTTCAGTAAAATTTGTTGACGACGTTAGAGAATTTGTTGGCAAAACCCTTAGTGCAAGAGTAATCGAGTTCAACCGTGAAAGAAAAAGAGCTGTGTTCTCACACAAAATCGTTATGCAAAAAGATCTTGTTGCTAAAAAAGCAAAAGTTTGGGAAAAAGCAATTGTTGGTGCTACAATCGAAGGCGAAGTTAAGAGAATCACTAACTTTGGCGTATTTATCGACCTTGGTGGCATCGATGGTATGGTTCATATCTCAGAATTAACATGGGGCAGAATCAAATCTCCACAAGACTTAGTAAAAATTGGCCAAACAGTTGCTGTTAAAGTTATTGGTGCTGATCAAGTTAAAGAGAAAATTTCACTTAGCTTGAAACAACTCAACAACGATCCATGGAGCACTTTCGAAGCTAAATATGTTGTAGGTCAAATTTACACTGGTAAAGTTGTAAACTTAACTGATTTCGGTGCATTCGTTGAATTAGAGCCAGGTGTTGAAGGTCTTGTTCACGTTTCTCACATCTCTAAAAAGAGAATTGAAAAACCATCTGACGAATTAAAAATCGGCGATTCAAGAGAAGTTAAATTACTTGAAGTTGATGTAAATAGCAAAAAAGTTAAACTTTCAATCAAAGAAGCTCAAGAGCCTACTGCAGAAGTAGCTGAAGAAGCTGTTACTGAGTAGAACAAATATGTCTTGTACCACAAGTGCAAAACATAAAGTAACCTTTGCTTCTTAATTAAACAAATGAATGACCGTTTTTTTAACGGTCATTTTTTTACATCGTTTAAAATGATTTACTTTGGATATATTTGATTTAAGGGTACTATTTATTGTACTAGAAGGGGTGGCAGATATGGATCCGTATGAGAAGTTTAAAAGTCAAGTATTGAAGAAAACAGGATTAGACCTTACACTTTACAAAGAAAGACAAATGAAGCGAAGAATTGAGTCGCTTATCAAGCGACATAATATTAATGATTTTGACAGTTACTTCAAACTAATTGAAACTAATAAAGAAGCTTTTGATGAGTTCATGAATTATTTGACCATCAACGTTTCAGAGTTTTATAGAAACCCTGAACAATGGGAAATTATGCTTAAAGACGTTTTCCCTGAAATTCTTAGCAAGAATAAACGACCAAAAATTTGGAGTGCCGCTTGTTCTACTGGTGAAGAACCTTATACCATTGCTATGGTGCTGAGCAATTTAATGCCTCTAAAAGACATTAAAATTTTGGCTGCTGATATTGATAAGGAAGCCCTTAGAAAAGCTCAAATTGGCGTCTATACGGCAAAGAGTTTGGAAAACGTGCCAAAGGCATTTGTGGATAAGTATTTTGAAAAGATAGGGAATACCTATAAAATTTCAGATGAAATCAAAAAGTGTGTAGAGTTCAAGCAAATGAATTTGTTAGATGATGCTTATCCTAAAGATAATGATTTGATTATCTGTAGAAATGTTATGATCTATTTCACAGAAGAAGCTAAAGATGGTATGTATCATAAGTTTAATGGTGCATTGATCGAAGGCGGCATTCTTTTTGTTGGGAGCACGGAACAAATCATCATGCCTGCAAGGTACAAATTTGAATCTCGAAAAACATTCTTCTACAGAAAAAATAGCAAAGTATAATCTTTACGATTAAACTGCTCATGGATCATGGGCAGTTTTTGTTGGTTAGAGACACTCTTTAAGAGAAATTGAAAGGAGAGACAGGATGCTTCAATTTATGATGCTTTCATCTATCGTTTTGCTGCTATGTGTTTTAAGTAGTAAATTCTTTTATAGGTTTGGAGTACCTTCACTGTTAATCTTTCTCATATTGGGTATGATTTTCGGAAGAGATGGGCTAGTCGGCATTCAATTTGACAATTTCTCATTGGCGAAGGACCTTTGTTCCATTGGACTAGTATTTATCATGTTTTACGGTGGATTCGGTACTAACTGGTCGTCTGCGAAACCCGTTGCATTGCCAGCTATATTGATGTCAACCTTAGGGGTATTCATAACGGCAGGATTAACAGGTCTATTTTGTCACCTTGTACTCCATTTAAAGCTGTTAGAAGGGCTGTTAATTGGGGCGATTGTAGCTTCAACAGATGCGGCCTCCGTTTTCTCCATTCTCAGATCAAGAAAATTGAATTTAAAAAACGGTCTTGCGCCACTTCTGGAAATTGAAAGCGGTAGCAATGACCCGTTCGCCTATATGTTGACTTTGGCCATATTGGCATTAATGGGAACGACAACTACACCACTTGGAATTGTGATTCTAAAGCAAATAGTCTTTGCCTTTGCAGTCGGTTTAAGTTTTGCTTACCTTAGCGGATTTTTCTTAAGAAAGATTGTTTTAGAAATAGAAGGACTCTATCCGATTTTTATAATTGCAATTGCATTACTTGGGTTTTCTTTGGCAGAATATTTAGGTGGCAACGGTTTTTTAAGTGTGTATATATTAGGCCTTATACTAGGTAATAGCAAAATTATTCATAAGAGAAGTTTGGTTCATTTTTTTGATGGTATATCATGGCTTATGCAAATCATGTTATTTTTTTCATTAGGATTGCTATCCATTCCGACGCATATACCGAGTGTCATAATTTCTGGAGTCCTGGTTGCTGTATTTTTAATATTAGTAGCTCGACCAATTGCTACATTTTCAATACTGTCATGGTTCAAATTTCCTATTAAGCAACAAATCCTCATTTCATGGGTTGGGCTTAGAGGAGCAGCTTCTATAGTTTTCGCTATTTATGCCATGGCCTCAGGTATTCATTTGGAAGGCGATTTATTTCACTTGATATTCTTCGTAGCTCTTTTTTCGGTAGCGGTCCAAGGGACGTTAATGCCGTGGTTTGCCAAAGGACTGGATTTAATAATAACTGAAAAAGACAGTGATGCAGTGCTAAAAACATTTAATGATTATCAAGATGAAATGCTCAATGAAATATTGGAATTAAAAATTACGGCGTTTCATCCATGGGCTGGCAAGTCAATTATGGAAGCGGATATTCCACTGTCTATTCTTGTACTGATGATTAAAAGAAACAGAGAATATCTGATGCCAAAAGGGTATAGCCTGATATTGCCCAATGACATTCTATTGTTAAGTGGCGATCAAGTAGAAGAAGACTTAAAATACTTAAAAAATATTGGGAAATTGCAAGCGGTTAAAATAGATTAGTGTGGTAAAGATAAATAGATATTAATAGTAAAATGAAATTGAACTAACAAAAAAATCCATAGTTCGAAAGAACTATGGAAGTGTTCATATAGGTATAATATTCAATTAGCCTTTCATATCAAAGTTGGAGCCTAAATATGGCGTAACGCTTTGTTCAAGCATCTTTCGGATTGCATCTGAATTTTGTTCTGTTGACTCCATTGTTAACTTTTGTACGGCAATAGATACTTGTGTGGCAAGTAAAAGTTGACCCATTCCAGTTGAACTCGATACTTCCATGCAATCACTCCTCTCTGCAGGTTAATGAATATTTTTATCATTAAAAGTAGAAAATGTATTTGGAGTTGATAAAAAGAGACATTAAAGTGCAATTGATATATCTTTATGATATAATATTTCAGCGTGAAATTAAAGACTTATTTGATAAATTTAACATATAATTGAATTGTAAGTTTGGTAATTATTTCAGGAGGAACAAATGAGTAAAAGAGAAATTTATGAAACCCCTACGGAAATCTTATTAAAAAATCAAATTATTGTGAATGAGGTTCGAGAGAAGAACCATGAATTATATGAAAAAATTGGTAGAAAGTTTAAATATGTTATATTGACCTATGGCTGTCAAATGAACGAGCACGACTCTGAAACCATGATTGCCATGCTCAACGATATGGATTTTGAACAAACCGATCGAAAAGAAAAGGCAGACTTGGTCATTTTTAATACCTGTTGTATTAGAGAAAATGCCGAGTTAAAAGTTTACGGCAATTTAGGTTCCCTGAAAAAACTTAAAAAGAAAAACCCATACTTAAAAATTGTGGTCTGCGGATGTATGATGCAGCAAC
Source organism: uncultured Acidaminobacter sp. (assembly GCA_963677505.2). Lineage (GTDB taxonomy): Bacteria > Bacillota > Clostridia > Peptostreptococcales > Acidaminobacteraceae > JBGSUZ01. The sequence goes on from CAXXWB010000008.1 coordinate 13,110, forward strand.
CCCATATTGTTGAGGAAATTAAAAACAAGTACAATTTCGTCAATTTAATTTTTGGAACCCATAACATTCATAACTTTCCTCAACTATTAAATCAGACTTATGGAGCGTCTCGAATGCTCACAGAAGTTTGGGACGAAGAAGGACAAGTCATTGAAGGACTCCCAGTTCAAAGAAAAATTTCCTCTAAAGCATTCGTAAATATTATGTATGGCTGTAATAATTTTTGCACTTATTGCATTGTACCTTATACCCGTGGAAGGGAAAGAAGTCGAACGCCAGAAGCCATTATTCACGAAATTTCCACATTGGTAAGTGAAGGGGTAAAAGAAGTTATTTTACTGGGTCAAAATGTCAATTCTTATGGTAGAACCCTAGAAGAAAGTATCGATTTTCCTGATTTATTAAAGAGGGTAAGCGATATTTCGGGGTTAAAGCGCATTCGATTTATGACCTCTCACCCTAAGGATATTTCAGATAAACTATTAGAAGTTATGGCCAGCAGTGATAATATTTGCAAATATTTGCACTTACCTGTACAATCGGGCAGCACCAAGGTACTTAAACAAATGAACCGACATTATTCAAAAGAGCAGTACATCCAAATTATTGAGAAAGCTAGAGCCTTAATGCCTGAAATTAGTTTTTCAACGGACTTAATTATAGGCTTCCCAGGTGAGACCGAGGAAGACAATAACGAGACCCTCGACTTGATTCGAAGAGTGGAATATGACTCAGCGTTTACCTTTATGTATTCAAGACGGTCAGGCACACCTGCTGCAGAATATGAGAATCAAGTATCTGAAGAGGAAAAAATGAAACGCTTTAAAGAAGTTTTAAGCGTCCTCAATCCAATTGCGATTCGAAAGAATAGATCGGTCATTGGCAGAACTTTTGAAGTTCTTGTAGAGTCATATAGCAAAACCGATGCAAGCATGCTCTCAGGCCGTTCTCAGTACAATCATGTCATCAATTTTGAAGGGGACGAATCTCTCCTTGGAAAGATTGTTTTAGTTAAAATAACAGACCCGCGTAAATTTTCACTTAATGGAGAATTTTTAGAAATTTTAGAATAAGACTTGACAACCCTACTGGAACAGATATAATGAACCCAATATATTTATTCAAATCGTTGAATGAGAAGAGTAACTGATCAAACGAGATTTCAGAGAGCCGTCGTAGGTGAGAGTACGGTATCGAGTTGAAAAGTGAATGGGCTCATGAGAGCGACCCGAAACCCTTGGGAGTAGGCGTCGACGGCAAGTCAATCCGTTATTTGGCAGCGTATGTTAGTACGTGTAAAGTGGACGCATTGCGTCAATTTGGGTGGTACCGCAGGATAACCTCTTGTCCCTTTTATTAGGAGACAAGGGGTTTTTTTATGTCTAAAAAAGTGAGGTGCAGTAATGAAAGTGAATTTTGACCAATCTGTTTTAAAAAAGGAAAGGCAAGTATGGGAAAATTTGATAGTGGCACTAGACCACCATGAAGGTTGTTTTTTTGCTTGTGACTATACATATCCGGGAAGATACCACCCATGGCAAGTCGGTTTGTCAGAACCACTAATTAGAATACAAGCATGGGGACTTTATTTTGAGATTGAATGTATGGTTAGGGAAAAAATAGGTGTCCTGAGTGAAATATATAAAGAGTTAAATCGAGGCGAATACTTTAAAAGCCTTTGCTCAGGCTATTCCAGTGAAAGTGGCAATGCTATTTTAATCGGCGAGATCAAAGAGCCCAATGAGTCTGCCTCCATAGACGAAAGTGAACGGGGCAGGCAAAACAGCATCTTTACCCTCGTTAGAGATTTGCTGAGTCACTTTGAAACGGAATGCCCTGTCTTTGGAGTCTATGGCAATTATGGCTATGCCTTAGTCCACCAATTTGAAACCTTGACAAAGGGGGTTCACGTTAGCCAAGACGCTCCCGATTTACTGCTCTATTTACCCCAGAAGTTAATCTATAAGGCAAATGCTTATGAAACAGCCGTAGAGATTCGTTATGAATATGTTTATCACTCTCATGAGCATTACGAGTGTTTTGAACAGTCGTTATTTACCAAATCCAAAACTAGAGGTTCAGAACGCCTAGATAAAAATATACCTAAAGTAGATTATGAGCTTATGGTGAAACAGTTAAAACCTCTATTTGAAAAAGGGGATCTTTTCGAAGCGGTGCCCTCCTATGAAAGGGTTCATCCATGCAAAGCAAAGCCCTCGATCTTGTTCAATCGACTAAGAGAAATGAATCCAAGTCCCTTTCACTATTTTGTCAATACGGGAAGAGAACACCTTATTGGGGCATCGCCAGAAATGTATGTAAGAGTCAATAATGGCATGATTGAAACATGTCCCATATCAGGCACCATCTCCCGAGGGTTGGATAGTCTCTCAGACCATAGCCAAATACGAAAGCTTATGAACTCTCAAAAAGATGAAGACGAATTGACCATGTGTACCGATGTAGACCGAAATGACAAATCAAAAATATGCGACCCTGCCACTATAAAAGTCCTAGGGCGAAGACAAATTGAAATGTATAGCCATTTGATACACACGGTGGATCATGTCACTGGAAAATTAAGATCCAATAGAGACGGGATAGATGCCTTTATTGCCCATATGTGGGCGGTTACCGTCACAGGGGCGCCTAAGAAAGCGGCGATGAACTGGATTGAAGAAAACGAAAAAACGGCTAGGCAATGGTATGGTGGTGCCATTGGCTATATGACAGTAAAAGGGGACATTAATACGGGCTTAACTCTAAGAGGAATTCAGTTAAAGGACGGTTTGGCATCGGTTCGTGTGGGTGCAACCATTCTTTACGACTCGGACCCCTATTTAGAATCGGTGGAAACCTTGACCAAGGCTGCCGCTATGGAAGCCGTTATTGGGGAAGTTGAGAGTGGCGTTGAAAGTGTAAGTGAGATTAATTCTGATATATATATTAATAAAACGACTAACGTATTAGTAATTGACCATGACGATTCATTTGTCCATACCTTGGCAGGTTACTTTGAAAATCAGGGCTGTCGGGTCAAAACCATTCGCCAGTCCAATGTAGCCAAGTACTTTGAGAGTCTTGAAAAAATTCAGGCTGGAGAAAGTCATACTAATCAAGAAATGCTAAAATCGGAAAATTTACCTGATTTGATGGTCCTTTCACCTGGCCCAGGAACCCCAGAGGATTTCAAACTCCATGACAGCATCCAATGGGCCATTGAGAAAAATATACCTGTGTTTGGGGTCTGCCTTGGACTGCAAGGGATTGTGACTTACTTTGGAGGCGCATTAGGACAATTGGAACGGCCTATGCATGGTAAGTCTTCTTCATTGGTAGAACCCTCTGAAGAAAGGACAATGCCAGAGAAAGAGAAGTATAAAGAAAAAGAGGTTCATAAAGAAATTGAAACTTATAAAAAGGGACAAAATTCGAAAGCCTTATTTCAACTCAACAAAGGACAAGAAACGCCCAAAATAGGCAGATACCACTCCTTGTATGCTTTAGAAATGCCAGATAGTCTTTGTTGTTACGCTATGACAGAAGACTCCTGTCCGATGGCGGTGTACCACAAAACCTTACCAATTTGGGCTGTTCAATTTCACCCTGAGTCCATTATGAGTGCAGAAGACGATTTTGGCAGTAACATTATTGAAAATCTTGTGACAAAGGTGCGAGCACTATCACCAAACTATCCCATAAAGGAGTTGACCTTATGAAATATATCCATGCAGACGAGACGGGACATTTTGGCCCTTACGGAGGCGCTTATGTGTCAGAAATGCTCTACCCCGCAGTGGTTGAGCTTCAAGAAGCTTTTGCAAATCTCGTTGAAGATGAGTCTTTTGCAAATGAGTTACACGAACTGTTTCAAAACTTTTCAGGGAGACCGACACCCTTAACATCGGCA
>CAXXWB010000009.1:0-47851 GCA_963677505.2 uncultured Acidaminobacter sp.
ACCCTGGTGTTGTTTTCTATTTTAGGTTTTCTAACCCTTGGTATGTTAATTTTACTCTACCTTCTTCTGAAAATTTCTTCAAATTTCAGAACCAGCATTGAACAAATCAAGTCCATTACCTATTCCGATTACTCTAAAAAAATTGATTTGTCCTTCTCACAAGATTTTAAAGAACTTAGTGAATGTATCAATAATTTGTCCGAACAATTGAGCAGACGTGACCAAGACATCAATCGCAATTACGTAGAATTGGTATCCATACTCATTAAAACACTTGAGGAAGTGGATTATTATACAAAAGGTCATTCCGAGAGGGTTTCTCATTACTCTGTAGAGCTGGCTAAAGCTATTGGCTTTGCAGATGTTGAAACCGTAAAACTCAGCGGACTATTACATGATGTTGGCAAAGTTACAGTAGATATTAATATTCTCAACAAACCAGGCAAGCTCTCAGTTGAAGAATTCGACGAAATAAAAAAACACCCTGTGACGGGTGCTAATATTTTAGAAATGTCCAGCGTGTTTAACCCTATTAAAGGAATTGTAAAGTATCACCATGAAAAGGTAGATGGCACGGGTTACCCTGAAGGGTTAACACAAGACCTTATCCCTTTAGGGGCTAAAATCGTTGCAGTGGCTGACGTCTTTGACTCTTTAACCTCAAAACGTTCTTACCGTGACCCAATGAATATAGAAGAAGCCCTCAAAATCATACAAGAGGGTTCAGGCACTCACTTTGAGCCACAATTGGTAGATGCTTTTCTTCTTATTGCATCAGATGCTTATGAAACCTGGTCTCTTCTTAGTGACAGCCCAAATGTAGAAGAGCTTATTATTGAAGCAGGTCGTGTCATGAACGAACACAATGAGGCCTCTCATCTTTAATTCAGGTTTTAACCCTTAATTAAAGTAAAAAAAATTGAGTTTTTAATCAAGCAAAGTGATTCAGTGGACCTCGGCCTGTGCCTAGGTCCATTTTCGCCCCTATGAGACGGCTCATATAGTCCTTGGACAAGCAAACGGCTTCTGAGAGTGTCTTTCCTAATGCCAGCTGACAAGCCAGAGCAGAAGAAAGCGTACAGCCTGTCCCGTGGGTATTCTCATTTTCAATACGGCCTTGCGTATACCAGCAAAGTCCCTTCTCAGTGACTAGCAAATCGTCAGCACCTTCTGAGAAGTGCCCACCTTTAATTAAAAATGACACTTGATGCCTGTCAGATAACTTTTGACCGGCTTTTTCCATGTCTTCTTTGGAATGAATTGAGCAGCTTCCTAAGAACTCTGTTTCAGGAATATTAGGCGTTACTAAAGTCGCCAATTTAAACAAATCTTCTATTAAAACTTGGCAAGCTTGATCTGTCATAAGCTTATGCCCACTGGTTGAAATCATGACTGGGTCTATTACAATATTTTTTGCACGATACTGAATCAGTTTATCCCTTATGACTTCACCAATTTCCTTGGTGGCAATCATTCCAATTTTTACAGCATCGGGTTCCAAATCTGTAAAAATAGCATCTAACTGCTTTCCCACAAGTTCAGGTGACAAGGGCTCAACGGCCGTAATTCCCATTGTATTTTGTGCTGTAATGGCTGTAATCACACTCATGCCGTAGACTTTGTGAGCCATCATAGTCTTCAGGTCGCCTTGTATGCCAGCTCCGCCGCTGCAATCTGACCCAGCAATGGTCAAGACTTTCTTCATAAGGCTGCCTCCCTGTTCCACTGGGTCAACACTTGAGTTGCCTTGCCAATATCCCTTTGAGATAATATTCCTGAAACAACTGCAATTCCAGCAACACCAGAATTTTTAAGCATACCAGCATTACTCATATCTATCCCACCAATGGCTACAGCAGGAATATTGACTGAAGCAATTACCTGTTTTATTTCATCTAGGCTGAGGGCTTTTGCATCTGTCTTGGTTTGCGTTTTAAAAACGGCACCTACGCCAATGTAGTCAGCACCTGCCAATTCAGCTGCTTTCGCCTGTTCTATTGTTTTCGCCGTAATCCCAATAATTTTATCGGGACCAAGTGCCTTTCTCGCAAAAGAAGCTTCACTATCGCTCTGACCCAAATGGACACCATCGGCACCACTGGCTATCGCCAAATCTAAATCGTCGTTAATAATCAAGGGGACATGATAAGCCCTTGCTATTTCCAATAGGGTTTTAACTTCTTCCAGTTTTTCCAAATAACATTTATTCTTTTCCCTGTACTGTAGGCAAGTAACACCATTCTCTAAAGCTGTCTTTACAGCTTCATACAAAGTTCCTTCTCTGAGAGCCCCCTGATCCGTAATCAGATAGAGCTTTAAAATATCTTTCTTCATGACTTTTTCTCCTATGATTCGTCCATTCTATCCAAGCTGAGAACCTCTTGACTTTTAGCCAACTGATCCATTTCCGCTGCCAATTGTGTGATATAAATCCCCAACTTTTCCGTTTTTCCCTTTCTGAGTTCTAATTCTAATTTCAAAGCTAACCTTTTCAATTCCAATTCTCCAAGGGCGTCCAACTGATTTTTCATTTGATGAATAACCACTTCAAGCATTGGTAAGTTACCCTCACCATATATTTTTAAAATTTGACTCTTCTTTTCTGAAAGCTCAAAAACATCAAGATTTCTATGCTTCTTTTCTATGATCTTTACAGGTTTTACAATATCGCTGAGCCAATCGTCCTCTGAAAGAGATTCCTTAGCAATTTCAGCACCTTTAGTTTCTTTGACCACTTTTTCATTTTCATTCTCTGCCATGTTACTTTCGTGTTCTCTCACCAAGCTTTCAATCGTTTTCACCAATAAAAGTCGGTCGACAGGTTTTGAAAGATAGGCATCCATCCCTGCTTTCAAGAACTTTTCGGCATCTCCCTTTAAGGCAAATGCCGTTAGGGCAATAATAGGGGTCTTCTCGTTAAAATCTCTACTGCTGCGGATTTGTTCAGTTGCGTTAAGACCATCTAAAAGTGGCATTTGAATGTCCATCAGAATAATATCATAAACTTTATGCATACTCTTTTGAATGGCTTCTATCCCGTTGATGGCAAGATCCACTTCATAGCCTTCACTTTTCAGTATTTTTTCAATGACAATCTGATTGATGCGATCGTCTTCTACCAATAGTATAGACCGTTTTTCCTTTTTGAAAAAGTCATCGGTTTCGTCTTCCACTGCACTGGCTTCCCAAGCACTGGTTTTAAGAGGAATGGTAAATTCAAAAGTACTGCCCACGCCAACTTTACTTGTAAACTTTAACTTACCAGACATCATCATTGTCAATTGTTTGGAAATCACAAGGCCAAGACCTGTTCCTCCATATTCTCTTGTATAAGAACCATCAATTTGAGTAAAACTGTTAAAGAGTAAATTTTGCTTTTCTTTAGGAATGCCAATGCCTGTATCTTCTACCGCAATGGTTAAATCAATTAACTCCGGTGTCTTGGTTAAAGTCTCTTTTACCCGCACTTTAATACCACCATTTTTTGTAAATTTAATGGCATTTCCCAATAAATTGTTGAGGATTTGCTTAATCCTCATACTATCTCCCATTAAATTTGGCGTTATCAAATGTTCATATATTACATTCAGTTCAAGGCCTTTCTCTTTTGCATGGTTGTAGTGCATTTTAACCGCTTCTTCTACCATTTTATCTAACTCAAAATGGTGGGCATCTACACGCATTTTTCCAGCTTCAATTTTAGAAAAATCTAAAACGTCATTGATTAAGTCAATCAATGTACCTACGCAGTCCTTTGCCGTTAGCAGGTTATCTCTATGTTCTAGGTTGAGATTACCCATCAGTGTCAAGTCAATCATACCTACAATGCCATTTAAAGGGGTTCGGATTTCATGACTCATGTTGGCAAGAAATTCACTTTTAGCCCGATTGGCTGTTTCAGAACGCTCTTTTGCCAAAATCAACTCGATTTCAGCTTTTTTCTTAAAATCAATATCACTAATCAGTAAAGTTATATATTTTTCTTCTGGACTATAAATGGCAATTTCAATCCATTTATCCAATGATTTAATATGGTGTTCTCTCAGCTGAATATTCTCTCCACTTTCTACAACTCTTTGGAATAAACTGAGTAGAAGTTCTCTTTCACTATCGCTAAAGAATATGATTTCACTAAGTTTAGAACCAATTTCCATATGCTGCTTATCGCCAAAAATACGATAGGTTTCCAAGTTCATTTCCACAATAGACGAATCTATGACTTTTCCGTCCTCGTCAAAGATTAATTTATGATAGCTGATACTGCTCTCTAAATTTTGGAAAAGAGAATAATATTTATTCAAGCTTTTCCGGTAAAGAGCTTCAGCCATTTTAGCGTCATGTATGTCTAAAAAAATACCTATCATGCCATCGTATTGATTTTGGCTGTCAAAAACAGGTTTTCCTAGACCCAAAACAGTCCTATACATCATATAAGGGGAAAGGAGTTGAAGTTCAATGTTAAATTCACTTTGATCTAGAATGCTTCGGTTCAGTTCTCTGTCATACTTTGAATAGTCTCCCTTGCTCATATGCTTTTCTAGGGCAGGCAAAAGAGCCCCTTCTGACACGGGCATGTATTGTTTGAAGGTTTGATTGATAAAATTACAAACATTATCACGATCAATACGATAAATCATTACAGGTAGACTGTCCAATAGTTTAAGATTAGCAGTTCGGGCTTCCTGAATACTCCGTTCAAAAGCCATTCGATCTGTAACATCTTCAAGGGTCACAACAAAAGTACTTTTTCCATTTATTCCATAGGGCATGGCACTAATACTGAACCAAAAAGTCTCTTTTTGACTCTTTCTAAAAAAAGCCATTTCAACTGTTTTATTTTTCACGGCTTGTTCGCTGTGAATCATTTCCATTAATACGGTTCTAACACTGCATAACTTACAATCTATAGAGTTGCCACAGCCTTTATCAAAGCTTTGGACACATTGAACGACATTTCCAAAGGCATCATTAGGATTTAAGCCATTATCCAACTGAAACATATCTATAAACTCTTGATTCACTTCCAATATTTTTAAAGACCCATCGACGATTATGATGGATATGGGCATTAAATCAAACAATTCCTTAAAATATCCCTTTTCATGCAAGATAACCCCACCTCTCGTTTATACCTTTATTTCTGTCTTTAGACTATGATAAGTTACCGAACTCAGAACCACTGCCCCACCTAGGACAGCGAATACAGTCGGCTGTTCACCGTTAAATAGAAATACCCACATTGGGTTGAGAAGCGGCTCTAAGACTGTTATAAGTATGCCGTCTAGAGCAGTAACATGTTGTATCCCATTTGCATAGAAAATATAGGCAGTTCCCAACTGGAATACGCCTAAAAGGAAAATTCCAATCATACTCATCATTTCAAATGTGATTTGTCCATAAAAAGGTATACCAATTATGAAAGTGGCTACATTCCCCCAAAATATAATTTCAAGAGGTGAACCTGCTTTAACTCCCTTTAAGGATATAACCATAATTGCCATTGCAACACCACTGAGTACAGCCAATCCATTTCCCAGCATACTGCCCGTCCCTAAATCTCCTAGGAAGAATAGACTCATCCCTGCGAGTACTAAGAAAACAGTCATAAGGTCTTTTCTTCGAATTGGCTCTTTGAGAAATATAGCACCGAGAATCAGGACCCAAATAGGTGCTGAAAATTGGAGCAAAATTGCATTAGCTGCCGTGGTTAATTTATTTGCAAAAATAAATAGCATGACTAAGACCGCATAGTTTAAGGCACCAAAGCTCTTTTGTATACTGGGAAGAGGCGGCATTATTTTGTATTTATAGAGCCAATAAAATAAAATTACTGTTCCAGCTATACCACTGCGTATACCTGCAATGGCTAATGGCGGCCACTGAACCCATTTTATAAACAGTCCTGCTGTACTCCATAAAATAGATGCAACTGCCACATAAATAATGCCTTTAATATGTTCTTTTGAATGTGTAGCCAGTTGCTGATTCATTATTATGCCTCCTCAGGTCTGCCCTTCTCCAAGTGGAGAAGTAACTATCGCCTTTTAAGTTTAAATTCTTCAGACATTTTCTTTAAGCGATCCGCTTGTGCAAGCAATTCTTCACTGGCGGCAGCACTTTCCTGAGCAGAAGCTGAATTGCTTTGAATGACATGGGATAATTGTTCTAAGCCCATATTGATTCGACCAACTTCAGTCGCTTGAATATTGGCATTCGTAGCGATATCTTCAACCAGAATTGATGCTTGTTCTATGCCACTTAGTATACCCTGAAGAGACTCTGCTGTTTCATTTGCCAATCGAGTTCCATGACTGACTTTATTAAGAGATTCTTCTATTATAATAGCAGATTCTTGAGCCGCAAGGGTGCTTCTTGACGCAAGATTTCTCACTTCCCCAGCCACTACGGCGAAACCTTTTCCATTATCGCCTGCCCTAGCAGCTTCAACAGCAGCATTTAGAGCCAATATATTGGTTTGGAATGCAATTTCTTCAATCAATTTAATAATATTAGATATTTGTTGTGAGGCATTATCTATATCTTTTATAGCCTCTACCATCTCAACCAGTTGTTCATTGCCTTTAGTGGCGTTTCCTGTTGTCTTATGAATGGCCTCATTTGTGAGATTTGCATTGGTAGCGCTGCTCTTTGTTTGATCTGCAATTCGACTGAGAGACAAGGTTAAATCCTCAATATTAGCTGCTTGTTCTACAGTTCCTTGAGAAAGGGACATACTGCTGTCTGAAACCTGCTGAGCTCCTGAGTCCACAAGGTCAGCCGCTTGGCTCATATCACCAAGCACCTTATTAAGAGACCTTATAATCCCATTGAGTGCATCCTTTATTTGTACAAAATCTCCTTTATAATCGCTGGTCACTTCTAAAACCAAATTAGAATTGGCCATTTCCATAAGGAAATAGGATATTTCACCCACATATTTAGAAAGTGCATCCAAAGTATCGTTTAACGAATTCTTAATTTCGCCGTGGTCACCTTGATATTCTCCTTGAACTCTTACATTTAAATCTCCATTAGACATGGCCTTTAAAACTGCAGCCGCTTCCTTAATTGGTAAAATAACAGCATCTAGTATGCGATTGATACCCAATATAATTTTGCTGTAGTCTCCACCATGTCTGTTAGCATTAGCACGTTTGTCCAAATTTCCAGATACAGCAGAGATTGCCAACTCATCCATATCTGCTATTAATGACCGAATGGCATTAATCATCTGGATCATGGCTTTGCTCTGTACGTCCTTTTCAGACTTAGGATGAACCTCTACATTTAATGACCCCTTGGCAATTGCCTCCATGATCCGGGTATTTTCTTTTACATTTTCCACCATTTTACTGAAAGATTTGGCCAGTTGACCCACTTCGTCCTTGCTCTTAATGTTCAACTTGCCGTCTATATTGCCAATGGCCAGTTCCTCCGCTATAAGAGACAACTGAGTTATTGGTCTGCCAATGGATTTACCTAATACCGACGAAAAGAATAGGGCAATAAAAATCGCCAGTCCTGCAATCATCATCATAGTCATTTGCAGGTTCCCAAGTTTGCTGTACATTTCCGATTGAAGCATGTCAAACACAAAATATTTCCCATTGCTGGCCTTGGTATAAGAAACTACATGCTTCTCGCCACCAATCGTATAGCTACAGGTCCCTTGGTCCTTATTTAACATTTCTTCAAAAATAGATTTATACTTTCCCCCTGTTGCCTCTGTTAAATTAGTCCCCTGTTCAAGATCAGGGTGGGATAGCACGGTACCATCTGTATCGATCATTGCAGCAAAACCACTTTTCCCCATTTTCATTTGGCTGAGCGCCTCACTGAAAACGTTGAAATTAATATCAATGCCTACCATCCCAACTATTTTCCCATCTTCATATAGAGGGTAAGTACAAGAAATCATGGCAATTTTCAGGTCACTATCTACATAGAGAGGGGTCCAATACATGCCCTTGGCTTCAATAGGACCATAGTACCACAGCATGTCTTCATTATCTCTTGAAAATTCTTCCGTCGTCGTATCATCTGCGGTCAATACCATTTCTTTTGTATTTTCATCTCTTACATACCATAGTGCATCGACTCGATTACTTTGTGTTGGTTCAAAATATGTATAAATACTCATTAATCCTTGATTTTGATTCGAAAAATTTAAAAGTATGTTTTGACGGCTTTCCATAAAAGTTTTGGCATATTCTTCATCTGTATTAAAACGATTGTAGTCCATACCATCTGTTATCAGAGAGGACAACTCTTGAACGGTTTGCTCTGATGCGCCAAATAGCTGATTCATTTTTTGTACTTGGCTCTCTAAAAACCATTGATTTTTTTGGCTGATTTCATCTAAAACAATAGTGTTCCCAACTCTATTGAATGTCAACATGAGTACAGCTGCCAATAAAAATGTGCTTATGAAAATAGACAACATAATTTTTTGACTAATCTTTTTCATAGGATCACTCCTTTGCTCAATGAAGTAAATGCTCTTTATCTCTTTTACCCATTTTTCGCATTTCCTCGCCATATAGAACCAAAAAAAGCGAGCAGTCAGACTGCTCGCTTCATGTAACTATTCTGTTTTAATACTAAGCTTTTTTTACATATTCTGACTTTAATGACATAGCGCCGAAACCATCAATTTTGCAATCAATGTTATGGTCACCGTCCACCAATCTAATACTTTTTACTTTTGTGCCAATTTTTAAAGGCGTTGAACTGCCCTTAACTTTTAAATCTTTAATGATGGTAACTGCATCTCCATCTTTTAAAATATTGCCATATGCATCTTTTACAATTAATTCTTCTACTGTTTCAGCAGCTTCGGCAGTCCATTCGTGGGCACATTCAGGGCAAACAAGATGGTCTCCGTCTTCATAAGTATATTCTGACTTACATTTTGGGCAATTAGGTAAAGTTGTCATTTTCTAACCTCCGTACATTTTCTTCAAAACACAACGGGCTAATTCTATCACAAAAATGTATACTTTACAAAATTATTTGCATAAAACTAACGTTTTTCTATGGCGATGGAGAGTCTTTCAATGTAATCGACGAAGTGAGAAATCTCAACGCCTGTAAAATGGTCAAATAAGGATTCGAGAAGGGCTACATCTTCTTCTACCTGCTCCTCCCAAAAGTTTTCAAAATGAGGCACGATAGTAATACGAATAACCCGTTGATCTTTGGGGTCTTTTTCTAAAGTAACGTAGCCATTTTTTTCAAGTTTTAAGGCGATTTGTTTCACATTCTGATAGGAGCTTCCCATACTAGAAGCCACATCGGACAACTTTGGCGGTGAAGTGAATAGCTTTGAAAGGACGGCCATCATAAACCATTGTTTCGTGGTTAGACCTTTCTTTTCAAAGTCTCTATCCATTACCGTTTGCAAACGATTTGTAAGCAGAAATAAACTGCCAACCACATTTGCCATGTCGTGGGTAACTTCGTGATGTACTTCAAGTGCCCTATCTTTTAACATGAAATTACCTCCTTAAAATCTGTCTAAGGGCTATCAGTCCTTTGGCAAACCAAAGTTTGCTCTGCTGATGCCAGTAAAATGCTCAGGGGTGCAAACACCCCTGAGCTCCTTTCCATAATTCGCAAAGCGAATTGGAATGATAGAAAAAACAGGCGCCACCACACCAGTCTCTCTTTATCTATTTAAATTACGTGTGTGAATAAAGTTATTTAATGACTTTCATACCACCCATATAAGGCTGAAGCGCCACTGGGATATTGACTGAGCCATCTTCATTTAAATTGTTTTCTAAGAACGCGATAAGCATTCTAGGCGGTGCAACAACTGTGTTGTTTAGAGTATGGGCAAAGTACTTGCCATTTTCTCCGTCAACGCGAATTTTAAGTCTTCTCGCCTGAGCATCGCCTAAATTAGAGCAGCTACCCACTTCAAAATATTTCTTTTGTCTAGGCGACCAAGCTTCTACGTCCACTGACTTAACCTTCAAATCTGCTAAATCTCCTGAACAACATTCAAGAGTTCTTACAGGAATATCTAAAGTTCTGAAAAGATCCACTGTATTTTTCCAAAGTTCGTCATACCATTTCATACTTTCTTCTGGTTTACAAATGACGATCATCTCTTGTTTTTCGAATTGATGAATACGATAAACGCCTCTTTCCTCTACACCGTGAGCCCCTTTTTCTTTTCTGAAACAAGGAGAATAGCTCGTCAGTGTATGAGGCAAAGTGGTTTCATCCACAATGGTATCAATGTATTTACCAATCATTGAATGCTCGCTGGTACCTATGAGGTACAAGTCTTCACCTTCAATTTTATACATCATGGCATCCATTTCCGCAAAGCTCATAACACCTGTTACAACTTCACTTCTAATCATGAATGGGGGAATCACATAGGTAAAACCTCTGTCTATCATAAAATCTCTGGCATATGAAGTCATCGCTGAATGGAGTCTTGCTACATTACCCATAAGGTAGTAGAAGCCTTGTCCTGCAACACGTCTTGCGCTGTCTAAATCGAGACCCTTTAAATTTTCCATAATATCTGTATGGTAAGGAATATCAAAATCAGGGACCAATGGCTCTCCAAAGCATTCAACTTCAACATTATGGCTGTCGTCGCTGCCAATAGGAACACTTGGATCAATAATATTTGGCAAAGTCAGCATAATGGTTCTGATTTTTTCTTCAAGCTCAGTCTCTTTAAGTTCCAACGCTGCCAAACGGTCTGAAGCCGCTGTCACTTCGGTTTTCTTTGCCTCAGCTTCTTCTTTAAGACCTTTTGCCATAAGTCCGCCAATTTCTTTAGAAATCTTATTGCGGTTGGCTCTAAGGGTGTCTGCCTCTTGTTTAACCGTTCTCATTTCAGCATCTAAGGCAATGACATCGTCTACCATGGATAATTTATGATCTTGAAATTTCTTTCTAATATTTTCTTTAACCACTTCGGGATTTTCTCTAACAAATTTTAAATCTAACATTTTACAGACCTCCTCTTTTTGGGTTATATACCCATTAGCAACTTGAATCCTTAAAAATCAATTTAACCAAAAAAAACCTTCTGTCCCAATGTTACTGGGACGGAAGGTTATCCGCGTTGCCACCCAAATTGCCGATTTCCTAAGAAACTCGACCTCTCGTTGAAAGTAAGATAAAGGTTACCAACCTTTCGATTCATCATCGACAGCTCAAAGAGTGGAAAGATTTAAACTTACACCGGTTCACAGCAACCACCGGCTTTCTGAAGCAAGATTTAAATCGAAGCTCTTTTCAAACGCCATTTCCTGTTTTGTTAGGATTATTATACCGTTTTTTCAGCACTATGCAATAACAAATTTATCAAATGACTAAAAAAATTATATTATGGTTTTCTTTAACTCTGCCCGAGCGGTTTTATAGTCAGGGATTATGCTTTCGACTTGAACCCAAAAATCTTTTGAATGATTCATATGAACCATATGGCTCATTTCGTGGACAACTAAGTAGTCGAGGGCCCTTTCAGAAGATTTTATACAGTGGCGATTGAATCTCAATTCTCGGTGACTGTTACAACTTCCCCATCTGCGTTTCTGCTCCTTGATAATGACACGGCTGGGAGCTATTTTAAAATGCTTTTGAAAGTGATGAATTCGCTTTTCTATATGGTATTTGGTCATTTGACCAAGCCATTTTTCAACGGCATTTTTTACAAGAATTTTATTGTCAGAAGCCGCATAAACCCTAATAATCTGGTCTTTAACTTCTACTACAGGAATATCAAATTTAAAATCCTCTACAACTTGGAGGGTATGCCTTTTCCCAAGAAAAAGAATTTCAGCGCCCGTCTCATAGCTTTCTGGTTGGGCATTACTTTCAGCAACCGCTTTCATTTGTTTTCTTTTTTCTACAATCCAGTGTTCTTTTTCCAAAACGACTGCCATGATTCTGTCCTTTGAAGCCCCTAAAGGCGCCGCAACTTTTACAACCCCTGGTGGTCTTACTTCAATGCCGAGGGTCTTCCGCTTGCTAAAGGTGACGGTAAATTCAATTTTCTCGTTTTCATGCTCAAATGATAATTTCATCACAATCACTTCATTCCCTTTGCACTTTGTCTATTGATACAAACTTGTCGTTTATTGATACAAACTTGTAAAATTTTCTTGAGTATGCTTTACTTTTCTTATGCTTTTACTCAACATTGAGAGTGTTTTCACAAACACTTTCAAGTGTTTTCACAAACACTTTCACGTGTTTTCGCAAACACGTTCACATCCAATTTAAGGAGAACTTCCTATGCCACAGCGATACGAAAATACCAGTCATTACTGGAACGATATTTATGAAAAAATGGATACTTATAACCCTAAAGAAACACTGATTTCAGAAGACTTAGAAGCTGCCCTCAACTGGGTTTCTCAAAAGGGCGGCACCGTTATGGACTTCGGCTCAGGCGATGGCAAAATGCTCCTCCGGTGTTTGGAAAAAGGGGCTGTCAAATCTATTGGCATTGACCTGAGTTTTCACGGTATAAGTCTTGCCAGAAGAACAGCTTCTTCTCATTATGAAAACCTGAGAACCAAGTGGATTTGGGGCGATGTAAAATCACTTTATCCTTTGCCCGATGCCTGTATTAACGGCCTTATCTTTTCCAATATTTTGGATCAAATTCACCCTGAAGACGGGCATACACTTATCCGATTAGCAGAGCGACTCCTTGACAAAAATGGCAGAGTTCTTGTTAAACTGAAGCCCTTTGCAGATAAATCCGAGCTTGACGCCTTCAACCTTAAACCCCTAACTTCAGAAGATGGCGAAACTGTTGAAAATGCATTTATAAGCCCTGATGGTCTCTACTTGTGGAATTTGTCTGACAACCAAGTCTCCGCTTTATTTGCTGAGGATTTTAAGCTGATTGAAAGTAGTGTCATAGAACTGGAAAAAGGTCTTAAAAATCGTCTATTTTTATTTGAATTAAAACACTAGCACTTTCCCGACTTGTTTACTTTTCGAAGTCTGCCCTTAATAGGTTTGTCCTGTAAAGCTTTTAGGACATATTCCCCTTTGCCATTTAATATTTCTACAAAGGTGGAAATGTCCATGATGTTGATAATACCAATATCATCAGAGGTTATGCCTTCAATGCTACAAAGGGTTCCCACAATATCCACTGCACGCATTTTCGTTTTCTTACCTGCGTTGATATGCAATTTTATAATCCCTTCACTTAGCTTTTCGCCCTTGGTTTCTTTCAACTGAGGGCGTTCATTTTGCTTTTCTTCAAAGGCAACCGCCGCATCTAAAACCGATTCTCTTGAAGGCACTTCGCCTCTTGGAATCTCTCGTTCAATATAGCTTTCCACATCTTCCAGAAGCCTTCGTTCAGCGGGGGACACAAAAATAACTGCCTTTCCACTATTTCCAATCCTTCCAGTTCTTCCAATCCTATGAACATAGTTTTCAGGATGGTTGGGCACGTCGTAATTGACGACCAAATCTACTTGTTCCACATCAATCCCTCTAGCTGCCACATCTGTAGCAACAAGGACTCGGAACTTCCCTCTTTTGAAGTGATTCATAACATTCAAGCGGTCACTTTGTTCCATGCCGCCATGAAGTCGATCACAGTAAATATTCATGTCTTCTAGGGTACTTGCCAGTTCGTCTACTTTTAACTGGGTATTGCAAAAAATCATGCAACTGTCAGGGTTTTCTATGGCCAACAAGTCTATTAGCAAATCTTCTTTGCGCCGCTCTAATACTTCAAAGAGGGTTTGCTCAATTCTTTCTGCTGCTGGGTTTAAATCTTCAATTTCTATGAGAAGAGGGTCATGCATGTAATGCTGGCACAACCCTTGAATATCTTCTGGCATAGTTGCAGACAATAAAACGCTACACCGTTCTGATGGCAAGGCTTCTAAAATATATTCAACTTGCTCCACAAAGCCCATTCTCAGCATTTCATCTGCTTCGTCAATGACCAAATACTTGATTGCGGACAAATCTATTGTGCCTCTCTCAATATGGTCTATAATTCGCCCTGGGGTTCCAACGGCTACATGGGTTTTCTGTTTCAGTTCCTTCTCTTGAAGGTAAAACGGTGATTTCCCGATTAAAGGACTTATTTTTAAACGCTTAAAGCGTCCTAAATTGAAAAAGTCTTCCTTCACTTGCATGGCTAATTCCCTGGTGGGTGTAATGACTAAGGCTTGAGGGCGATTTTCCTCCCACTCAATTTTCTCAATAATAGGAATGGCAAAAGATGCCGTTTTCCCACTGCCTGTTTGAGATTTTACAATAATGTCTCTCCCTTCCAATATAACAGGAATGACTTCTTGCTGAACTTTGGTGGGTTTGGTGTAACCTAGGCCTTCAATAGCTCTTTTTAAAGGTTCACACAGGGCGTATTCACTAAATAAATGGGTCTTCATAAGGCTTCTCTTTCTTCACTTGGGTTTTGACAGACGTGGTCATAATAATCACTGCCCCATTGACACATGGCGCTTAAAATAGGCATTAGATAGGTACCTTGTTCCGTTAAACTGTACTCCACCTTCGGTGGCACTTGCGGGTAAACTTCTCGATGAACCAGAAGGTCTCCTTCTAACTCTCTCAGCTGTTGGGTCAACATTTTTTGGGTAATATTCGGCAGCATTTTTTTCAGTTCACTAAAGCGCTGAACCCCTTTAGTGCCCAAATGCCATAAAATAAGAGGTTTCCATTTGCCACCAATTAAATCGATGGCAATTTCAAATGAACAGGTATAATGCTTATTTCCCATTTGGATTTGACAGGTATTCTTTGACATAAGCAGGATCCTTTCTTAATATCTATATGGGTGATTTCCTTAGTATCTTTTTAGGTACTATGGCACAAACAAGTGCGTACTTGTGATAATAAACATTACGTACTAGAATAACATCATAATACAAATTGTCCATCAATACAATCGGAGGTTTTATTTTATGTTAGAAACCATTCAATCTAGAAGAAGCATAAGAAAATACAAGACAGATCAAAAGGTAGAAGAATCAAAGCTCGCAGCCATTCTTGAAAGTGCTAGAGTCGCTCCATCTGGCTCTAATACTCAACCGTGGCATTTCGTTGTTGTTCAGTCAGAAGAAAACAGACAAAAGGTCGCAAATGTTTCTCATAACCAACAATGGATGATGGGTGCCCCCCTTCACATTGCCTGTGTTGCCGATGTCAGCCCAAGGGTTGAAAATTCAGAAAAACTTTCTCTAAACGAAATCAGCTCACAATTTGAACTCAAACAAGCCATTAGAGATGTTTCCATCGCTACAGAGCACATGGTTCTCACTGCTGAAAGCCTTGGACTAGGCAGCTGTTGGGTCGCTTGGTTTACACAAGATGAAATTCGACCTGTTCTCAATATTCCTGAAAATCAATTTGTTGTGGCAGTATTAACCATCGGTTATGCCGATGAAGCGCCTCAACCACGTCCAAGAAAAGAAATGAACGATATTGTTCATTATGAGGTGTGGTGATGAAAGTCTTATTAATCAATGGCAGTCCAAAACCTGCTGGTTGTACCTTTACAGCCTTAAGCGAAATCGCGTCAACCCTTGAAAAACAAAATATTGAAACTGAAATTTTCCACGTTGGCAATAAGCCTATCCGCGGCTGTATGGCTTGCGGTGCCTGTTCTAAAACGGGTTCAGGTAAATGTGTCTTTGACGATGATTCCGTCAATGTGGCCTTAGAAAAAGCAAAAGACATTGATGGCTTTATTTTTGGTTCTCCCGTTCACTATGCTGGGGCTTCTGGTCAAATGACCTCTTTCCTAGACCGATTCTTCTACGCTGGTAACGGCTTCGGATACAAACCTGGGGCGGCAATCGTCAGTTGTCGTAGAGGCGGCTCTACTGCTGCTTTTGAACAACTCAATAAATACTTCACAATTTCCAATATGCCAATTGTTTCTTCCCAGTATTGGAATATGGTCCATGGCAACACCCCAGAAGAAGTAAGACAAGACCTTGAAGGGATGCAAACCATGAGAACTTTAGGCAACAACATGGCTTGGCTCCTTAAATCTATTAAAGCTGGTCAAGATGCAGGCCTAACCCTTCCTGAAAAAGAAGTTCGGGCTTGGACGAATTTTATTCGGTAGTATTTAACCCAAATAAAATAAGTACAAAATAAAAAAGTAGTCTCTTTCAGAAATTAATTTTCTGTTAGAGGCTACTTTTTATATTTACTTCACCATAATTATGTCTATTTCATTGAGACAAACTTATTTTAGAGGAATTAATTTTATTTCACTCGAATAGTTTTAATCACCTGATCCGTGGTTGGTTTCGAATTTGCATCTACAGCTACTTTACCAATCTTTTCAACGATTTCAATCCCTTTGGTGACTTTGCCAAAGGCGGCATAGTCCCCGTTTAAACTATTCTCTGTACCGAGCATAATGAAAAACTGACTGCCTCCTGTATTGTAATCAGCAGCTCTAGCCATTGAAATAACCCCTTTTTCATGAAGAATTGTATTTACAACGCCGTTTTTCATAAACTCACCCTTAATATTGTAGCCTGGTCCACCAGTACCGTTTCCTTCTGGGTCACCGCCTTGAATCATGAACTTGTCTATAACTCTATGGAAAGTTAGGCCATCATAGAAGCCTCTATTGGCCAAAAATTTAAAGTTTGCCACAGTGACAGGGGCTTCTTCTGTGTACAGTTCAATTTCAACGGTTTCCCCAGTACTCATGGTCATCACCGCTATTGGATGATTAACTTTAACCGCTGGATCCGAGATAGCAACTTTGCTGTTAGCACTTGAAAAAGCAACGTTCTTGCCCAATAGTGCTGCAACTTTCTTCATTGGTACATAAATTTCATTATTGTATACCAAGGTATTCAGCTTTTCTGTTTTTTTGTTATAAGTGGCACTAATAGTACTGACCACGGCCTTGATTTCATTTTTAACAGCCCCATAGGATGCCCCTAGGCCTAATAAAACTACAAAAGTCAGCAACAATGCGGTTACTCTTTTTTTCATATTCATCTTTTTCATATTCATCTTTATCCTCCTGATGTACGCTTTGCTTTTTTATGCTCTAAACCACTTTATCCTCAATTCTTTGAACATTCAAGAGAAACTCATTCTGGTATTGCGGCAATTCCATCCACATAGACCGCTTTGCTAATTTCTTTTATAAAAAAGTAGGGGGATTCTACATAGTATTTTCCCGATCTTTTATAAAAATAATAAGTCATACTGCCAATTTGAGCAGATTTATAGGTCACATTGACAGGAGTGTCATTAACACTCTCTTGATTGGTAAGTTTTCCATCTGCGATGGCATTCATAAGAGGTTCAAGGACTAAGTAACTGCGAATGGAATATTCGAAGGTTAACTTTTGATAGGTTTCTTTAGAAATTTTGTAATACTGATAATGATTTTGATGTTGCACCATTGCTAACTCAGGCTCAGACTCATAAAAATTGATTTTATAGTCTTCTGCCAAATTTAGATATAAGGTTAAGCCCGTAGGCAGTTGAAGCGGTTCTTTTTCATTTTGAACGATCCAGCTCTTAGTATTCTCTTTGAAAAAACTGCTCATTTCTTCAGCCGATACTAAGACTGCCCCTTTGCCCTGATCTCTTAAAAAAAGCTCACCAGATACATTTACCTGATTTAAAATTGCCTCTATTTTTAAACTAGGGTCCTCCACCATTTTGCTGCCCACTTTTTCATAGACAATTTTTCCAAAAATCAATATTAAAAATATGCCAACAACACCTGTTGTCCACATCATTTTTTTTGACAGCGCTGTTTTTCTTCTCATAAATGACCTCCACCCAAAAGCTGTAGTAAATATCTAAAACAATTTACTATATTGATAATACCACATTCTGCTCAACTGGGGTTTGTACAATCGAGTAGGGGGAAAATGATTATTTCATTTTCCGACCTCTCACACCACCGTACGTACCGTTCGGTATACGGCGGTTCAATCGCATAAGTGCTTTAAGCGTAGTTGCTCGTACTGGGCTGGAAAGTCATAATAGCCAGCCTGTACGAGCTTTTCATTTGTGATGGACCGCGAAAGTACTGCACTTCCAGCTATTCGCCAGTATCCTAGTCGGGTATTGCCCCATTGATACGCCTGCCATTCTGATATTCCAAGTTTCTTAAGATTCATCACCCTCGTTTTGGGTTTCTTCCATTGTTTCCAGATATACATGCGGAATCTTCTGCGCAACCACTCATTCCATGACATGATTGTCCGTTTGATGTCAGCTACGTGATAGTAACCAAGCCATCCTCGGATGAAACTCTTTACTTTCTCAAATACCACTCGCACATTCTTTCCCTGATTACGGCGTGTCAGTTCTTTCAGCTTCCTTTTCGCTTTTACCAAAGATTCACGGTGAGCTCTGATAAAGATGCCCTTTCCATTCTTCCCAAGACAAAAACCAAGGAATTTAAAATGTTTTATTGCTAAAACGCTGACATTTTTGCTCTTTTGGACATTCATTTTCAGTTTCAGTTTACCCTCAAGATACTTACGACAGGTTTCCAGAAGGCGGTTTGCCGCTCGCTTGCTTTTCGCAAGTACCACAATGTCATCTGCATAGCGAATTACCTTCACATCTCTGGATGCCATCTCCTGATCAAATTCATTCAAATATATGTTCGCCAGTAAAGGTGATAGAGGCCCGCCTTGTGGTGAGCCTTCTTCGGTTTTGCTGATGATTCCATTTTTCATGACGCCACTTTTCAAGTATTTCTTGATGAGTTCCGTCACACGTTTATCTTGGATATGTTTGCGTAGAAGATTCAGGAGCAGTTCGTGATTCAAGGTGTCGAAGTACTTCGATAGGTCTATTTCCACCGCGTGGACATATCCCTGTTCTGCATACGCCTTCACTTTCTGAATCGCCTGCTGTGCGCTTCTTTTCGGGCGGTAGCCATAGCTCCCTTCCGAAAAGAGTGGTTCAAAGATTGGTTGAAGCTTCTGGGAGATAGCTTGTTGAATGATACGGTCGATGACCGTTGGAATACCAAGCTTTCGTACACCACCATCTGCTTTTGGAATTTCCTTTCGCCTAACTGGGCTTGGCTTGTATCTGCCTTCCCGAATACTTTGTAGGAGTTCCTCACGATTTGCCTTTATCCAAGGAAGCGCCTCCTCAACGGTTAAGCCATCGATTCCCGGCGCTCCATGGTTACGCTTGACTTGTCTATAAGCCTTGTTCAGGTTTTCTCTGTCCAGTATGCTTTCCAGCAAGTCGTTTGCACCGCCTCTTTCTTTGCCTTCCCGAGTGTTGGTGCTCTGCACTCCTACATACTCTTTGCGTTCCACGCTATCCCTTTGCAGGCAGTCCTTTCGGTATTCTGCTTTCAACACACCAACCTCCTTCTAGTTCTTAATCGAGACTTACGATTGTTCAGTCCTTCCCGAAAAAAAAACTTGGTACTATGACCTCGGCTGACTTCTCACAGCAAGCTTTACTCCGTATTTCAGACTGTCTTACTTCACGTCTGTGAGACCTCCCCAGGTAAGAACGCACTCTTTCGCTCCATCTATCTGCCACATTTACAATAATTAGTTTCGAGTAGTTATTGGACTTTGACTTGAATTGCAGCCTTATCCTTAATTATTGCCTGATGTGATTTCTGTTCGTCAGACCAGAGCTTTGCCGCCGGCTTCCTTCAGATTCCACCTCGCGGTGGACACCCTTGCCTTAAGCTATACACTTCCCACTACTAGGGCGTGTTCGGGACTTTCACCCGTTAGAGTGCGCCCATGCTGGGCGCACAATTAAAAGCCACTTATCTCAAAATTAAGATAAATGGCTTTCAGATTCTTATTTTAATGGCTCTTAAGCTTTATTATATGCCTATTTAAAAACTTTCAGTCTAGCTTCAATTGGAGAAAATAATTTCTCAGCGGGTGGTGCAGTTGGTTTTCCAAAAGGCATTTGAGCAATGAGTTTCCAATTTTCAGGAAGAGCCCATTCTTTTTTAACAGCGCCTTCAATCAATTCGCCATAGTGTTGAAGTGTTGCCCCAAATCCTTCTAATTCAAGAGATGTCCATATAACATATTGATGCATACCACTTGTGTGGTTGGACCAAATTGGGAAATTGTCTTTATATAGACTGAATTTTTCTTGAAGTTCTGTAACCACTTTTTGGTCTTCAAAGAATAGTACTGTACCATAACCATTCTTGAAAGAATTGATTTTAGTTTCAGTCGGTTCAAAATTATCTGCGGGTACTATTGCTCTCAAACTTTCCATTGTAATATCCCAAAGCCTATCGTGTTTATCGCCTAAAAGTAGAACAATTCTCGTACTTTGAGAGTTCATCGCAGACGGGGTATGTTTCAACGCATTTTCAACTAACTTTTCTATTTCTTGATCACTTAAAACTTGCTCTTTGCTAATGCCATAGATAGATCTTCTGCCTTCAACTGCTTCATAAAAGTTTTTGTTCATAATATTGCCTCCATGTTTTATAAGTATTTTAGGTTGTATATTCTAATTCAGTTGTTACTAATTAGTACTATAATCACAATATACACATAATAAATTACCTTGTCAAGGCTAATTGAGAATTATTTTCAACGATTTTCATATTTTTAATTCCCGTCCTATTAGATTTGATGTTATAATTTTTATAGAGATGATGTAAAGGAGTTGTGTAAAGTGTTAAATAGTAACAATAACGCCCTTCAAAATACAGATTGCGAACTGAGATATTTGAAACTTTTATCTAAAGAATTTCCCAGTATTGCTACTGCTAGTACTGAAATCATCAATTTAGAGGCTATCTTGAATCTGCCTAAGGGCACTGAGCATTTTATGACGGATATTCATGGAGAATATGAGTCTTTCAATCATGTTCTTAAAAACGGTTCTGGCAATATCAAACGGAAAATCATCGAAGTCTATGGAGATGTTCTCAGCGACAAGGAAATCAAATCCTTGGCTACCCTTATTTATTACCCCGAACAAAAACTTGAAATCATACATAAAACCGAAGCTCACATCCATGAATGGTATAAAATTACGATTTACAGATTGGTGGAGATTTGTAGAAAGGCTGCCTTCAAATATACACGTATGAAGGTTAGAAAAGCCCTTCCAAAGGACTTTGCCTATATTATTGAAGAACTCATGCACAAAAGTCCCTATGAATTTGACAAGGAAGAATACTATACAGGCATTATTGAAACCATTATCCAAATTGGTCGGGCAGATGAATTTATTATCGAAATGTCTAAACTGATTCAAAGATTGGTCATCGACCGACTCCATATTATTGGAGATATTTTTGATAGAGGCCCTGGTCCTGATATTGTCATGGACACCTTGATGAATTATCATACAGTGGATATTCAGTGGGGCAATCACGATGTCCTTTGGATGGCCGCCGCTGCAGGAAATGAAGCCAGTATTGCTACGGTTATTCGCATATGCTGTCGTTATACCAACCTTGACACCATTGAAGATGGCTATGGTATTAATATATTGCCACTGGCTACTTTTGCTCTTGAATTTTATAAAGAAGACTCTTGTAAAGCATTTTGGCCTAAAGCGAAAAGCGATCACCTTTTTAGCGACAACGACTTGGACTTGATTGCAAAAATGCATAAGGCCGTTTCTATTATTCAGTTTAAGCTTGAAGGTGAAATTATCTTCAGACGACCTGAATTCAATATGTCTGACCGTCTACAGCTTAACCAAATCGACTACGAAAAGGGTACCATCCATCTTTATGGAAAGACCTATCCCCTACTGGATTCAAATTTTCCAACGGTTGACCCTGCTGACCCTTATAAGTTGACGACAGAAGAGCGAGAATTAATAGAAAAGTTAAAGTCCTCATTCTTAAACAGCGAGCGCCTTCAAAAACATGTCCGCTTCCTTTACGCCAATGGTAGCTTGTACTTAAAATACAACTCTAATCTGATGTACCATGGTTGTATTCCAATGAATGAAGACGGCAGCTTTAAGGATATTGAAATCTTCCCTAACATGAAAATGAAAAGTGGTAAGGCTTACTTAGACAAACTTGAAATTTTAGTAAGAGAAGGTTATTTCCATAAAAATGACCCTGAAGCTAAACTCTATGGTTCCGACATTACTTGGTATTTATGGACAGGCGCTGATTCGCCTGTATTTGGCAAGGACCGTATGACCACTTTCGAAAGGTATTTTGTCGCCGACAAAGAAGCCCATGCCGAAATTAAAAACCCATATTTCATGTTAGAAAACAGTGAAAAAATGTGCGAGGTTATTTTTAAGGAGTTTGGTCTGAACCCTGAAAGCTCTCATATTATTAACGGCCATGTTCCCGTTAAGCTAAAAACTGGCGAAAGTCCTATCCGTGCAAACGGTAAACTCCTGGTTATAGATGGCGGTTTTTCAAAAGCTTATCAAGGAACCACAGGTATTGCAGGCTATACCTTAATTTATAACTCCTATGGACTCATATTGGTTTCCCATGATCCTTTTGAATCCACTCAAAAAGCCATTGAAGAGGAGAAGGACATTCACTCCACCACCATTGTTTTAGAAAAAGAAATTGATCGTAAGCGGGTTAGAGATACTGACGAAGGGTCTAAAATTATAACTCAAATAGGAGATTTAGAAATGCTTCTAGACGCTTATCGCACTGGGGTCATTAAAGAACATTCTTAAGTCAACGTATAGGGCGCACAAATAAAAGAGGAACGGTTCTTAATCATCTTAAGAATCGTTCCTCTTTGTATTTTAACTGCTTATGATTTATTCATCCCTTGCCTTCGTTTTATTTAAAGTCAAAGTATACTCAACAGAGGTAACCATTGGCTTACGATTAACCCATTTTACGTAGGCAACCATATCTACTTTGCCAGATTGAACTTTGTCATCCATATCAATGTTACTAAAATGTATGCTATTATGATAAGCTTGACCCCGCTCAAAATCCACTGTTCCAAGTTCCCAATCCTGTTTGACTATACAATTAGATATTCTCCACTGTTGCCCGCTTTCATATGCCAAAAGCTGGCTAAGGGTAACATTCTGAGATACGGTTTCTGTATTACTCTCAGCAACTGCATCCACTCCCTCTGTGCTCGGTTCAGGATTCATTGCAATAACAAAGTCATGTGAAAGATTACTAAAAGTACTGCCTTGATTGAGATTCAAATCTTCTAGCATTTTCTTAATTTCTAAATTAGGCTTATCTAAGGCAAATTGACCTGAATATTTTTCTGCATAGGCCATGGCATAAGTCTTGTCCATAAAATTCTTTTTAACATTTTGCTTTAGATAAACCCAATAAGGACTAAATGGTTCTTTTTTTGCCTCTACTAAAAACCGAACAGGAATATCACAAACACGACTAAATGCACCGTCAAAGACAGATGCCTTCGCTGGAAAGCTACTAACTGTAGTTTCAACAGTTATAGCAGGGTTAAGTGTTTGGTTCGCAAAAAAATCCCCTAAATAACCGTTATAGTTTACAGATTGGCTGTAATTCATCATTTTATAACTTGCCATAGATGCAGCAACTCTAGCATACTTCTCGGCTTTTTTATTGTATTCACTAATGCCTAGGTAAGGTCTGTCATAATAAATCAGATTACCTCTGCTGTGGTAAGACACTAAATATTTAAAGTCATAGGCTTCAATGTAATCCATTAAAGCTTTCGTTTCTGGTTCACTCCCTAAAGATGGACCTCTGTAATAAGCAATAGAAGGACTTGAGGCATACTGAGCTCCACCCGTTCTTTCAGGCACCGTTGTCCACTGATTCTTAGCAATACTGAAAAAATCTGCAGAATAATTTCGATTTAAATCTACGCCTGTTGCGCTGGCCTTAAATTCACTGTAATTCCCTTTTCCAAATCCAATTAACTTTGTTCTGATACTTTTTGAGCGAATGATCCCTGGTCCAAATTTTGCTAAATCATACCCATCAGGATTACTCATAGGGACAAAGTGAATCATGCCTTCTTCTAATGACTTCGAAAGATTATAATTGGGCACAGCTTTGTCATTTTCTAAATCCTTTGGCATAGCGTTCTATCATCTTAACTGTAATATAAGGATTGGCCATTTCTTTTGAATGGGTACCAGACTCCACTAACCCATGGTACTTAGCATCTTCACTATTTTGATTCGCCTGATGTAATTGTATGGCATAAATATTTCTACCATCTGAAGAAGTGCCAATATCCACTTTTGTCAGTACTTTAGGATACCTTAATACCAATTGGTTTACCAATTGCTCAATTTGCGCTGAATTCATCTTTGAAAAAGACGTGCTTTCGACTAAATCTATTTGAGCAAAGCAAATTTGCCCGTTCAGAAGGATAGCAACTATTATGGCCATAGCCCACTTTAAGTTTTTTTTCATAAATTACCATCCTTATTGATTTACATAATTTGATAACAATACATTTTTCCTGTTCGAGACGAAAAAACGATGGTATTGTTAAAGACTGCAGGAGTAGCTTCTAAATACGTATCTACTTTCCCGCTCCAAACTTCCTTCCCAGAGATTCCTTCAAATAAGTGCATGGTTCCACAACGGTCATTTTGAAGTATATAGGATTTCCCTTTATTGTCATAGATTGAAACGGGAGAAGACCATGCATAGGTAGACATGTTATTTCGCCATACTTGTTTTCCCGTTTGTTTATTAAGGGCGATTAAACTCCCCTGATTAAGCTTCTCGCAACGGGCTAAATTAAATACCACCACATTTTCAATATCGTTTTTTCCAACAATATTGGTGGCAAGTGCCCCTCCGTTAGAAGGACTTTCACCAAACTTCGCGAAACAGGTATATGCTTTTTTCCAAAGAACTTTTCCTGTTTTTCCATCTATTTTCAAGATGCGACAAAGCCCTTTATCACCTTGAAGATCTACTTCAGACGCTGTGTACAACACTGGCTTGCCATTTTCTATGTCCAAGGTCACAGAAGCGTCTGTATCATCATAATTATTGACTTCCCAAATAAGCTTCATGTTCTGATCAACGCATCTGACTTGCCCACTATTGGTGGCAAAATAGTAGTGATTTTCATAATAGGCTACAGAATTTTCGGTGCCTTCTCGTAGGACTTTGCCGTCATTTGAATAATTTAGTTTCGCTTTAAATACCTTTTTGGTTGGAGAAATACTCAAGACGCCTGTAGCTTCATTAAATTTTGTATTTAATTTTAATTGATACAAAAGGCCGTTTTCTCCGCCAACTATCAGCTGGTCATGGTCAGTATCAAAGACTGCAGAAGAATCAAATGCCGGCCATTTTCTTGTTGAATCTGCATCCAATCCATTTTGGAAAAATAGTTCCTTCTGGTCGATTAAACTAAAAATTCTGAAGCCCGCTTTACTTTTATAAGGAATGCCGTCTCCAACATAGAGGAGCGGCAACCCTCTTCCGTCTACAGAAGGGGTTCCTTTAATTGGATTCCCTATTTTGATGGGCGGACGGGTAGCCTTCCCTGTTGCCATATCTATAAAATAGACATTGCCATTTAATGAAGCTTGTATGACCTCGACAAAATTAGGGTTGTTTTTATAGGCTCTAGCAATATTCATATGTTCCTTTACCTTTTGAGGCCATTGAACCAACAAAGGCTGTCCTGTCCACCCAGCACCGCCACCCCACTTTGAATCTCCTGCTGGTAAAGGTATGCTCCATATTTTTTTCAAAGATTTTGTCTTAACTGTTGCCACGCCATAGGCACTGTTTTGTCTTAAGTTACTTCCTCTAAAGGTCAGTATTCCTTTGATTTTACTTAAGTCAACTGGTGCCTTAATAGGTTCCAATAAAGGTTCAAATTTTGAAATTGTCTCTGCTGCTGTTTTTTTCCAAAGGGCTAAATTACTTTTCCAAAGTTCACCCTTGAAATCAGATACTAGAAGCATATTCCCTTGTACATGAAATTCTTTTACTTGAAAAGGCATTTTTATGGTCTGAACCTTTCCAGATGAGCCCTCAATGATACTTAAAGTTTTCTGACTGCCCTCTTCTAAAAAAATAAGTTCTGAACGCGTACACTCTATTCTTAAAATTTTTGTGTCTGTAACAGCGCTAAAGTTAATTGTATCTTCTGTCGATTTAAGCATACCAGTGACTTCGTCTAATATGTAAATCCTTTGATTAAGGTGGAAATGATCTGAATCGCCTATATTGCCTATTTCAATAACTGTACTGTCTAGCCCGATTTGACATAAAATTTGATTTTCATTTATGCCATAAAAGCAATTGTCTCCTCTGCTGATTCTTGTAAATGTACCTTGAACCAGAGTTTCCTTCTGTGTCTCTAAGTCAATTATGTTAATGCCTTTATCTATATTCATCACTATTAAATTTTCCCAGACAAATGCAATGGCAATATCCGATAAATAGTAGCACTTCTCCCATTTTAACGTTTTTAGATCTAATGCAACGACTGCCATTGAATCCGTATTCACAAAGTAGAGAGTCTCACCCTTTTGCCAAATTTGTCCGATACCACCTTGGAAAACACTAAGGTATGTCCCATCTTTATTTACCTTTATAATACTGTTCTTGTCCTTATCCGTTGTAAGATAACCACTGTCCAGCAACCATACCTGACCACTAGAATGGCCTATTGCAGGGTTGGAGATAGGTGCTGATACAGGTTGATCCTCTGCTCTAGACGGTACGGTTCCCACTGCTATAATTAGCATGAGTACCATTGCGATTATTTTTTTATTAAATATTTTATTAATAATAAGTCTGTATATATTCATACTAAAATCACCTCTAGTTATTTTAACATGTTTTGTAATAAATATGTATTTTTAACGCATCGATTTGTGATTATTTTGACAAACATTGGGTGGTATGTTGTAAAAATCTGTGATCTCATACCCTAAAATGTTATTCGGTAGAATCTGATCCCCAGCAGACTGATTCCATCGTTAAACATGTGCCGGATTTTCTTATACATTCACCACAACAGTAAACATGCAAGCACTCCTATTTGGACAATTAAGAAAACGACATTTTGAACAGTGTTAATGAATTCCATACCAATCCATCTGCACACAATGATTCAAAATGCCGTTTATTATTTAACTTTTATAGGTCTGATTTTTAATTTTTTGACATGCAGTGGCTTCAATTTTAATTATTCTTGGCTTTCAATTTTGAATTGGTACCCTTCTTCTGCGTTGCCGTAAAGTCCAATCACCACATCAGATACCCCTTCAAGATTTTGTTCAAAGAAGTAATCAGAATCAAGAACTGCAGAACTCAGAAGTTCGCCTTCTTGAATTTCTGAGGCAACACCCCAGTAAAGTTTTGGATGAATAACAAACGTTGCTTTTTGTCCATAGCCCACAGTGTTTTTGCACATCATTAAACGGCCATCTTTGTAAAGCTCAACGCTAACGCCATTTTTAACGTGGATGTCGTTGCTGACGTCTAAAGATCTAACGTCTCCAGCATCTCCATTTCTTTCAATAATAATACCAGTATCATTTTGACTAACCACATAGCGGCTACCAATGTCTGTTGGCAAAGTCTTTGTTTCAGATGTGCTCTCGTTCCAAGATGCTCTGACTTGCGTTTCAATTGGGAAAGTAAACTGACAAGATGATTCTCTGCCAACTTTTTCAATAACCTTCCATGCTACACCATCTTTTAAAGCGTCAAAGGTTGGCACTTCGTTTTTAGTGAAGATGAAGATCTTTGGCAAATCTCTATTCATCGAACGATTGACATAAGTAATTTTAACGTTTGTGCTCATAATAACTCCTCCTTAAAATGTTTGTACTGTAATTATATACTATTAATATGTAAAAAAAACACTTACTAATTAAGGATTTGTAAGTGTTTTTGATTCCAAATATGCGATATATGAAATGCCCCAATCTTGTAAGCTGTCCAATACAGAAGAAAATTTTAAGCCTACAGGGCTAAGGGAGTATTCAACTTTAGGCGGAATTTGAGGGTATTCCTCTCTAATGATTAAGCCATCCACCTCCAATTGTTTCAATTGTTTTGAAAGAGTCGCATGAGTCATATTAGGAAGCTTTCTTAGCAGTTCGTTAAACCGAACAGGCCCTTCGATGAGATGGTGCATAATGAGAATAGACCATTTCCCAGTCAATAGTCTTTGAGCGGTTACAAAGGGACATAAGCCAAATAAATCTTTTTCCATAAGCTGCTCCTTTCGAATTGGTATCTATAAAGATACTAGGTATTAAAATTAATCGTACTTGTCAATAATATCGCAGTATATATAATTGAACTATACTCATAGTATAATACAATTACTTAGGAGGTTCAACCATTATGAAAAACGTTATTGACTACTTAAACGAAAACCCTGCCATGTATGTGGCAACCTGTGAAGGCAATCAGCCTCGCGTCCGCCCGTTCACTGCAAAAGCTGAATTTGAAAACAAACTTTACATCTGTACCAACAACCAAAAAAATGTTTACAAACAATTAATGGATAATTCTAAAGTTGAAATATGCGTTTCAGGCAAAGATGGCACTTGGATGCGCCTTGAGGCTAAAGCAGTTTCTGACAACCGAAGAGAAGCACGAGTACAAATGCTGGTAGAAAATCCTGAAATTAAATCTATGTACAATCCAGATGACGGCTTATTTGAAGTTCTTTACTTAGAGGATGCAACTGCAACTTTCTATTCCTTTGCTTCAGCGCCTACAGTGGTCCATTTTTAGTTTTTATAACAAAGGGTCAATAGTCCAGAGCGTACTCTAGTCTATTGACCCTTTATTATTTGGTTTTTAATATTTGTTTTAAAAGCTTGCATTCTATACAGTTTGAGTTTTCCAATTTTTAACTTCGTCCCGAATCCATTCAACTCACTCTTCAAATCCCTCTCCTGTTTTCGCAGAGATTGGAATAATCTTAATGTCAGGATTCAATTTTGTCACACGTTCTCTTACCGCTTCAAGATCGAAATTGAAATGTTCTACAGCATCTATCTTATTGATTAGCAAAACGTCAACCATAGCAAACATTTTAGGATATTTGAGAGGCTTGTCATCCCCTTCTGGAACACTAAGAATCATGGCATTTTTCCCAGCGCCAGTATCTACGCCTGCAGTACAAATTAAATTGCCAATGTTTTCTAAAAT
The DNA here is from genome assembly GCA_963677505.2 of uncultured Acidaminobacter sp. GTDB lineage: Bacteria > Bacillota > Clostridia > Peptostreptococcales > Acidaminobacteraceae > JBGSUZ01. Next base: position 29,096 of record CAXXWB010000009.1, read on the forward strand.
AACAAAATCAAGACCTTCTGCGCTTAACTCATCTAAACCTTCTCGGGTCATATCTGCACTTAAACGGCACATGCCCCCTGTATGGAGTTGTATAACCTTTGTTCCCGTTTGAGCTACAGCATAGGCATCTACATCGGAATCGATGTCCGCTTCAATAACCCCTATATTCAACTCTTCCTTAAGGGATTGAATGGTTCTCAGTACGGTTGTTGTCTTGCCCGAACCTGGCGATGACATTAGATTTAACATCAATGTCTTATCCTTTTTCATCGCTTCACGGATTTCATCTGCTTTTCTGTCATTGTCTTCAAGAATACGCTTTTTAATTTCAATTACTTTGTAGCTTTCCATGGCTTTACCTCACCTACGTTAGTATTTTTGCCTATCATTACTTTTGTTTTCTTATTTATGACCACTGGTCATTTTCATTATTATAACACATTTGTAAATTTTAAAAAATGTATCTCTCCCTATCGACACCTTATTCAAAGTATTTACATTCCTAAAGAATCCCGTAAAAAACAGGCGTGAGAGTTTACACGCCTGTCTGAAAATAATTTACTTGGTCATACTTTAGAGCTTAAATTTCTGTACTTCTGATTGTAAAGCATTTGCCAATTTCTCAACTTCAGCAGATAAACGAGTAACTTCCATTAAAGTATTTACTTGTTGTTCAGTGGAAGCTGCTACTTCTTCTGAACCTGCGGCATTCATTTCAATAACATTGGAAATTTCATTAATTGCACTGTTGATGCCTTGAGCTTCTGTTTTAATTCCGTCATTGCGTACTTTTACTTGATCAAATTCGTCTTTCATTTCTTGAATAGACTGTTTAACTTCTTTAAAGATTTCAGCAACTTGGGAAACAGATCTTTCTTGTTCCTTAACGGCATTTTCAGCAATTACTGCCTGTTCAACAGCACTTCTGGTTCTAGAAACAATTTCCTTGATAGACTCACCAATCAATCCTGTCGATTGAGAAGATTGTTCAGCAAGCTTACGAATTTCATCAGCAACTACAGAGAAGCCTCTTCCTTGTTCCCCTGCTCTTGCAGCTTCAATTGAGGCGTTAAGTGCAAGTAAATTTGTTTGAGATGCAATGCCGTCAATAACGCTAACAACCTGACTAATCTCTTTCGTCTTTTCGTCTAACATATGGATTGCTTCATTAACGCTGTCTGTTGCCTTAGTATTTTCAATCATGCTACGACTTTGAATGACAATCGCACTTTCACCTCGAGTTGCAAGGTCATTTATGTCCGCTGTTTTTTCATTGACCATATCAATACGTTTTGCAATCTCATCTAAAGATTGAGTCATCATATTGATCTTGTCTACACTGTTATTAACGCTATCTGATTGAAGCTCTGCTCCCTTAGCAAGGTCATAAACAGCATGAGAAATTTCTACTGCAATATCCTTGGTTTTAAGGGATGCACGACTCATTTGATTGGAAACGTCATGCACGTCTGAAGACAAGTGGGTTATGCCTCCGACTAAACTACCTAAGTTGTCTGCCATAATATTGAAGCTGTCTGCTAAATCTCCAATTTCGCTGTCGGTCTTAATATTTGCTCTTTGTGACAAATCACCTTCAGCCAATTTATGTGTGGCTTTGTTAAGCGCAATAATCGGTTTAGTGATTTTATTAGTAATAATTAACACTGCAATTATTGCAATTGCAACAAATAGAAGTGCTGAAAGAATGATGAAATAGGTCAGGCTGTCTAACTCTTTTGTCAATTCCTTCATTGGCATAGTCACAACGATTTTCCAAGATGTATTTGGAATTGACGCGAAGGTCGCTATTTTCATATCGCCATTGTAAGAATATTGATATGATCCTTTTTCGTTTTTAGTAACGGTTTCAGTCATTTTTTTTATGTCGTCACCTAAATCGGTTAAGCCGTTTTTACCAATTTGTTCTTGGTCTGGATGGGCTACAATGACACCTGTATTGGTCATAATAAGAGCATACCCAGATTCTCCAATTTTAACTTCATTAATTTTATTGGTAACTTCACTGAGCTGGACATCCGCTGCCAATACACCTTTTACAGAACCATCTGCATTCATAATAGGGGTCGATACCGAAGTAACAACCTTATTGGTTACCAAATCCACGTATGGGTCTCCATAAGCTGTTTGTCCTAGCGCTACAGCTGCTCCATACCAAGGTCTGGCTCTAGGATCGTAGTCTGCAGGTGGCGTCCATCCGCTACCATCTAACATAGTCCCTCCAGCTGACCCAAAATATATATCTGTTACTGCTGGATCAATCTTCATCATTTCGCCCATGAATTTTAATCTTTCAGCATCGGTCATGACATTTTGACCATCTGTCTTTCCTGTCATATCAATTATCGTAAAGAATTTTCCAAGCCATAAGCCCGTTTCGTTGGACAATAGCCGCGCTTCACTTTCATTTTGGCTAATTATCTGATTGCTTATTTTCGTCTTTGCAACCTCATAAACAATGCCCGTACACGCAACCAAGGAAATAACCACGATTGGTATTAGGATTAGCAACATTTTTGCTCTCAGAGATTTCATATATAAGTTCCCCCCTTGATATTGTCTTGTTAAACAGTATAGTATTATTCATAAATATTCAACAAGTATTTTGATGATACCCACAGGAGGTAGACTAGAAACAGTATCCGCCCAACTCTTTTTCCAATTTTGACTTATTTTTTATGATTCGAGCTACTTTTTTACAACAACTGCCACAGCCTTAAAGACGGCATATAGTGATTCTCCCTTTATAATGCCCATTTTATTAAGAGAACTAGGGGTAATGAATGCAGTAAGTGGGAATCCTACATCTAATAAAACCTTCACCTTAAAACTCGTCAACCACGATATCTGTTACAACGCCTTTAAGCATGTTTCGCGCGCTGCTTGTAAAAGTCTCTTTACTTAGAATTATATCCTCAGGTCTAATCAAGATTTTGGCACTTCCTTCAATATTGGTAGAAATGTATATTTTGATTCCTTGTACACTTACAAACTGATCGGTTCCATCACCGCTGATTTCAACATTGTATACATTTTCTATATTGTTAATCCTCATAAAATACGACTCTAATTGCTTATCTGAAACCCGAATACTTCTTCCTATATGATGAGCGGAAATATCTCCACGCTTAATCATTTCATAAATGGTATACTTGGAAAGTTTAAGTTTGCTTGCTAATTCTTCAGGTGTATATAAAATTTCTTCATTCATAAATACCTCCCAATTTAAATGTTGAAATTCCCTAAAATAACACATTTTTTTATTGTCATTTTACAATAGGAAACAACAATTGACAAGGCAGTATAGGTTGAATATAATTTTGTTAAGTTATATCGAGTTAGTTTTAGTTTGGTTTAGTTTGATTTGAAAAGGAGGCTATAAACAAATGAAATCACACAAAGTACTTGGAATACTATCAATTGCTTTACTCGTATTACTCTCCGGGTGCAGTGCAAAGCCCCAACAAGCAGTAACCAAGGTTGAACCTGTTGAAATCAATATTTCTGCAGCAGCAAGTTTAAAGGAAGCCTTGACTGAAATTCAAACTCAATACGGAAAAGAGTCTCAGGACACTTTACAGTTCAACTTTGGTGGTTCTGGCGCACTACAAAAGCAAATTCAAGAAGGCGCACCCTGTGATTTGTTTATTTCTGCCGCTAAATCCAATATGGATACCTTAGAAGAAGGTGGCTTCATTCTCCCAGATTCAAGAAAAGATCTCCTAGGCAATCACTTAGTCCTTATTTGCTCTAAAGAAATGAGTGAAAAGATTCTCAGTTCAAAATTTCTAACCAATGCTGAAGTAAAAAGCATTGCTATCGGTACGCCTGAATCTGTTCCTGCAGGTAAATATGCAAAACAAGCCCTTACCACTTTAGGTCTTTGGGATAAGCTTCAAGACAAAATAGTATTGGCAAAGGATGTAAAACAAGTTCTTGAATATGTTGAGACAGGAAATGTAGACTGTGGCTTTGTCTATACTACCGATGCTCTATTATTAAAGTCTGGCGTAATGGTGAATGAAGATTTTTCTGCAAGTCATGACAGTATTATTTACCCTGCCGCTTTAATTAAAGACAGCACGAAAATAGAAGCTGCTAAAAAATTCTATGCCTTTTTAGAAACAGATTACGCAAAAGAAGTCTTTAAAAAGTATGGATTTGCTATAATGGAGTAAAGTCACAAGGTCAAAAGGAAGTAGACAATGTTCTCTATTCTTGCACTATCTTTAAAAATTGCCTTTATTGCCACAATTTTTTCCTTTATACTGGGTTTGTTTTTTGCTTATTTTCTTAATAAGAAGAAAATCCCAGGGAAAAATATTTGGGAGACCATATTGATTCTTCCTATGATACTGCCGCCATCTATAACAGGCTATATGCTCCTCATTACATTTGGTAAGCGTGGCTTTATTGGCAAGTTTCTCCTTGAAAATTTTGATGTGCAAATTGTATTTACTTGGGTTGGAGCGGTGATTGCTGCTTGTATTGTCTCTTTACCCCTTATGTACCAAAATGCTAAAGGGGCTATCATCAGCATTGACCCAATCTACGAAAATGCTGCCCGCACTTTAGGGAGCAGTGAATGGAAAATATTCTACTCAATTATTCTACCACTCGCTTACCCAGGTATCATTAGCGGGGCAGTCCTTGCATTTGCTAGAGCTATGGGTGAGTTTGGTGCAACGCTTATGATTGCTGGCAATATTCCAGGAAAAACCCAAACCGTTCCAGTTGCCATTTACTTTGCGGTTGAATCAGGTGACATGGACACTGCTAACGTATTGGTTTTGGTTATGACTTTAATGAGCTTTTTGATGATTTTTGTCTTAAACAATTGGCTAAAGAAGAAAAACTATGTCGGAAAGCAGGAGTAAACCACTGTGGAAGTCTATTTTAAACTCATAAAAAAACTGGACCATTTTACCTTAGATGTGACCTATGAATTTGATAAAGGGCTACTCTCTATCCAAGGGAACTCTGGCAGTGGCAAAACCACTTTATTAAACTGCCTTTCAGGTTTGATTACGCCAGATCAAGGTCGTATTGTAATTCATGACCAAGTCATTTATGACAGCCATCAGCAAATAAATGTACCTGCTAAGCTGAGAAACATTGGATACGTTTTTCAAAATTACGCTTTATTTCCTAACATGACTGTTTATGAAAACCTTGTTTATGGCATGAAGAATCTAGACGCTTATAGAGATCATCAACAACGAAAAGAAATGTTGGAATACGCCACCTACATGATCAATACTTTTAAAATTGAACACTTAAAGAATAAGTACCCAAAGCACATTTCTGGTGGCGAAAAACAACGTGTGGCCTTGGCTAGGGCAATTGTTAGAAAACCTAAACTGCTCCTTTTGGACGAACCCTTCTCAGCCCTAGATGACGACACGAAAGAAATAGTGTACAACGAATTTTCACTTCATAAGGAAACTTTTAAGATTCCAACGATATTGATTACCCACAACAAACTGGAAAGTCAGCTCTTTTCTGATCATATTGCATTAATGTGTAATGGGAAATTTGGTTTCTAGTTTTGTTCATTTTTCTACTAACAACAAGAAAAAGGGTCAGTTTCACAATGATTTATTCTAATCATTGTGAAACTGACCCTTTTAAAATATTTATGTCTATTTTTTATCAATATCCAACACATTCCACTCATAGTTATAGTCTGCAGTGAGTCCAAATATTGGTGCTATCTTTTCAATCGGCACCATTGGTGTTTTGCCATCTAAATATGGAATTAAAGCCGTTGGCAATTTTTCTGTGCTTAGCTTTCCGTTGACATACACTTTGTCACTGCCTACAGTCATAACTACTATGGTTTTTCCCTTTGTTAATGTGACGGTTTTTTTAGCGGCATCATATTTCATTGCAATTTTTAGTGGTTTTAGCAAATCGCTACTTTTGACAAACAACTTGCTATTCTTAATTTTAAAGGGCAAATTTGTTAAAACATTATCAATATAAGCTTTTGTATTGTGGTCAATGAAGCTGTCAATTTCTTTAGTAATGCTGGCTTTCATAGTGGTTTTTTGATCCAGCATAATCCCTGGAAGTTCTGCTTTTAGCTTGTCAATTTCAGAATCTACTACACTTTTAACAAAGTCTCTTGGGACCAAAACAAATGCCGACTCGGGAATTTGATCAACTATACCCTTGTAGCTGTCTATATCTACTTTCGCCAATCTTTCTTCAACCATTTGGGTCATTGGCACTTCAATCATTTCATAGATTTGGTCTGTAATAATAACTTTCATTTCCGCTTCCATTTGCGGTCTCATTATAGACTCCCCAACAGGCATCATTTTTTTTGCATATAATTCAGCAATGGCTTCAGGTCCAAGTTTTCTAGTTTCTTCTGGTAAGTTGGTTATTAAATTGCCAATTTCACTTTCCAACTGGGTTTCCATATTCGCGCTGATTTCTTGATCAATCATATCTCCTAGGTCATTAATCATGAGTTTTATTTGAGGTTTCACCTGTTCTAAAACAATAGGAACGAGTCTGTCCATTTCAGCTTTAACACTTTCTTGAACAGTGACTGAAGTGGAAGCAAATTGGCCACGAATCGAACTTTCTACTTCTTTTTGTGCTTCTGCCTTAATCTGACCCAATGCTTCAGGAGGAATCATAGACAATACTGGTGCTGGCGGAATTTGTGTCAATATAGTTTCCAGAGTTGGGACTTGAAGCATTATCCCCTCCCAGAAACTCTCATTTCCATTCACGGTTTCAGTTAATGTCTTACTCATAGTTTCAATTCTAGGTTTTGTCAAATCAGCAACTTTGGCTTTGACTTGAGGTGTTACATTTCCATAGGCCTTTTCCAGAGCTTCTGCAAGTATTTTACCGACTGGGTCTAGTGAGTTTTCATAGCTTGTGACAGGCATTGCAACGAGAGAATCTGACGCTAAAGCATAAGATCCCAATGGAAATAAAGACTGAGTTCCGAAGACTGAAAGAATTGCTAATACACTTACTTTTCTCAACCAATATTTATTCTTCATTCAGACACCTCCATAAATTAAAAATCATGTTATAATCAGATGTTGTGAAATTAATATATAATGGCAATTCTCATTGCCAATCTAGTAAAGGAAGAAAGTATGAATAATTTAGATAACTTATCCCCACTCATCTTAGAGACTGAAGGCTTTTTAAATGTAAAAGATGCCCTTCGCTTTGGCTACTCAAAAGAGTTGATAGATCAGTATATTGAAGAAAAAAATCTCTATAAGTTGTCACCTGGGTTCTATTTGACTCAAGAAGCCGCTGTCGATGAAATGTTTTTGATTCGTATGTACAGCAATAATGCCATCTTTTCTCATGAAACTGCCCTTTACCTTAACCACTTGGCAGACAGAAATAGTTTTCAATGGGTACTCACAGCGCCTTCTGGTTATAGTGGCATTCATCTAAGAGCCATGAATGTTGAAGTACATTTTATGAAAAAAGACCTCTATGCACTTGGCAAAGTTGAGGCTAAATCCACTTATGGTCGAACCATTTATACCTATAATGCGGAAAGAACCATTTGTGATGTTCTAAGAGGGAATAATCACATTTCTGCAGCCATCCTGGAAGAAGCCCTTACACGATATGCCGCTCTTGAAGATAAAGACCTAGATTTGCTGGCTTACTATGCAAGACAATTTCGCGTTGAAGGCCTATTGAGACGCCATGCACCTTCTTTAATTGAATAATAGTCTCTATAACACCCGCTCAGTCTATTCATTTGCACTGTGATGGGATTGTGAAATTAATTTACCAAGTAATTTTGTAAAAATATCTCTTCCGTAAACAATATATGAAAATGTAACCGATAGTGCGGTTACAATCATAGCAGGCGTTGTTATATTCATATTTTTGGATATTTCTAACGCCAATACGGTACAGGCTAGAGGCGCATGTAAAAAACCTGAAAGCATTGCTGCAATTCCTAGAATCCCCATTTCTCCTTGGGTAGGTACTTTTATATTTAGTAGTGTTAAGACTTTCCATACGAGGACTCCAAGGGATGCACCTATAGTTACCCCTGGGTAAAAATTACCCCCTATAAAACCTGAACCTAATGTTAATGCCGTAGTTAATATTTTAATAAAAATAAACGCTAATAATATTTTTATGCCAAAATTACCTGCAATAATCTGATTGCTTGTATCAAAATGTATTTCAAATTGCTCTGGCAAGAAGTACGCTGAGACACCTACGGCAATAGCTGCTATTAACAACCTAACCCATCTTTTTTCAATGCCTTCAAAGACTTGACTTGCCTTTTCATAACAGGCTATATATAGTGCTGCAACTACACCTGCTAAAACTCCTAGAATTAGAAAAGGAATAATGGTTTCACTAAAGGCAGGCTGACTACCAATTTGAACAATCAAAGGCACTCTATCACCTAAGAAATATATACCCACTTGGTTTGATATGACAGCAGCAATTATTAAAGGCGCTAGTACTTTAAAGTAACGCTCTCTAAACATGACTTCCATGACAAATAATGCCGCAAAAAAAGGTAAATTAAAAACAGTTGCAATTGCTCCTGCCGCGCCGCAGCCCATCATCAATCTTATTTGATCTTCTTCTAAGTCAAACCTCTCGGCAATATTTACCCCAATAGCAGCGCCAAGGTGGGCTATTGGCCCAAAACGTCCAGCAGTCATTCCAAAAACTAATGTCACCACTGTAGCAATTATATTCCAGAATACATTAATAGGCTTCATAAGTAGGGTACTGGTAGTTCTCATCTCAAAAAGGACCTGAACCATCCCCATGCCGCTACCTTTTTTAATTAAATCTTTTTTATATAAACTGGCCGTAATAATAGCTGCAATCAGAGGAAAAATAAGAAACATCATCGGAGACTGATCTAATACGGGTCTGGTTAGTTTCGTTCCAAGAATAATGATTCTATTAAAACCAGATGCAATCAGCCCTGTTGTTATTCCAATACACGCGGCAATAAAAAGTATTGCCAGCTCTCCCAATCTGCTTTTCAAAATAAACGCTCCTTAAATTCTCCAATTATAATCCTGACAAAATAAGTCCACAAGATCCCAACAATAACAAACCCAATATTACAGGCGCTATGAGAATCAGCATTACCACTGCGGCACTGACATGATTGGTTCTAAAAAACTTAACGACTAAGATTCCAAAACAAGCTATAATTAATGCATCCATTAATACGACGTAAGTAATAGGAGAACCTGTTCTTGTGACACTCCAAATAAGAAAATAAGTCGCCAAAGAAATGCCAGCACCCATCGCTAAATCCTGTAAAGTATTAGGCGCTTTTTTTTCAACCTCTTTTTCTATTGGATTCAGATCCTTTTCATTATCCTTCATAGGACACATCCTTTCTTTTGAACCATTTCAATATGTATTGCCGATTGATGTAAACTAAACTGACAAGGCAGAGCCACTGAAAATCAGTTAGTCCCATGAACCCCACTTTTTCTACTCGTATAAATTCTAGCACGAAACGAAAACTCAAATAGGCATTCATGAACACCTTGAACAATTCACCAGGTTTAACCCCTATTTTCTTCCTCCATGCCAAGAAAAATACCAAGGCCACATCAAATATAATTTCGTAAATTTGAGTTGGGTGTCTATAAATGTGGTCACCTAAATCTATCCCCCATGGTAAATCTGTAGGTTGTCCGTAACAGCAACCTCTTAAAAGACAGCCTATTCGCCCTACTGCCATGCTCAGAGCTACTGGTATAGCTATTTGATTGCCTAATCGTTCATTTATTTTAAACATTTTCTTTGCCACGATAGTCCCTAAGGCGCCACCAATGAGACCTCCCACAATGGTTCTACCCGATAGAAATATAGCTATGTTCTCAGGATTGGCATTTATTTGATTCCAATAAATGAATATTATAGGCAGTTTTGAACCAATAGTTCCTCCAATGATGGCGAAAATGGCAATATAAAGTGCATTAGATTTCTGAACGTGGTCTATTCGCAGTTGAATCACATAGGCAACTAGACCTGTTAATAATGCTAAGAGCATGAAAGTGGGATAAGCCTCAATCGGAAATCCGCCTATTTCAAAGAGAATGGGTCTCCATCCCCAAAGGTCATTTGTCATGGTTTTTCCTTTCTAATGCTTAATCACATTGATGTTTTTTAATTTTTTTGCCTACTCGACAACAATTTCCATTGGGATTATTCATGCATCCATAAAGTTTCATCGCACCACAGAAACCAAAAGCCCCTGAGGTCTTTAAAACAGCAAGAATACCTGTGGCTACCCAGCCAACAAACGGGTTTACAAAATACAGTAGCACCAATGCGACACCAGAAAAAACAGCACCCACTGTATGGGCAAACCAAACCGAATTTTCATCTAAAATAATGATTTTCGACTTAAAAAGTCGCTCTATTGTTTGGGTATAAAGAAATACCAACGGTGCTCTTTTCACTTTTAGCAATGCAGATATAACCAATATAACAAAACAAATTAGCACAAGTTCTTTACTCTTTAGCATAATAGATACCCACAATAAAAGAGCAATTGTATATTTACAGAAATTAAAGGCTCCATTCGGTATTTCTACAGGTTTACAAGGCTTCATATTTTAGTCCTTTCTTTGGTTTTAAATAATTTCGGGAAAAACATCCCAGTCATTTGCCGATATTGAGAATATGCCAAGAACCTCTGTTCCAACAAATTTTCTTCTTGCTTTGCCCGATAGTACATAAAAGGAATAAAAACTATTGAGACCGCCACAAAAGCATATAGATTTCTATAAACTAAACAAGCCCCATAGAGCATGTAGATAATAGAGGCATATAAGGGGTGTCTCACCACTTTATACATGCCTGCCTGAACCAATGTATGCTCAGCGTATATTTTAATTTGATTCGCCCAGTTTTTTCCCAAGTTTAACCTCCCTTTAATATTCATGATGGCACCTAAAACAATCAGCAGGGTTCCCATAATAATCAGGCCCCCATTTGTAAATTTGTCAGGTAGAGAAATGAAGCCCACTTGGCTTTTTATAATACCGCAAAACATGAGAAAGAAAAGTGTCATGGTTCCCGTTTCTACGATCGATTTCTTCTCTTTATGGACTTGCTCTTTCCTTGAGTACAAGGCAAAGTCAATAAAAATGGCAAGGAAGACAGAAAACACACAGATGCTTAAAATACTCTGAATGATAACAATGAACAAACCTTGACTAAGAAATGTACTCATAGTGCTTTCTCTCTATGAATTATATTATAAGCAGAAAAAGGAATTTTCCTTAAATCTGAAGTAATCACATGGACACATTCCTTCTGCATAGATTTCATGTCAAAATTATAAGCGTCTAAGAATGAACTCACGCTGATTCTAAACGTATTCTGATCAATGTAATCCATCTTTTGTTCCTTGGATTTTATAACGAAGTCCAAGGGTACCATTTGTTTGAAATCACCTAAAAACTTCAAGCAGTCGCAAGGCGTTTTAACATCTTTTATGCTCTTACTTACATTTTTTAAAGCATCCTCAATGGTAAAGGCAAAAGTATTATCAATAAGAGGCAGATAATCTTGTATCTGAGCCCCTCTTGTGATTGGCGTAAATTCCCCTGTGGAAGTTCTATACAAATATGTAATGGCAACACGTTCCACGTTACAAGGCAAAGGAATAAAATCATCCATTTTAAGCATACTGCTGGTCTGTTGTTCCATTCTTTTTAGAATACCTGTAAGGGTAATTCGATTATCGACTACACGCTGCTGTGTTCTCCCAAAAAAGGCCACTGGCTGATAATTTATACCTCTCACATAAGGTTGATTAAGTCCAAAAGTAAAAATTTGCCCAACTTCGTCGTCGTTAATACCCTTTGAAATAGTAGAAACTAAAGTTGTAGGTAATTTATATTTTGTAAGGTTTTCAATGGCTTTTTTCTTCTTTTCTAAGAGATTTTCACCTCTTAAATTCTCGTATGTACTCGCCTTAAACCCGTCAAATTGAAGGTAAATTTCAAAGCCTCCCACAAATTGAGAAAGGGCTTCAACAAAGGCTTCATCTTCTGCTAGGCGAATGCCATTGGTATTGAGCATAACATATTTAAATTTCTTGGTTTTGGCCAGTGCGATGATTTTTAAAATATCGGGGTGAAGGCTGGGTTCACCGCCGCTAATTTGAAGAATTTCAGCCTTTCCACCTTCTGAATCTTGAAAGAAATCCATCATCTTTTCGATTTTATCTAAGGGTAAGAACTCACCTGTTCCTGCATTGGCATAACAAAGTGGACATTTGAGATCACATTTTGTGGTAATTTCAATTAGACCGATACAGGCATGTTGGTCATGCTGAGGACAAATACCACAGTCATACGGACAACCTTTTTCCATTTTTGTATGAACCTTCATTTTGGTTCCCGGCTTGTCATACTGTCGTTTTTTTAGATGATAAGCCGCCACTTCCTCAAGAAGCTCTATAGATTCTCCGTGGTCAGGGCAATATTTTAAAAGAAATACTTTATCATCCTTCAAAATTACTTTAGCAGGAATGCTATGTAGACACTCTGGACAAAGTGCATTTGTAAATTCATAAAAAACGTAATCTCGATTCAAGAATTCTTCTAGATTTTTCAACGGTTTCATATATGACCTACCCTTTCAAAGGCTTATCTGCCTATTAATTACATTCGCCTATATTATACAATTTATAATGCATTTTAGGTAAATACAATTATAATGGTAACATACCCATTTAAAATACACTTTGAAAACTATCTAGAAAAGGTGATTGCTATGCTGAATCTTAACATTCTGTTAAGTGGCTTGTTATTTATCAATACGTTTATTATTCTCATCCTTGCCATCTACTCGTGGAAGCAAAGAAAAATTAACGGCGCTCTTCCCCTCTTACTCATCAGTATTGCTACATCATTTTACAGCTTTGGTTACGCCATGGAGCTTCTTTCTGACAATGTTCAGTCTGTTGATGTTTGGAGCAGAGTTCAATACATAGGACTACCTTTTATACCTGTTTTATGGATTTTTTTAGCGAAATCCTATACCCATAACTTTTCTAAAAAAGATATTCCTATCCTTATACTAGCAGGCATTCCCGGTCTCCTCACCTCAGCCCTACGCATGACCAGTCACTATCATCATTTGATGTATGTAGATATGTCCATGGTTTCTAATGGCTATTTTACCGTGCTTCAATTTGGAAAAGGTCCTTGGTATTACTTACACTTTGTTTATTTTATAGGTTGTGCCGCCTACGCCATCCATTTATATCTCAACAAGTTACAATCGGTCAGTGGGATTTACAAACATCAGATTTACATAATGATTGTTGCCTCACTCATGCCTTTCATCTCTATATTTGTGAATTTAATGGGCCTTTTCCCTCTTGGACTAGACAGTGGTCCTTTTTTCATTCTCTTTGACTTTACGCTCTTTGCCCTCGGTATTTTTAGATACAGTCTGCTTCTGTTGGTTCCCCTGTCAAGAGATCGGGTTTTTGAATGGATTTACGATGGGGTTATTGTGGTAGATTTGAATCAAAATTTAATCGATTTTAATCAGGCTGCCCACAATATTTTTCCTTCTCTGACTAAAAATTTGGTAGGCATGCCACCAGACCCAGTAAAAAGCATTCATCCCGACTTTATTCAATTGATTCGAAACCGTCAAGGAAATTTGCTTGAAGGGCCATTTAGCACCTTTGAGAATCTAGAGGATAGTCCCTATGAATTTTCAATGGCTCAACAAGATACTGGGAGGGAATCCTTTTATAAAGTCCGCTTTAAAGACTTAAAAAATGATGATATTACAGTAGGAACCGCTATTATGATTACCGACATTACCAATACTAAGGAAATGATGAGACAGTTAGAAAAAGCCGCTCAAGAAGATGTCCTTACTGGTCTTTACAATCGTCGTCACTTTATTAACTGTACCAATGGTGTCATTCTAAAACACGATTTTGTCAGTGACACAGGCGTTCTGGTTCTCTTTGATATTGACCATTTTAAAATTGTCAACGATACCCACGGCCATCAAGCAGGTGACCTGATTTTAAAAGTCATTTCAGAGCTGACCTTAAAACATCTGAGCCCTTCTGACTTAGCAGGCCGATACGGCGGTGAGGAATTTATTATCTTCCTGCCAAATGCTAAACTTCCAGAGGCAATGGCTACCGTGGAATCCATTCGCAAGGCTTTTGAAACACAAAAAACGCCGTGGGACTCTGCACTGGTTAATGTAACTGCCAGCTTTGGTCTCACAGCGCTTAAATGTCCTTCTACCGATTCCAATAAAACCTTTGACCAAATGGTCAGAGAAGCTGACGAAGCCTTGTATAAGGCTAAGGAATTAGGTCGGAACTGTATTGAAGTATACCATGGTTAGAACGTCGAATGAGGACTAAACTCAAAATGAAGGTACTGCCCTCCGTTACTGGAGCTACGAGCCAGACCCCAGTGATGCCAAAAATCATTGGCAAAACACCAATTGAAATCAGCAAAACCACCAGCCCTCTAGACGCCGATATGAGGGCTGATTCTTTTGCCCTCCCAATAGAGGTAAAATAGAAAGACGTAATGGTATTGATTCCTGAAAAGAGAAATGAAATCATGAATAGACTTATACCTGAACGCACTAACCCTTCAACCTCATGACTTTTTACAAAAACCTGACTGTAAAAGTCTATTGAAAAAAGCAAAATAACCATAGACGCCAGTCCAGAAATAAATACGAATCCGTTTGGTCAGCTTTCTGATTTTATGACTGAGTTCATAGACTTTTGCCCCATAGGCATAACTGATTAAGGGACTTGAACCTTGTCCGAACCCCACAAGAACCATATTAAAAAGATAGGCGGCGTAGCCCACTATGGTAAAAGCCGCTACACCTGAAACCCCTGCCGTTCTCACACCACAACCCAGTTGTAGGCAAACATGGAAATGCTCATGGACAACTGTCCAATCAACTCTGAACTGCCGTTGAGTAAGGTGTTAAAAAGAACTTCCTTAGAAAAGGTTATTCTTCTGAACTTGAAAATAGAAGACCTTTTTGTAAAGAAGTAGGAGCAACAAAATAGCGCCTACTCCCACGGCTATCATAGACGCATAAGCCACACCTTTAATGCCAAATCCTAGTGTCTTGATAAAGATGTAGTCTAACAAAATATTCACGCCAACAGTCAGAATACTGATTAGCATAAAGACTTGAGGTTTCCCCTCACAGCGAACAAACATGCCAAGAGCAGCATTAAACATCATTATGGGATAAACAAAAATCATAATAGAATAATAGCTGCGAAAATGTTCTGCAACTACAGGTGTCATTTGAATAAGGCTCACTAAAGGATTAAATGAAGCCATTACAAGCCCCGTCAACAATAGTGAACCAATAATAGCAGTTACTACCGTTTGATTAAAGACCCTGACACTTTCTTCAATCTCTCCAGCGCCCAGCTTCATACCCGAAATAGCCACACCACCTACACCAATCATAATCCCTACAGCCAAATAAACATAAAGGATGGGCAGGCCTAAGTTGACAGCGGCTATCCCCTCACTCCCTACATAGTTGCCAATAAAGAAACCATCTACAATTGTTATAAGTGAAGACAATACCATTGCCAAAATTGAAGGCAGGGAAAACTGTAGAATCATCTGAGCTGTCTTAGACTTCATTTGTTCTAAATTCATAACCGATCTCCTTTCATACTTAAAAAACCATTATTGCTAGCAGTTCAAGTATAGGAGAATATGAATTTTTTAACTTCTGAATTCTTGCTCTATTTTATTGGCAAACACATATCCATAACTACATAATCTCTTTCACAGTCTATAAACTGGTAAATATCAAGGCCATAGCGTTCGTCCATTTCGTAGCCACTTTCAGGCAGCCACACGCTAAAGAGCCCTTGGAAAGCTTGAAAAATCTCATTGATATAACCTTCAAAACGATAAACGGCAAATTTGCCCCCTTTGATGATGCAGACATTTTCCAAAAGCCAATTATTTTTCAAAAGGCAATCAGCCTCAATGGTCATGCAAATATCGTAGAGACATTGGTCCACAAGGGTTATGGTCGGGTCGTCATACGACCGTTCCACAAAGCGAGTATTCTCGGTTTGATAAACCTTGTATTTTTCAATGAAAATCCCCCACTGCTCTCGCAGTTCTTTGTAATTGCCAATATAAACGCTCATATATGACAGGGAAATCTTCAAGTTCTTTTATGGTGACTTGCTGATTGTAGACTTCAAAAGGTTGAAACGCCACCTGTCTTGCCGTAAAAGGGTGGCAAAACTGGCTCACTAGCGATTTCTCTTCTAAATTCAACGGGAGATACATTGCGATGCTTTTTAAAAACCGAACTGTAATTAGAAGGGCTGTAACCAAAATCAAACCCCACCTCGGTAATGAGCTTATCCTTTTCCACTTTTAAACGAAAAGCGCTTTGATCCATTTTTAAGCGTTTGATAAAAGCATATACACTTTCTCCTGTCTCTGTCTTAAAGATTCTACAAAAATGAAACTTTGAAAAATTGCAGTGCCTAGCCACGTCTTCAACCCGAATTTCTTCTGCTAAATGGGTCATAATATAGTCTATGGCTTTGTTAATAACTTCACTATTTATCATAGAGACACCTCTAGGGATGAAATCATCTTGACCTATAAAACCTGTTGTACTGAAATTAGTGAGTATCTATATAGCACTGTATACTTTGATGGTAGGTTTCAAGATTGGTATCTTGAGGCTCCGTTTCCTCATTGAGAAGAAGGTCCATCATATGATGGGCTGTTTTCCCGCCAATGGTCATGGCCTTAATACAAGATACACAATAGACCACTACGTCTTGACAAGGCATTTGGCTGGCCCGTTTCTTTTGGAAGCGGTGAACGGCCTTCTAGGGGAATTAATCCATAGAAGTTATCGCCGCAACAAATGGACTTTGTACCGCTGAACTGAGCTTCAATGATTTGGATGTTCATTTTTCCAAGTAAGCTTCTGACCGCCTCATGGACCTGAGGTTTAGGCCGATAGGAACAGGAGTCATGAACGGAAACCATAAGTCCAGTGTGGTCGGGTAAGGGCAAATTCTCAATAGAATCTAACACTTCCCATATTGAAATGGTGTTAATACCCTCATACAAGGAGCGAAAGCGACGGTCACAACCTGCCACAGTTGTTAATAATGGTAGACCCTGCTGGCAGATTAGGGTCATGATGGCAACAAACATTATGGTCATTTGACATTTGGTAAATATTGATTTAGGATCGCCAACATTTTATTTTCCGACTCAGGCTTGTACACACTTGGGGCGCAACCTGGGTTAAAATAGCATTTTTCTTGGTTGATGTCTTCCAGTTTTATGCTGGGAAGCCTTAAACCTGTCATATTGAAGTTCCTCCATTTTTGTAAAGTGCCATTAATTTTTTCACCGTATTGGCATTTCTTATGGTTATGCTATCGTAGACAGATGACTTAACCACTTTGGACCAACGGGTTTTTGAGAAGGTTTCTAGCGGTGCGGTCCAGAAAATGATTTGCCCGTAGAACCCCACCTTTTCGTATTCTGGCTTGCTCTCACCAACAGCCTCTAGAATCTGTTCTGCTGACATAGGAGGAATCACAAATATGGCGTTATTTTTTGCAGTTTGATCCACATCCCACCAATCAGGAGCATGGTTTAGAGCTTCTAAAATATCCTCTGCTGCTATAATCAGCACTTTTAGATTTAAGTTAAAACCTTCAAAGAGCAGGGTCTCTATTTTCATTTTGAGTAATTCTAGATTGGATTCCTCACTAGAGAAAAACACATTGCCACTGTTGATATAGGTGGCCACCGCTGAGAACCCATTGTTCTCCAACAATCTTTTTCAGCGCTTTCATGGATACGGTATTTTTTCCACCCACGTTGATTCCTCGAAGCAAAAGAATATATGTTTTCATGTATTTACCTCATTTGTCTTAGGCTTTCTATTGAATTCCTTTTTCCAGTGCCGTTTCTACAGCCTTTTTTATAACACGGCCTTGAACCCGTAGCACCACTAATATTATCAACTTCTAATGACTGCTGACTGGCAATTTGATCCACAATCACTTCTGCTGGTCTGCCTTTTCCAGTTTTATGTTCAAGAATATCAATATTTATAATCTTACCACCTTTGACCTCAACCTTCACCTTTGCATAAATAGCCCCAGTATCACAATCGCCTTCAAATTCTCCATCGGCCACTTTGCTTAAATCTACAGATTCAATTTGGATAGCCTCTACCTTTGCATTGGCTTCTTTCATAAAATTGTTAAACTGAATGACCCCAAACCCAATAGCAACTGCCATTACGATAACTACTCCTAAAATTACCTTTTTCCAAGTTTTCATTTTTATGACCTATCCTTTCAACACTTGTTCAACAAATGAAACCGCTTCTAATAAATCTGTTTTATTGGGATGGGTAAGGCCCATGACTAAGAAGCTTCCCTTACATAAAAATTCCTTATCATGAACAGCAATACCTACGGATTCAATAACTTCCCTAAGTTCAGTCTGTTTCATGTCCGATGCAGATGAAGTCATAAGAATAACTTTTTCAGTGTTGGATTTATTCCATCCTTGAACATATTCTAACAATTCCGGCTTGCACTTTCCACCATAGATCCCACTGACTAAAAAGATTTGGTCGTAACCCTCTAACTTGGGTTTGTCCTTGAGATTAAAAACCTCTATCCTATGA
>CAXXWB010000010.1:0-42923 GCA_963677505.2 uncultured Acidaminobacter sp.
CGTAATGCACCCTATAACCCAATAACTGTGTTGGCGGAATCATCTCCTTTAAAACTCCAAACAGAATCAGTTGGACGACTACAACAAAAACCGAATATACATTAAATCATTTTAAGTTTCGGCACTCACTCCCTTTTGAACTTCTTATAATGTATTGCTATGAAATGATTATATCACAATTATCAGAATATTCAATATATTTTTTAAATTAATTTAATTGATTATTTATTCACACAAAAAGTCTAGAATATTGTCTGCAAAGATCTGTGCCTTCTCATGTATCCCCTTCTTTCAAGAATACTTAATGGGTCGCTGGCAATTTCACTGAGACAAAACTGGGCGGTAACATGTAGCCTTTATTTAAACTCAAACTGCCTAATAGTTGATTAGCAACGGCATCGGTTCCAGAATTCCCAGATACAATAACAGCATATACACATTTATGAGAAAGATCTCGAGTCCTATAAAAGCCACTCATTCTGTTAATGACAGCAATCAAATCTGCGCTGATGGTATCATTATAGTTAGGACACAGCCACACAACTGCATTTGCCCATTCCAATGAAGGCATAATCTCATCTACAAATTGCCCCCCTACAACACAACTGAGTTTTTTAGCTTCGTCGATACAGATATTATAATCACAGCCAATGCAGTCAGTGACCGACCCTCTAGCTAGATAGCGTTCAACGATAGCCATATCAGGAACCTTTTCCTTGATTGAAGCTTCTGCCAATCGCCAAAGGGCTAGGGTATTTGAAGTCTTTTCACTGCAGGAATGAATAACCAATAGTTTAGGTTTTTTCTCCTTCTTAAAGGTAAATTCAGTCATTCTCAGTACTAAATCAGAAATCCTCGACCTTGCAATGTCTTCCAAAGACATGTCACTGGATTTTTTCCAAGCTGAAAAATTATGATAGTCTGGTAAAATTTCAACTAGCGCTTTCCCCAAAACCACTGCGCCTAAATCATTCATAATAAGAGCCATGCTTCTAGAGTATGTTTTCGTATGCCAATCGTTTTTTGTTCTACATATTAAACCGATGGTTTTTCCCTTTAAGGACTGACTTCTCCATTCCTTTACCAGTTGATCAATCCCCTCATCTCTGCCAATTTCGTTTAAATCACATATGATAATCAGCGCGTCAGTCTGAATGTGATCCACAGACTGGAGACTAAGGCTATTTTCCCAAATAACCTCACTAGAAACTTTTACACAAGATTTTAACCAATTAAGCCACTTTGCTTCACTCTGATTGCTATATATTATCGTAATTTTTGCCATTGATTATCCATCTCCTCAGCGGATGCCTTTATTTTTGCAACCAATTCCGGGGCGCTGTCTAAACGTTCTGGCAAATCGAAACCGTGAATATATTGGTTAAGACAGCCATAATAAAATCCGTCAAAACTGATACAGCTATAATGTTTTTCTCCCGTAAGAGTCTTAACAATGCTGATGGCTCCAGATGCAACTGCAGGGGCTATATAGGGTTTATAACCAATTTCTCTCATTTTAAGATTGGCGGTCATGGTTTCTTCTGTCCATTTTTCAGAGTATGTGGGATTATAAAAACCCGCTCTCCAATCATTAGCCACCACAAGCCCTTTTCCATGAGGTCCGTAAACACGACCATTTGGATTAAATTCAAACCCGTCTGCTTTGGCGTAGTACGCCGCTCTGCCGTTCATAACACCAAGACCATAGCCTCTAATTTGCTCAGGACTTAGCCCATTCCCTTGCCAAATCCCGGTCTCATCTGCATTGGAACTTTCGTAAGCGTATCGGCAGAGCTGGTCCACAGGATCTGATACGATGGCAAATATTCCTTTAAACGCTGCTTCAACTGCCATTTTTGCATATTGGCCTACCAATTTTGAATTCCCTGCAAATTGGACCAAGCGTACGTCCCCTTCCGTTATACTGACAGGCGGTACACCTACAGAGGCCGTGAAGGCAAACAAATCGCAGTCAAACAGTTGATCAATTCCAATTGGATAAACCTTTGGTAGCTCATCTTGAAGGGGCTCTGCAATTTGATTTAGTTCAAGTTCCCACCTTTTAACTCGATTAGGATCAAGGTCATAGAGTCCTATTTCTGAAATACTGCCCTTACCATAGAGGCATAAGGCCAAAGCCATGGTACTGCCCACGTCTCCTAAACCTAAAATGTGTACTTTTTTCTTAACCGATTTTTCCTCAGGTTTATCATTTTCAGAATTAGGCAGCCACTCCTCGAAATATTTATGTCCCGTGTTAATTCGAAACACTTGACCTTTTTTAATTTTATCTTCTAAAACTACATCCATTGACTCAATTTTTTCACCTGAGGGCCAAAGACTCTCAATGGACTCTTTGGCATATAAATCACGAGTATCTCGGACCAGCGCCTTCAGTTTTGCTTTTTTTCCATAATCGTCTAACCAGTAAATAGGCTCAGAATCCACTACCTGCCAATCATAATCTTTTGAAACTTCTAAAAATGTCTTTCCATTCGTTATAATCATTCGTCGCCCTCACAAGTTTCTTTTCCTACATACATTTTTCTCAATCGGTTAAGGTTCTCCAAATCCAATTCTAAATAATCTGAAGCTTTTTGGTTCATATCATAGCCAACATAGCGCCCTTTATCCGGGTATCTTGGGTAAGACATTACCTCTCCAAGGCGAGCCACTGTTAGCATTCGGTCATTCTTCTCTTGATACCTATCCTCTATGGCTTTTAGTATGGTTATGGCATTTTCAATGGCCATTTTAGAAACCTCAAACAATGAAGATTTTCGAGTACCTTTGATATAAGTTGGGGATGCGTAAGGCAAAATTAAATTCACAGAAGGAATCATGTTCCGTTCAGGTGTATAGTCCCTCCAAACGGCGTCGCCTCCAAAGAATGGATACAGTTTCCCTTCGTTAAACCAGACTCTAAGCCTTGGGATAAAGTAAGCACAATCCACATCTATGTTTTTAGAAGCCATTAGGGCCTTTCCATGCCCTGAAAGAATGCCTACAAATACTTTTTGTATTGGAATATTGTGCCGCCTTAAAGCTGGCTCAATAACTTTGATACGGTATCCTTTATCTAAAATATCATCTACCATGAGAATTGGCCTATTAAAGGATTTGAGCATTTCCATTTGATTCTCAATGTCTAAATAGTAAGGATAAGCTTCAATCCTGTACCCATCTAGTTCTGGGTAAAAATATTTTTCGATATGAATCGCCTTCGTAACCGTGTTTGGCAAAATCCAACGCTTGATAATATCACCGAATGGCACACACATATTGTTTCCAAATTGCTTCGGATGAAGGGGTACTGTGGGCATTTGGTTTTCATCGCATATTTTCTTTATTAGAGTCTCATAAATCATGGTTCTGTCAAAACTCAGTACCAAATGACCTGGATAAAGTTTAATGATTGCCTCTTGCATTCTTTTTCGGGTTTCACCAATGGCTTTCACCACTTCTGGGTCGTTTCTAAAAGGCTCTTTTATTAGTGACTTTATATCCAAATTAAGAGTACACGGGGTACTCATATTCACAGCATAAATATGCCCCGGATTATGGGAAGATGGTACTTTTACAAATCCTTGATGCATTAAGACTTGTATTAAATCAGCATCTAAGTGGTGGTCAAAAGCATTGTGACAAATGGCATACGTATAATCTCTCGCCAAGCAATGGGCCAACGTTTCCGTCAATACCAATTGATAAGCATTCTTGAATATGCCTTGATCTCTGGCACAAATACCGTCTATAACCAGCATACGACCAACTGCATGATCTCTTAAATAGTTAAGTAGACTGTCGTCTGAAAATTCCGTATACATTTGACTAGATCTTAGCCAGTGGAAGCATGCAAAACCAATAATTGACCGTTTCTCAGCCACGCTCCTCAAAATTAAAACTTTAAAAGATTCTTTCTCTCGGAGAACTTTAAAGGTGCTGTAAACTTTAGAAAACTCGATTGGCATGGTTCTAGCCAATTCTTCCATAGTGTCAGAAGACAATTCTGTGAGTATTTCAATCACAGTCGATTTTGTCGTCATAACTTCCTTGTATTGTGGTTCCCTTTGATACAAACCTCGCTCGTATATATACCGTTGGGCAAGTGGGTCCACTAATTCAGAAATATCTCGGCTTTCATCAATATAGTTTCTGATTTGGGTAGAGCTTATTTGTTCATATTGTGATGGCAAGACTAACCGAATACTCTTATCGTCCAATCGACTGAAGGCTTCTTCAAAATGTTCTTTGTGAACAGAATCTTCGTCAATCATCCGTTCAAAAATAATGTGAGGAATATTGTGAATACCACTTTCTGATCCTTGCCTATATGCTGAAGCATGGACAATTACATCACTTCCCACCACCATAAAGACAGTTCTTCCTTCAAAGCTGTTTTTCAACTTTTGTAAATCTTTTTCATTGGACAAATTAATAGACAAGTCCCTTGGGTAAGAATAAATACCAATTTCGTCCGCAATAGACATTTTAATAATATCTCTTCGAATTAAATTTGGCAGCGTACGTTTTGACCACGAGAATTCATCTACGGCCAAGTAAACTTCAAAACCTAAATCACGAATTTCCTTTGCGATCTGTTTGTGACTCACTGAAAAAGGGTCAAAGGAACCAGGGAAAAACGCCACACGATTGTTAATCGGCAAAACTAAGGCACCAAATTGGAATTCGTAGTCGCTGATTAATCGATAGATATATTTCAGCCCAGAGGCATTGCTCATGAAGATAAGCTCTTTCTTTTCGTCAGTGACATTGAGAAGTGAAAGTACCTTTTTAAGAGAAAGATCTAACAAAACCTTCTTCTCTGAAATAGGCATTTTAGAATCAGATAATATTTCTCTGCCTAAGACCGTCATGGCGGTTTGTGTGATAGAGGGTACATAACTGACAAACCCGTTAAGGAGAATACCTACCAGTTTTTCCAACCGCCCCCTATTCCCTTTTTCTGTTTCTAACGCTGCATAAGGATAAGTGCCATAATGTCTAATAATTTCACTGACAGTTCGAGTAATCAACATTCCCAATTGTGTGCCAGAACGCTTTATCTTATCCTGAAAATCTTCGACGACCTCGTCTAACTCAATTGGTTTAATTTTGAGCAGGATTCGACCTAAATAAGCAGGTATGTATCTTGTAAATTGATAACTCTCCATTTCTAAAGCACGTAAAAGTTCAACTACAATATCGTTGCGCTGTTCCACAGAAAGATCATCAATCAACTCTACCAAGCTTTCTCCTGCCGTATTTCTAACCGACTCTAAAGCACTCACTTTTAGTAAATTGCACAAATGCATAGAGGTATAAAAAATACTGCTCGGATCAATAATTTTGGCATAATCCACTAAAAATTTAACTTGGAATTTCTTTACCACATCATTCGTCACTGACTTGAGATTCGTCAGGTAAAGAGAAGAGACATCAATTTTCTCTTCTTTACACAAATATTCAACATATTCTAAACGATTACCAATGCCTAGTCTGTTCAATATCAGCTTTCTTGTATATCTTTCGACCACTCGAGTTTCTTCATTTACGCGAGAGTCCAAAGCTTCAATAATCTCTTCAAAAAATCCAGGGTCTTGAGAACTCATTTTAGAAATATCACCAAGAGCATTTAATGTTGCCATTCTGATTTTTTCGTCTGAATTGCCAATGCCATTTAAAAGCGTCTGTTTTGTCCACTTTAACTCATAGTCGTTCATAAGTTCTAAGGGCAAGCCTCTCATTGCATGCAAAATGTAAAGCTGCTTGTTTGGATCGTCTCCATGTCGCTTTAAGTGCTGCAAAGTCATTTCTATGCTCTTATGCTGCTTATCCTCGTGGCGTGGGCAAGAGAAATAAGCCTTAAGAACATCCTTAAGACAATAAGAAGTCCAATGCCTATGTTTTCCGATAATATGGCGTTCAGGATTCAGTAATCTTTCAATGTATCGGTCTAAAAGTTCATAACTTTCCACTTCAAATTTTGCTACTTCTGCTCCGCTTGGAATTTCTTTTCTAAGTTCTTCGTCAAAATTCCCAATCAAACGACCCATGACCCACGAACAATGCTTTCTAATATCTTCTTCTGGCGTGACTAAAAGACCGTATAAAAAGCCTACAGCTATTTGTTTTTGTTTTTGAGTCAAGTAGGCACTATAATCTTCAATAATATCAATGTACCCTCTCAAGTCATTGGTATTTTTCATGCTTCTAGCGCTTTCCAGCAATCGATTCATGGAATTTTCATCTCTTAAGAGGTACATGAGGCGGGTGTTATGTTCGATTGATAGATTTTTACAGTAGTCCACAATTTCCTGACCCTTCAGTAAGGAGGGGTGAATTCTTTCTCTCTCATATTGCTCAGACAGCTCTCTAGCATCTTTTGGGTCTAAGATAATGCCAAAGCCAATCATATAGTTTTCGAAATCCTTCAGCTTGCTGTAAACACGTTTGTATCGATTTTCTTTTGCCTCATCCACATGATCCAACTTATCCAGTATGACCTGGAAGGAATCGTCTAAGTTGTAAAATGTCATTTTCCCACTGTCATCTGCCTTGACTCTAAAATCTGCATAAATTAAGATAAGGGCCTCTATTGGTAAATTATCTAGCTCTAAATCCCAAGTGGAGTGATTAATAGCAACTCGGCGAATATAGGAAATGTTCCTATTTTCAAACCAAACCCCAGTATAGTGATAATGGAAATAAGCAACACGCTTTTTCTCATCACCTTTGCAACCATATTTACCAATATCATGTCCAGCTGCTGCACCTGCTACCCGTCCCATGTCCAACTTCACACCTGCACGACGTAGCTGTCTTGCAACCTTCATTGCAATATGATAGACTCCGCATACGTGGTCCAAGGTGGTATATCCTTTTATGTCTTGATTGATTTTCATCATTTCATAAACATAGTCCTGCTTAAAGAAAAACTTAAAGCGTCGATACTCGTCATTAGATTCTAGCTCGCCTTCTTCCTTAGAGGTTAAAGGTTCAATCGGGTACATTCCCTGCCAACTGCTCCGATCTGTAGCGCGCTGCAAATCACAGTAGACCTTCATAATCTTAAGAAATAACTTTGCGAGGGACTCAATGCCTTTACCACTGATAAAATCTTCTGTATCAGGAAAGGACAAGTTAACACTGTAATTATGGAATTGGGTCAAGAAGTCTAAGTTTAGCCCTGCAGGTGCTAAGGACCTAATTAGAGGTTCATAAAGGCTGTAAACCGTCTTTGTGTTATAATTTTGCTGAGAGATAATATTCTCAATACCTCTTAGATGATCAGGATGCTCCAGATATTCTAGAATGGTATTTCTGCTCCATTCAGACTCTTCAATAAAGGAGGCACTTAAGAGCTGCTTTTTCAGTTGATGTAACACGTCCATAATTTGATTTTGTTCCATATAATTGCCCCCTTATTTCACTAATTTTAAGTATTTTAACATATTTCCTATATCTCATGTATAGCTATTAAGAATATTCTGAAAAATGCCGACATTGTTAATAGACATAAAGCACAAGGAGGTGCTAAATATGGTAATCACTAGAATTGAGAGCATTAAAAAGGCCCTTGGCGTTAAGGGCAAATTAACTCAGCGCTCAACCTACAGACAACAATATGCTGGTATTAACAGTATTACCCAAGAACCTAAAATAGAATCTGTAGATAAAATTTCAAGCATAAAAAAATATCACGACAACGCCGGTCTATTTGGTAATAAATTTGAACAGGTTACAGATTACAAAGAAGAATTTAGGCACTATTACATCCTTGAACAAAATCTTGAAGAGGACTTTGACAATCCCGAGGAAGGCATGGATTTTATAGACCATCTGTTTAAAACCCTAACAAATATCAACGATGTCATTGTAGCCGTAGCCGTTTTTGATAAAGCCTTTGATACATCTTATTCCCATCATATTGCTACTATTATCGATAATTATGAAGAAGATTTGACGAAGGCCTCCATATTAGTCCATGTTGATAAAACATTAGGCTTTTTTAAAGGGCGCATGAAAAAACTTTACGAGATTCACCCTGAATATTTCGATTTTCTTCTTATTACCAACACAGGTATGATTCCTA
Source organism: uncultured Acidaminobacter sp. (assembly GCA_963677505.2). GTDB lineage: Bacteria > Bacillota > Clostridia > Peptostreptococcales > Acidaminobacteraceae > JBGSUZ01. Next base: position 8,096 of record CAXXWB010000010.1, read on the forward strand.
TGCTGATTTCAGCTTTTCGAATTATTAAAGTTATCATACCAGATAAAATTGAAGAAATGTCAGGCAAACAAGATCAAATGGGTGCCGTTATCGACCAAAAATTATGACCTATAAGCAACAGCTCATATTTTCATGCTGTTTGAATAAAATCCCATAAAAAAAGAAGCCCATTAGGCTTCTTTTTTTAGCATTCGAAAATGCTGGTTCTCTGCATTCGAAAATGCAAATTAGTATAATCTCGCCAGATCATATTCACTTTTAAAGCTGGTTCTTGCTTGATTCTCTCTCATTAGCTGGTTTTTATATGCCGACTTTAATTGTTGTTGTTTTTTCTTTTCACTCTTGTTAACACCTAAATATATATCAAAACCATTTACTTTTATATGTAAATTTCTTTGCATTTTTATTTCCTCCTATCCAATAGAACATGAAATTGTGAGTGTTGAACAGCCATACGTTTTGTGGATAATTTGTCATAATATGCCTCCTATAAGGCATAAAAAAACCACAGCTGCAAGCCTGTGGAAGTGACCAATAAGTATTGACTTATTTGTGTCCCTTGTCAGGTTCTGCTTTAAAAGAGATGATTAAGTTTCCATTGGCGATTTCTACTTTAATTGAATTGATCATTGTACAGAACCTCCTTTTCATATTTTTGTATGTTAATATCTTTAACACAACTTAATCATAATTGAGCAGCTGGAAATTGGCAACAAATTGGTTTGTATTGTAATTTGTTTGTAATATAAGTATCTAAATATTAAGAATATTCATATCTTTTCATTCTTTTCCTGCCACTCTAAAAGCACTGCATTTATCTCTGCGCCTAGCATTAGGACTATACCTACAAAATAAAGCCAAATCATTAAAGTCATAACAGTCCCTAGTGATCCATATACAAATGATATATTGCTAAAAGATCGAATAAAAAATGAGAAACCTGCTGATAACGCCATCATACCTACCATGGTAATAAGAACTCCCGGTAAGACTGAGGATAATTTTAGATTCCTGTTGGGCATGACCTTATAAATAATAGACAGCACAAATACAAATGAAGCTATCATCACCAGCCATCTGCCGTAGTAAATGAATAGTTGAAAACCACTGCCCATAGTTATACCTATTTTAAGGACTTCAAAGAAACTCATGCCCATAGAAGGCAGTGTCAAGGCAATGATTAAAACTGCCATTACCAATGTAGTCATTAAAACGCCAATAACCCTACCATAAAAATATTTTCGTGGCTGAGAAACCTCATAGGCTGTATTAAAAGCCCGTTCTAAGGCACTCATTGCTTTAGAGGCTGTTATAAGCGAGACAATGAGGGAAATGGGCAGGACGGTCTCTAAATTGGCTTCTAGAAGGTGTTCTATATAGCCATCTATAATCACATAAGCTTCTGGGGGTACAATTTGCATGTACGCCACAGAGGCTAAGTCATAGGTAATTGAAAGTTTCCCTAGAATTGCAAAGAGCAAAATCAAAAAAGGAAAGATGGAAAGTAAAAAAAAGTAAGCCATTTGAGCGCTGTAAGAGGTCAAGTTGTGTTCGCCGACTCTTTTGTACAGTTCTCTAACACAATAGCTAATTTTTTCCACAATGCCATCTCCTATCGGTCGTAAATATGGTCAATAATTTGATGATACTGCTCAGGGGTTAATGACTGTGGACCATCACTAAGGGCTTCATCTGGTCTAATGTGAACTTCAATCATTAATCCACTGGCACCTACTGCTAACGCAGCCTTTGACATAGGGCCAATAAGATTTCTAAGACCAGTCCCATGGGATGGATCTACAATTACAGGTAGGCCAGTTTCCATTTGCATAATCGGAACAGCGGCTAAATCCAATGTATTTCTGGTATAAGTGTCATAAGATCTTATGCCTCTCTCGCAGAGAATAATATTGGTATTTCCGCTCATAGCTATATATTCAGCAGCCATAATCCATTCTTTAATGGTAGCGCTCATACCTCTTTTAAGGAGCACGGGTTTGTCAATTTTCCCAACTGTCTTAAGGAGAGAGTAATTGTACATATTTCGTGACCCAATTTGAATAATGTCGGCATATTTTGCGACTTCTTCTAAATCACTTTCTTCCATGAGTTCTGTTATGACAGGAACACCTGCTGCATCCCCTGCTTCTCTGAGCATTTTAAGACCTTCTAATCCGAGTCCTTGAAATTCATAAGGGCTGGTTCTCGGCTTGAAAACGCCACCTCTTAGAATATCGAGACCCTTTCCTTTAAGTGCCATTGCAGTTTCCATAATTTGTTCTCGGGATTCCACGGAACATGGACCAGAAATAAAGACAGGTTTCTCACCTATGCCTATTTTCAAGTTTCCTAGTTCAATGACGCGCTTTTCTCCGTTGAGTATTTTACCAAGTTTCATCTGTCATCTTCCTAACTTCTTGGTCGATTAATTCATCGCACCACACTAAAACGGTCTTGCCACCTATGACAAGACTTGAGTTCAATTCACAAAGCGGTATCATCACAAATCCCCGTTCATGCATTCGGGGGTGTGGCACCGTTAACTGTTCCGATTCATTTTGATAACTTTCAAACCAAAGTATATCAACATCTATAGTTCTAGGTCCCCAGTGGATTAATCTGACCCGCTTAAGCTGCTGCTCAATATTTTGACAGACCATTAAGAGAGCCATAGGTTCTAAAAGGGTTTCTATTGCCACAACGATGTTGATAAAATCTTCTTGCTCTAAATAACCTACAGGGGCAGTTGTATAAAAAGACGATTTCCCTGTTACCTCTATATGAGGGTGACTTTCCAAAAGTACAACAGCCTGCTTTAAATGAGCAACACGGTCTCCCATATTACTCCCAAGGCTTAAATATGCTTTACTTTTCATCTCTATTTCTCACCAATTGTATACCCATATAATCGAAAATACCTCTCACTGGTGCTTCTGGTTTTTTTATACGGATGACGACTTCTTTAACAGTTGAATACTTAGAAAGAATCATATTGCATATATTTTCACCAAGTGCCTCAATCAAATTATATCGAGCGGACTCCACAAAATATTTTACGTCATCGTATATATCTGCATAACTTACTGTAAATTCTAACGCGTCAGATTTTCCTGCAACGGATAAATCTAATGTTATTTCTAAATCTACAAAAAATTTCTGGCCCAAGGTTTTTTCTTCTTCCAACACACCGTGAAAACCATAAAAAGCCATATTTTCCATGAGTATCTTATCCATTTAACGTCTCCTTACAATTGCGTCAGTTACTTTTATTGCCCTTACATGTTCTAGTACGTCATGAACCCGAATGATTTCCATTCCTTGAACAACACCAATCACATTTGTGGCAACTGTACCTTCAACGCGTTCCTTGGGTGGCAAATCTAATATTTTACCAATCATTGACTTACGAGAAGTCCCCAATAATATAGGATAACCTAGACAATGGAGTTCTGTCAATCTGCCCATCACTTCAATGTTCTGTTCTGCTGTTTTTCCAAAGCCTATGCCTGGATCTAAAAAGATATGTGTGTCTGGAAGTCCTGCCGCTTTAGCTATCCTAATGGAATTTTCGAAAAATGCAATCATTGACATGACTATATCTATGTCATAATCCGTTCCGCTTTGATTGTGCATAGCAATAACAGGTGCATTATAAACTGCGGCAACTTTAGCAATTTCAGGTTCTCTTTGAAGGCCCCACACATCGTTAACCATATGGGCCCCTGCTTCTAAAGCAGCTCTTGCCACTTCAGCTTTATAGGTGTCTATTGAAATAGGTACGTTAATGTCAGGGTGTTCTACCAAAGCTTTAATAACTGGAATAACACGTTTAAGTTCCTCTTCTGCCCTTACTTCTGCAAAACCTGGGCGCGTTGATTCTCCCCCAACGTCAATCACGTCAGCACCTTCTCCAATCATTTGAAGGGCATGCTCAACTGCCGCCTGTACATCATTATGATCACCACCATCAGAAAAAGAGTCTGGTGTCACATTTAAAATACCCATGATATATGTTCTTTCACCTATTTTAAGTTCGTGTCCACGGCAATCTAAAGTATAGGGTTTATATTTCAATTGTAAATTTAACATGGTTAAGCCTACTTTCCGAAATTAATCAATGACATCGCTTCGGCTCTTGATTTTGAGTCTGTCTTGAAAATGCCTCTTACCCCTGAAGTAATCGTTTTACTTCCAGGTTTTTTAACCCCTCTCATAGTCATACACATATGTTCAGCTTCAACAACTACAATAACCCCATGTGGTTGAAGTTTTTCCATGATGGTATCTGCGATGGTTGACGTTAAACGTTCTTGGAGCTGAGGTCTTTTTGCGATAGTATCTACAACCCTTGCCAATTTACTGAGACCTGTCAACTTACCTTTCTTTGGAATATATGCCACATGAGCTTTTCCGAAGAAAGGTACTAAATGATGCTCACAGACTGAATAAAAGGGAATATCTTTAACAAGTACCAACTCTTCATGGGAATCTTCTTGGAAAATCACTTCCAAGTGTTTTCCTGGGTCTTCCCCTATGCCTGCAAAAATTTCTTCATACATTCTGGCAATTCTATCTGGGGTCCCTACTAGACCTTCACGATCTGGATCTTCACCTATGGCAAATAAAATTTCTCGAATTGCATTCTCAATACGTTTGTTATCCATTATTTTTCTCCTCAAAGTAGTTGCCCTTATACAAAAAGCAAGCGGGCAGGATCTATAACATGATAGTTCAAGATTTCAGTACAAGATTTAACATCAAATTGGTGTGTCCCAATTGACTTTACAGGCATTACACCCATTAAAGCATTGGTCAATATCACTTTTTCAGAAGATAAAATATCCTTTAAGACAAATCTTCCCTCAATAACAGGTTTACCGACTTGATTAAAATGGTCAATCACACGTTGACGCATAATGCCCGGTAGTAGACCACAGTCTATTTCAGGGGTTCTCCAACATCCTTCTTTGTAAAAGAAAAGATTGCTAGCAGAAGCTTCTGTCAACTCATGATTCTCGTTTAAAAATAACACTTCTTGATAACCATTTTCAATAGCTTTTTGCTTTTCCAACCAATTTTCAGCATAATTTAGAGTCTTATGTCTTTGAATAAAGGATGTACTGCTTCTTTGTACCTCTGAAACCGTCAAACTTAGTCCTTCTTCCAATTGCTTTTTTGTATAGAGAAAAGGTCTTTCTGATACAATCCATAGACTGGAACTTCCTTGTCTTAACAAGGTAAGCTTGATCACACCAATTTCGCTATCTAAAGGTTGAATACCCCTGTCCTGCTTTTTAAAAGATTCAAGATACCTTTTGAAATTGTCCGTATTATCAAAATCCACAGGGATTGGTATTTTAAGTTGTACTGCTGAATTTTTGAGACGGGTCATGTGAGCCTGAAAATCCTCTATGCCCTCTGGTAATCTTCTCATAGTCTCGAATACACCTAAGCCAAATTGAAGGCCCTCAGACATTGCCAAATCCTTTAGAGAGGTATTTTGTTCAAGTTTAATCTCATTTAATGGGCTAAATGCCTCTAACATACTGAAACCTCCCAAACTGGAGCTGTTATATACTAAGGGCATTCATCATTGCCTTTGCTTTATCCAAAGTTTCTTGGTATTCACTCTCTTCATCGCTGTCCCACACTATGCCCCCACCTGCTTGGAAACTGGCTTGGTCATGATGGCAGATGATGGTGCGAATAGCAATGTTCAAATCCGTTTGTCCGTTAAAACCGATATACCCAATGGCGCCCGTATAAATACTTCTTTGTGTTGGTTCCAATTCGTCTATAACTTCCATTGCCCTTATTTTAGGTGCACCCGTAATAGATCCGCCTGGAAAAGCCCCTCTGACCACATCAATCGGGTCAAGGCCGTCTTTTATTTCAGAGGTCACTGTAGAGACCAAGTGGAAGACTGTAGGGTAAGTCTCACAAACCATTAACTCTGGCACTTTGACAGTCCCGGTTTTAGAAACTTTGCTCAAGTCATTTCTTTCAAGGTCAACGATCATTAAAAGCTCAGAGCGGTCTTTCTCGCTGGCAATAAGTTCTTCTTTTAATTGCTGATCTTCTTCTGGTGTTTTTCCTCTTGGTCGTGTGCCCTTAATAGGACGAGTTTCTATTCTGTCTTTATCAATTTTCAATAGTCGTTCTGGAGAGCTGGAGATAATGGCTCCCTTTTCTAGAGGAATGTATGCTGCAAAAGGCGCAGGATTTACGCGCCTTAATTTCATATACAGTTCTTCTGGTGCCTGTACCATTTCAGTTGTAAACCGTTGGGTTAAATTAGCTTGATAAATGTCCCCTGTGCGAATATAGGCCTTTAATCGGCTAAGGGCTGTTATATAGTCTTCCTTTTTAAAGTTAGACTGAAAAACTGGCTGACGGGTAACTTTAGGAAGAATAATTTCAGGTTCTACGAGACTTTCAATTAAAGCTATTTTACTGAGAATTCTCTCTCTCGTACCCGCTCTCATACCTGAATCTGCAATATAAGCAAGGTTTGTTTTATGATCGTAAACATAAGCCCCGTCGTATAAACCCATCCAACAGTCAGGTAATTCAATGTCATCTATGGTGTTGATGGGAAGCTTTTCTATTTGATGGCATAAATCATAGCCAAAATAGCCAATGAAACCACCTATAAAAGGCAAGTCCGTGATAACGTCTTGATGATATTGACTGTATAATTTTTTCAATGCGTCAAAAGTGTTGCCCATATACTCCAATTGAGATTTTTCATCTTTAATGGAAATGTGTTTTCCTTTAGATTCAAAAGTCGTAAAGGGATCCCAAGCAATAATGGAATAACGGCCTAAACGATCATGATCCATGCCCGAGTCCAGAAAAACGCAATGTTTTTCGTTTTTTAGTTGCCAAAATACAGCTTCTGGCTTTAGGTTTGTATTAAGCGCATTAATCTGCATAGGACTCTCCCTTCTTAAAGGCCTTTGCCTTCAGTAAAAAATGATTGAGGAGTTCTAGTCCCTGCTCGGTCAAAATGGCTTCAGGGTGAAATTGCACACCTTCTATTAAATAGGTTTTGTGACGTAAACCCATAATCTCTCCTTCTTGGGTTGTCGCTGTGATTTCAAGGCACTCTGGCAAGCTTTCTCTCTCCACTATAAGCGAATGATAGCGGGTAACGTTTAAAGGCTCGTTAAGTCCTTTAAAGACCCCACTATGGTTGTGATGGATTGGGTGAACTTTACCGTGAACAGGTGCTTTCGCCTGTACAATTTTCCCGCCATAAACCTGACCTATGGTTTGATGCCCAAGACAAATACCTAAAATAGGAAACTTTCCTTGTAGGGCTCTTACCACTTCTTGACAGATACCTGCCTCATTAGGCGTACAAGGCCCTGGAGACAGGACAATCATCTCTGGGTCAAGTTCAATAATTTCTGATATACTAATAGCGTCATTTCTAACAACTTTGACTTCCTCATTAAGGGATTCCAAATAATGAACAAGGTTATAGGTAAAAGAATCGTAATTATCGATCATTAAAATCAAAAGTAGTCACCTCATATAGTCTAAGACATGAGTAAATTATAACCGCCTAGGACAAGGCTTGCAACTCCAATTATAGCTCTAATTTTTATTGTATGTTACTTTTTAACGAATAATTTTAGGAGAAATAAAAATGTTGACGGGAATAACCTATTTTGAAAAATTCATCTCTCCCGATTACGGAGAAACTCATCTTGAAAATTTAGTGCAATCGGGCTTTAAACACGTAGAATTTTCACCGCACCCTTCTTTAATCAGTAGTCAAGACTTGAAACGCCTTGTAAGAAAAGCTCAGTCTTTAGGGTTATCCACGGCCTTTCACAACCCCGATTTTATTGACCCTTATGCCTACAGCCTTAATTTTTATAAGAGTCACGCCAATATGAAAACCAATTTGCAAAGGCTTTTTCAGAACATTGCCGATATGACAACCAGTCCTGAAGCTGTAAAGTTTATTTTACATGGCTCATCTTCTCCTATTGGCCATTCTGAAGAGAGAAGTACTTTGTTAGATATCAACGATAGGGCTTTTGATTTTTTTGCCAACGAAGTTGTGAGGCTGAATTTACCGATTCAGCTTTGTTTAGAAAATACCTGCCATCAAGACGAATTTGCCGTCACACAGTCGGCAGAAGATCTTCAGCTCTTTTTCAAAAAACATCAAGGCGCTCCAATAGACCTTTGTTTCGACTTGCCACATTGGTTCAGACAATACAAAGGTCAACTTGAAGGCCTAAAAGTATGTTTTGACAGTTCATCTAAAATTTTTTTTGACAAAATCTCCTACGCCCACCTTCATGGGGTGAGTGAAAATTTAGAAAAATCTCACTTACCTATAGTTACCGAAAATTCGTTCTATTTTGACTTTGTCAAGGCATTTTACGCTGAGAAAAAGGAAATTATTTTTAACCTTGAAATATTTGACCTTCAGGGTATTGAAAAATTTTCCAGCTTCGAAACCGTTGTTGCAGAAAGCTTTCAGCTTCTAGTCGAAAATTGTCGATAAGTTATTTTTCTTGTAATTTCTATTGACAAGTCCGTTTGAACTTACTCGGCTTTATTTAGTAACTAAATTAACTTGTTGATTAAGGGGCGTATTCGTTTAAATTGATACCCTTGAAGATGTGGATAAGTTATTCTTCACTTTGTTCATTTTTCGAAAGGCTTTTTAATTCTAAAACTTCATCTTGTATCATGTTTCGCATGGCATTTGGAATGTCTTTTAGTTTGGACAATGACAATAAGAACTTTCTTGACTCATTGTACAATCCCTCTTCTTTAGAAAGTAAGGCTAACTTAATGGTCAACTTACATTCATCTTCTTGCTGGGTAATAACCCTGCTGCTGTACCAACAATCCTCTATCATGACTTTGAGAACCCTTCTGGCTTTATAGGCTGCGTCTTTGTCTTTAACATCCTCTAATAGCCACGCAAGGGATTGCCACAGTCTGACTTTAATGGTACTGTCCATATTGTAAAAAGAAATCAGCTTGTTAAAGTGAAAGTAATCTGCCAGAACCTGATTAATATCTCGCTTAATCAGCTTAAATTCTGCTGGAACTTCGTTTCTAGGCAGACTCTCATATAAGTCTTTCTTAGCCGATGGTCCAATTTTGAAAAATTCATTTTGGAAATTGGTATAGCCACATCTTGGACACCGCCAAAGTTGGTACCAAAGTTCATCAAAATTTTTAAAATGTTTTCTAAAATCTCTATCCACGCCCTCCGAAACCAGCTTGCTACCCCTTATTTGATTTGCTGTGAATTTCTTCTCACAAATTGGACATTCCACTTCCTTGGGGTATAAAAACTCGTCGTGGTCAGCAGGCAGCAGCATTGGATATTTTTTGTCACTTTCTATGCGATAGTACTTTTCTATTTCAACAATATCCGTTTTGCCTCTTGTCTCTGTCCCATCAACGGTAAGCTTTTGACCAACAGCCATTTCCATTTCTTCATTTAGTATTTTTAAAGCCTTTGAAAGCCTTTTAAGAATGTTCATCACATACTGAGGAAAAGCAGCTATAAATACGTCGATGGTCGTTTCATCTATTTCAAGCAAATTGCATTCTTCGGCCGCTTTTGCCTGATAGGCATGGTTCTCTTTTAGCAAAAATTCTATTTCTCCAATGGTCATCCCAGATTCAAGTGAGTATTCTAGGGTGGTTCCATTACCATGTACTTTGAACACATCTACCTTGCCTTTAACAATTAAATAAAAGCACGGATACATTTGGTTCGGCGAAAAAATAATTACATCCTTTTTTATGTTTACAATCTTCTTTGTGAGCAATTCATTAGCATCCATTATGAATCAACCCTTTCCTTGATCTTTTCCTTGGTCATCTTAATTCTGCGGCTCAAGGAGCACAACAGACCCTTGCCGTACTTGGGATTCATTTTAATGAATTCAGTAAAATTCTCTTCTTTAATCTTAAGCGCAATAACAGGCGATATGCTTTTGACTGTGGCTGTTCGAGTAGATACCTCTAAAACTGCCATTTCACCAACAATATCCCCTTCACCGATTTCTGCTATGGGAATTTCACTGCCATCATAAATACTGTTTAAAATCACTGCTACCTTCCCTCGGAGAATTAGAAATGCCTCGTCTCCCTTTTCGCCTTGCTGAAATAAAATTTCGTCCTCTTTGTAATTAACTATTTCCCCAAGTTTTCTCAGTTCATCTATGGTACTCATATGTCATCACCCCCATAAGTCTCATTAATGAAATACCCATTAGGACAAAAAATAAAACAGTCCCCTAAGATGTATTTTCTTAAAGGACTGCTTTTAAAGGCTTACGTTTATATTTACTTTCCAATCATTTTTTTGGCACGCTCCACAGCTTCCAATAAGCCAGAAGAAAGACTACTTCTTACTACCATTTCGTAGGTTCTTTGGTTGACGTCATAGTAAACATGATAACCGTACTTTTTTTCTTTTACTTCTATGGATTTAATATTTTTTAAAGGTATACGTCTTAAATTATTGATGATACCCTTTGTTCCAATCTCTTTAAGGGTAAAGGTATAGGATAAAAACAAAACTGTGTAGACGAAGTATGAAGCCGTTTTAAAGTACAAATCCATAACAACTACACTTATTCCAAGAACCACCATCAAAATTTTGTACCATTTTTCTTCTGAGGCTAAAAAGAAAACATCCGAACGGGTTCTTCTTTTAGACAAATAAATTTCGTAACCAAATAAAAGTACTAAATAAATCACAAAATTTGTAATACTCATTGCTAATGTCATTTTTTTCTCCATTCTATCATTGATTTTAGTTAGATCATTCTCTTTTAATTATTGAGACAGAGCATCTACTACGTTGTCGTTTTTTTGCTTTTTGATTTCTACATATATTTTGTTTGGCAAGCAAACAATCATCTCGCCACCTCGGGTTATTGGCTTTGTATGAACGCAGACTTGGTCTCGGCAGTTTGATTCAGTTACACTGACAGCCCCATCTTTAATAGAAACTATAACATGTCCATGAGAATTAGAAACCTCAAATTTTTGATCTTCAGCTGGCAGAGGAATACTTTTTACCACTTTCCCCTCTGAATACACTTGAATTTGATCTGCCGTTGCATTAATTTTATCTTGAACAACATACCAGGTCATGGCAACGGTCATAAGTATGTATACGACCACCAAAATAATGTCATTTTTCTTCATTCGCTACCTCAATTTCTTTATATGAATAGAATCCTACCTATTCAGTAATTAATAGTTGTTTTCAACTACGAAACTATTATATGATATTCAAGGCATCCATTTCAATTAAAGCGGAGGAAAATCAATGAAAATAAAGTTACTAAGCATAGTGCTAATGCTGTCACTTCTAGTCACACTGACAGGATGTACCACTAATGAGAATACTACATCTATTAAAGATACACAATTTAAATTTAACACGGTCATGACAATTACTTTGTATGGCTATAATGATACCGCTATTTTTACTGACATTTGGGCACTTTTTGACCAAATGGAGAACAGTTACAGCGCTAATATTCAAGATAGTGATGTTTCTCGTTTTAATAACAGTTTAACGACAGAACCTGTAAAAATGCCTGCAGACATTGTGGAAATGGTGGCAATTGCCAAAACTTATAGTGAAAAGTCTAACGGTGCATTTGATTTGACCATAGAACCTATCGTTAAAATGTGGGGTATCTCTACCGAAACCCCTCGCGTTCCCACTCAGAAAGAAATAGATGCTGCCTTACCCCATGTAAATTATAAAAATGTCATCGCAGATACAAAGAATAATACCCTTCAAAAATTGGATCCTAATGCCCATATTGATTTAGGGGCTATCGCAAAAGGCTATGCCGCAGACAAATGTACTGCTTTTCTAAAAGAAAAAGGCATAGACAGCGCCATTCTAAACTTAGGAGGCAACATTTATGCCTTAGGTAGCAAAACTAAAAACGACCCTTGGAACGTGGGTATTCAAAGCCCTGTTGCCGGTAAAACGGGAGAACTAATGGGCACTGTAAAAGCCACTGAAAAGAGCATAGTCACTTCTGGCAGCTATGAGCGCTTCTTTGTCCAAGATGGGGTCACTTACCACCATATTTTAAACCCCTCAACAGGTTACCCCGTTGACAACACATTAATCAGTGTCACTATTATTTCAGACCTTTCCGTTATGGGCGATATACTTTCAACAACAACCTTCGCCCTTGGTCTTGACGAAGGGCGTCAATTGATTAATACTTTAGACCATACGGCTGCAATATTTGTTACAAAGAACCATGATGTCTATTTTGCAGGCGATAAAACTTTATTGGAGACCTTTGAACTAAGTCAAAACGATTTCCAATTGAAGGAGTGATTAATTTGGATAGAAAGCAATTAAAGGAATGGTTTTCAGCATATCAGTATAAGCAAGATGGTTTCAAACACTACGCGGTTATGATACCGCTAATTCAAGTAGACGATGAAGTTCACCTGCTCTATGAAGTTCGTTCCAATCTGCTTAGAAATCAACCAGGAGAAATCTGCTTCCCTGGCGGCAGACACGAAGAAGGTGAATCTTATTTAATGACCGCCATAAGGGAGACCAGTGAGGAACTTAACATTCCTACTGAAGACATAGAAATTATAGGCCAGTTAGATGATGTGATTACGCCTTTTAATCTATACATCCATGTCTTTTTAGGCTTTATACCTTTTGACGTAAGTGAACTTCAACCCAATGAAGGTGAAGTCCAAGAATTATTCACTGTCCCTCTTGACTTCCTCATGCTCTGCGATGTGGAATGGTATCAAAGCAAGGCTAACATCATGCCTCCAGAAAATTTCCCTTATGAGAAAATCCATCCAAATTACGAATGGAAGGTCGGCAAGTATACGATTCCTTTCATCACCTATGAAGATTTTGAAATTTGGGGCATTACAGCTAAAATAACATCTAACTTTATAGACACATTAAAAGACCTATCTTCATAGTTATTGGAGATAGGTCTTTTCAGCTGGCATCGGCACGGGAATTTGATGCATATTCAGTTGTTTGGCATTCTTCTCTTTCGATACAGATATACCTCCTAGTAATTTGTCTAAGGGTTCAAGATCTATAAAAGTTTAAAACAGACTTGCTTGAACAATAAACTTAAACATTTTTGATTTTAAATCTTTGAATCTTTGTAACCATACATTGTAGCCATACATTTTGTAACTGTTGTTCAGATTCTTGGATCTTTTAACTTTGTTCTTACATTTCAATCACACTTTTGTTTGAAGTGTCAGATGAACTTAACTTACCACTGTTTGTTTGCCGTCCCGAGTGCCAACCTCTATATAAACCTCCCAATGAAGGAAAGGTCCATACCTCTAATTAGGTATTGTATTTATACCCGCGTTCTGTAATAATAAACATCTGGTTTTAAATTATAAATGGATTTCTTCAAAAGGATTTTCAAAATAATCCATGTCCCCAACACGAAGGGTTCTATGCAAAGGTTCAATGTGAAGTTCCAAATTTTGTACTGCCATATTTTTTTTGTAAAGCATTTGGATATTGCGATTGTCTTTTTTGTAGAGTTTGAAATCATCGACGATATGCCCGCCCAATAAACGGTCTTTAAAGAATTGTCTGAGGTTTTCAACCATAAAAACATCGACCACATCTTCAGCAATTTTGGCTTCATTAAGTAACTTTACAATTTCTTGGTTGATTCGTTTGATTTCAAAAATAGTGGCATACATTTTTATGGTTTCAAACAAATAACCAAAAATCATGGTGATCAATAGTGCAATTCCTACATAAATAAACATATAGCTCACCTACCCCTTGCATAAGTCTTCGTTTTTTGGATATGATATAGAATAACCAGTTGTTACACCAATCTCGAAAGCTGATACAGAGATTTATATTTCATATATACCTATTATCAGAAAATTTAAACTACTTTTCAAGTAGTAAAATAAAGGAGGTCAATTACATGAATCAAAACATAGGTGCTTTCTTTGATATTGATGGTACCCTTTACCGCGGTTCCTTAATGATTGAGCATTTTAAGAAATTGATTAAATATGAAGTTGTTGATCCCCTTAATTGGCATCACAACGTAAAGAAATCCTATGAAGACTGGAAAAAGAGAACAGGTGAATTTGATGACTATATTGATTCTCTGGCTGGAATCTATATCGAATCTTTAACGGGTATGAATAAGCTTAAGCTAGAATTCATAACGGATCAAGTGATTCATTTAAAGGGAGAGCAGGTCTACTCTTACGTTAGAAATCGCATTGAATTTCACAAGGAAAATGGCCATAAAATCTTCTTTATTTCTGGAAGTCCCGATTTTCTAGTAGAAAAAATGGCAGCTAAATATGGTGTCACAGAGTATATTGGTACAAAGTATTTGGTAGATGCTGATGGCTACTTTACAGGAGAAATTCTTCCTATGTGGGATAGCGTTAATAAGAATAAAGCCATCGATATGCTTATTGAAAAATACGAAATAGATATTGATGCCAGCTTTGCCTATGGAGACACCAACGGTGATTTATCCATGCTCCGGCGTATTGGCAACCCTATTGCGATTAATCCAAATTATGAATTGGTTCATCAACTTAAAGCGGACGAAGCGTTAGCAAAACGAACCCTCATCATTGTAGAGCGCAAAGATGTGGTCTATCAATTAAATGCATCGGTTGACATCATTAATAAATAGAAACGGAGGCGAACAGAATGAATCTTGAGCTTGTACTAAAAACAGGTACTTTAGTTGAGATAGAGTATACCAATCGCGAAAACGTTACTCAAAAGCTCAATACTTTAATAGACTACCCTTATAAAGATGATGTTTTCACTATTTACGCCCCCATGGTAAAAGGCGCCGTCTATCCGATGCAAGAAAATGATCAGCTTACGGTTTACTTCATGGTAGACAATGCTGAAAAAACCGACAAAGAAATTTTTAAAATAAAAACACGTATCGATAAACGGGGTTATACCAACGGTATTGCTGTCTATAAAATTTACCGCACAGGCGAACCTGAAAAAGTTCAGCGTCGAGGGGCTTTTAGACTTCCCATTATGAAAGATTACACTATTTTAGTCGGCGAAGAACATCGCAACGTGAATATTACCACTACAAATATCAGCGGAACTGGCCTTAAATCTATATGTTCTGAAAAGATAGAAGCTAAATCAACGATTATTCTTAGGCTCAATACTGAACCTGAAATTATAGAAATTCCTTGTACCGTTGTTATGTGTAACGCATTACCTGACTCTATCAGTAAATACGACCTTCGTTTACAGTTTATTATTGAAAAAGATGTCACTTCTCAAAAAATTAATGCTTTTTTGTTTAAGAAACAAGCTGAAGTGATACAAAAAAATATTGGCCCAGAGGGTTACAGTGATTTATATTACAAAGTGAATGAGGCTGAACACTACGACCCTGAAAAAGAAAGCGCCAACCAACAAAGTACCATTTATGTTTTCATTGCCGTTTTCCTCTCGGTGGTTGCCCTTTCTGCCTATTATTTTGCTGTGCCAAAGGACCCTGCAATCGTTTTCCGAACACTGATTAAGTTAAATATCGCCTATAACTCTTGGAATTATACTTATCTTTTACTAGGCATTCTTGTTTCAGCCGTGAATATACTTGTATGTATTTTGGGAATTTATACAAAGCGAAAATACAGACTACCAGGTCAAATGCCTATACACGTTCCCTTAACGGCTTTACTCATTATTAATTTTATTGTCTTACTCTTTGGTATTACTAACTATACAGCTTAATAAAGCAAAAAAGCCATTCCGAAAAATCGGAATGGCTTTTTTTTACTGACCTCAGTCATCTATTTATTCTCTAACAACTTTATTTTGCAAGGCTGATAACAACAATACGATAAGCAGTTGTCTGTGCAGGATAACTCATTGCAGCATAGGGTGCTGTAAATACTTGTACAATGGAACCTTCTTTTAACTGATCAAAATCCACAGCCTTATTCTTCTGGTCTACAATCATTGTTTTATCGTCTATGTGTAGAAGGTAATCCGCTGTGCCTATTACCCTTAATTGCTTGATTGGCGCTGCAATACTTCCTGCTCCAGGATACTTTTCAACGGAGAGTTGTTTAAAATATACTTTGCCTTCAAAGACGGACTCATCTTCCAACAAAACAACTTTCAAACCTTGACCCATTGGTGGAATACTTCTTGTGACAGCTTTTGAGTACTGAATATAAAGACTGTCACCCACCTTCAAATCAGAGAGACTCACTACCTCACCGTTGGATTTTCGAACTGGTGTATCTCTTTTAACGGCAATAGAAATTTCATTATAGCCAAAACTTCCATATTTCTGACCTCTAACTAAGACTTGAATTCCATCCTTGCCTTGTGTCAGTTCTGTGATTTCACCAAGTGTTGAAGCTTCATCTGGTGCATATAGCTTTGAATCAATTCTCAACTGATTTAAATGATCTGTCACTGAAATAAACCCAAATGCTTCTCGGAAAAAGTCTCCCTTTACATAATGACTGCCAAATCGAACAGTGGTTTCATAACTTATGCCATTTTCACTTTTCAATACGTATCCCGATGGGGAATTCTTATCCTTTAACACTTGAAATGTATAAGTTTTTTCATTCGCCACAATAACGATGGCATTTTCTTTTTGATGCCACTTAACATTTGAGCCCAAAGCTTCACTAAACTTCCTAAGTGGTAGATACAAATCCCCTGTGGCAGATTCGAATGGCATTGTAAGTCTGTCCATTTTAATCAGTTTCCCATTGAGAATATAGCCACTCGGCATAGATGTGTTCTCAGAGACGGGGGCACTGATTAGCGCTGGCGAATCTGCAGAGGCCTGTAAAGCCATGCCGCTTGGAATACCACTTCCCAGCATAATTGCTGCAATAGTGATTGGTAATATTTTATTGCTCATCTTCTTATTGTTCATATATAATCTCCTTTTCTTACGGTTGTCTTTGGGACGTTTATATGAGTTAGACGCCACAGCGTAAGAAAAAGTTCCAATAATCCTAAGTAATTTTTTAAGAAACACCATTTGTCTTTCTATTTCGTTTTTCCTGATACATTTTAAAGTCAATTAAACGCTTAAATTCATCTAAATTCATTTTGAGATTTTCATCGTATACGGCGTAACCCATACTGATTTCTAATTGGAACGGAGAACTAAAGGATTCATTGTAATTTTTTATCTTGTTGCGAATTCTCTCAATCATAGCTTCCAATTC
Organism: uncultured Acidaminobacter sp.; assembly: GCA_963677505.2. Taxonomy (GTDB): domain Bacteria; phylum Bacillota; class Clostridia; order Peptostreptococcales; family Acidaminobacteraceae; genus JBGSUZ01. Next base: position 25,355 of record CAXXWB010000010.1, read on the forward strand.
TTCTTCATCCACAATGTCCAATATAATGCAGAATTCATCGCCGCCATATCTTGCAAGAACATCATCTTCTCGGATACATGTCTTTAGTACATTGGCAGCTGTCTCCAGTGCTAAATCTCCTATGTCATGACCTAAGGTATCATTAATATTTTTGAAATCATCCAAATCAATCATAATAGCGCTGAAGGTCCTTCCCTTTCGATGAACGCTACTGATTCGTTCACTTAAATAGGACTCCAACTTTGTGCGATTATAGGCCCCAGTTAAAAAATCTGTATACACCCTTTGATTCTGACTGTTTAAAAACACAGTCAACAAGGATATTGCAACACCTGAAAGAATTAAGGAACTGCCATAAATAAAGTACTGCAAGAATATACATACCAGTGGCGGCACGGCAAAAAGCATCAATGAAGAAAAATACCTACTGGTAAACTTTTCTCTATTGCTAATGGCATACCAATAGGAAAGGGCTGTCAATACCAATGTCAATATCAATGGTACTAGAAAATATACTCCTCTATGGTAGACATTAAAGTCGTCTATGTAGTAAAACCAATGGTATTTTAGGCTAGCAATATTGAGCAGTAAATTCACAAATATCAAGGCTTTAAAACTATTCGTTAGTCTTCTAAGAGACAAGGGGTCTTGTGATACTTGTTCTTTAATGTAATACGCCCATAACATGGCTTGCAGAGGACTAAGGACAAACATTACAAAGTTGCTTATGCGATTGATTATTTCATAAACACTGTCTGGGTTGCCATCAAAGCGACTGCCAATGTCTATGAGTAACAATAGCATAATCAATTGAGCCATTCTCAACAACATGGAATGGCGCCTTTTAAAAACCTCATCACTTTTCTTGAGCTGTCGGAACACAATCAGCAATAGAAAAAAGGAATATATATCTATAAACGCGTTTAAAAACAGTCCCATTTTGTCACCTATTTATGGAGCCTTAGCGGATCCTCACTCTCATAGCAATATATTGATATAGATCTTCTGGCGTTTCTGCAATATAGTCTGGCTCCATGGCTTTGAGAGGTTCCAGAGCCAGTAAGGTCCAGCCTACCAAAATGGTTTGGCAGCCTGCCCTTTTACCACTTTCTATGTCGTGACCACTGTCGCCGACAAAAACCGTATCTTCAATATCTTTTTCACTACCCCCTAAACCTTTTAAAGCTAAATAAATGCCTTCTGGGTTTGGTTTAGGTTGATTTACATCGTTTTTAGAGACTGAAAAATCTATTAAATCTTGAAGTTTGAACATTTCAAGACCATGATTAATACCATTTCTGCCTTTGTTTGAGACAATGCCAATTTTTACACCATCCGCTTTAAGCTTCACTAACATCTCCTCAACACCTTCATAAGACTTGGTCAAGGCGTCTCTCACCCGTCTATACTGAATCTTGTAAAATTCTGAAAGGGACTGCACTTGATCCTCTGACAAAATTCGGACTTGATCTTCGATGGGCTTGCCCAGTATTTCATTGAGCTCTTCCTGAGTATAAGGCGTCCCTCGGTGCTTTAAAGCAGTTTGATTTAAGGTTGATATAACTGCCTCATTGGAGTCCACCAAGGTGCCATCAAAGTCAAATAATACGTATTTTATTGGCATAATTCCTCCAAATCATCTAATAAATATGCAACTGTACTTAATTATAGTATATGCTATTTTGTGGCAAAATGCATTATGATCGTCCCTTAAAGAAGTCGTTAAGCCCATAAAACTCTTGCAATAGCAAGGCGGTTCTAAGGGTAACCTCTTCATTTTCTAATATTTCCACGGCCATCTCTTTGTCGATAATAAGAATTTCTGCATCTTCATTGTCCTCTTGATTGATTTTAGAGGGCGTACCTGAATAATAGCCATACGCCACACTGATCTTCTCATTGACAATGCCAACAGAAATATAACGCGGTGGCTGAACATGGATACATTCAAATTTCATCCCTGTTTCTTCAAAAAATTCTCGCTCTGCGGTAAGGCTAAGGTCCTCTTCCCTATCTGCAAGGCCCGCGGGCAGCATATACAAATATCTCCCCGCACTTACCCTAAACTCTTTAAGCAATACCACATGCGCCTTCTCAGTGTCAGTGGCGAAAATCAGTGCGCCATCGCTGATACTCTTATGCTCGAAAATTTCTGATTCAAGGCGTTTTAAGTCCCCTCTAGAAGCAATTTCCCAAGTTTTTTCTTTTCCAGACTTTGTTTGATAGTGAATAGCATAGGCCTTTAAGTACGCCAATTTTTCTATAGCTTCAATCCCTGTGACCATAAGTTTTCCTTGTTCTTGATTTTTCAATTGATTTTCTCCTTTTAAACTAGAGCTCAATGAGTTCATATTGGTCTGTTCCAAATCCAATTTTTACTGCATGTTCGATAGACTCACGGCCGCTATTGAAAAGTGGTGTTCCATGATTTTTCTGAAGCATTTCAATACAAGCCGCATCAATGGCTACAGGATCTTTAGAGACTAGTACACCAATATCTTCAGCGATTGGGTGCATGATTTGTCCGTTACAGTCACACTCTTCAGTAATGTTCATTAGGAATGAAATATAGATATTGTCTTTGCCAAGCTGTGCCCCATAGGCATACTCGGTAATCTTCTCTTTAAAATTCACATCGCTCCAATTATTTCTAATTGCTCCGACTGGACAAACTGCAATACAACCAGCACACCCTACACATTTTTCAGAATCAATAATCGCCTTATCATCCATATGAATGGCGTCTACGTCACATTTTTTCACACAAGCCCCACAAGATATACATTTTCCTTCAACAACATATGGACTAATACCAGAATGTTGTGCTAACTTTCCGCCCCTTGAACCAAATCCCATGGCCAACTGTTTTAATGCACCACCAAATCCAGCTGAACCATGTCCCTTAAAATGACTCATTACAATAAACTGCTCGTAATTTTCAAACGCCTTTCCAATTTTACAAGATTTTATGAATTCTTTGTCAATTGCAATTTCGTTGTATTCATCTCCATATTCACCATCGGCAATAATCACAGGTAGCCTATCAAAACCGTGTTCTAAAGCGATTGCTTTATGACTGGTTGCTGTTGTTCTTGATCCTCTGTACAATACATTTGTCTCAATATACGCAGAATCAACCTGATTTTCGCTCAAATAGTCAATAACACCTAAATAGCATTCTTGAGGAATATAAGTGATGTTGCCTTTTTCTCCAAAATGCACTTTGATAGGAACAATTCCTGCAAATTGATGATTTTCATTTTTAACCAATGTTTCAAATAAAAGCCTTGCCGCATCACTTAATTCCTTGTAATTTTTTGATGTCACTTTTTTAAAATAGACTGATTTCATTTCATATCCTCCAAATTTCGTTGTGTATTTTTATGAGTTATTTAGTATTATTCTAAATATTATTAAATTTTTTAGTATTGTTAAAATATTATCTTTGTCACTTCTTATTTCAATGCTATAATCAATTTGCTGAGCAGAAACGACAGTACTGTTATTACCAATCCTATGATTTAACCGCATATTGAAAGGAGAATACACCACACATGATCTCTGCAATTATTAAGATTTCACCAGTATTTTTGATGGCTGGATTAATGATGTCTGGAATGAATGCATTACTTGCTGCGCCTATAACGACTATTTATGCAGCAATCATTGCATCTATTTCAGAAAAAATTAAATTCAACGAATTATTAGATGCCGCAGTAGATAACGTAAAAGAAATGCAATTGGTCTTCTTTATACTTATGCTCGCTTATGCCATGGCTGAGTGCTTCATGTCAACCGGCGTTGGTGCTTCCATTGTTATTTTGGCTCTGAAATTGGGCCTTACGGCAAGAACTGTTGCTGTTACTGGACTCATAGTTACTGCAGTTTTATCTGTTGCTACAGGTACCTCTTGGGGAACTTTCGCAGCATGTGCACCAATCTTCTTATGGCTAAACCACATTGTTGGCGGTGATGTTGCTCTTACAACTGCTGCTATTGCAGGTGGTGCATGCTTCGGCGACAATATTGGTCTTATCTCAGATACTACAGTTGTAAGTTCTGGTATTCAACGTGTTGAAGTTATCAGCAGAATTCGACATCAAGGTGTTTGGTCCATTCTCTGCCTCATTGCAGCAGCGATAACCTTCTTCGTGGTTAGTACCGTTATGAACTTGCCAACAGAAGTCGGCAGTGCTTCAGCAGCTATTGCGCAAATTCCACCATCCGTATGGACACAACTTAGTGAAACAAGAGCTTCCGCAGTTGAGCTTCTCAATCAGGTTCAAGCAGGGGTTCCAATGTACATGATTATTCCACTCATTATAGTTCTTGCACTCGCTATTAAAGGTGTTCCAACGATTGCTTGTTTAGGATCAGGCATCTTCTCTTCAATGATACTTGGCTTATTCGCAGGTACAGTTGATAACATTCCAGCTTTCTTAGAACTCATCAAAAGTGGCTTTGCCGATGCAGGATCTTGGGTTATCGTCATGATGATGTGGGTTGGTGCTTTCGGTGGTATTATGAGCAAAATGAAAGCCTTTGCCCCACTTTCTCGTTTAGTTTCTAAAATCTCTGGCAATGTAAGACAGCTCATGTTCTGGAATGGTATGCTTTCTATTGCAGGTAACGCTGCTTTGGCAGATGAAATGGCTCAAATCGTAACAATTGGTCCAATCATCAAAGAATTGGTAGACGATAACGTTGTAGGTAGTGAAGAGGATATGTATACTTTGAAACTTAGAAATGCAACCTTTGGCGATGCCCTTGGTGTATTCGGTTCTCAGTTGATTCCTTGGCATGTATACATTGCCTTCTATGTTGGTATTGCCTCATTAGTTTACCCGCTATATGATTTTACAGCAATTTCAATCATTAAATACAACTTCATGTCCATGATTGCAGTATCATCTATATTGCTTTTAACTTTGACGGGCTTAGATCGGTTTATTCCACTCTTTAAGTTGCCTAGCGAGCCACAAGTCAGACTTAAAAAGAATATCCCAGCAGATGAGCTTGAAGCGATTATGGTTGAAATGCAAACTGAAAAAGCAGTTTAGCTCTTCTTAATTCATATCTAAATTTCAAAGTAAGTCCCCAATTCACTAAAGCAAATGTGAATTGGGGATTTTTTTTAGCAACTCCGCTGTTGGTTCAGGTTTTCCAATATAATAGCCCTGAATATAATGGCAGCCTAGTTCTTTTAAAATATTAAATTGAGCTTCATCTTCAACGCCTTCAGCAATTACGATTAAATCTATACTCTTGCTTAATTCGACAATTCCTTGCACAATTCCTCTATCTACTTTCGAAAAAACAATACCGTCGATAAAATCCTTATCGATTTTTATGCTGTCAAACTTAAGCTTTGACAAATATTTTAATGAAGAATACTCAGATCCAAAATCATCAAGAGCGATACTGAAACCAACCAACTTTAATTCGTTTATCATTTGATTGGTATTGACATAGTCTTGAACCACAGAATGCTCAGTGAGTTCAAAAGTAATGTGTCTAGGGTTAATTTTGTATTTATGAAGTACCTCTGTTACAAAAGGTAATAATCTGATAGATGTCAGTGATTGAGCAGAAAGATTAATCCCAATTTTTAGCTTCCCATGTATGTCTTCTTTATCAATCCATTTGAACACATTCTCTATCACCCAAAAATCTACATCTACAATTAAGCCTGTTCGCTCTGCGATTTTAATAAAGTCAATAATGGACTCATAATAGAAGGAAGGCGTGTAACTTCTCAACAAAGCCTCTGCTGCTCTAATCTCTCCGCTTTTCACATGATACAAAGGTTGCATGTAGATTTCAAGAAAATTCATGTCCAAAACAGTGCGAATTTTCATCTCCGCTTCCAATTCCTCATTCATTTCAATGCGGATTTGTTCGTTGAAAAAGGAATAAGTATTGGTACCCATTCTCTTCACGTATAAATTGGCATAGGCTGCAAAATTGATTAAGCCTTCAAATTTCAATCCATCTTTAGGGTATTGGGTCATGCCAAATTTCAATTTGACGTCTACCTCTTTTCCATCTAAGAAAATTCGTGATCGACTGTCTACTTCAATCTGATTTAAAATCTTCTCAACTGCATTCGGTTCCGTTTCCATGGATAAAATAACAAATGATCCAGAATGCCAACGGTATATACTTCCCAATTCAAAATACTTTTCAAGGAAACTTTGGGTATATTGAACGAGAAGATCACCTGTGTGAATTCCGAATTGATTATTGACCTGACTGAGTTTGCTAATGTCTGCTAAAATCAAAGTAAAGGGCTTTTTCTCTTTGATAAGGTCATTGCAATCCATTTCAAGTTTGACAGCATTTCCTGAATGGGTCAATTTATCATAAAATAGCCATGTGTTTCTTTCAAGCTCCATTTCTCGTTCTTTTGTCACGTCAATGCCGAAGGAAATGGTTAACTGATCTTGACTGTTTTCATAATCAAGTATGCGATCATTCCAAAGAATGTCTAAAATCTTACCTGCTTTAGTCACCACTAAATTTCTGCTGTTATCTACAGTTCCCTTCTCGCGAAGACTATTAATTACGTTAAAATATACAAATTCTCTCTGTTCCTCTGCCACAATAAATTGCCAATTTTGTCCAATGATTTCTGCTTTAGAATATCCCAGTAAATCTGAAAAATATTGATTGCAGTCTACAATTTTACCCTGTTCATCCCAGACAAATATAATGCAGTTAATACCGTTATAAATCTGATTGTTAAATATATTTTTAGATGACAGCGATTCATTCACCAATCTGATTTGGTCAAATTGAATCTTCAAGAATAGGTATAAAAATAACCCTGTGACAAGGACAAAGAACCATCCTTTAATGGTTTGCGCTTCCTTTAAAATACCTTTATCTAAAAAAACTGCCGTAACCAATTCATCTGAGAAAAGTATCCATATGACGCCGACAATAATATAATTTATTGCAATTTTTAAGGCAGGTTTACTATTTAGTTTTTTTGAAATAATCATTTGTCTGTCCATGGCAATCTCCTGTTTTTCTTACTTCTTACCCATCATACCACGAGTACCCAAAATATCCCATGTATAAAAAAATCCCTATGTAGAATTATTATGTCTCTAAATACATATTATAGCCAATATTTTCAAAAGGAAACAGACACAGAAAAAGAGCCCCAATAAACATTGAGGCCCTTTACAAAATACGTTATTTTATTACTATGCAGTTTCTTCTTTTCTGTAGAAGACTAAGCCTAAAAGCAATACTGCTAAAGAAACGATTAAGTATAATCCAATACTAGGATTGGTTATACCACCGTAAAGAATAATGAGTGATCCTAAAATTGCACAGACGGGAATAACATAACGTTTAACAAATCCCAAATCTGTAAATTCTCTAATATACCAAATGTATAAGAAAATATATAAGCCATAAATCAATACAATCGGTATTTCATCTAAACCAATATATCTACCAAAGAGTTCATTGAGGCTGGCATACCACAATGATAAATAAATTGCTGATAGGCAAGCAGAAAAAATAACAGAGTAAATTGGCATATTGGTTTTAGCATCAATTTTCTTCATTAAGTTGGGCATAGGACCTTGATTTCTTATAGCCAGAGAATATGGAATTCTAATGACCGAGAGGACTAAACCATTCAACGTCCCCAAGCAAGAAATAATAACAAACACAGTCAAAATTGAAGACGCTGTTGGTCCGAACAATTTAGCAGTTGTCATAGCCACGGCATTGTCACCTTGAGCCATAATTTCGCTGGTTGGCAAAACACTGGCAATCCCTAAGAAATACATGACATATACTAGAAATACTATGAAGGCCCCAAGAATTAAAGCTTTAGGTAAGTTCTTCTTTGAATCCTTGATTTCGCTGTTGATTGTAACTGCCGCAATCCAACCTTCATAAGCAAAAGCTGTTGCTACAACCGCATTGGCTAAAGTGCCACCAGCAGTACCCATTGAATCGAAAGCTGCTGAGAAATTGGAAACGGTCACACCGTTAATAATACCCGTTACCGTACCTACAATTGCCACTAAAGATAATGGAATTAATTTAATAACGGTTGCGCTGACTTGAATTTTACCTGCTAGTACAGGTGAAAAATAGTTAATTAAATAAGTGCAAATCATAAAAATTCCTGCAAATACCCAAGTCATTGTGCTATTGGTAGGATTATCACTGCCTAATAATATCATGGTGTAGAGCGCTGCGACCCATGACAAAATAGCTGATAGAGGCGCATAGTATAATACCCCTTTAAACCAACCAACCAAGTAACCAAATTTTTTACCGTAGGCCATTTCTGAATAGTCTACAATACCGTTGGACTTTTCAATTCTTTGAGCAAATTCGGCAAATACCAATGAACCGAAAATCATTGAAAAGGCACCTAATCCCCATGCTAATAGGGCAACTACCAGATTGCCGCTTGTGAGTTTTAAAACATCATCTGCTTTAAAAAATACCCCCGACCCAATAACAACACCTACAACCATTGCAATTGCAGTTGCTAACCCATACTTTTTTTCTAAACCTTTCTCCATAAGAAGCCTCCAATCTTGTCTTTATACAAAAAAAAGTTTCCACCGTGGGAAACTTTTCATTCGTTTAACATCTGTCAGTTAAGCCCGTAAAATATTACATTCTATTAATGATTTATGCAGTATATTACGTTAAATATGAAGTTGTGTCAATATGTTTTGCAATTATTTTCTAATAAGCCAATTTTTAAACTTTTGGAGAACACCTGTAGCTGGCTGCTTATTCTCTTCCACCTTATGAACAACAGGAGTAGTTTCTCTATGGATTTCCGTCACATTCTCCCTTCTAGGATGCTCTTTAGGCTGAATTGGCTTTTCATGAGCTGGTTTGTCATGTGCCGATTTGTCATGGACAGGCTTTTTCGGTGTCACTTTTGCCCCGACAGATTTTTTAGACGTTGCGTTCCCACCCTCTTGCTTTTTAACCGTTGGACCCCCAATTGGTACTGGTCTTTGTCTTGGCGGTTTTTGAGCTATTTTTTGAAGGGCTTCTTTGAGCTGTTCTTCTGTAGGTAGTTCTACTTCTTCAATTAGAGCACCCACATGCTCTTCAATTTCATATAGGCTCATAATCTCGTCAGAGGTGACAAGTGAAATGGCTTTTCCCATCTGCCCTGCTCTTCCAGTTCTTCCAATTCGATGAACATAACTGTCTTTTTCCAACGGAACATCGTAATTGATAACAAGGGACAAGTCTTCTACATGAATACCCCGTGCCGCTACATCCGTAGCCACAAGAACTTGATAGCAACCTTTTTTAAAGTTATTGATGGTTCTCAGTCGGCTGCTTTGGCTGTTAGCCCCATGAAGAGAATCTGCCGTATAGCCCTTCTCTTTTAAAAACTTTTGTACACGGTCTACGGTTGCCCTAGTATTACAAAAAATCATGCAAGTTTCAGGGTCCTCAACTTTTAATATCTGATGTAATTGCTTTCTTTTTTCATTGACCGCAACTCGATAGTAAACCTGTTCTATGGCGTCTACTGTCTTTGTTTCTGAAGCAATTTCAACTGCTTCGGGTTCCTTCATATGAGACTTACAAATCTTTTGTATTTCAGGAGGCATCGTCGCAGAGAACAAAAGGGTTACTCTGTTTTTGGGCAAGCTTTTAATGATTTTTTCAACTTGATCGATAAATCCCATGTCTAACATACGATCGGCTTCATCTAAAACAAGATATCGTATTTCAGAAGTCTTTAGATTTCCCTGACGAATATGATCCTGAACACGACCGGGTGTCCCCGTTAAAATGGACACGCCCTTTTGAAGGGTCTGTATTTCCACATTCATATTGTGTTGCCCGTACACCGCCGCTGTATGGCATTTAACGTGCTTTGACATTAGTCTCAAGTCGCTGTCCACTTGAACTGCTAACTCTCTAGTAGGGGTCAGTATAAGCGCCTGTGGTCCTTTTCCTTCTGGGTTTACCATTTGTATGAGAGGAATGCCAAAAGCCCCCGTCTTTCCACTTCCCGTTTTAGAAAGAACAATTAGGTCCTGACCTTTCAATATTTGTGGTATAACTTTTTCTTGTACTTCTGTTGGCGCAACAAATCCCATTGCATCTAAACACTTTACAATAGCGGTATTTACGCCTAATGTACTAAATTGATTTTCCATAGTCCCTGCTTCCATTGTTATAAATATAGTAGTCCATTGTTGATGTGGACTCAAAACCACACGAACAATAGAGACCTAGCGCATTATCATTTTCAGCTTCAACTTGAAGTTTAATTTCCTTTGCTTGCTGGTCGAGTAAAATGCCAATGCCTTCTAGTAAGATTTGCCTGCCATAGCCTTTTCCTCTCTGTTCTGGTCGTATGCCAACACCGTAAATTCCGCCAGTACCTCTGCTGAGTTCTAAATGTATTTTTCCAATACATTGGTCTTCCAAATAGGCCATGTACACGGTCATGCCTCTCTTTTCTTCCGTCTCTGGCATAATGAGCTTTGTTTCATCCAGTGGCTGATCGAAATAAATTGCATTTTGTTTTGCAATTTCTTCAGCATCCTGATTGGTAGCTTTTCTTAATATTGCTTTTGTAGGAGCCTGAACCTGTTTGAATTTCTCTCTATTTAAATACATTTCGTATTCTGAATGGGAGATTTTCAATCCACCCGGTTTTAATTGATGAATAAATTTTTGACCTGATTCACTCTTTCTATCGGATAGGAGTAAACTTTTTTCTTTATAGTGATGGTAGAGTTCATTTGTTGCCAAATGAAAGAGCTTCCCAAAGATACCCTTCCGTCTATAAATAGGATCCACCATGCCATTAATTTCGGTGGACATTCCTCCAAAACTGCAAATACCAAGATAACCTATAAGTTTTCCATCTAAAAAATACAGATAATCCAAATGCATTTTATCGACTGTATCACCTTCTTTGGAAACGGCTAATTTATAGTCCAATTCTATTTTGAGAGCAGTTTTGTCATTATTGATACAGTTTTCTTCCAATTTCGATATTAATTCATACTCTGTGTCACTTAAGGTTTGTATCAGTTTTATTTCTTCCAAGGTTATAGCCCCCTCGATAGAAGACGTTTGAATTGATTGAGGTCTAATGATGTTGGAATGCCTTCGTGGTGCCAATGGCCTTTACAACCGCAATAGTCTAGCATTACGCATTGTGCTGGTATGTTTCGTTCAGAAAGCATCCAGCCACCGCTAATGAGATTGAGAACACAAGCAACACCCAAGACACCTACATCATCCATATCTACATTCTCTGGCTTTTCTTTTAGTGACGCATTGTGAGGCAGCATATACAATTTAAAATTGTATTCCTCTTCCAATTGGCATAATTGGCTGACTTGGCAAGCTTCGCAACAGTTCTTGCAAACTTGCCAGTCTCCGAGGGTCTCAGCTTGGCAGTCTTCATTGCTAAGAAGCTTTAAGCAAGTAGGTACAAATACAATCCGTTTGGTCTTCTCTTGAAAACTTTGTTTATAGGCACGGTTGAGCCAGTTGGAAGCAACCATATTTAGGTGATATTCCACCCGTCTTCGACCGCAGAAGATGACGTCTTCCTTCCAATAATGCTTTGGTCTCAGTTCATTTAGATATCTTTCAACATTTTCAGTATAAACTCCAAGCACAGCCAAACTGTCCTGTTCAAACCAAATTCCAGTGGAAATCAACAATTGAAGAATTTCTATTGCTTTAGGCTCCGTAATTTCTTCTAAATAGGCTTTCCAGTAGTTAAGACGCTTGACTTCATACACAAATTCACCCGTTGCTTCAAGCCAATCCAGTAGCTTTGTGAAATTCTCTCGAGTTGGAGACGCCACACCCATATGATCATATAGGTCCGGTGACATCATGAATGTCAGGCAAATGCCTCTAAAGGCATCGACAATAGGTTTGAGTCGCTTGTTATTTTCCCTGAGTTCCACCATTCTTTGAAGAAGTTCATTGGTACTTTCTCCTGTGGCAAGTGCATCGCCGCTATAAACATTCCATAAAACGCCCAGGGTCAGCATTTCTAAATAACCTTCTTCATGGCTGTACAAATTATCCAATCCTTCGTGTCGTCTATATCTAAAATAACCCATAAGGGCATCATAAAGAAGTTCATCCATTTCTTTGAACACTAGATGGCTATAGGCCTCTAAGTCTTGATAAAAAGACTCCGATGCATTTTCATTTCGTTTTAAATTATAAGTAATGGTATACATGCACTAACCCCTTTTATACTATCATTTTCAAGTTATATCACTATCATAACTTAAAGAACAAGGTTTATCAATTATTCCCATTCTTTAGAAGGGAAGTATCTATTCACCAAGAATTGGTTCCTCTTTAAATTAAAAGATCCCTCTCCTTCAGAATTGAGTTTTCTGAAAAAGAGGGTCCCTTATAATAATACTTATGTGGTTACTTTTTATTAATTCATTCTCTCAATTAATCAATCACAAAGTGTTTAACAAATTGAGCCGCTAGAGAATCTTTTTTGTCCCAGTCTGTCCAAATAGAAACTTCAACCTTATAGCTGCCATTATTTTTAATATTGAAACCTGAAGCCAACGTCACTTTTTGTTCTCTTTTAAACCCCTTTAAAGAAGCTGTAGACATACTTACAACCTCACCATTCATATTTGTGACTTGAATGACCATCAAAGGGTCTTGTTCTGTGTTGCTAAAGTTAGTAATATCGGTTTCAATCGTAACAAAACCGTTATTTTCGTTAACTCTTACGTCTTTAATGTTAAAAGGATAATTATTAACAGTAAATTTAAACAATTCTGTCTTAGTTTTACCCAATTGCGTATATTCAACTTTCACTGTATACTCGCCATTGATTTTAACAGACTTGCCCGGTTTCCAAGTTTCGTTGAATTTCAAACCTCTCGCTCTGTAAGATTCAACAACTTTCTTTCTAGGATCAAGAATAGATACTTTCCAAGTGGTATCTTTTGTCGCAGAAAGACTAATATTTAATGGATTTTCAGCATTAACATTTTTATCTGGTGTTAACTTTCCTGTGATATCATTAGTAACTTCATCTTGTTTCATTCTGTATACTTGATATGAAACAACTTTTTTATTGCCTGCACCGTCAATAGCTTGTAGGGTGATGGTATTATCACCTTCTGCTAAAGGAATAGAAACATCTGTAAAAGCTTTCGTTATGGTCACTGGAATTTTTACATCCATTTTACCAGAAACATTAGCAACTAAACTGCCATTGATTAGCACTTTAAGTCCAGAATAGTTATCTGAAGCTTCCCCTGTGAGTTTAATAGAATTAACTGCATATTCAACACGAGCAGGAATGACAGTTTTTAATGCGATGTTTGGTATTGTTCCATCTACATAGAATTTCTTTTCATATTCCTTTTTATTTCCAGCAAGGTCAGTCGCAACTACTTTTACACCTTGAGGACCATCTTTAAAGGTCATTTTTTGCGAGAAAGTATAAAGTGATTTTGCTTCGTCTAGTTGGAATGGCACCACAACACCATCAAAAGTTAATGATTTTAAACCCGTTGGGTCTTTAACCGTACCTTCAAACAACACTTCATTGGTTCCTATCAAGTCAGTAGATCCTGGTTTAGGCATATCCACTTCAGGAGGTGTTTTGTCGTCTACAATGATTTGATTGGTCATACCCGAAACGCCCATGTTAAAAGCAAAGTCCGATGCAACAACTTCAATTACAGCTTTATCTGGAAGCTCATCAGTAAGTTTAAATACAAATTCGGTTTTTTCCAAACCATCAATGGTATTTACCAATTTATCATTGACAAATAAATGCACAGTTTTAAGTTTAAAATTGTCTGTTGCTTTAACTGTAATAGTTTTATCCGCCACACTGTATACAGGCGTGCTGACAACTGGTTCTGTCACGTCTACCATAATTGGGTATACTTGAGTTTGCCATGCTGCATTTGGATAATCTACTTTTGATTGAATTTGGTAGTAGTATTGTCCTTCTACAACTTTATCGTTTATTTTTCCATCCCAAACACCAAAGTCTTTGCCTTTAGGATTTTTTGAATCGCCATCGTAATAGTTTTTTCTTACAAATTCGTCTAAAGAAACTGTACGTACAGGATTCATATTTTTGTCTAGAATTTTTACTTCAAGATTTCTAGCATTTCTAAGGAATGTAAAGTAAGAACCTGCATAATCATAGTAACCATCACCATTTGGTGAAATTGAAATGTTCTCCTTTACATATTTGCCTTCAAAAGTACTACCTAAGAAAGGTGACTTTTTAGGAATTTCAGTGTAAAGTCCGTTAAAGCCAGGACCGTAGAAGCCTTGTTCACCTTGAACTTGGTCATAAATTGATTTGTCGATAATTGGCGCTGCTGTCCAATCACCACGGAAGCCCATATACGGTATGCCAATAGACGCTACTTCATCTGCTTTGTCAGTCAATCTTACAAAGCCATCTACAAAGCCACCGTTAGGGTATGCACTATCAAAAGGTACCCCTTCAATAGTTCCATTGGTTGTGTCAATTGTAACTGTAAATTGTGCAGTTGTTCCAGGTGCTACGTCAAGAGAGGTAATGCTTTGACCCCCTTGAGAATATTGAATTACAGCATTTTCTAAATTAGCTGGGTAGATATAAATTTCACCATTAGATGAATAATCTGTTTGAACAGTTCCTGAAAGATCATAGCTAATAGATTTGTCGCCATAATTGACTACAGATAAATCAAATGATGTAACTTTGCCATTCATCTGTTGCAAATTCACTTTTGATAGACCTGTAGTAGGGTCTACAATAATTGCTTTACTAGTTGCAGCTGCTTGTAAATCCATTAAACCAGCGCCACCTTGTCTTGGTGATACAAAGGCTTGTGACGCTTGTACAAAGATTGGGTTCGCAGTTGACATAATCAGATTTTTTGCTAATTTTGCCCGTTCTGCACCTGTGACATTTCCAAAGATTTGAGGTTCATTGTCAATTCGCTCAAGAATTAACGCAGCGCCTCCAGCCACGTGTGGAGCTGCCATCGAAGTTCCGCTCATTAGACCATAACCGCCACCTTGAAGGGTTGAGTAGATATTGCCGCCCGGAGCTGTGATTTCTGGTTTAAAATCTAAATTTGGTGTCGGACCCCATGAGGTAAAATCACTCATGATGCCACCCTTAGGGTTGATGACGCTAATCATATCCGTTGAGAACTTAATATTTTTAGCAGCGGCATCTCTCAAGGAAATACCGTTTGTTACGCCAATAAATACAGCAGGAATTTTAATACTTGGAGCTTGGTCACCAAAGCTCATGCCCATGAGTGCATCTCCACCAGCAGCACTGTTGAAAATAATAACGCCTGCAGCTTTTGCATTTTGAGCATTGAGTACTTTTAAACCAAACCCAATGACACCTCTTTGGATTAATGCAATTTTACCTTCGAGTTCTTTCCCGACAAAATCAGCTTCATTACCAATGCCGCAGTAAACATACTCTTTAGATTCGCCACCAAACAAAGGTACAGGGTCTATTTCGCCACTGACTTGGAAGCCTATTGCTGAGTCTGTTGTTACTATGGTTGGTGCCATAACATGGGTATTTTCAATAGATGCCACAGAGAATGAATCAGGGTTAACTGAAGGCGATCCGAGGACACCTGTATCAGGGTTTCCGCTTGCTGGATTGCCTGCACCAGAACCAAAACGGTCTGAGTTCCCTGCAGAAATCGATGTGATAATCCCTGACTCTGAAGCTTTTCTAAGAGCCGCTCTAGCTGGATCTTCTTCTTCAGATTGAAGGAATCCAGCGCTTGAGCCTAAACTCATATTGATGGCATCCGCGCCAATAAGAATCGCGTCTTCAATGGCTTTGATGTAAATATCATCGTAAGTTGTAGAAATTGCTGGGTCGTCCCCAAAGACTTTCATCCCAAGGATTTGTGCTTCAGGAGCAACACCCTTAATGCCACCTTCGTTGACATTTCCATTAGCTGCAACAGTTCCAGACACATGTGTTCCATGGTTTGAAATCTGATGCTAGGTGGTCTGTATGATCATAGTAATTGTAAGCATAAGGCATTTTAATATTAAAGAAGTGACCTGGTAAAACCTTCTGGTAAATCTGATGCTGATTTAATAGCCGCTTTGCTCGCATCAGTAATTGTTTGCATAGAAGGATGGGTAGGGTCAAAACTTGAATCAATAACCGCTACCAACATGCCCGTTCCTCTTAGGGATAAATCCCAAGCTTGCTCGGAATGAATCATGCCATTGGAAGTGGTCATATTCGGTTCCACAGGTTCAGGTCTATTGTATTCATTTGAAATCATTACTCGCTTAACGTTAGGCATTTCTTCGATTTTTTTTGCGTCCTCAATAGTCGTTGTCGCAGAGAAGCCATTGATGACATTCACAAATTCTTCGTGAACTTCCATTTCTATTTGCTCTTTAACCATTTCCTTTTGAACGACATCCATTTCATTTTGGAGATTATCAGAAACTTTTTCCACGACTACATCGTTCATTTCAGCTACAGTTACACCTTGCTGAATAGCATAGTCGATGACAGGTTGATCTTTTAACTCAACGATAATTCTCACTTCTGTATCTTCAGATTTGCCAGCTTCTTGAAGTTGCTTCCACTCTGGATTTTGCTGCTCTTTTTCACTGAGATAGTTTTGAACTTGCGCTTTAAGACCAATTGCTTCTTTTGGTGTTGCTGCCATTGCTGGCGTAAAGGTAGTAAAAGTCATAATAATTGCCATTGTAGATGCTAAAAAACGCTTGTTTATCAATTGGTTTCCCCCCATATTTTATAAATATTTCAAGCGGTAAAGCAGCAAGCTCCCTCCTCATTAAGCCGTTTAATTTATTTTGTATAGTAGAACAATAAAAAAATTATAGCAATTTCTGATCGTAATGTAAATATAATTATTTACTATCTTTGGCGTAAAAAAAAAGAAGTTTTTCTGTAAAATAAGAAAAACTTCTTTTCGGGTTCCAATATTGAGGCTAATGGTTTGCTAAGATGCTCGATGTCCCTCCACAAATTGCTCTCCATTTACCCTTTGTCACAATTCAAATTATTTTCGGTGAGGATCATATACAATAGTCGATGAAGTTGCTGAATGTCCTCCATAGGCATTTTTAAACAGGAACCGATTTGATAAGGTATCTCAACACACTGTTTCTTTAAAGCTTCACCTTCCACAGTCAAATGAATAATCGACACTGCGCTCATCCTCAAGACTTCTTTCTCTTTTGATAATACGACTGCTTTCTAGCTTCTTTAAGAGAGGTGTCAAGGTTCCAGAATCTAAGAATAATTTTTCACCTAAGGCCTTTACTGTCATATGGTCTTCTTCCCATAGCACCAATAGGACAATATATTGTGTATAGGTTAGGCCTAATGGGTCTAGATGGGGCTTATACATTCTGATAATCTGTCTCGATGCAGCATATAGCGGAAAGCATAGTTGAACGTTCCAATTTTAAAGCATCTTCTCTATTTGCCAATTATTTACCTCCCATTTAATCCTTTTTAAAGGAGTGTTTCAATTTTTGACTTCAATTTCTCCGG
>CAXXWB010000011.1:0-25375 GCA_963677505.2 uncultured Acidaminobacter sp.
AGGCGGCGGTGGTGGTGGTAAAGTAACTACTCCTGCAGAAACAAAGAAAAGAAAGACGCAGCTGAGCAGCAAAAAAAAGCATTAATTGAGAGAAACAAAGCGACTCAAAGGGATATAGATGCAAAGGCAAAAGCAGATGCTGTAAAAAGAGCCGCTGAGCAAAAACAAAAACAGGAGGCTCAGAAAGAAGCAACTGAAAAGGCTAAGCAAGATAAGATAAAAGCTGACGCACTAGCTAAGCAAAAACAAGCAGCTCTTAAAGTGATAGAAGCTAGTTCAAAAAATATAACTTATCATGGTGTCAAAATGACTCAAGGTGAATATGATAAGTTATATGGGAATGAAAAAATCTTTTTATCTACAACAGCAAGCAATCTGCCTGAAGGAATTGCAAATATACCTAGAATTTTAGGAACTGCATCAATAAAATTAATTACCGATACACCTATGCCTACCGATGACCCAATAACGTACACCAATAAAATAATAAAAACTGGTGCAGCTATCGTCAAAGCAACAAATGACTTCGGCGAGAATTATAATAAGCTTTCAAAGCTATCAAATAGTGAAGCTTCTAAAGTATCGGGTGAATATGTAGGAAAAACCTTACCTTCTGTAGTTGCAATGGGAGTAATACTACATAAGGTAGCAACTGTTGCAACTCCTGCTAGTACTGAAGCTGCAGTTATTGAGGGTGGGTTAGATGACGTAAGTACTGCAGCAAGTACAGCTAAAAAACACATTAACAGAAATGTTAAAGATATCGATGCTTACGATGATATCCAAAAGCACTTAGGTGATGGAATTGAAACCAATGTTCACCCAGGTAGAGGCACAATTGAACCCGATAGCATTTATGTTAAGCAGCCAGATGGGACATATAAAGGGGTTAGAATAGGTAACCACGAAGTCAAAAATCCAAATAATCAACATTATCACTTAGAATCTTTTGATGCAGATGGTAACTTTATTGGACCAGATCAATCAGTAAAAATTAATACAACGAGGAAGAAATAATGGATAATTTAATTGATGGAGCATTTGTAATAGAAAAATCAGAGGTCAAAAGTTATGGAACAGTAAATTTTGAAGACATGGAAAGCGTTGAAATTAGGCAGCTAGCAATATGTCGTTATGAAGGTGATAAAGCGTTTTACTTATTTGCTTGTGATAGTGATGGAAATGTTGTTGGTGACACTGTGCATCAGACTATTGAAGAAGCTAAGGCTTTTGCATCCAATTATTATGATGTTCCTCAAATCAAATGGATGATAATGTAAATAATTTGGTGAACAATTAACGACACTTAACGTAACCACCTACTATCCATTCGAAAACAAGGGTTGTAGGGCATCACCGACCACCTAGTTGACACGCAAAGGGTCATTTCGACCACGTATAAAGAATCTTTAAATCGTCGGCACTGCCGGCGAAAGTCACTGGAAGGTGGTCGCTTGCGACCACCTTCCTTTATCCTGGTGCGTCCAGCTAAGCTGAAGCGTTTTCTTGCTGGTGAAAGTCCAGTCACGGTAATTGCCAAGAAGCCGTGTAGTCAATCCCAGTGCGTCGCAGTAATGCGGGGTGCCAAGCGGGATGATGACTCATTGTTGTGAGTCGACAAAGATACAGGTTGCAACATTAAGTGAACACTGCCGTATCGTGAAAGTATCTTGCATAAGCAAGTAAAGAGGGAGTCGAGTCTTGCGGGATAGACGAAGACCATGGAATGCACAAAGAGCTTGGACTGCAGTGCTGAGGAACCCTCCGGTATAGAGGTGGCGACATGTATCGAAAGAAACGTTCGGAACTGGAGAGACCCTACTTGTCACAGCAACAGCTGTAAAGGGTAAGCTTATAAGTCCAAAAGATGAAAGAGTATTGCCGACACGAGGGAGTCAGAGGGGCTCATACTACCAATCATAATACGGACAACATAACCGTATTTAGGGAAGGAGCCCTGCTTCAACCATGCTTTTGGAGGAGGTAAGAGTGAGTGAATGCCTGTAAGGCTAACAACGCCAAAGAAAAAGTTCGACAACTCCAAAGAAAGCTATATCGCAGTGCCAAGCAAAACAAGAAAAGAAAGTACCACGCGCTTTACGACAAGATTTTTAGAATGAATATCTTACAAGAGGCTTGGAAACGTGTGCGGGCAAGTAAAGGCGTAGGTGGAATCGACAAAATGACCATAGCAGATGTTGAAATCTATGGTGTCGATAAGTTCCTAAGCGACATTGCCGAGACGCTCAAGGACGGTGTATACCGCCCACTTCCAACAAAACGCGTCTACATTCCTAAAGGGGATGGCAAAGAACGGCCACTGGGTCTGCCTACAATCAAGGATAAAATTGTTCAAACGGCGACAAAGATAGTGATTGAGCCAATCTTTGAGGCAGATTTTAAAGACAACTCATACGGATTCAGACCAAAGCGAAGCCAGCATATGGCACTTGAAGCAGTTCGCAAAGCCTGTAACAACGAGGGCAATTGGGTGGTAGATGCGGATATCAAGGCATACTTTGATCACATCAACCACAAGAAACTGATGATTTTGCTTGAAGAGCGGATAAGAGATAGACGAGTGCTAAAACTCATTCGTCAATGGCTAGAAGCAGGTGTTATGGTGAACAATGCGCATGAATCCAGTAATGAGGGCAGTCCGCAGGGTGGGGTCATCTCGCCATTATTGTCAAATATTTACTTGAATTATCTAGACAGAGTATGGGAAAAACACGGAAGTGACTTAGGTGTTCTAGTGAGATTTGCCGATGACAGTGTTATCATCTGTAAAACACGAGCAGTTGCAAGACAGGCTGCGAACTTACTGCGTGAAATCATGAAAAGACTTGAACTTGAATTGAATGAGGAGAAAACGAAAATCATCCAACTGCGACCAGGAAAAGAAGGCTTTGATTTTTTAGGCTTTCATCACCGAAAGGAAAAGCGCTTTGCTAGAAATGACTGGACGTATACTTCAACCATTCAATTTCCGAGTAAAAGGGCAATGAAGCGCATGAAGACAGCCGTTAAAGACCTCTTGGGCAATCGAAGTCATTTAAAGAATGACATTCAGGACATGATTGACCAAATGAATCTAAAAATAAGGGGTTGGCGCAACTACTACGGCTTGTTCAATGCACAGAAATGGCTTAGTGCCATCGACTGGCATATACTTCAGTGGTTTACAAGATGGTGGAACAAGAAACGAAATCGACAGATGCACTTGTCAAAGATTAGTCTCATTCTGAAAATGTTAAAAGCAAAGGGGCTTAAAAGACTTTCTTTTCAGCGCAAGCGTGCGAAAAAAGGTTGTCGGAAAGCCGTGTGCGGGAAAACTGCATGCACGGTTTGATCAGGGGCGGGTGAGCAATCACCCGCCTACTCTATCTATAATTTCGATATAGAGATTATAGCAGGAATTTTGTGTTTATAGAGTATAAATATACATTCAGATTGTTTATTAAATCCTTTCACAGTTGATAAACTATGCTCATACGGACGGAGGTACTCTTCTATTATCCATGTAAGTTTTATCTTTGAAATTGGTCAATTTAGTAAAATGCGTTTTACAAAAACAAAAAAAAGTGTCAAGTTCATAAATTCTACTTAACCCTTCACTCCGACCTTTTGTATTCCCCAAAAACCCCATCGTCTCTTTATAATCAGGATAAAGCTTTCCCACCAAGCGCCAAAAAGAACGATCGCGGTCATATGAACCAAGTGGCACATTTTGTGTATAATCACGTATTCCACAATCTCCTTAGGCAGGAGGGCAAGGCGCCATTTGAAGGTCAGCTCTCTTTTACTGTTACAGCTTCCCCAGCGGACTTTAGAGTCCTCTATAACTAAACCTTTAGGCTTCACCTTAAAATCGGGCTAAATTTCAGCTATTTTATTCGTGATATAGGGTTTCAGTGCTTTCATGCACTTTGATTTTAGTTCGGGGTTTTCTTACGAAGACAATCCAAACGGCACAGTTAAGAGCATGAAAGACCGTAACGGCAATACCTTTGTCTATAGCTACGACTTACTTGACCGCTACACAAAAACAACTAGTGGCAGTGAGTCTATTCAGCAAGCCTTTGACGGCAACGGTAACCTTACCCTTTCTAAAAACAACAGTGCAGAAGTCATTCTTTCTTACGACTTCATGAACCGAGCTATTCAAAAGAGTCATGCAAAACAAGGTTTAAACACCTTTGAATACGACATAACAGCAGGGCTCACCTTAGGAGAAAACAAAGAAGTCACCACAGACTTGCAGGGAAATGTCTTTGAAAAAGTATTTGACCAAAACGGCAGACTTTCAAAAGTCATAGACGGCGCAGACACAGCAAGCTACACTTATGCAGACAACGGGGCACTCCTACGCCTGAACTACCCAGGGACTATTCAACAACAGTTTGAATACAACCCTGACTTAACCCTTAAAAAAGTCAGTAATACCGCTGGTTCAAGTGTGATCAATACCTTTGACTACACCTACGACCCTTGTGGCAACATGCTGACTAAAACAGACAGCAAAGGGACGACTAAATACACCTACGACGCCCTAAACCGCCTAAAAACCGTTACCGAACCCACAGGCAAAAACGTAGAGTACGAGTACGACAAAGCAGGGAATCGAATCAGAGAAGTCATAGAAGACAAAGGCACGCTTACTGTAAAAAAATACAAATACAACCCTCAAAATCGCCTGACAGAAGTTGTCAATATTGACACGGAAACAGGCAAAGAGGAAAGTATTAAGTATACTTATGACAATAACGGGAACCAGCTCTACACCAACATGGAGCATACCCAAAAGGCAGACCCAACTGCCAAACCATCCTTTGGGATGTACATTTCAGGTCAGTCTTACTCAGGGGAGTCGGCAAAAGTATTCTTTGAAGCCAACAACGTAAATGAGTACAACGTCTTCAACCAACTCATCCGCACCAAAGCAGGAGACACAGTTGTCACTTATAAATACAACGGCGAAGGTCAAAGAATCGAAAAGACCACTCAGAAAAAAGGTGACAAGAAGACCATTCGCTACGTCCGTCTTGGCAACGACATCGCCTTAGAACTGGATTCAAAAGGTAAACTCATTTCCAGAAATATCAGCGGCACAGCGGCTATTTCCAGAGAGATAGATGGACAAAAATACTTCCTGTTGTACAATGGAGAAGGAGACGTCACTGCCCTAAGCGATAGAAGCGGCAACTTAGCAGAAAAATACTATTACGACGCATTTGGTAACGTTCTGGAGACTGTAGACGCCACCAACCAAGCCATAACCTCAGGCAAGTCCAAGTCCACCCTGAAATACCGAGGCTACGAATACGACGAAGAAACCAAACTCTACTACCTCAATAGCCGCATGTACGACCCAGCCATTGCAAGGTTCTTACAAGAGGATACTTACAGGGGCCAGGCGAATGATCCGCTAAGTTTGAATTTGTATACGTATTGTCATAATGACCCGATTAATTATACGGATCCTAGTGGGCATTCGGAGAATTATACTGTGATACCGAATGAAGATGGGACGTTGACTTTTAAATTTGATTCAAGATCAAATGGACAAGATATACATGTGTATGGTGGCAATGGTGATAAAGTTATTATAGATTCAGATGCAAATATAAAATCAGTGGGTATTCATGGCGACGTGAAGGAAGTTATAAATAATGGAACTGTAGAAAATTTAAACTCTACAACAGGTACAAAAATTAGAAATAATCGAGATGTGGATAGAATGAATTTAGGCAACAATACTACTTCCACTGTCGATAATAGCGGTTATATAAATGACATTGATATTGGTAAAAAGAGTACGGCTGACATCGATAACAGTTGGTATATAGGTCGCATAACTGGTGGCGATAATAGTAAGTTGAATTTGAATAACGATGGTTATGTCGGTCAAGTATTTACTGGACAGAAAAGTGAAAATAGAGTGCGATCAGCAGGCATTATTGGTTCTTTAGTTACTGGAGATGGGAGTAATACGTATACGGATTCTTATAGTGAATCCAATATTTTGAATTACAGTGGAGATGGCAATTTATTTGTAGATGGCAAGATAATTGTCTATATGACTAAATATTATGCGCATCCTTATGAACTTGGTAATGATACTAATATTATGGGATTTTTAAGTGATATAAAAAATAGAACAGTTTATGGTAAGGCAGCTGATGATAGTAATAGGCTATCTTTTGAACAAATGGAATCAAATGCTAGATATATTTATGAGTATCTATCTGATAAAGGGTGGACAAAAGAAGCTATATGTGGTCTGCTCGGAAACATTCAGCAAGAAAGCTGGTTCAACCCTGGAGATTGGCAGAAGCTAAATAATATCAAACTCGGATATGGGTTAGTTCAATGGGATGATGCGACTAAATTCTTAGATTGGGCAGAATTAAATGTTAAGTCAGCTAATAAGTTAGCAAATAACGAACCTAATAAACTTATGGATTTAGAGTTAGAGTTTTTGATACACAGTAGTCAATCTAAAACAAAAAGAGAATGGCTTGCAACAAAAGGATATGGTTCACCTTATAAAATGACATATCAAAATTATATTCAGTCTACAGCAAGTGCTGGAGATTTGGCTTTAGTATTTCATGCGTCTTATGAAAGATCTTCTGACGATGAGGGAAAACTAAATCAGCGAAAAGAATGGGCTAACAAATGGTATGAATTAATCGGAAATACAGAGGAAACGATAAACTGGTTATCGTCAATAAAATAATGGAGGGGTTAAATGAAAAAATTAGTTTTAAATATATTAGTATTAATTATTTTATCAGCATTTGTTATTGTAACATCAGGATGTGTGAGTTTGAAAGATAAATTAGTTTCTTCTGGAAACAATTCTTTATCTTTAGAAACCATGAAAGAAGTTGACTATGCTCGGTATCTAAAAAAAATCTGGGTTGTGAAAGCATGGAATGGAGAAGCATATCAGTATTTTTCATTTTTCATAAATAAAATAGCGGATAACACCATTCAAGGAAAGCTATGCAAAGATGAAATTGCATATCCAGATTTTTATTTTTATTCTCTAGAGCCATCAAAATATTTAGGAGATTTGTCAGGGACTCTTAATAATGGAGTGGCTGAATGTAAATATGAAGATAAATTTGGAAACAAAGGTATTGTTACATTAGCTTTCAATGAAGATGACGAGATCGAAGCAAAAATTACTTATACAGATAAAGAAGAAGCACTAAAAAATGATTTAATAGACTCCGATTATAAATTTAGACCATATAATCTTGCAGATAGAGAAGACTTTATACCTTCCAAGGAAAATTCTTTTGCTGTGGATCTTAATTCGTGGGGAAGCGTTAAGCTTATAACTGGAGAAATTGATCATGGTGCTAAGAAATATCCAGCAGCTTACTTATCAAATGAGCATGGTGACATTCTTTACGCTTTTCAAGCACCATTTCAAACTGCCTCTAAACTCACATCGGCTTCTATAAAGGATATAAATGGTGATGGATTAAAAGATGTCATACTTACAACGGAGTTTATAGAAGATCCCAGCATTGAACATATTAAGTGGACTTTCTATCAAATGAGTGATGGTTTGTTTTATGACAGTGAAGTCAATTCAAATTAATGTCTCTAAAATTAAATAATAATCACCTATTAGGTAGGTGCTTTAGAACTTAATCTAAGCCTGAATAACCCAAAATATAAAATCCTCAATGCTGTTATGTGACGAAGGTGACTATAATCGATTGTAAGCAAATAATGGAAACACTAATCAGAAACGAGTTGAAAAAACATTTATTCAATTGAGCGGTGCTAGTGTAGCTTATATAGTAGGGAAAGGAACTAGAAAACTTATTGAGGCAAGAGTATTTGTAGTATCAATTATTGTAATTGCTTCTAGTATGACTTTTTTATTAAATGAGGAGAATTTCTTAGCAAAATTGTATCTATTATGTATTTCGGGATTTGCGCTAGTCAATTTAATTACTATAAGTTTAGCGTATTGTTTATTAACAGATTCTGAATTAGTTTTGAAAGGTCTTTATAAAAAACAGTAATTAACTTGGAGGATATAATATTTATTGGAGCGCAGCCAGTTGGAAAGTTAATTGGTGAATCAATACATGTACTATCAAAAGATAAAAGAATTGCTGTTACAGCACTTAGATTAGAACACTGGGAACTTATTTCACGTTTAATTAAAGCATTACCTGATTTAAATAAAGTGGAAATTGATTCATACGTGAGAAGTAGGGTGAATCAATAAAGTTATTGATTGTGGTTCATGATACTAATTAAATTAATCTAACCTAAGTCAATACTTCTTTTCTAATCAAAAAGCAGCAATAAGCCCCAAAACGCTTATTGCTGCTTTTCAAATTCCCCCAAACTATATCAAATAAATAATTCCCTCACCAATCACCCTCTCAGCAACCACTCCAAAACATTAACCTGCTTAATACCATTATGAGACGTAAGAGGTGTATAATCCATTGTTAACAAATACTTAGGGTTATGGTCTTTGATAGCCTCTAAAGAGGCCAGCTCTCTTTTTAAGGTTTGATCCTCCATAACAGTCTGAGAAACTTGATAATAAGATTCGCCTTCATCGTTTATAGCGATAAAATCTACCTCAGAATCTTCAACTTTTCCGACAGATACCTCGTAACCACGTCTTAATAGTTCAAGGTAAACAATATTTTCAAGGATATGCCCCATATCGGTATTGCGTGTTCCAATCAAATCTTCTAAAATTTCTTTTCTTTCAATCATAACGTTCACCTCTCTATCAATCTTGTAAATTGATATTATTATAATCGATACATATAGTCGAGTTTATAAAGTTAGTTTTATAAAAACAAAAAAAGTGCTAAGTTCATAAACTCAGCTTAACACTTTTGTATAAGTCTTTCCCTATTTCAGAACTATTAAAAAGAGCTAATTAACTTTATTTCCATTATTAGAAATTAATAAAGAATATTGACATTTTCCAAAAATCACAATACTCTATTAATGGATTTGAAACCATATTTTTCTATTCTATTGACCATAGATTCATTGACATTCTGTTTTGCAGAGAATTCATCAGAAAGATTGAGCAGTAGCTGGCTCGATTCAAAGTACTGGGAATCTGGAAGACAATGGGGTAAGGGAAGAGTAAGTGTATCAACTGGAGATTTAGGACAAGGTGCAATTAAATCTTATAACCTCTACTACGGGGTTAACTAATTTATAAAATAAACATTAGAAAAGTGGATATCGAATCGTTGCTTTAATATATGGCAATGTTTCGATATCCATTATTATGAGGGGAGGATAAATGACAAAAAAAATCGTTTTTGGTTTTTCAATTTTAATTATATTGTTAGAAATACTATTTGCAGCATATAGCAGTTATATTAATTTAATAAATTTGCAACTGACATCATCCAATTTATTAAGTTCTGAGAAGTCTGTTACATTTTTTTTTAAAGAAGACAGCGTTCCTCCAATGAGTGAATTAATTAAACAATATCCATCCATTACTCTTTTTTCAGAACTGTACAATAACTCAAATCTAAAAGTATTAGGAATTTACGGAAAATGCCAGTTGGATAGCAATACTACTACTTTGGTAAAAGGTAGATTTTTTAATAAGTCGGATTTTAACAGTAAGAACGAGTCAGCTGTTGTTGGAATAAAAGTATTATCTTCAAATAATTGTTTTAAGGACAAAACTGGACAGGCTTATTTTCTATTCAATAAAAAAAAATACAAAGTAATAGGAACTATGGAGTCAGATATAAGTAACATGCTTGATAATACTGCATTTGTAAATCTGGATTCGATTGATATCAAACTATATAAATTTATTATAGATGGTGATGACAGTAGTTTGGACTCAGTCATTGCTGGTTTAAAAACAAGTTATGACGTAGAAGTAGTACAAGAGAAAAATAACTTTATAAAAAGATACGTATTTGACGATTTAGACAAGCATATTTTGGACATCTTGGTTCTGTCTCTAATTGGAATGCTAGTGATTACAATTTCGATGTATACAATACATTGTTATCACGAAGAAATTAGTGTAAAGAGAATAATCGGTGTAAAATTTCAAACAATTTTACTTGAGGTTATTTTTAATATTTCTACTTTAACTATTGTAAATACGGCATTTATTTTTGTGATGTATGGAGCTTTATGCGGGACTTTCTTAAACATGATTCACTTTAAATTTCAAGTGATTCCGTTCATTATTTTCGTAGTTCTCATGCACATAACTATTTGTTTGGTGCTATATATCTATATGGTATTTTCTAACAATGGGTTTCATAAGAATGGAGTGAAATAAATCTATGCATAATCGAAAAAACGAATATACGTATATGTTCGTATGCATTTGTGTGTTAACTATAGCTATGGCAACATTCATGTTCTCCATCAGAACCTACCAACAGGTCTCTAATAAAATAATAGATTTCGACAGTAAGAATGTAGAATCACTCTATTTAAGAGTAACCGATGTTTATGGAGTTGATAACAACGAGTCCTTATCAGATTTTTTTAGTGAAAGTGATTCATTGGAGCGCATGAAGGCATTTAATAAGATTTTGAATTCAACATTTAATTATTTGGAATTTGATACACAATCATTGCTTGTGAATGATGAAACGCAATATAAAGACGAATTTCGAATCGACTATGGAAAGAGTTATTTTGGATCAAATGATAAGGTTGGTATCTCATTGAAATCTGCACAAATAGGAAAAAGAACTTATGACTCTTTCAGTATAGAAAATCAATTATCTGATGGAAGCGGCTTTGATAGTAATGATTTCGTATTCAACAATAAAACGATACCAGCAATAATGGGCCATGAATACACCAAGTCTGTTAAAATTGGTGATACATTAAAATTTAATTATCTAACAAAAAATATTTTTATTAAGGTCGTAGGCTTCCTTAAAAAAGATGCTTCTGTAGCAATAAATAACAACATCTATTTTTTAGATCGGTATATTGTAATACCTTCACTAGAAGTCAATTTTAAACCAGCTGAGCGTAATGAAAGAGATTTTCAGAACATACTCTTTTCGTTGAAAAATTGGGGATATATAAAGGTGAATACTGGTCAAAATTACGCTGAGTTCAAAAATGAAATCGATTCAATAGCTACAAAGTATAACTTAAAATATATAGTTAATGAAGGTTTTGTATACCCTTATATTAAAAACATTTCGAATACCATGCATTCAAGCAAGGGCGTGTTGTTAATTGCAGCTATTTTTTTATTCTTGGTACTATCAATCATTTTTGCATATATAAATTGTTGGAGTTTCGATAGAAATAAGAAAGCTTATGCCATTCATTTAATCTGTGGTTGCAGTTTAAACCGACTAAAAAGAAACATCTATTTGGAGATATTACTCCAAGTAACTATATCTTTTGCATCCGCTGTCATAATTAATACATTATTACTTGGACGAGATTTCAATTATATTTCTGAGAGAATTCTATTAGGCAAGGCTATAAGTCAAACTGTTACAATTACAATCATCATGACGATTATGATATGTTTGATATTAAATCCTCGTTTGAATAAAAGCAATATTTGTGCTTCTATTCAAAACGAGGATTAGATGGAGGTTATTTATGGTTGAATTTATAAATATTAGTAAGCAATTTAAATATAAGGGTGCAGAAATAAAAGCGCTCGAATGCATTAATTTCAAGATAGAAGAAAACGAAATGGTTGCTATTACAGGGGCGAGTGGTTCGGGGAAATCCACAATATTGAACATAGCCGGTGGTATATTAAAGCAAAGTAGCGGAGATTATTTATTCAACAATAAGCATGTTGTTGGGGATGAGTACGCTATGGCAAAGTTTCGAAACAGTCATATTGGGTTTATCCTCCAGCATTTTGCTTTAATTAAGAATAGAAATGTATTCTACAATATTCAATTGCCTTTAAAATATAAAAATATAGAAAAGAAAGAAATGAGGCAACAGGTGTTTTCTGTAGCCGAGTCTTTAGGTATTTCAGATAAACTTGCTGCCTATCCCAGTATGCTTTCTGGTGGAGAATGTCAACGAGTGGCAATCGCTCGTGCAATCATATCTAAACCCAAAATTATATTAGCTGATGAGCCAACTAGTTCTTTAGATGACAAAAATAAGTATGAAGTACTAGACATCTTAAAAAAATTAAATAATGATGGTGCCACGATAATTTTAGCAACTCATGATGAAACAGTTGCTAAAATTTGCAATAAGCGAATTTGCATATGATTTGATGATATAACAAGTTCGAACGGTACTTAAAACTACGATTTAAACAATCTTATACAATAAAAGCATTTGTCGAAGTATATCATGAGGATAACCCTGTAATGAAACTTAAAGTTGGTGAGTTTACTTTATTATTAGTTTAACCCTTTTGACACGATGGAGAGAATGGGTTAAGTGTAGTGGAACTTTCAGATATTACAGATATTGGATTATCAAAAGTTAGGTCTTCACTAATTTTACTAGAAGAAAAGAACTTAATCATTGCAAAGAAAGTAAGTAAGAGATTTGTATATGATGCAAACTTGGGTTCTATCAGCAAGCAAAAAAACGCCTAAAACATCTCCCACGAACTAAAAAACCTAAAAAGCAGTGACAAAAAGCAAACCGCTTTTTATCACTGCTTTTAAAATTCTCCTCAAACGCTCCAACACTCTACTCCGACCTTTTCGTATTCCCCAAAAACCCCATCGCCTCTTTATAATCAGGACAAAGCTTTCCCACCAAGCGCCAAAAAGAACGGTCGTGGTTCATATGAACCAAGTGGCACATTTCGTGTATGATCACGTAGTCCACAATCTCCTTAGGTAGGAGGGCGAGGCGCCAGTTGAAGGTCAGCTCTCTTTTATTGTTACAGCTTCCCCAGCGGACTTTAGAGTCTTCTATGACGAAGCCTTTTGGTTTAACTTTGAAGTCAGGCTGATACTCGGCTATTTTTTTAGTGATATAAGGTTTCAGTGCCTTTGTGCACTTGGATTTTAGTTCAGCGGTTTCTAGTAATTCTTCCGACATGTTTTTTCCTCAAAAAATAAAATGGAGCGGGTGAAGGGAATCGAACCCTCGTAGCTAGCTTGGGAAGCTAGAGCTCTGCCATTGAGCTACACCCGCATAGAAAAAATTCCTACTGAACCATTGTACCCGAAAAAAGGTCAATTGAAAAGCAGGAATTTTATTTTATTATTAAAGCTGTAATTTAGACCTATTTAATTTTTATCTTTATCTAGGCGATACCTCAGAAAGGACAAGTCCCTTATTTCTTTCTTCCATTTGACGAATCGACCACTCATTTTGGAAGAGAAGGGACAGGGCGTTCTCTTTCGTCAAGAACCACCATGGTATCCATTGTGAGGGACAAATTACTTCTGTCAAAGTTTTCGTTAGTAATCCACCGAATGTATCTGAAGGCTTGTCTTTCCATCAAAATATCTGCGCCATACTCATTTTTGAGTCGGTACTCCAAAACTTCAAATTGAAGGACGCCAACAACCCCAATAATCAGTTCCTCTGTGCCGATGTTAGGGCGTTTAAAGACTTGAATAGAGCCTTCTTCAGAAAGTTGTGAAACCCCTTTTAAGAATTGTTTACGCTTAAGGGCGTTCTTGGTATAAACCTTGGCAAAAGTGTTCAGGGGCAAAAGATGGAATCCCTTCGTATTGGAGCTTCGAAGCATCCATAGACAGGGTGTCCCCAATTCTGAAAATGCCAGGGTCGTGTATACCGATGATGTCCCCAGGGTATGCTGTGTCTACAATAACACGGTCTTGAGCCATGAATTGTTGTGGTTGAGCCAAGCGGACTTTTTTATTTTCCTGAACATGGTTGACTTGCATGCCTTTTTCAAATTTACCAGAGCAAATTCTTAGGAAGGCAATACGGTCTCTATGCGTTGGGTTCATATTCGCTTGAATTTTGAAAATGAAACCTGAGAAGTTGTTATTTGTTGGGTCAATAGGCCCTAAGTTACTTTCTCTTGGTTGTGGCGGTGTAGAAATTTCAAGGAAAGACTTGAGGAAAGGCTCTACACCGAAGTTGGTGAGGGCGCTACCAAAGAACATTGGTGACAATTCACCTGCAAGGACTTGATCAATATCAAAATTGTCCCCTGCACAGTCTAAAAGCTCAATATCACCGAGAAGTTGGTCGTGTAAAATATCTCCTAACATAGTTCTAAATTTAGGATCATTTAAGTCGCCCATTTCAGATGTGGCAATAGATTGACCATGGTTTCCATCGCCAAAGAGTTCAATTTCGCTTTTTTGACGGTTGAAGACGCCTTTAAAGTTTTCTACCTGAACCAATAGGCCAGTTTACAGGGTATGAACGAATACCAAGGCTTTTTTCAATATCTTCCATGAGTTCGAAAGGATCTTTTCCTTGGCGGTCCATTTTGTTGACGAAGGTAAAGATGGGAATGCCTCGCATTTTACAAACTTTGAAGAGCTTCTTCGTTTGTTCTTCCACACCCTTAGCGCCGTCTACTACCATGATAGCACTGTCAGCAGCCATAAGGGTTCTATAAGTATCTTCCGAGAAGTCTTGGTGACCTGGTGTGTCCAGTATATTGATGCAATAGCCGTCGTAGTCAAATTGAAGGACGGAGGATGTAACCGAAATCCCTCTTTGTTTTTCGATTTCCATCCAGTCAGAAACGGCATGCTTTTGCGAGCGACGTGATTTGACTGAACCAGCCATGTGAATCGCGCCTCCGTAAAGCAGGAATTTCTCTGTTAATGTGGTTTTACCCGCATCCGGGTGGGAAATGATTGCGAAGGTTCTTCTTCTTTGAACCTCTTCAACCAATTGTTTATTGATTTCTGACATGCTCATCTTCCTTATCTATCTAGTATACAAACAAAAAGCCAACACAATTGTCGGCTTGAATTCACATGATGTTGACTCTAAAATTTTATCTATAAATCGGCATTCTGTCAATCGAAAGCTGTGATACAATAAGGAGATAGAGTAATTTTAGTTTGGAGTGCAAATTATGTTGAAAGTGATTATCGCAGAAAAACCTTCTGTTGCCAAAAATATAGCGGAGGCAGTGGGTTCTAAAAATAGAAGAGATGGGTATTTGGAAGGGCCTGAGTATCTTGTAACTTGGGCTTTTGGCCATTTGCTTGAGCTTAAGGATGCCAAGGACTACGACGAGAAAATGGCCAGTTGGCGACTAGAATACTACCCCTTTATACCTGAGCATTTTGAATATCAGGTTAAGGCCAGCTCTGAAAACCGTAAACAAGTAGACGAAGGGGCAAAAAAACAGCTTCAAATCATTAGAAGCCTTATTCTCAGAGACGATGTAGAGGGGGTTATTTCCGCTACCGACTTTGACCGAGAAGGGCAAATTATAGGGGATATTATTCTGGAATTTTTAAACACAGGTAAGGGCGTCCAAAGACTCCTCCTGAATGAGTGGACCCCAGACGAAGTCAAATCGGGTCTGCAAAAGCTCATTGACAATCAGCAAATGAAACCGTTGAGAGACGCAGGCATCAGCAGACAGTGGGGCAGATTGGATTATTGGAATCAACCTAACTTCTGTAGCGACTCTAAAATATCAACGAGCTTCTAAGACCTTAAATGTAGGTAGAGTTCTACTGCCGACCCTTAAGATTATATACGACAGAGATATGGAAATTGAAACCTTTGTACCAGAAGCTTTTCACAAGTTGAACGCACAGTTTCAAGCAGAGGATAAGACAGACTACGAGGGAACTTATGAGTTGGAAGGACAAGATAAGTTCCCCCAAAAGGATGCACTGGAAGTTTTGCTGGAAAAGATGGCAAATCAGCCAAGTGTGGTAACAGACAAGCAAGTAGAACAAAAAAGAGAATACCCACCCAGTTTGTTTAATCTGTCTAACCTTCAAGGGCATGTCACCAGTAAAGAAAAAGGCTGGACTTCAGACCGCGTTTTAAAGGTGGCACAAGGCCTTTATGAAAAAAAACTTATCACCTACCCGAGAACTGCTAGTTTGGCTTTGGAAGAATCTCTTACAGAAAAGGCTGAGAAAGTTCTCAGTATCGTGAAGCGGGGGCTGCCCTATGAAAAAGAAATCCAATTTCATACCAATAAGCGAGTCTTTGACAACAGCAAAGTAGAGAGCCATAGTGCCATTATGCCCACCTATGTGGTGCCTAAAAATTTGGCCCCTGACGAAGCCATCGTTTATCAAGCCATTCGGAACCGGTTTGTCATGCAGTTTATGCCTATTGCAGAGCATGAAGAGGCAAGTCTGACCACAAAATTAAAAAATGTTGAAGAGCAAGGACAAGGTTTCTTTGTCACAAAAGGCAGAATACAATTGGTTCAGGGCTGGAAACAAGTTGAAAAAATTCAAAGCAAGGACAAGGAACTTCCAAAACTGGAAGTCGGCGATGAAGTCTCTTTGTATAAAAGGCACTATTGATTCTAAGACCACCAGTCCACCCAAAAAACATACGGAAAAAACCCTTCTAAAAGTCATGGAAACCTGTGGCTAAGAAATACAAAGAAGGGGATCAAGACGACGAAATGATTGCGGCAATCCTCAGTGGATTCAGTATTGGCACCCCTGCAACACGAGCAGAGACCATCAGTAAGCTGAAATCTTTGTGGGCTACATTGACGTAAAAGGAGAAGAACCTTTACCTGTACGGATATGGGCAGAAGGATGGTGGAACTTTTCCCTGTCAAAGAACTCTTCGATTTAGAATATACAGGACGTCTTGAAAAAATCCTTTCAGAAATTGGCAAAAGGGGAGGCGGGAAATGGAAACTTTCCTTGAGGCCATTAAAAGTTTTACTTCTGAGTCCGTGGAGAGCATTAAGAAAGATGAGTTTCACATGATTTACGAAGGAGAAAGCCGACCTCTTAGAGAAGACCAACAGTCCCTTGGAAAATGTCCTGCCTGTGGTTCAGATGTGGTTGAAGGGGAGAAGGGATTTGGCTGTACCAACTGTGAAAGGTGGCTGTACAATTTATTATTTGGAAAAACGATAAATTCCTTGCCAGTCTGAAGGTTCGGGCAACAGCGTCTACCATTGTCAAACTTTTAGACCAAGGGCAGTGTTTACAGCAATAATTTTATCAGCAAAGAAAGGCAATAAATTCAGCGCTCGTCTCTGACCTATGAGAAAAAATGAAGAAACAGGATTCTATAATTGGAAGTTCACATTTGATTCTTAATCCTTCTAATTTGATTCTTAAAGCTCTAAATAGAAAACAAAAAGAGACGACCATGACAGCTTACGGATGCACGGTCGTCTCTTTTTTATATTTTTTAAGGGGTTTTAGGGGTTAAAACTTCTATATAACTATGGTTAGGGATAAATCTACATGTTTAAGGGGGGATAACATGTGTTTTAATCTATTAAAAGGCTATTAAAGCTCTGCCAACAGAACCGAAGAGTTCCATTTTTTCTTTAACAGTTGCTTTGATCGCTTCGTAACCAGGACCAAGAATCTTTCTAGGGTCAAAGCCTTTACCTTCAAGGTCTTTGCCAGATTCAAAGTACTTTCTAGTTGCTTCTTGGAAAGATAATTGACATTCTGTGTTCACGTTGATTTTAGCAACGCCAAGACTGATGGCTTGCTTAATCATATCTGCGGGAATACCAGTACCGCCGTGAAGAACAAGTGGCATATTGCCAGTAACATTTTTAATGTTTTCGAGGGCTTCAAAGTTAAGACCTGCCCAGTTAGCAGGGTATTTGCCGTGAGATGTTACCAATACCTGCAGCAAGCATATCAACGCCAAGATCAGCGATTAATTTACATTCTTGTGCGTCTGCAATTTCACCAGCGCCTACAACGCCATCTTCTTCGCCGCCGATTGAGCCGACTTCTGCTTCTACAGAAACGGCCTTTTGCATTTGCAATGGCGATGATTTCTTTTGTTTTAGCAATATTTTCGTCAATTTTTGTAGTGTGAACCGTCAAACATGATAGAAGAGAATCCTGCTTCTACACATTTCACAGCGCCATCAAAACTGCCGTGGTCTAAGTGAAGCGCAACGGGTACTGTGATTTTCATTTCTTCAATCATGCCGTTGACCATACCAACAATGGTTTTGTAACCGCCCATGTATTTGCCAGCGCCTTCAGAAACACCTAAAATAACAGGTGAATTATTTTCCTGTGCAGTTGTTAAAACAGCTTTCGTCCATTCTAAGTTGTTAATGTTAAATTGGCCAAACTGCGTAATGGCCTGCTTTTGCGTCTTTTAGCATTTGAACTTGCTGATACTAACATAAAATAGCCTCCTAAAGTATATATTGATCATTTAGTGAATCTAAATAGATAGCTTAGTTAAAAATTTATCGGGTCGTAATTTTGCCGCATGGACGTTTTTTGTCCCTGTACGACATAGAAAAAAAGAATGATTTACATTCATTAACCATAGTATACAATGAATTTTCAAAAAAAGAAATAGGCTATACAATTTTTTTTTGAAAAATATCAGAGAATTGAAAAGCGCCGTCTAAGTAGTGGAGAAGACTCAGACGGCGCAAGATTCTAAATAAGAAAATACTACTTTAAAGGTACCTATAAATTTAGAGCGCCTAAATCAATTTCAATCACTTGCTGGCTGTATAGGGTAGACTTACCCTTAGCAAGTTGTCCATCTAAGGAGATGAAACCCGCATCAATGGCTTTTACCAACTGTGTCCTGCTCAT
Source organism: uncultured Acidaminobacter sp. (assembly GCA_963677505.2). Taxonomy (GTDB): domain Bacteria; phylum Bacillota; class Clostridia; order Peptostreptococcales; family Acidaminobacteraceae; genus JBGSUZ01. The sequence continues at coordinate 18,708 of CAXXWB010000011.1, forward strand.
AGACACAAGCCGCTTAGAAAGGACTTTATCTAAACGATGTTTACCATTTAAAATATTGACATGAATTTGGAGACGTTCATAACCTTGAGCTTTTACATCGGCTAAATGGAGACTAATGCTTTCTAAGCAGACCGAAGATTCTGGCTTGTACTCGTGGCAATTCTCCTGATGTTCCTAATTTTTCTAATGCTACTCCAAGCATTAAGGGCGACATTGGTCAAAATTGGACTTAGCGGTGAAATGCTCTAACTTAATGGTTTCCAAGTATGACCCTTGAGGCATTTATAAATGGCAAAATGATAGATGTTCTTTCCATTTGCGTTCTGGCGTCTATAGCCTGAGTCGGTAAAATCCACGACTTTACCGCAGTGCGAACAGTATCTTAGCAACGGAGTTCTATAAGGCAAGTTTGAGCACAAAAAAAGAAAATAGCCTAAAGAGCCCTAAAAATGGGCATAAAAATAACCTGATCTGCTGACTAATTCTTAGATGCACTCGAGTGAAAAACAGATAAATACCACGTCCACAGGGGAACAGGGGTATAACAAAAAGCGTTGCTACTGCAAGGTTGCAAGTACGCTATGTTTAAATCTGTTTTTTTGTCGTCTGAGCTACTCTCATAGAAGGCTGTCATACAGTCTGGTCACTCCTTTACGCTAATATATGTTAATTATACTATGAAAATTAGGAAATTGGAACCATGTAAAAAATGCGTATTTGTGATAGACTCATATAAGAGACTACAACGGATGTGACCCTTCAAAATAAGGTCATCAAAGGAGGCAATCTGATGATCAGCATATCAAGAAATTAGAGCCCAGGTCGTTCATTGAAGTGACCTATACAAAGGGCGTTCAATATTTATAGCAAGGGAAAGGGTCGCCCATTTATCATTTGACCCAAAGGAAAAGATCTTCAGTGCCGATGTTATAGGACAACAACGGTATCAATGTGAAGGTCTATTTCAGCGAGCTTCAAAAGGTCCAATCAGCCACATGTCAGTGTCAGGCTTATGCTAATTACAAAGGTGCCTGTAAACATATAGTGGCTGGTTTTAAAATCCATTCAACAATGAACTGGGACAAACATTGGAAACAAAATTACGACGACAGTGGTTCCTAATTTGGAAGCGGTGACAAAGGGACTTCATTTAAACGGTCGGTTTGTATTAGGACAAGAAAGTACAGGAGAAGGGGTCTGGCAGTCTGATGCAGACCGAAAGGCTGAAGCAGAAGAGATGCATGTTGCCAAACTTCGCAAAAAAGCTAGAGGAAAGAGCTACCAAAAGATTTTATGAAGGCTTCGAGCTGATGGACCAAAAAAATCAAATTGGTACGGGCGAAGTGGTCTTATTACCATCTTTGGTGATTCGTGACGGTGGTGTGTCTTAGGTCCAAGCAAATCTTTAGAGCTTGCTTTGAAAGCCAATAGAACTTATGTGATAAAAGACTACAGGAGACTTTTATTTTACAAGTGGTGTGCAGCATCAACTAGGTGCCTCCTCAGCAAGGCTTATTCCTTTGATCCTAATGGCTTCAGAGTTAGATTTTAGCAGTCAGAAACTTATGAACTTCTTAGAAAACCTCTATTGGAATGAAAGGCAACTTGCTGAAAGGTCTTAGCAGTATTATGACAGGCAGTTATAGCCGTATGCCTTCTATTTTTGACAATAGGCAAGTTCATTTGACGGATAAAAGCCTTTATGATTTCTTAGATTTAATGGAAGATCAGATTTTTGAACTTAGAATAGAAAGCATATTTAGAAAAGGATAGTTTTCAAGTTCAAAACCCTTTATGTAAATCTCATTCCATAGAGGTTCAGGTTATGGAAGATCAAGAAGGTATGCTTCTCACTGTTGATGAAAGTAAGAAAAGTCTTCGGGTATTGGACATTAAAGGAGAAATCATATTTTACAAGGGTCAGTTGTAATAAAACAGAACCGAGCTACGCCGAGTCCATGTATCCTCTTTTAGCTCAAACCTCAGAACTCCCCGATATTCGAGTGGGCATAGATGTAGAAAAAACTGATTATTTCTTCTCTAGAATTCTACCTAAGTTAGAACAGCAATCTAAAGTGGTTCTATCTCCCGTTTTAGAAAAGCAGGTGGTGAGAGAACCTTTAGAAGTGGAAGTTTATTTAGATCAATGGAAGTCTGAAATCGTTGCGGATGTGGTCTTTAAGTACGGAGAATATGAAATTCAGCCCTTTAATGCTAATAGTCCTGTACAGGTTGGAAAAACACAACTTATCAGACGATTTTGGCGAAGAGGAAGAGTGTTCTGCAGTGGTTTAAAAGTCAAGGTTTTTTAAGAGTGGAATCCAGTCTGCGTCTTGAAGATGTCTGAAGGTATTTGGTGACTTTTTCCAATTTGGCTTAGATGAATTATTGGCTATGGCAACTGTATTTAGAACGGAGCGGTTCCTAAATCTTAAAGTAAGAGTGCCAAAGTCCATTCAAAATACAATGCCAAAATGGAACAATCAAAGCGGGTCTTTTGGAAATGGAAGTTAAATCTGAAGGCTTATCTAAAGAAGAGTTGCTGGCTTTAATTCAGGCCTATCGATTAAAAGAAGCGTTATCATCGACTAAAAAGCGGAGACTTAGTTTTGCTTAGCCCAGAGGGTCCAATTGGAGACTTAGATGCTATTTCAACCCATTTGAATGTGAAAGTAAATGCTTTGATTTCAGAAACATTGCAGCTTCCTGCCTATAGAGCTGTCTATTTAGAAGCCCTTGGTAAGGATAGAGAAGGACTTCGTATTGAGCGTAATCAAGCTTTTACAAATCTTATAAGAAACTTGGAGAATCCTGAGGAACTTGAAGTGACCATTCCAGAAGCGTTAAAATCAAGTTCTCAGAGAGATTATCAGTTGACGGGTGTCAAGTGGTTGAAGGTGCTTACCAAATTTGGATTTGGTGGTATTTTAGCAGACGATATGGGTCTTGGGGAAAACCCTTCAAATATTGGCGCTGCTCTTGTCTGAAAAGGAAGAAAAGGAACGTTTGGGGCAGCCTATAGGTCGTGCTCTCATTGTGGTGCCAACTTCCCTCATTTACAATTGGCAGGCGGAAATAGAAAAATTTGCACCGACATTAACGCCGAGAATTGTTGTGGGGCAAAAGCACGAACGCAATGATAGGCTCAAGGATTTAACAGGCGTAGACATTGTATTAACCACATATGGTCTACTGAAAAGAGATTTAGATTATTATAGAGCCCTAAATTTTGAATACTGTATTATAGATGAGGCTCAGCATATTAAGAATGCTAATACCCTCAGTGCAAAGAGCGTGAAGTGCATTAAAGCGAAGAACACCTTAGCGCTGACAGGTACACCCATTGAAAATGGCCTGACGGAACTGTGGTCAATCTTTGATTTTAGTATGCCTGGGTATCTCTATCAGAACGCTCAGTTCATTAACCGATATTCTATGCCGATTATGCGGGATAACGATGAGGAAGTCAAAGCCCCACTTGAGAAGACACATTCAGCCTTTTGTCATGAGGCGTCTTAAAAAAGATGTCCTTAGAGAATTGCCTGAAAAAATTGAAAGCATTATGTACAACCAAATGTCCACTGAACAGGCAAAGCTTTATACGGCTTGGCAAATGCGGGCTAAAAAGGAATTCGAGGAAGAAGTGAATCAAACCAATGGGCAGACCAATAAGATTAGAAATTTTAGCTCTTTTAAACCAGACTCAGACAATTGGCATGCCACCCAGCACTTTTCGTAGAGGGGTACAAAGGTGGTAGTGGAAAATTGGAGCAGCTGATGGAATTAGTTGAGGATGCAGTATCTGGAGGTCATCGTCTTTTGATTTTCTCTCAATTTACCTCTCTTCTTGGTCATGTTCGAAAAGGAAATGGAGCGAGTTCAGAAATTCCGTTTTGGTATTTGGATGGTTCGGTTTCCGCCCAAGACAGAATTGACCGTGTAAAGGCTTTTAATGAAGGTGAAGGCAAAGTGTTCTTGATCTCTTTGAAAGCAGGCGGGACAGGTTTTAAATTTAACGGGGGCAGACATGGTTGTGCACCTTGACCCTTGGTGGAACCCAGCAGTGGAGGATCAAGCCACCGATCGAGCTTACCGAATAGGTCAGACTAAGGCGGTTCAAGTCTTTAGGAATGATTACAAAGGGAACAATAGAAGAAAAGATAGACGAATTAAAGCTTAAAAAGCGCAACTTGATTGAAGATATGATTCAACCGGGTGAAACATGGCTTAACAAAAATGAGCAATCAAGAGCTGATGAAATTATTCATGGACTAAGGAGGCGTCAAGTGATCAAGCCCATTAAAACCTTTAACGGACTAAGCAATACAGAAATCTACGAAATTCTAAAGTTGAGAAATGAAGTTTTTGTGGTGGGAGCAAAACTGCGTTTATCAAGATTGTGACGGAAAGGATTTAAAAGCCTGGCATTTGTATGCCAAAGATGAGGAAAAAGTTAGTTGCCTATTTGAGAATTTTGCCAAAAAGGGGTTTTCTTGTGAAGAAATCGCATCGGCAGAGTTGTGGTGGATGCCTGCATACCGTGGCAGTGGCTTGGCAAGAAATATGATGGAGAGAGCCATTGCATTTGTTGAAGATGAGCTTGGATGAGAACGCCATTCATATTTCTGCACAGGCTTACCTGGAAGAGTTTTACACTTCTTTAGGCTTCAAAAAAGTATCAGAGGTATATCTAGAAGACGATATACCTCATTTGGCAATGTTGTTAAATTTATAGTTAGATATCGTTTGCAAAACTAGAAAATATTACAAATCGAGCAATTTGTGAAAGATTAAATCGTCAACGTACTCGCCAGTTTTGATGTCTTTATGATGTCTGAGAACGGTACCAGCGTGAATAAAGCCTAGCTTTCTAATAGCGTTAAGTGAAGCTTCGTTGTTGCTGTAAACATAAATTCTGGCAATGTTAACCCCTTCTTGCTTCATGGCTTCAAGGGCAAATTCTGTTAAATCAGCAGCAAGACCTGTACCTCTGGCATCTGGATGGGTTTGCGGCGTTAGGAATGCCGCATGGGATTTTTCACGGGTCATTCCCTGTGGCCTCTGACCTAAACAGAGAACACGGTCGTTGTTATTAGGGTCTACAGCGACATAAGTTAGATGAGCGGGGTGTTAACCCATTGCATCGCTTCCTCTTTAGCGGCAAGTTCTGCAAAAGTGACTTCTGTCCCTTCTTCTTTTAACAGCTCGATGAGTGTCCATACATTGTCTAGATCAGATGTTTGCATACGTCTAAAATTATAATCATAAAGAGCCCCCCTTTAGTTAGTTAACTATTTTAAGCATATAGGAACGAGTGAGGAAAATCAATGGGAACAAAAGTTTACGAATTTTTAAATTAACTAGGTATTCAGTTCATTAGCTATGAGCATGAAGCGGCACCAACTGCAGAGCATGTGGCTATTTTAGAGTGTGATATTAGAGGCAGGCACTGGCAAAAACTTATTCTTAAAAAATTCTAAAGCAGATCAGCTCTTTATGCTGATAGCCCCTCATGACAAGTCAATTGACCTAAAAAAGACAGCTCGCTGATTGGTTCTACGAGACTGTCTTTTGCGGAAGCGGATATAAAATGTGGACTTATTTAAAACTTCTACCTGGTTCTGTATCACCTTTTGGGTTGATTCATGACACAGGCCATGTTGTAAAAGTCCTCTTAGATCAAGAAATTTTGTCCTATGACTATATTAATTTTCACCCTAATGTGAATACTGGCAACAGTTTCGCTGAGTGTGAGGACTTTATAAAATTCTTGGAAGCCTCGGGGAACGCGTGGGAAAAGTTAGAGCTTTAGCTAAACGCTATAAGCTCTTTTTCATTTGGTTTGGAATGATTAAGGTAAAGGTAAGTACCGTGGTTCAACTGGGATTTCAGTTTCTATAGTCACTCCGATTTGATCGGAGATAGCTTTAAGAAGACTGAGACCAATGCCGCTACCATCTACTTCGCTGGCTCTCACGTGAGGGCTCCTGTAGAATCTTTCAAAGATAAAGGGCTGCTCTTCCCCGAAATACCTATGCCGTTGTCTTGAACACTTAACTACAACGTGCTTGCCTCTTTGTGACGGCAGACAGTTTGATTTCGCTGCCATTGTATGTGTATTTAAAAGCATTTTCTAATAGAATACTAATGAGACGCTTAACTTTAGGTAGATATCCCAACTGACTTCTTGATCCAATGGCAGGGTACTGACCGTAAAGCGCTTTTCCTGAAATTCGGCAAGGTCATTATAGTAGCATGAAAACTCATTTAGAAAACCATTAACTTTAACTTCTGTAGGTGTGACAGTAGACATTAAATCTAACTTGGACAGTTGAAGGAGGTCGGTGGTCAATTTTTCTAAATTTTTAATTTCAGTCATCATTTGAGACAAAGAACTGAGATGTGATTCAACGGCGTCGGTCTGAGACTTGGAAATAAGCTCCAACTTACCTTGCAATACAGCTAAAGGGGTGCGCATCTCATGGGAAGCATCTTGGACAAATCGCACTTGTTCATTGTATTTTTTTTCTATGGGTCCCATGGCTCGTTTTGCCATTAAATAACCAATCAAGCTGGACAATAGAATCAGAATGAATGAACTGATGATTAAGGTTGTTGAAGGTTTTCCTTGGCGTGAATCAAATTGTCTACATTTTCTATAAATTTAA
>CAXXWB010000012.1:0-11260 GCA_963677505.2 uncultured Acidaminobacter sp.
CATTGAAGCGAGACTTGACTTGGTGCTAGGCAACGACATCACAGCTCCAGTCGCCATTGAAAGCTTTTATAAAGCAGGCGCCACAACTGTCTTTGACAACAGCAAAATAGCCTTGGTCCCAGACCATTTCACACCTAACAAAGACATTCAATCAGCACAGCAAAGTAAATCATTAAGAGAATTTGCTAAAGAACAAAATATTGAAAACTATTTTGAAATTGGAAAAATGGGCATTGAACACGTTTTAATCCCTGAACAAGGACTTGCACTTCCAGGAGAAGTGATTATCGGAGCAGACTCTCACACCTGCACCTATGGGGCGCTTGGAGCCTTTTCGACAGGTATTGGCAGTACTGACATGGCCGCTGCCATGATTAGCGGTAAAACTTGGTTCAAAGTGCCAGAGGCCATTGAAGTCAACATGGTCGGCAAAAAACAACCTTGGGTAAGCGGGAAAGATCTTATTTTGACTTTGATCGGCATCCTCGGTGTAGAAGGTGCTAATTATAAATCTATTGAATTTAAGGGGCCTGCCCTTTCTGAACTTTCTATGGACGACCGCTTTACTATGGCAAATATGGTCATTGAAGCAGGTGCTAAAAACGGTATCTTCCCTGTAGACGAAAAGACTTATCACTATTTAGAAGGTCGTACCAATAAGCCTTACAAGTGCTATACAGCCGACAAAAATGCTGTATATGCACAATCCATCACCCTTGACTTAAATGACATTGAACCAGTGGTGGCCCTTCCTCATTTACCTGAAAATGTAAAACCGGTTAGTTCTCTAAAGCCAATTCACATTGACCAAGTGGTCATTGGTTCTTGTACCAACGGTCGCCTTGATGATTTAAGAATTGCCGCTGGCATTCTTAAAGGCAGAACCATTGCCAATCACATGAGAGTTATTGTTATACCAGGTTCTCAAGAGGTTTATAAAAATGCTATGAAGGAAGGTCTTTTAGAAATTTTCATTGATTCTGGCTGTGCCGTTAGCACGCCAACGTGCGGGCCATGTCTTGGAGGCCACATGGGAATTCTTGCAGAAAATGAAAGAGCCTTGACCACTACCAATAGAAATTTTGTTGGCCGTATGGGACATATTACTTCAGAAGTTTACCTTGCTAGCCCTGCTGTAGCAGCTGCCAGCGCTATCCAAGGTTATATTTGCACACCAGAACCTATAACAGAATATGTGGGTTCTCCCCATGGCATTACTGAAATCTATCACTACGAAGGGACGGGATACAATGTATAAAGCTACTTGCCACCCTGTACATGTGTTCGGGGACAATATAGACACAGATGTAATTATTCCAGCCCGCTATTTAAGCCGTTCAGAGCCCGAGTACTTGGCTTCCTATTGCATGGTGGATATTGATCCTGAATTTGCAGAGCGGGTTTCAAAAAATGATGTGATTGTTGCTGGTTCAAATTTCGGTTGCGGTTCCTCTAGAGAACATGCCCCCATTGCCATAAAAGCTGCAGGTATAAGATGTGTCATCGCCAAAAGCTTTGCTCGAATTTTCCATAGAAATGCCATTAACATTGGCTTGACCGTTATTGAAGCAGATACCTCTGCCCTTCAAGTCAAAAGTGGCGATTCAGTCAAAATCAACTGGGAACTTGGGGTCATTGTCAACAAGACCAGCGGTATACAAATCCCATTCGATGCACCACCCGCCTTTATTGAAAATATTATCTCAGCTGGGGGACTTCTCCCTTATGTCACGCTAGAAAAGGAGGCCATGACAGAAGATGTGCGATAAACCTAAAAACCCAACCTATCAAATCATGTTGCTCCCTGGAGATGGCATCGGTCCAGAAATTCTTGCAGAAGCTGTAAAAATACTGGAAGCCGTGAGTACCAAATTTGACATTTCTTTTGATTTCACCGAAGCCCATATAGGTGGCGCCTCTATTGACGCCCATGGTGTTCCCCTCAGTGACCAAACTTTGAAGGCCTGTAAAAATTCAGATGCCATTCTTCTGGGCGCAGTGGGCGGACCCAAATGGGATGCCATGCCTAAAGGCACAAGACCTGAAACGGGACTTCTGGCATTGAGAAAGGGTTTAGGCCTTTACTGTAACCTAAGACCCGTCAAACTTTTCCCAGCCCTTAAAGGTGCCAGCCCCCTTAAACAAAAAGAAAATGACCCACCTCTGGACATGCTTATTGTCAGAGAACTGACAGGGGGCATCTACTTTGGGGAACGAGGCGCCGATGAAGACCATGACGGCAAGTATGCTTGGGACCAAGAACGGTATTCGGTGAAAGAAATCAGCCGTATTGCTGAAATTGCCTTTGAATCTGCCAAGGAGCGCAAAGGTATTGTCACCAGTGTGGACAAGGCAAACGTCTTAGAAAGCTCTAGACTATGGCGTGATACGGTAAAATCATTGCACCATGCCAACCATTCAGAACAAGTTGAACTTAACCATCAATATGTAGACAACTGTGCTATGCAACTCATTTTAAACCCTCATCAATTTGATGTGGTTCTAACCACTAACCTCTTCGGCGATATTTTATCTGACGAAGCCAGCACCTTGGCTGGCAGTATTGGACTCATGCCTAGCGCAAGTCTAGGCGACTATAAATAACATAATTGAAAGGAGAACTAATTATGATGAAAAACAATGAAAATACAAACACAAATACCAATTCAAATACAACCCCTTGGGAAGTAAACGATACAGAAAGATTAGCCATGGAATACGACTATTTCTTTGACAACCCTAACACCAGACCCTTCTCAGTAGAAGGCTCAGGGGCTATGATTTTTAACAGCAAGCCTATCGATAATTCCAAGCCACAAAGAAGACTTGGTGTGTATGAACCGATTCACGGTTCTGCACCTGACTTGGCTGGACAATCGGTCGCCAATCCAATTGGCATGATTCTCTCAGCTGCCATGATGCTCCGCCATTCTCTCGGTGAGGAAGAAGCGGCACAGGCCGTTGAAAAGGCAGTAGAAAAGGCCTTAGAAACCGGAAAATTTACACCCGATCTTAAGGCCTTCGCAAATGAAGTGATTACAACTCAGGAAATGGGCGATTTGATTCGTTCATTCCTATAATTCCTTTTAATTTTTCCAGTTCTTCCAGTTCTATAGAACGGTATTTCCCAATTGGAAGGTCTCCCAATTCCAAGTTGATAATGCGCAGCCGTTCTAACTTTAGGACCTTATAACCAAAGGATCGACACATTTTTCTAATCTGTCTGTTCAGTCCTTGGGAAAGTGTAATATGGAAGGTATCTTGACCCTGTGTTTTTAAAACACAGGGTTTTGTTATTTGACCATCTACACAAACGCCTTTAGACATCCCCTCTAAAAACTCTGTTGTAAGAGGTTTGTCCACCCATACCTGATACATTTTTTCATGACCATGTTCTGCCGCTAAAACCAAATTGGCGAGATCTCCGTCGTTGGTAAGCAATATTAGCCCCTGAGAGTCCTTGTCCAGTCTTCCAACAGGGAAAATGTACTCTGGGTAAGCTATGTAGTCGATTAAATTGTCCTTCTCTCCTGCCTCAGCTGTACAGACAATGCCCACAGGCTTATTAAAAAGTAGGTACACCTTATCCTTCGCCGCTAAAGGCGCACCGTCTAAAAGGACTATATCCCCTTCTTCTACCCACTGTCCCAGTTTACAAGGGCCATCGTTAAATTGAATTCGGTCTGCTTCTATCCACCTATTGGCTTCTTTTCTTGAACAATAGCCTAAATTGCTAAGCAACTTGTTTATTCTCATTTTGTCTCCTGTTAAATCCTTTGTAAAATTACAATTTTCTATAACCCGTCCCCCATATCAATCACACTTTTTAAAGGTGCATTCTTTAAAAATGCTTCTATATTATAAGCACAAATTTGAGTAATTCTCTCGACTGTTTCAGGTAAGTGGTGCCAGCCAGAAACATGAGGGGTCAACAAAAGGTTTGGAATCTGCCAAAGGGGATGGTCCTTCGGTAAGGGTTCAGGGTCGGTTACATCTAAGCCAGCCCCTAGTAAATGCCCTGAAGTCATTACCTTGCAAAGTGCCTCTGTATCGATGGCATTGCCTCTGCCGCCATTAATCAGCAAAGCGTCTGACTTCATTGATCTCAGTCGTTTTTCGTTCATAATCTGATAAGTTTCCTTTGTGGCGGGCAAAACCATGACCACAATATCTACAAGAGGCAATAAGGTATCCAGTTCGTCCATCAGATGTAATTCATCTAAATATTCGGGCTTGTCGGTTCCCGTTCGCCTAAGACCAATGGTGTATGCTCCTAAGGCTTTTATCAGCTTGGCAAAGTGGCCGCCTATGTCTCCAAGTCCTAGAATAAGCACTTTTGCGCCCACCACCGATTTAACTTCGCCTTCATCAATCCACTCGTTATTTCTTTGGTGATCTCTGTACAAATGCAATTTCTTATAAAGGCTGAAAATCATTGCAAGCATATGTTCTGCTACGGCTGGACCATAAGCACCTGTGGCATTACAGAGAATTACCCCCTCTGGCAGAATCCCAGCTTTTGTGTAATGTTCTGTACCCGCAGTCTCCACTTGTAAGAATTTAAGATTTTTAGAACCTTACAAGATCTCTCGCTCTAGGATTGCCTAGAATAATGTCCGCTTCTTGGATTTGCTCTTTTGTGGCAGATTTAGGGTCGGAATAGACCCAAGTCGCCTGTGGCACTATCTCTCTTATTCGTTTTTCTTGCTCTTTGTTAAAATCAATTAAGACCAATATATTCATAGACAAGGCTCCTAGCTACATCTACATTTAATTCTTCCTTAATACCAGTTTTACGGGTTTTGAATTCAACAATTTCCTCGCCTGCTTTTTTACCTACCACAATGTTATAAGGTATACCAATCAAGTCTGCATCTTTAAATTTAACCCCTGGTCGCTCATCTCTATCGTCAAAGAGAACTTTAACCCCTTTTTCAGACAGGGTTTTGTAAAGATCTTCTGCCAACTGAACTTGGGCTTCATCTTTGCCATTGATCAGGGTTACAACCACATGATATGGGGCAATGCTAATTGGCCAAACGATGCCATTTTCATCGTGACTTTGTTCAATTACCGCCGCCATGGTTCTGGAAACCCCAATACCGTGAGAACCCATAACAAGCAACTGTTCCTTGCCATTCTCATCTAAATAAGTGGCATTTAATGCTTTAGAATACTTTGTTCCTAATTGGAAAATATTGCCTACTTCATTGCCTCTGTCTTGTAATAACGGATTGCCACATTTAGGACATGGGTCCTCTACTTGAATCATCAACAAATCTTTGACAATTTCTCCATCAAAATCTCTACCGTAGTTGACGTTAATTTGGTGGTATCCAGTTTCATTGGCACCCACAATAAAGTTGTGCATTTGAGTGACTCTCTCATCGACAAGCAATTTAATTTTTCTTTTAAGGCCAATAGGACCAGCAAAACCAACTTCTGCCCCTGTCACCGCTACAACGTCCTCTTCTTCTGCCATAATCAGTTCATGCTCTGCAACCCCTAAGTGATTGATCAACTTAATAGTGTTCAGTTCTCTGTCGCCTGGAATCATGGCACCAATCACTTCATCCCCTACTTTAAAGAGTAATGTTTTTACAAAATGATGGGCGGTTATGTTAAAGAACGCAGTTAACTGGTCAATGGTTTTGGCATTAGGTGTTGCCACTTTTTCCATTCCTAAAATTTTGTTTTCAAGAAGCTGTTTTTCTACTTTGTTAACGTTATATGCCACTTCTGCTTTTTCGTCAGTGGCTGCGTAGTCACAATGGTCACAATAAACGATTTGTGTCTCACCAATTTCTGACAAGGCAATAAATTCATGTGAATCACTGCCACCCATGGCACCTGCATCTCCTTCAACGATTTTGTAGCTTACGCCACATCGGTCAAAGACACGTTCATAGGCTTTCCACATTTTAAAATAGGCTTCTTTCATGGTTGCTTCGTCACGGTCAAAAGTATAGGCATCTTTCATAATAAACTCACGGCAACGCATGAGTCCAAAACGAGGGCGCTTCTCATCTCTATACTTGGTCTGAATTTGGTATAGGCTGAGAGGTAACTGTTTATAGGATTTTACTTCATGACGAATTAAGTTGGTAAAAACTTCTTCATGGGTTGGTCCAAGACAAAATTCACGGTCATTTCGGTCGTGAAGCTTGAACATTTCAGGTCCAAAATCTGCCCATCTGCCTGTTTCTTTCCATAGTTCGGAAGGAATAACTGCAGACATTAAAGTTTCTTGAGAGTCGATGGCATCCATTTCTTCTCTGACAATCTGTTCAATATTGCGTATCACTTTATAGCCAAGAGGCAAATAGGTATAAATACCAGCGGCAAGCATTCGAATCATACCAGCACGGAGCAAAAGCTGATGGCTTGGTAATTCTGCCTCAGCAGGTACTTCTCTAAGGGTCGGCGCATATAGTTGCGACATTTTCATAGCATTAACTCCTCTGTTCTTATTTTTAAATCATGTACTTTTAATTATATCACAACAAAGCGATTATGCAGTAATCGCTCCCATTACACCCCCCAGATTGACACAATCACTAGTTAGTGATAAAATATTTTCATGAATAATAAATATTTAGCTTATGGTAAAGAAAATGAATTGAATATGAAATTAACCATCGCTTTGGCTAGAACGAGTAGCTCAGAAGACCGATTAACACAAAACTTTCTAAGACCTTTCGATTTAACCCTCTCTCAATTTGGCGTAATGGAGGCGCTCTATCATTTGGGGGATATGAAAATCTGCGAACTCATTGAGAAAACCCTTTCAACCAGTGGCAATATGACGGTTGTCATTCGCAATTTAGAAGCCAGCGCTTATGTCACTCGCTACATTTCTACAGAAGACAAAAGGGTCAGTAAAATTGCCCTCACCCAAAAGGGTCACGATTTGATTGAAAAAATTTTCCCTCTTCATATGGACAGTCTTAAGTCTTATTTTGAAAATCTTGAAGACATTGAAAAAGAACAATTACTGATGTTACTAAAAAAACTAAACGGGAAGTAGCTTTTGCTGCTTCCCGCTTTTCTTAATATCAGCGCTGCTTCTGAATGTACTTAAAGAATTTTGCATCTTCGTGGAAGAGATGTCCTGCAATAACAACGTCTGTAAGGAATGTAAAGACTTCTGCTACGCCTAGACGACCTTCCTCGAAGGCTTGTCGTGCCAAAGCAATTTCTGCGACGAGACCCTCATGGATTTTGTGGTGTTCTACTAACTCAGGATAGCCATAAGCCTTTAGAATTTCTTCCTCAGACTGGAAATGAACCACAATGTGCTGAATAATTTTTTCAAACATAAGGGTTTCTTTTTCCAAGTCATTGTCCGAAAGGGACATGTTCTTGATTTGGTTAGCATATTGGAACAGTACTTTATGCTGTTCATCAATTCTAGGGTCTCCTGACTCAAATTCCTTCTTCCAAATCAATTTAATGAAACTTGCATGAGCTGGTTCAAAGTCTTCACTGATCCTCACACAGTTTCTCCCTGCATTTTTCGCATTAAACATGGCGGTATCCGCACGCTTAAACCACTCAATTGTAGACTCTCCAAAGAGATGATCTGCTACACCAAAACTGGCGGTTACATTTCCCACTCCAGAATGCATTAAAGTTTGTAACGTCTCTCTGATTTTTTCTGATACTTTCGCAGCATCGTCTTTTCCTGTATATGGCATGAGAATTGCAAATTCCTCTCCACCCCATCTAACCAATATATCCGACTTTCTCAATGCATTTTGAACTTCACTAGCCGTTCTCTTTAAAACCTCATCACCTTTGTCATGACCGAAGGTATCATTTACCCGCTTGAAGAAATCTAAGTCAAAAATTACCATAGATAAAGGTTCTTCGTAACGCTCGCTTCGGTTCACTTCACCGATTAGCACCGTATCAAAGTAATGCCTATTATATATGCCTGTAAGTGGGTCAATATTGATTAAATTAATAAGATTTTTCTCCACTTCCTTTTGACTTTGAATGTTGATGAGGGTGCCATCATAGAAGCAGTCTCCATTCTCTATAACTTTACTTAGACGTACATCGGCCCAAAATCTTTTGCCCATACAACTGACCAATTTCAATTCTAAGTTAAGACTTTCAGGCAGCTCGCTTAATTTTTCAACGAATTCCTGATACGCGTTATTATCTGCAAAAGCTACATCTTCGCCTTTTGATAACCACTGTTGTAACTGTTCTTCACTTTCTGCTTCAAATTGTTGTTTAAAGAAGTCATTGCAATACAACAGCAAACAGTTTGACTTGATTCGAAATACCCCTACGGGCATGGTCATGAAAAGTTTTTCCAATCGCATCTCGCTACTTTTTATTTTTTGAAGTGCTACTTCCAAATCAGAAGACCGTTTAGCCACTTCCATTTCCAAATCTTTGTTATAATCGCTTAATTGATCCTTCATATTCTGGATGGTCTTTGCCAGAGCCCCATATTCATCGGTTCTGTCCAACCCATAAAATTTTCTGTCAGGATCGTCTTTCAGGGCGCCTATACTTTCATTAAGCTTTTCAAGAGGATTCATGAGCATACGACTGCTAACTTTTGTAAAAATAACACCTAGCCCCAGTATAACCACTAGAATCCATCCATATAACACTTTAAAATCGTATCGATCCATAAGAGCATTCACAGAAAAGAAGACTGCTACATGCCAGTGGGTTCCCGCAATTGGTCTAATGGCTAAAAAGTCGTAATCACTTTCGTTCATTGACAAAAGTAAAGGCTCTTTGGGATTTGCTAAATAGGCCTCAACTTGCTTCTTATAGATATCGTTTGGAAAATATTTGCATATTTCTTTTTCAGAACGATCACCGTTTCCTAACTCTTTTGCATTAGTTTTATCAACTTGAGAGTCCAGCTCTACGGTGCCTTCTTCATTGATGAGCAATACTTTTATCCCTTCCGTTTGGTTGTCTTTTAAAAATTCATCCATAATGGGTTTAAGTTCTAAACCCGATCCAATGTTGCCCAGTAACACGCCATCTTCTGAAACCCTTACATTAATCCAAATTCTCGTGTTCTCAATAAATCGATCTTCTAAAACGTTAAGAGAATAGCCCTCATCTGTATTTTGAATGGATTTAAAATACCATTGGTCTGAAGGGTTCCTTATATCTAAGGTGCCTATTGGCATGAGCTCCTTGGAACCATCTTCGGCTGTGAAATGATAATAATTTTTGCTTTGGTTCACGGTTATTGAAATATTCTCTGATCTCAATAACTTACGGAAAGACAAAATCTCATTGTATGCAGTTGCTTTAAGCTCTTCATTATTTTCATCCTTTAGCCAAGAAAGTATGGCTTGGGTATTGCCAGCCTTTTTCACTAAAGTGATATCTCTCATCAACCTTGACTGAATAAACTTTTCTGCCTCTGAAGCGTAGAACTGTGCATAATCCACAGAAATCTTCCTTGCCATATTAACGGTTTCTATTCTAAAGACAGAAGATAATATCACCACAAATATGGTGAATACAATAATAATACTCAGTCTAAATTTATTTCTGGTATTCATAAATATTTTCATAATTTCCACCTGATTCTTGTGATTTCATGTCTATGCTATGACTTATATACCCATATGTAAATGAATTACCCGTAATATGTTACATTACATAGCTTTTTCTTTATGCGTAAAACTTCAAAATATAGGTAAAAGTAGAACAGCCCCACATCAATTAAGGAGGATGTTCAAATGACTACAATCTATCCACATACAGCTGAAATGGACTTAGAACGTCGATTGGCTTTTGATAGAACCATCGCTAAAATATCCGCACGCTTTGTTATAAACGCTGACAAATTTGAAGACTCGGTACAACAATCCCTTGAAGATATTGGCCTCCTTAGCCATGCAGATCGAACCTATATCTTCAAGTTCAAAGATGACTTAAAATTAATGGACAATACATTTGAATGGTGCGCTCCTGGTGTTAGTGCTGAAATTGATACTCTAAAAGATCTACCTACAGACTTATTCCCTTGGTGGATGTCCAAGCTAATACACCATGAAATGATTATTATTCCTAAAGTCAGCGCCTTATCCGAAGCCGCCCAATCTGAAAAAGACATTTTATCCTCACAGGGCATTGAATCGGTTCTAGTACTCCCCCTTAACACGCACGAAAAACTCTACGGTTATATTGGTCTGGATAATATTCACTCAGATATGGATTGGTCCTCAGAAGATTTTATGCTTTTAAAAATGGCCTCTGAAATATTTGGAAGTGCCTTTCAACGAAAATTATACGAAGATGAGTTGATTGAAAAAAACCTAATTTTGAGTAGCACCCTTGAAGAAAGTAAGCGTCTCCAAACGCAACTGATTCACCAAGAAAAAATGGTGGGCATTGGTCAATTAGCCGCTGGTATTGCACATGAAATCAATAATCCTCTAGGTTATGCCATAAGCAACTATGAGGTTTTATACAGCTATGCCGATGGTATACGAAATATACTCAAAGCTGTGGACCATTTGATTCATCTGGCAGATGCCAATGTCCCTATAGACTATAGGACTGAATTATCTAAACTCGGCTTGATGTGTCGTGATTATAATATTGAACTGATTACAGATGATGTGGTAGAATTACTTAAAGATTCAAAAATAGGGTTTGACCGTGTAGGGGAAAATTATTGCTTCTCTTAGAAATTTTGCCCATCCTGACGATCATGGCGTTTTTGAAGAGGAAGACCTACACGAAATTCTCAATGAGGTTTTCATTATATTAAACAATGAAATTAAGTATTCCGCCGTTCTGAGTACGGATTTTAAGGCCAGTACCTTGGTTTATTGTCATAGAGGTGAGATGGGACAAGTTTTTATTAATCTGATTGTGAATGCCGTTCAAGCCATTCGCACTAGTTCCTATGACCATCTCGGCCACATTCATATAAAGACTTGGGAGAAAGAAAATGTTTTCTGTATGTCAATTGCCGATGATGGTATCGGTATTCCTGAGGAATTGGCTTCACAAATATTTAACCCATTTTTTACCACAAAAGCCATTGGAGAAGGTACAGGACTTGGCCTTAGTATTTCATATGACATTATTGTTAACAAGCACCACGGCCATATACAATTTGAAAATCCTTCAAGTGGAGGCACCGTATTCATTTTAGAACTTCCAATCTACAACGAAATGGAGGCATAAACCTATGGAACGACATGAGATATCCTTAGAGCAACTGAAGCTAGATTTTGTGTCTGCCCTTTCTAAAATGGAT
>CAXXWB010000013.1:0-57338 GCA_963677505.2 uncultured Acidaminobacter sp.
CATGAGAGTTTTAGGTCCAGCACGTAAAGAATCACAAGTTGAAGTTTCACTTGCTGATGGCTTTGCACTAGGCTTAGTACCACCAGTAAGAGATTCTGGTGATACTTTAGACAGCCCAGGGGCAAAATTAGTAGGTCCTAAAGGTGAAGTGGTTATGGATAAAGGTATTATCGCTGCTGCAAGACACATTCACATGCACACTTCTGATGCTGAAGCTTTTGGCGTTAAAGACAAAGATGCAGTATCCGTTAAAGTTGAAGGCAAAAGAGGCTTAACTTTCGAAAACGTACTTGTACGTGTTCACGAAACTTTTGCACTTGAATTCCACTTGGATATTGATGAAGGCAATGCTGCCGGCATTAAAAACGGAGATAAATTAGCAGTACTCTAGTGGCTTGTCGGGTAAACAATCCACTATGCTCGGTTTCATTATTGGGTAGTGAGCCGTAGCTTTGAGTCCATATAATGAGGAGAAGATAAAATGAATTTAGCAAAGTATATTGATCACACCATATTAAAACCAGAAACAACAAGAGAGCAAGTCATTGAAGTATGTTCTGAAGCTAAGGAAAACGGGTTCTTTTCAGTTTGTGTAAATCCTTACTACGTTTCATTGGTTAAAGAACAATTAGCTGGATCAGATGTAAAAGTGTGTTCGGTTATTGGCTTCCCTCTTGGAGCAAGTGTTACAGCTGTTAAAGCAGCAGAAACAAAACAAGCTATTGCAGACGGCGCCAATGAAATCGATATGGTTCTCAACATTGCAGCTATGAAAAATGGCGAATATGATTATGTACTAAACGATATTAAGGGCGTTGTTGCAGCACTTGAAGGCAAAGCAATCCTTAAAGTGATTTTAGAAAACTGTCTATTAACAGAAGCTGAAATCGTAAAAGCATGTGAATTGTCAGTACAAGCAGGCGCTCATTTTGTTAAAACTTCAACTGGTTTTAGCACTGGTGGCGCTAAGGCATCTGACATTGCCCTCATGCGAAAAACAGTCGGCCCAGCGATTGGCGTTAAAGCCTCTGGAGCAGTAAGAGACAGAGAAACTGCAATTGCTATGGTAGAAGCAGGCGCAAGCCGAATTGGAGCGAGCGCTTCTGTATCTATCGTTAAAGGTGAAAGTGCTGGCGCAGGCAACTATTAGTTAGCTCTAGCAGCATAAAATGAACCAAAAGGGGTTAATGCTATATCTCATTATTTGGGAGATATTTCATCAACCCCTTTTATTTTGACCACCATTGGGACTGTTCACATAAAATTCATTTTATTTAATGGAATCACTATTGATGTTCCCTTTAAAAACTTCTAAAATAAGGGTATGAAAAAGGAGAGATCAGTATGAAAGTTTATCAAGTAGGATCAAGTGCCATTTTGATAGGTGTTTTAGTTTTTGGGCTTATTATTTTAAGTATGCTAGGCATTGGTGGGTTTCTTTTTGGAACACCAATTGGTTGGGCAATATTATCGGTATTAATTATTCGTCATTTTTATAGACGTTACCAACGAAGAAAGAATTTTGAAGCCTATACACAGGCTTACGGAAATGCTGAAAATGAATATTCATCCACATATAGCAACAATACTGGATACAGCCAAAATACAACAGATAGAGAATCGTCAGATTTTGCATCTGCTTATAGGCAAGAGGAAGGCGAATTAAAGACCTTCTCAAGTGAAGATAGGAATAGTGCCGTCGATGTCGAATTTAAGGAAATATAATTAACCAAAGGTTCAGCGAAGGTCCGCATAAAACTAAAAAAAAATCAAACAAACATGAAAGCTTATCAGCGATTGTGTTTGTTTTTTTTTTCATGGGTATAAAGGAAAAGAAGAGGAGGGGGTCTTATGAATAAGCAAAAAACTATTTATAGAGCATTATTGACCCTGACACTGGCTTTCATATTCATTGTCACATTATCGTATGCTTCACTTGCATCTTTAAGCCCTAAGAAGAACATTCTGATTATTAATTCATATGATGCAGACAACCCTTGGACTCAGTCTGAAGAACAAGGCATAAAAGACGGTTTAACGGATATCAGTGGCAGTACAATGATTTTCCATGAGTACATGGATACAAAACATCCTCATGAAGCAGGTTATGAAGAAGCTTTTTCAGAGTATCTGCAAGAAAAATACAGACATTTGGCCATTGATATTGTCGTGACTACAGATGATTATGCAACGCTGTTTGTTAAGGAAAGAAGAGCATCCTTTTTATCAGAAGATGTTTCTGTCGTTTTTTGTGGTGTTAATGATTTAGAATTCAAAGCTGACCAATTTGTAGGGGTATATGAAAGTGTAGATATTAGGGGGGACCATTGCTTTGATACAGAGCATTCAAGGAGAGAAAACCCCAATCATGTTGGTGACAGACAAGTCCTTAAGCTCTGTTTCCATAACGAAAACCCTTCTCAATGATCCAAAGTGGTTAGAAAGTCAGAATGTAGATTTTGTTGCTGAAGGCGACGCAATGCTTATTAAGAAAAAGTTGAATAATTTTAAAAAGGGCGCTGTTATTTTCCTGCTCTTTACTGAAGACCAAGAAGGGAACAATTACACCTATTTTGAGGGTCTGCAAATGATACGTTCCTTTACAGACTTGCCTGTTTACAGTGTTTGGGATTTTTACCTAGGTCAAGGCGTTATAGGTGGCTCCATGATTACGAAAGATGTCATGGGCGAAGAAGTCAGCCAAATGGTTAAAAGACTTTTGGAAGCGGAAGATATCTCTGTCTTAGTCAGCAAAAAAACTCAGGCTAGGAATGTTATGGATCATAGCATGATGGCCCACTATGGATTAAATACGAACGCTAATTTTGGAAAAGCGGAAATCGTCAATAAGCCTAGCACATTTTGGAGTGAAAATTACCCTGTTATGATGCTTTTAGCTGGAATGATATTTGTTTTTATAATATTGGTGTTACTTTTGGTTAACAGTATTCGTCAAAAAAATAAATACTATCAGTTGGTAGGTGAACACAAAAGTGAAATTCTAAACAACAGTAAAAAATTAGAGAGTAAGGTTGAAGAGCTTCAGAATAAAATTAAAGAGCTCAGTGGGCAAAACAGCAATATGGTTATGGGCATATTAGAATATAGAAAAAGAGCTGGATTGTCTGAACGGTTGCCTTTTATTCTTCATGAAATCAATGCCCTGCTTGCCACAATGAAGTCCAAGCTCAATTATTTAGAATCTAATAGCAATCGTATTGCGCGTAATGAAAACACTTTGGATATTGAAACGCAATATAAAGAAATAATGGAAATTTTAAATGATTCTATTGGCAATTGTGACATTGACTTAGAACATATCATTCAATTGATAGGGGCAACAAAAACCTGTTTTTCTGACCTCGGGATAGAAGATCAACGAAACTATAAGATAAAAGGTTTTGTAGATGCATTCTGGACCATGTTAAAACCAACCATCAAAAAGAAAAAGGTCAGTTTTATAAGCAAAATTCCAGAGGACGTGAGCTTATTTGGGAACCCTGGTGATTTTGTGACCATTATAGGTATTCTTTTAGGAAATTCTTTAAGATATGGCATTAAAAGTGGTTCAGACAATGAATTGAAGATTGAACTGGAAGTATATGCCAGCCAGACCCAAGTCCATTTAGTTTACAGAGATGATGGCGTTGGTTGCAATACAGAAAAGTTAGAAAAGGCAATGAACCTAACCATTGACGAACTTGAAATTGGTAAAAGTGGTATTGGCTTATTCCAATTGAACAGAGTTGTAACGGGAATATTTCACGGTACAATGAGTATCAGTGGTGAGTATAACGAAGGTGTACAGGTCCGCATAAATATTCCTAAGGCAGGTGAACAGCATGAGTAATCAAGAAAAAGATGACTTAATTGTATTTTCAACGGATGAAGAAGTTTCAGATGAATCTGCTTTAGGATCTCACAAATGGAAAATCCTTGTAGTAGATGATGATGTTTTGGTCCATAATACCACCAAATTGGTGCTAACAGACTTTAAGTTTGAAGACAGGCGAATTGAATTGTTCAATGCTTACAGCTCTCAAGAAGCCAAGAAAATACTTAAAGAACAATCGGATATTGCAGTTATTTTCTTGGATGTTGTTATGGAAGCGGAAGATTCAGGCTTAAAAATGGTCAAATATATCAGGGAGGATATGAAAAACAGCATTGTGAGAATTATTCTCAGAACAGGTCAACCGGGACAGGCTCCAGAAGAAAAGGTTATTGTAGACTATGATATCAATGACTATAAAACAAAAACTGAATTAACGGTTCAGAAACTTTATACTACCCTTATCACAGCCCTAAGGTCTTATAGAGACCTTATTAAGATTGACCGAAATCGAAAGGGTTTAAAACACATTATTTCCTCTTCAAGCACATTGTTTGAAGCTACCTCGTTAAAACGCTTCACCTATGGTCTTTTAACCCAGCTTTCTGCATTGTTTGAATACGAAGATGAGGCTTATTACCATAGGACAAGTGGCTTAGCTGCAGTTGGCCATCAAGGCTGTTTAACCATCATAGCGGCAAATGGAGAGTTCAGCAATTTTGTTGACCTTGAAGCTGAAAATGTTCTGCCCTATCATATTTTAAATTTAATGAAACAAGCTTCTCGTGAAAAGCGCTCTCTCATTGGCAACGACTACTTTGTGGGCTATTACAAAAGTCTTGGGGTTATCGAAAACTTTATTATTTTCGACCACCCGAATTTAAAAGACGATATTGACCGAGAACTATTGGAACTCTTTTCCTCGAATATTTCCATTGCTTTTGATAACATTTACTTGAATCAAAAAATTGTGAAGACGCAAAAGGAAATCATTATGCGGTTGGGAGAAGTTTTTGAGAGTCGTTCTAGGGAAACGGGTCTTCATGTCAAGAGAGTTTCAGATTATACAGAGTTGTTAGCACGACTATTAGGTCTTGAAGAAGACAAATGTCAGTCCATGAAGCTAACGGCCCCACTTCATGATATTGGCAAAATAGGGATTCCAGAGTCAATTCTCTATAAACCAGCAATATTAAGTGAAGCTGAATTCGACGTCGTTAAAAAACACACCCTCATTGGGCATAGCTTGTTATCTGATTCGGATTCGGATTTTATTATTGAAGCGGCGGACATAGCCCTAAAACACCATGAGAATTGGGACGGAACAGGCTATCCTAATGGCTTGAAAGAACAAGAAATACCAATTGAAAGCCGTATTGTGGCTTTTGTAGATGTATTTGATTCTCTCAGTCAAAAAAGGGTGTACAAAGAGGCTTGGGACATTGAAACCATAAAAGTATATATGAAGGAACAAAGAGGTAAGAAGTTTGATCCTAAAATTGTAGACTTGTTTTTCGCCCATTTTGATGAATTCTATGAAATCATGCAGCAAAACAAAGATGAGGAATAGCCCGAGATACGGGCTTTTTTCTTGACCTGTATTGTGAGATGGAGTATTATTAACAACATAGTTTAGTAACTAAAATAAGCGGAGGCACCTATGCAGTTTTCATTTCCTTTGAACAAAGAGGACACCAAGCAGATTAATAAAATGAATATATTAAATCTAATTATGCGATTTGAAAGAATATCAAAGTCAGATTTAGCAAGGTATACATCACTTTCACCAGCAACTGTTGGTTTTTTGGCTGACGAACTGGTTGCAGATCAACTTGTTGTCTCGCACGGGGTTTCAGAGTCAACAGGGGGCAGAAAGGCGACTCTGCTCAGTTTAGACCAACATCAAGTTGTATTCATAGGCATCGCCATCGCTAAAGGAGGCATTTCAAGCTGTGCTCTTTCCCTTTCCGGAGACGTGCTTTATGAAGATGATATCAGTATAATGCCTGATTTAATGGTTAGCAGAATTAAGGATAATATTGAAAAAATAGTCGATGGGATTCTTAATCAATTTGTTGCCAGAAAATGCATAGGTATAGGTATTTCATTTGATGGGGAATTGATGATGAACAACGTGATTCAAACCACCTCAAATGCCTTTATAAGAATTGAGCAGTACAAACAGCAATTTAAAGACAAATACAATGTGCCAATTTATGTGGATACAAGAGTAAACGCCGTCGCTGTTGGGGAAAAACTCTATGGACGAGCTAAAAATGCCGCTTCGTTTTTCGTACTGGACATTGCAGACGCCATATCTGCGGCTTACTACGTGGACGGAAAAATTATTAGAGGGTACAACAAAGGGACTGGAAATGTAGGTCATATTAAAGTTACCAACAAAAGCATTAAGTGCAGGTGCGGAAAGACAGGTT
This sequence comes from uncultured Acidaminobacter sp., assembly GCA_963677505.2. GTDB lineage: Bacteria > Bacillota > Clostridia > Peptostreptococcales > Acidaminobacteraceae > JBGSUZ01. The sequence goes on from CAXXWB010000013.1 coordinate 6,268, forward strand.
GTTTTGATGCTGTTGCTTCCAAAAAAGGCATTGAGGAACGTTTTTTATCTAAACTCAGTGAGGGTGTTGAAACTGAGTTGTTAAAAGCCTTGGGTGGAGATTTAGCCCTAGTCAATGCCAATAATATTTATGATTATGCTGTTTTAGGAGACAAGCTGAGCTTGAACATTATAAGGGAAACGGGTCACTATATTGGAACGATTCTTTCTTATATCGTTAATGGGTTAAACCCTGAAATGATTCTAATAACAGGCATGTACAATGCCAATAACATTATGAACCGAGAAATAAACAAAGTCCTGAACAAGCTCAGCGTTCATAGAAACCTCCTAAAGGTCTATGTAGGGGAAGGGGCTCTTTATAAGCATTCTCCTGCCCTTGGTGCTGCAGCTCTTGTTGTTCAGGACTTAGTAACGGTGCAAATTAATATTTAGTCAGTGGCATAGAAATTTAAGGTTAATATTTGATGAGTGGGTTTATTAACTTTTGTACATCGCTAGGCTGGCGATCAATTTCTACAAGTGGCGTCTCAGAAAGGTGATGGCACTCTTCTAAGAAAGTTGGGCGGGACTCTTGATAGAGAATACCTACAGGAATTCCTTGTTCTTCACCCCACTTTAGGGACATTTCAAAAGCTTTAACTTTATTTGTAGGGTCGTAGTTTTCGTCTAATTCAAAAATATTATCTTTGTACCACTTCAATGTGTTGATTTTATTGAAGGAAGGGCAGGGCTGCAAAATGTCGATTAGGGCATATCCTTTATGGTGCAGCGCTGCTCTTATTATTTTTTGAAGATGCTCTTGATCTCCTGAAAAACTTCTGGCTACAAAGGTAGCCCCAGAAGAAATGGCAAGGGTAGTAGGATTGATTGGAATGACCCTAACCCCAGAAGTTTGAAGAGTAGTAGCTTGTCCAAACGGTGTGGTTGGTGAAGCCTGACCCTTGGTAAGACCGTAAACCTGATTGTCATGGAGCATGTGAACCAAGTCTAAATTGCGACGCATGTTATGAATCAAATGGTTGCCACCTTCGGCAAGGGCGTCTCCATCTCCAGTGGAAACGAAAATTTTCAAGCGATGATTGGCAACCTGTGCCCCAAGAGCAGCGGGAAGCGCACGACCGTGTAAGCCGTTAAAGCCGTTAGCATTTAAAAAATGAGGAAGTTTTGCAGCCTGTCCAATACCTGATACCAGTAGGATTTCGTGGGGCTGTAGAGATTCAGCTTCCAAGGCACTTTTAAGTGCGGCTTGAATACCAAAATTACCACAACCAGGACACCAGCTGTTTTCAGTTTTTACATCAAAGATAGATTGTGCCATTTAAATCAACTCCTTAAAAGCTTCTACAATATATTCAGGGGTAAATTGTCTGCCGTCAAATTTTAAAATGCTGTCTTGAATCAAGTGCCCTGTTTCTCTGGCAACCAGTTGTGCCAATTGTCCTTGATAGTTCCCCTCAACCGTAATCCATTGAATATTTCTATTTTTCCAGTGTTCTAGAGTCTTTTTAGGAAGGGGATACAAATCGCCAAAGGAAAGGGAAGCCACTGGAATGTTCATTTCATTGAGCATATGGACAGCTGCTTCCGTCATAGCTGTTACAGACCCCCAAGAAATCAGCATGTATTCTGGGTTTGGGTGCCCGTTAAAAATAGGTTCTTCCATTTCTGTTTCGATGAGTTCCAATTTTTCCATTCTGCGGTGGTTCATAGCAATTCGATTTTCGGCAGACTCTGTAACATGGGCATATTGATCATGTTCATGGCTGTCATTCATGACGATAATTGAACTTAGTCCAGGACAAGCGCGGTCTTGAATTAAGGTGGAAAGGTCATAATGGATATAATCCTCATCATATTCCTTTTGAAGGTAGCGCTTAATTTTAAGGGATTCTAAATCAAATGCGGGTATAGTGCTGGAACTGTCGGCCAAATACTGGTCAGATAATAAAATGACTGGGACTCTATATTTGTCTGCTAAGTTAAAGGCTTTGAAGGTTTGATAGAAGGCATCGGCTACGTTTTTAAAGCTGAGTATAATTCTTGGAAATTCCCCTTGAGAAGCGCTTAGAACAAAGTTCAAGTCGGATTGTTCTGTCCGAGTTGCCATGCCTGTGGCAGGCCCTGGTCTTTGTACATCGAGTACCACCAGAGGCACTTCGGCAACGGCTGCAAGGCCAATGCCTTCGGCCATTAAGCTAAAGCCGCCGCCCGAAGTTGAGGTCATGGCCCGAATACCTGTTGCGGAAGCGCCGATAATGGCGTTTACAGCGGCAATTTCGTCTTCCACTTGCTCTACCAGTACATTCAATTCTTTTTCATATTGAGAGACATAGTTCATCACGCTAGATGAAGGTGCCATCGGGTAGGCGGCGTAGAAGGATATACCTGCAGAAAGAGCGCCCAAGGCTGCTGCGTGATTACCCGACAAAGTCAACGTATTGGAATTATCAACTGATTTTAAAGAAGTGAAGGGTTCTGACTTTTCATAAGCCAAGTAGGCCGTCTGCTTGTTTTTTTCAAGAACAGATGGGGCCCATTTAGGGTTTAGCAGTTTCTCTAAGTCTTGTTCGTCAAAGGATAAAGCTTTTGCCAAGGCACCTAAAATGATCATTGAAATCCCTTTTGGATTTTCAGTTGTTTTCAAAATCTGACTATAGTCCAGAGAAATCACTTTTTGAGAAAGACCTTCTGGAATAGGGTGTTTTACATCGCATATAAGAAGACCTTCAGGGGTGAGTCTGGAAATTTGGTCAGAAATCACTTCTGGGGTTAATGCTACAATGATGTCTAATACTTCATGATGGGTGTGAATGGGCTGATCCGAAAGGGTCAGTTCAGTAAAATTGGTTCCGCCTCTAACCCTCGACATATAATCTTTATAAGAATGATGGTAAAAACCTTTAATGGACATGAGATTGAGCAATTGCTGCTCAGCGGTATTAATGCCTTGACCAGCAGCTCCACCTAATAAAATACTGAATTTCATAAATTCCCTCCAGTGGTCAAATAGAAATTGACCTGTTTACTAGTGAATGTGATTGTTTAGATGTTTCTTATATAACCATTATAGACCTGATTACGCAAAATGTAATGATTATAAATATAAAATTATTTTAATTGTATTATGAGAATAAAAAGTTTATAATCAAAATTAATAGGAATAAATACATATAGAAATAAAAAAACTATGGAGGTATGAAAAATGAAAAAAGTAAATTTTGGCGGGAATATGGTGACATTGGTAGGAACTGAATTAAAGGTTGGCGATCAGGCAGTTGATTTTACAGCCCTCAATCAAGACTTTACCCCTTTCGAGTTTTATAAGGCAACAGAAGGAAAAATCGTGGTAATCAGTTCAGTGCCATCCCTTGACACAGGTATTTGTGAATTCCAAACCACGCATTTCAATCAAACGGCAACAGAATTATCTGACGAAGTGTTTATTGTGACCATTTCTGTAGATCTTCCTTTTGCTCAAAAACGTTTCTGTGGGGCACACGGTATTGAAAATATTGCAGTGGTTTCTGACCACAGAGCTTTGGACTTTGGGCAAAAATACGGTTTTGTGTTAGACGAAATTCGTCTTTTGAACAGAGGCATTGTCGTTGTAGATAAGAACAAAAAAATTACTTATATTGAAAATTTAAGTGAAGTTGGCAAACACGTGGACTACGATGGTGCTCTTGAAGCGGTCAAAGCCCTTTTATAACAGTAAAGTTATCTAGTGGGAAATGTATGAACTGTGAATAAATCACTCATGAGTGGGTATCAAATTTCTAAGGTCAAACTCATGAGGTGTTCACGATGAAAAAAGTCAATGGGATTACCAACCAAATACATCGTGCTTGCTTCTTTCATAAGCATTTTGATTATTGGAGCAACTTATTTTGGCGTTAAAGAACGCATAAAAAATATTGCTGAAGCAAATTTTTTACAGCACCGTAGATACCCAGTTGAGTGTTGTTGATAAGTCCCTTCATCAAACGGTTTCAGGTGTGAATCAGGATCTGAACATGTTTGCTATGATGCCCATTGTTAAAAGTATTGGGACGACTCTCGATACTTATATGGAAAGCACTGCTAGACAACTTATGAAGCCAAGTCAAGGGAGCGAAGAAGAGCAAAAACTCTTTCAAATGTTATCTGTCTACGCAGATGCTCACCCTGGAATTAAGTATGCCTATATAGCCACTGAATACGGTGGCTATTTGTGTTGGCCTGAAACTGAAATTGTCCCTAACTATGACCCAAGACTTCGTCCTTGGTACAAAGCGGCTATAGATGGAAAGGGTGACCCTGTACAGACCAATCCCTATAAGGACATGAGCAGCGATGACATACTCATTAGTCAGGTGAAGACAATACTTAATAATCAAGGGGATACCATCGGTGTGGTTGGAATAGACTACTCCATGGATAAACTGGCTAGCGCCATTAACGAAACGAACGTAGTCTATGGTGGATTTTACCTGTTGGTCCATAATAACGAAATGATACTTTCTGATCCGTCTCATGTTGAAAATCAGTTTAAATCTTTAAAAGATATTTATCCTCAAATACAAAGCCGATACAATAAAACGACTGTTTTTGAAGTGAGTCTTGATTCAAAGCAGTATTTAGGTTGCACAAAAGCTTTAACTGACCACAAATTGGGAGTTGATTGTATTATCTCCTAAAAATAAAGTTTACGAAGCTTCAAGTGACACCATTCAGAGCCTGATTGTGGCTTCTGTCGCAGGGGTTATGGGCTTAATGGTTGTCGTAATTGCCATTCTCTATATGTTGTACTACAATCGAACACTTCAAAAAATGGTGAGCACCCGTACCGTAGACTTACAAGAGATGATAGATACCTTGGTTAGTAAAGAACAAAGTTTAATTGTCAGTGAAATGCAGTACAGAAGCTTGGTGGATAATTTGCCTGGAATCGTTTATCGGTGCGAACCTCATCCACCGTGGAAAATGAAAACCATTAGCAAATGGGTGGAAGTTCTTACAGGTTACTCTGCAGATGATTTCTTATGTGACCCACCAAAACTGAATTGGGACGATATTGTTTACCCTGAAGACGTGCATATTGTGGACAAAGAAACCACTGACGCAAAGAATTATGATTTCACCACCGAATATAGGATCATTGCTAAAGATGGCACCATCCGTTGGCTCTTTGAAAAGGGCAGTTTGATTGATACAGGATACGGTGAAAAATATATGGATGGGGTCATTTTAGACAATACAGATAAAAAATTAGCCTCTGAGGAATTGAAAAAGCTTTATGAGGAGTTGGAAGATAGAGTTGAAGAGCGTACAAAAGCTTTAAAAGATGCCATGTCTCAGTTGGTTGAGCAGGAAAAGATGGCATCCTTAGGGGGCATCGTTTCTGGGGTGGCTCATGAAATTAATACCCCGCTCGGAATTGGCGTTACCGTTTCTTCTTACTTGAAAAAAATTAGCGAGGAATTACAACTAAACTTTGGCAACAATACCCTTTCAAAAAGTAAGATGAATGAATTTTTAAATAGTAATTCCGAAAGTTTGGGTATTTTAGAAACGAATCTTGGGAGAGCAGCGGAATTGGTCAACAGCTTTAAAAAAATATCTGTTAACCAGAGTACAGAAGATATTACACAGTTTAACTTTAAAGATTATTTAAATATGATTTTGTTAAGCCTTAAGCATGAGTATAAGAATAAGGACTATCAGATTGAAATAGAATGTGACCCTAATATAGTTGTTTACGCCTATGCAGGGGTGTATTCTCAAATCTTTACCAATTTTTTAATGAACAGCTTTATCCATGGGTTCAAAGACAAAAAAAATGGGAAAATAAAAATCAATGCGGTTCAATACCCTGAAGAAAAAAGACTGGTAATCACCTATAGTGATGATGGTCATGGTATACCTGAACCTATTTTAGACAGAATATTTGAACCGTTTTTCACAACGAATCGAGCAAATGGCGGAAGTGGGTTAGGTCTGTATATTGTATACAATTTAGTAGGGCAAAAACTTGGAGGATCCATTAGTTGTCACAGCGTTCATGAAGGTGGTACAACCTTTGTTATTGACGTTCCTCTTGTAACAGAACAAGGACATTTTAAGCATATAAAAGAAGAGACTGAGGAGACTTAGTCTCTTCTTTTGCGTTCTTCACAAATCCATCACATTCAAAAGCTAATATGAATGTGATGAGTAATCTTGAGAAATTTGAGGAGGTCCCCCCATGAAGAAGAAAATAAAGCCAAGGTCGAAAGTAATTGTCCTTGGAATAGCGCTTATTGTTGTCGCTGGTGGATTTTTTTACTACAATCAGCAGAAAAACGCTAAAAAGACAGAGACAACTGTAACAACCATCCAAGCCACAGCCGAAAAAGGAGATTTAGTCATTAGCTTAGAAAGCGATGGTGCTGCCACTATTGACTATCAAAACATTGACCCAGAGGTCACAGGGAAGCTGACAAAAGTATATGTTAAGTCTGGGGATCTGATTACCAAAGGTCAACTATTGGCGGAAATAGATTCAACAGAATACGAGAAGGAATATAAGACCGCTAAAATAGCTTACGACAAAGCAAAACTTACTTACCAGTCAAAGGTAGAGACCATTACCCTTGATAAAAAGACGTCTACTCAAAGTGTTCAAGAGGAAAAAATCAAGTATGAGAAATTATTGGAAGACTACAATACCATGCTGTCATTGAAAGCGTCCTATGCTCAATCAGAAATTGACGCAGTTAAAGTTGAAATGGAATCTGCTAAAAGAACCTATGAAAACGATAAGGCCAAAGCAGGGGTTACAACCAGTTCAAATTATACCCTATCTATTGAAAAAATGAACGTTGAAACGGCAAAAGTAGCTCTTGAAGAAGCCGAAGAAGCCCTTAACCAGTGCAAAATTAAATCTGATTTTGATGGTTATATATTAAAAGTTTCCTATAAAGTAGGGGATGTGGTTGAGCCAAACACAGATAGTGGAAGCCTTACAGCCAATACAAATCATTTTATTGTCATGACGCCAAGTAAAAATTATCAAGTATTGACCAGTATTTCTGAACAGGATTTGTCTTCAGTTAGCCTAGGGCAAGAAGTTGAGGTGGTCTTTGATGCACTTGGTGGCGAAAAGTACTCAGGCAAGGTCATTGAAATTGAACAGTTACCTAATACAGCTACAACCGGTGTTATTTCATACAATGTGACGGCACAACTAGACAGCGGCTTTAAAGAAATTAGAATTGGTATGACCGCACAGATACAATTGATTCTTAAAAAACAAGAAAATACTATTATCATTCCAAACAAAGCCGTTAGTATTGATAATGGTCAGCAACAAGTGAAACTTATGAAAGAGGATAAGACGACGGAACTGGTTAATATTACAGCAGGTTTGACCGATGGCAGAAATGTGGCAGTATCCGAAGGTCTTAAAGCAGGAGATGTCGTGACTTACGAAACGACGTCAAAATAGAGGTGTATCATGAGTAATTTAGAAATTATACATTCAGTACTCATCAACATTGCCGAAAATAAAGTGAAGGTATTGCTGACCATGTTAGGCATTATAGTAGGTACCGTGACGGTGGTTATTGTATTGGCCGTAGGAAGAGGCAGTCAGGCAGATGTAGATGCACAGTACCAAAATTTAAATGTAGGGACACTTCAAGTTATGTCAGGTTTTGGGCGAAATGTGACCAATAAAATTACCAGTGATATTGCTGACCAAGTCAGAGAAACAGGGGCGCATATTCAATATGTTTCCATGGTATTAAATGCTCAGTCGACTGTCAGTTATAAGAATACAACAAATACCCTTAGTGTCATTGGTGCTACTGAAGCCCTTGCCAATATAATTAACCTTGAAATGTATAGTGGCAGGTTTATTAATGAAGATGACAACGATTTAAAGAAAAGGGTCGCTGTCATTGGTAAAACCTTTGCGGAAACCTATTTTGAGGAAGATATAGATGATGCAATTGGGAAAAGTCTGTCCATTAGTGGCAGAAAATACGAAATTGTAGGTATTATTGACTTGCAAGGGGACAGCACTATGAGGGGTATGAACGTTGACGAATCTGTTTTGATTCCTTACAGTGTTTCTGAAAAATACCTAACTGGTCGGATGAGCAACCCAACCTTATTGGCCCTCAGTTCAAATGTAGACTCTGTAGATGAAGCCACAGCAGAAATTCAGAACGTGTTAGACGAGGCTTTTGGAAGGGACAGCTCTGAGTTTACAATTGCCAATTCTGGAAGCAAAATAGAGGCCGCTAAAGCCTCTGCACAAACGGTTACGGTTATGCTATTAGTAGTTGCAGTGGTGGTATTGATTGTTGGTGGCATAGGTATTATGAATGTTCTATTTGTTTCTGTTAAAGAGAGAACCAGAGAAATTGGTATTTTAAAAGCCATTGGGGCAAGGAAAAAGGATATTCTAAAAATATTTTTATATGAAGCCTTCCTCATTAGTATTTTAGGTGGTGTAGTAGGCGCTACATTAAGTTTAATTGCACTGCCTGTGTTCGAATACTTTGGAGTCACAATGGTATTGTCTCCAATGGATATGCTCATATCTATAGGATTTTCAGTGTCTATAGGGACTTTCTTTGGTCTCTACCCAGCAGCAAAAGCGGCGGCGCTTAAACCCATTGACGCCTTAAACTATGAATAATAAGGAGTAAGAAAAATGAATCAAAAAATAATTATTTCAGGATTTTTGACCCTTGCCTTAATCTCTACAGGTTGTGCGGCGCAAACCAGTAGCCAGACGAAGACAGATAGTGAACTGACTACAGCAAGGGGTGCTTCCACAGCTTCGAGCAGTGACGGCACGGCTTCAAACAGTGAGTCTACCGCTGTAAAAGAAACAAACCGCAGCACCATTGGCAAATTTGGTAAAGTAAAAAAAATAATTGGAAACAGTGTCACTATAGAGTTAGCAGAAATACCTAAAAGAACTGAAAGAGCAGCTGCAACGAAAGATGGCACTAAGACCACAAGCACAACATCAGATGCAGCTAAAGAAGGTGGAATGCCACCAAGTGGCGAACCGCCAACAGGCGGCGGAACAACACATACTGGCAGTGGCGGTAGCAGTGGTGGAACGGGAGGTTCTCCTAACGGCACTGGTTGGATCGGAGGTTCAAGTGGAAAAAAAGGTAGCTTCGGTCTTAATACAGAGAAATTGAATTTAACGGGAGAAGTGGTTGAATTGATGATTCCTGTAGGGGTTAAAATTACATCGACCGGAACTGGCGGTATGAAGGAAATAGATTTTGCAGATATTGCACAAGGTGATACTATAGCGCTTTATTATATTCAAGGCACTGAAACCATTGAACGGGTTGTGATTACACCAAGTTCTACTAATTAGAGGCGGTTAATATGACAGGTAATGTTATAGAATTAATAGACGTTTGTAAGCGCTACACCATGGGTGACAACATCGTTCAAGCCTTGGACCACGTATCCCTTTCCATTGAAGAGGGTGAGTTCGTAGCCATTCTCGGCCCTTCTGGTTCAGGGAAATCTACATTAATGAACATTATTGGCTGTATAGATGTGGTCGATGAAGGTCAGTATATTTTAGATGGCAGTGATATCAACGTCAGAGATGAAGACGAGCTGTCCGACGTTAGAAATCAAAAGGTAGGTTTTGTCTTTCAACGCTTTAACCTACTCACTAAATACACTGCAATTCATAATGTAGCATTTCCTTTACTACTTCGAGGTGTAGACCGAAAGGAAGCGTATGTGGAAGCTACTAAGCTATTAGAACGGGTTGGACTAGGTGAAAGAATGCATCATAAGCCTCATGAGCTCTCAGGGGGACAACAGCAGAGAGTCTCTATTGCCAGAGCAATGGTAGGCAAACCGAATATACTGTTAGCAGACGAGCCCACAGGGGCATTAGATACCCATTCTGGAGAAGAGATTCTTAAGCTATTTAAAGAGTTCAATGAAGATGGGGTCACTATTATCGTTATTACTCACGATCAAGAAGTTGCAGATGTGGCTTCTCGAGTCGTAACCATCCGAGATGGTAAATTACTCTAAGCATTGTTCTTTTAAGTAAATTGCCTTGTTTTTATTAAATGGTAATGTTAAACTAGGAACAAATAGCGTAACTGCTCATAGTTAAAGGGGAGTAACAAACCTACGCGGTAGGAGATTAAGTCAACAGCCGGTGTAACCCACCTGGCTTAATCCTTTGATTAAACAAAGATGTAAGACCTTTAGCGAATTTTTTCCAATTGGATTGAATTCAGCTAAAGGTTTTTTTATTTGGAAAAAAGTAAATGGTTATGGTGTAAAGTATTGGGAATAAATTTCTCAACCAAGGAGGTTGTTTTATGTGGTATTCAAAGTCAAAAGAGGAAGTTCTTAAGACGCTTAATGTTGACCCAGAAAAGGGTCTCACATCAACAGAAGCAAAGGAACGCTTAGAAGAGTATGGTGAGAACAAATTAAAAGGGAAACCTAAGAAAAGCATGATTTTACTTTTCTTAGCACAAATGCAGGACATGCTCATTTATGTGCTTCTTGGGGCATCGATTATTACCATTGTAATTGGTGAATATGTAGATGCGATTATCATATTATTTGTTGTGGTTTTAAACGCCACAATAGGTGTCGTCCAAGAGTATAAAGCAGAAAAAGCCATTGAAGCTCTTCAGAAAATGACCACACCAAAAGCTTTAGTCAGAAGAGATGGTGAAGTCAAAGAAATCAATTCTGAAGAAATAGTCCCAGGGGATATTATTGTCCTTGATGCAGGAAGGTTTATTCCAGCGGATATAAGGCTCATAGAAAGCGCCAATCTTCAAATAGAAGAGTCGGCCCTAACTGGGGAATCTGTACCCTCTGAGAAAAAAGCTGAGGAAGTATTTACCAACCCTAAAACCCCACTGGGGGATATGAGTAATATGGCCTTCATGTCAACTTTAGTTACTTATGGTCGTGGTGAAGGCGTGGTTATTGCCACAGCCATGGAAACTCAAATGGGTAAGATTGCAAAAATATTAGATGAAGATGTAGAGGAAATGACGCCCCTACAAAAGCGATTGGACGAACTGGGAAGAATCCTTGGTTATTTGGCTATAGGGATCTGTTCTTTAATCTTTGTGATAGCCGTATTACAAAAGAGAGATTTATTTGAAATGTTCCTCACCGCTATCAGTCTTGCCGTGGCAGCTATTCCAGAGGGGTTGCCTGCAATAGTCGCTATTGTCCTTGCCCTTGGCGTAACTCGCATGTCAAAAATACACGCTATTGTTAAGAAACTGCCAGCCGTTGAAACATTAGGCTGTGTAAATATTATTTGCTCAGATAAGACAGGTACATTAACCCAAAATAAAATGACTGTTGTAAAAAATTACACCTTAAATGCTTTAAGTGATGTTCCTGCTAGTGTTGAAAATTTAGAAGGCACATTTGAAGAAAAAGAATTGATTAAAACTTTTATTCTTTGCTCAGATGCCACTTATGAAAATGGTGAAAGTACTGGGGACCCAACTGAAGTTGCTTTGATAATTTTAGGTGAAAAATACAGTCTAGGTAAAAAGACATTAAATGAAAAGCATAAACGGGTAGGAGAGAAACCTTTTGACTCTGAACGTAAGCTGATGTCAACGTTAAATGAAGTTGAAAATGGCTATAGAGTCCATACAAAAGGTGCTATTGATAACATTCTAAAAATATCCACTAAGGCATTGGTAAAGGGTGAAGTTGTTCCTTTGACAGAAGCCATGAAACAACAGTACTTAGAGGCTACTGAAACGATGTCAAACAATGCCCTTAGAGTATTGGGGGCAGCATATAAAGAGACTTCTTCTATTATCACTGAAGAGGAAATGGAAAAAGATTTAGTGGTAATTGGCTTGGTTGGTATGATTGACCCGCCAAGACTTGAAGTCAAAGACTCAATACAAGAAGCCAGAGGCGCAGGTATTAAAGCGGTCATGATTACAGGAGACCATAAAAATACCGCTTTTGCCATAGCGAAAGAACTCGGCATAGCAGAGACTATTGAACAAAGCGTTACAGGTGCAGAAATTGATGAAATGTCCGATGAAGTTTTTTCAATGCATATTGAGAATTTAAGAGTCTTTGCAAGGGTTTCACCAGAACATAAAGTAAGAATTGTCAGAGCTTTTAAGTCGAATGGCAATATTGTTTCAATGACAGGGGACGGTGTCAACGACGCCCCATCCCTTAAGACTGCAGATATTGGTGTTGCCATGGGCATTACAGGCACAGACGTTTCCAAAGGTGCCAGCGACATGATTTTAACAGATGATAATTTTACGACCATCGTTCATGCCATTGAAGAAGGTAGAAATATTTATGCCAATATTAAAAAAGCAGTAATTTTTCTGCTTTCTTGTAACTTGGGTGAAGTCCTTGCCATCTTCTTGTCGGTATTGTTCTTCTGGCCTGTGCCGTTACTGCCTACACAAATTCTTTGGGTCAACTTGATTACAGATACCCTTCCAGCCATTGCCCTAGGTATGGATCCTGGAGATAAAGATGTGATGAAGCGTACACCGAGAGACCCTAAAGAAAGTTTCTTTGCCAGAGGTGCTGGGTTCAGAGCTATTTTAGGAGGCGTTTTAATAGGGCTATTGACATTAGGGGCGTTCTATTACGGGCTAAATGAACATGGTTATCAATTGAACTCAAAAGATATTTCTGAAGCTGCTTTGACTTATGCTCGAACAATGGCATTTGTAGTATTGGCAACGTCTCAATTGTTCTATTCGTTAACAATGAGAAATTCTAGTAAATCCATCCTTCAAGTTGGATTGCTCACTAATAAAAAGCTTTTGGGTGCTATCATTGTGGGTCTTACCTTACAGCTAGGTGTGATTTCAATACCTTTCCTTGCAAGCGCTTTTAAGGTCCATATGATTTCTCTTTCGGATTGGGGATTGGTATTTGGATTTGCTTTAATTCCAGTTTTGGTAAATGAATTTGTCAAATTGTTGTCAAGGATTAAAGAAAAGCAATAAAGTCTGAAAAATGCGGAAGCTTGAATAAACCAAGGCGTCATTGAAAATGGCATGGGCTGTTTAGGTTGCCCTTCGGCGCAAAACGAACCCCTTGAAATGGCCGCCAATATTCACGGCCTTAACCTTGAAAAATTACTTGAAGCATTAAACGCGTAGAGATACAGTGGTGATTAAACCCGTAGAGGTACAGTGGTGATTAAACCCGTGAAAAGATTCCTAAAATGTTGAATAATCTGGCAAAACTTGTCTCGGAGAAAATACGAGAGTATACTAGAGAAAATATTCAAAATTAGGAGCTAACTGACATGTTGTACATTAACGCCTTTACTTTTCCAGATGGTGACAGGGAATTTGACTTTTTTAGAGAGATTAAGAGAACTTGTTACGACTCTTTTTATCCTTTTAAAATTTTGTCCAAAAACGGTTTGGAAAGATTAGATTTTGAACCTGTAACCATACTTTACGGAGGTAATGGCTCGGGGAAATCTACCGTCCTCAACGTGATTGCGGAGAAAATGGAAATTGCCAGAGACTCAATTTACAATAAGTCTAATTTTTTCCCAGACTATGTAAGGCTTTGCGGGGTGGACCTTGAAGTGGAACTTCCAGTTAATAGCAGAATTGTTACCAGTGACGACGTCTTTGACTATATGCTCAGCGTCAGGCATATCAACGAAGACATCGACCAAAAGAGAGAAGATCTATTCGATGACTATTTAAATGTAAAATATGCGAAGTTTCAAATGAAATCCCTTGAAGACTACGAGCAACTACGCCGTATTAACAAGGCGAGGAGCAAAACTCAGTCTAAATTTGTGAGAAGTGAACTCATGGACAACGTCCGAGAGCGTTCTAATGGGGAAAATGCCTTTCTCTATTTTACGGAAAAAATCAAGGAAAAAGGCATCTACTTATTAGATGAACCAGAAAACAGCCTTTCTCCCAAACGCCAAATTGAACTGATGGACCTAATTGAAGAGGCAGCGAGACGTGAGGACTGCCAGTTTATCATTGCCACCCATTCCCCTTTTCTTATGGCAATGAAAGGGGCAAAAATTTACGACCTAGACGAATCGCCAGTAGATGTAAAGCGTTGGACTTCTCTGAGCACGGTCCGTACTTATTTTGATTTCTTTAAAAAGTATGAGGCGGATTTTTTAGGTTAAAAAATGTTAATAAAAACATTAAATGAAAAAACAGAGAATAATGTTTATGAAAAAACATTATTCTCTGTTTTTTATTTCAAAATAGTGTAAACTGTATTTATGAAGGAGGTGCTTTATGATATCAAGAGAAAACTACTTACAAACATTACTTGCTTATAAAGATACTAAAACAATTAAGGTAATTACTGGTATGCGGCGGTGTGGAAAATCTGCGCTAATGATTTTATATAAAGAATACCTCTTATTAACAGGAATTTCCTCTTCGCAAATTATTCATATGAATTTTGAGTCTTTAAAATATGAGACCTATAAAGATTATAAGGCGCTTTATGACTTTTTAGTAAGCCAATTAGAGACAGATAAAAAATATTATTTATTACTAGATGAAATTCAACAAGTTGAAGGTTGGGAAAAAGTCATAAACTCATTGTCTGTAGATTATGATGTAGATATTTACTTAACAGGATCGAATGCCTATTTACTTTCATCAGAATTGGCAACTTATCTATCCGGTCGCTACGTAGAAATAAAAATGTTACCCCTTTCCTTCAAAGAGTACTTGAAATTTGTACATGAATTACGGCCAGATCTTGAAAAAAATGATTTGGAAGAACAATTCAATCAATATCTAAAATATGGGTCTTTGCCATTGTTGTTTGAGCATAAACATTGGGAAACCGTATTTGAGTCCTTGCTTCAAGGGGTATACAATACCGTTATTATTAAAGACGTTCTTGAACGTAATAAAGTAGCCGATATTAAACTATTTAATGATGTCGTGAGGTTTTCTCTAGACAACATCGGAAATTTAATTTCATCAAAAAAAATAAGTGATTATTTGAGTAGCGAAGGAAAAAAAACAACACATAACACGGTGCTCAATTACTTAACTTTTTTAGAAAATGCTTTTATTTTATATTCTGCAGGACGTTATGACATTAAAGGTAAGCAGTATCTAAAGACCCTAGATAAATATTATGTAGTGGATATGGGTATCAGAAATGCTGTTTTAGGACTAAGGAATGCAGATTATGGTCACATACTAGAAAACATTGTTTTTCTTGAGTTGAAGCGCAGAGGTTTTGAAGTTTCTGTTGGCGTTTATAGAAACTTTGAAATAGATTTTGTTGCTGTAAAATCTAGTGAAAAAATGTATATTCAAGTAACACAAAGTATTGCCAGTGAAGAGGTTTACCAAAGAGAATTGAGAGGGCTAAAAGCCATTGAAGATAATTATCCCAAATATGTACTCTCTATGGATAAAACATTTATAAAAGACGATGAAGGCATTCAGTTTAAAAATATTATCGAGTTTTTATTAGAAGAATAATAGCGCTTAATAAATAGTTATCTAAGCAATTGTGTTAACGTTATTATCGTAAATGAGTGGGGTGATATTTATGGCAGTAGCAGGATTTGAAAAAGGTATTAAATCTGTAGAAGTTTTACAAAAATCCTTTGGGATATCCGATTATTTGGAATTTCATAAAGTCATTACTGATTTGGTAGCTGAGGGCAAACTGAAACCAACGAAAGATGGGAAAGAGATTAATGGCAAACGGCCACCACTTGCAAAAAAATATAGAGTGATTGAAGAGGGACAGTTGGCTATTGGCGATGAGTTGCTTCGTGAAATCGAAATGAATTTTCCGTTAAGCTACAATCGAAGTTTCTATAAGAGTCACCTTCAACAGTATGTTGAAGACCGAGAATGGATACTGAAACTATGTGACTATCACAATAGAGCCGATTGCCCTTTGTACGAAGCGTTGTCCATTAATGAGCGAGTTTACGACATATTTAAATTTGAAAAAATCGGGATGAACTCAAGAATAATGTCCATTCTAAAAAGATTGGGAATAAGCTTTGAGACTTTAAATTGTTACAAAACACCGGAACCCTTTATTTATTATTCAAAAACAGAAGAGGAATTTCAAAGAATACTAATCGTTGAAAATAAGGATACTTGGTATACTATGAGAAAACTAATGACAGAAGGTTTAGGACCCTTTGATACCATCATCTATGGGGAAGGTAAAAAGATTATAAGCAGTATTGAGGAAGTTGAAGTCCATCAAAAACAGTTTTTTAGAAACCAGGCAACTAAGTACTTTTACTTTGGAGATTTGGACGATGAAGGCTTAAGTATTTACATAAAACTAAAGGAAAAGATGAAAAATGTGGGCATTGAACTGTGGAAAGATGGCTATAAAGAAATGCTAAATAGAGCGTATGGGCCAGATTATTGGCGCAAGTTTAAATCTCAAAAGAGTCTAGAGAGGCAACAGGTAATAACTGTTTTAAGTTTTTTGCCACTAGAGGTAATAGAATACGTGGTTCATCAATTTTCAGAAGACCTCTATTTACCTCAAGAAATTGTGAATCGAAGAATACTCAAAGAAATGTGGGGTTAACATGTACGAATTTTTAGATAATTTTCATAAGCGCATGGAGTTGGTGGCAATCCATCATTTTATGAATGGAATTACAGCTGTCAAAGAGGGATTGAGACAAACTGCACTTGATAAGAAGGCAGCACTTAATTTACTTATGCAGTTGCTTTGTTTTATCATGGAGAAATCACTCTTAGAGCAATCTTGTACATTGAAAGACATGGCGGCATTTATAGAATTCTTGCATATTGAACAAGCTTTTGATGACCAAGAGGTTGATTATGAGGAACTTGTTAAATACTTAGTGAGAGATGCACTTCAAAATAAGGGAAAGCCCTATTACTTTGAATCTTATGATTTTAGCGAACAAAAAAATACTTCTTACTATATACGACTAGTTGAAGATCGATTGATACAAATAGAGGGAAAAGAAGACTTTAGTTATAGCCTAACAGCCCAGGGTTTTCAATTTCTCTTCAGTACTTTAGAGGTTGAAGAAGCACTTCAAATGAATTTTGAACAATTGAGATTAAAATATGCCATTCAAAAACGAAATTTTGGCTCTGCCAAGGAGAGTGTTGACAATTTATTTACACTCAATAGGAAACAGATAATAAAAATACAGGAGTACATTCGACAGATTAAAGAAGATATCGGGATGTTTTCTGCTCAGGATTACGAAGAAACCTATCGAACAACATTTGAGACTTTAAATGAGCAAAAGGAAAAACATGAAGAGCTTTATACGTTGATTATGATGACAAAGGAGCAATATGTTAATCAGCATATGGAAAGAGAAAGTTCAAAATTAGTAGAAGATCTTAAACACATTGATTATATCCAAACCAGATTGCAACAACTTCTTGGTGAACAACTTAAAATGTTTAAACAACGCCAGGCTCTTAGTGAAGTTTATGATGAAGCGATCAGCAATATTTTATATATTGGATTTGAAAATAGATTGAATATCGAAAAGGATATTTTAGGACCTTTTGAAGAAAATATAAATGCTCTTGAGGGAATGGCAAGCATACTTAAACCCCTCTTTTTACCTAAAATGAAGCGAATTTTCAACTTTAATCAAGCCTATGCAGTACAAAAAATTGAAGAGGAAGAAGTTGAAGTTGATGAAAAGTCCATGTTTTTCGAAGAACAGTTTGATGAAGAGTCAGAAAGGCTTTATCAGGAACGCCTTGAATATATTCAAGGGAATTATGATTATATTGTAAATCAAATTCTTGTAGGCATTCTTAAAAACCCTGAGCAGGGGGTTAAACTTTCATTACTTTTTAGTGAAATTGAGGATGTGGATCTCCTTCGGAATGTATTGCTTCAACTTCACAACGATCATTACTTGGATATTAAGGGCATTCTTAAAAGTACCGATGAGCATGTGTATACACCGGGAGAAGATTTTGATTTTGGTTATACCCTCTCTAGAGTATTAAAGAAAAATGAATCATTAGAGAGCTGTAGAGTAATCAAAACTCATCTTATATATGGGGAAAAGGTAACCATTAAAAGTGCAAGCAATAAGAAGTATTTAAGATGTTATGAAATGTTATTTTCGGAACAAAGGAGCATATAGATGGATGAGCAAATTTTAGCTGAACTTGAAAGTCGAAAAAATGATTTGTACCAAAGTTATAAAACGGCAACCGAGATAGTTTACTACCTTTTAGATAAGGGAGAACTTTCAATTAATGATCATAAAGAATTCTATTTAGCCTATGGCGATAAAGAAGTTCAGCAAGCAATAGATGAAATTGCTGAATCTTTTAAGGTTATAATCCGAAGGTACAATCATGTGATCTATCTCATGCCCAAAGAGGAAAATGAAGTGATTGGTATGAAAATGCAAGATCTTCGTGGCATTGCAGGATCGATGACAACGAATATTACCGCCTATTTATCCATGTACATTATGACGCTTTTTTTGCAGCTTTTTTATAATGGTGTAGGAGAGAGTTTGAAGACAAGGGATTATGTGAGCATACGGGAAGTCGTTGATTTGATTTCTGATCGACTAGAAAAAGCGGCAAATAAAGAGCGTATATTGGCTGAAGAAGAAGAGACTGGCTATAATGTAATAACAATTAGAGAACATTGGACCGCTCTTCAAGAGGATGATGAATTTCACCGTTCTCGAAATAGTAAATTTGGCTATGTTCGTAGTGTCGTCAAATTCCTTGAAAACCAAAAGTTGTTTGTTCAATACAGCCACGACAATATCAGACCCACAGCTAAATTGACGGCACTAATGGGACATCAATTCCTTGATCAAAATAGGAAAGAGAAAATTGAACGACTTTTCAGTGAAAAAAGTGTTTTTTTGGAGGACTAAAAATGCCTAAATTAAGCAAATTTCGTGTAGTGAACTTAATATATAACGATACAAGGCACATTTATGACGAGATTTTTGATTTTAGCAATGGCAGCAATGGTTTGATGCTTCTGGCAAACGGGGGTGGTAAAACCGTGTTGACACAAATGATGCTACAACCCGTAATTCCTAAAACGGACTTAAAAACCAGAAAATTTGCAGATTATTTTAAGAATAATCATAGACCAACCCTGTTAATGAATGAGTGGCTACTAGATAGTGATGGGGGGAAGCTCTTAACTGGTCTGGTAATTCAAAATCAGGTTCGAAGAAAGAGAGGACAGGATGATGATCAAGATGTGTTAAACATCACGGCCTTTGTAATCGAATACCACCGGGCAGAAACTTATAATATTGACAATATTCCTGTGATTCAAAGAGATGCCCAGGGACATCGGTTAATGAGAAGTTATGATGAAATTACGGCTGATTTAGACAAACATGCAAGAAAGCATAAAGGAATGGTTTCGGTTTTTAATTGGTCAGATTCAGCGGAAGCTAAACGCATGTACCAGCAAACACTTGGTATCTATGGTATCATTCAGCAAGAATGGTTGGATACGATATTAAAAATTAATAAAGAAGAAGCGGGACTACAATCTTTCTTTAATGATGCGAAAAAAAGTGAAACCTTAATACAAAAAAAAATATTACCCATCATCGAGAGCAAGCTTGAGGAAAACAATACTGAAAAGGTAGAAATTCAGTCTCTCATAAAAAGCCATGCCCAACTTTTAGTCAAAAACGATCAAATTATTAAAGATGAGATGACGTATAATCGATTTATCGCGGAGAGCCTTCTTTATGAAAAAGATCTTTTAGAATTAAAGACTTCGATAGAAGCCTTAGACTTGGCAATATTTCAGATGAGCCGAGTTTACTATGGTTATAAGGATCTATCTGTTCAATTAGAGGATGAAATCCATCAGCTCGACGAATATAAGAAGCTCAATCGACATGAACAACAGCAAATTGCCTTTGAAGAAGCTTGCTTCGAATTCTATAAAAAGTGGGATGAAAAAGACAAACTGAATAAAGAGGCAAAACAGATTGAGTTAGATAAAACCGACGTTGTATACAAAATTCAAAATGTAAAGAATCTCAAAGATACTCAAGAAGCGAGTAAGTTATATAAGGACATCCTTCAACTGAAAGAAAAAGTCTCTATAAAACAAGAAATGCTGAGCAATATGCTAAACGAGGAAGACGTATTTGAACTGGACGCACTCATGGCAGTTCTTCTTGATAAGTACGGTGTAGAAAAAGATCGGTTAAAGGCATTCGGAACCGAGTTGATTGAAAAAACGAAAGAAATTGAAGATCAAGCCAAAGCGCTTGATGCGAAAGTTCAGCAATTAAGCCAAGAAATTCAAAGCACTAGGGATGAAGAAACAAAATATGTAACCCTAATCAATCATTTCGAAGAAGATGTGAATCACCTAAATGAAACAAACACGGCGTTTAAATGGGAAAAACATCCTTTGTTAAATGAATTTGATCGAACACAATTAGAGGCTTATATTGAAAACATTCAGGATAAACGCCAAAAGCTTCAAGATTCAATGGAAACTTTAGTGGTTCAGATTGAAACCTATGATAATGAAACGGTAGAAAATGAGAAAATTCTTTCAGAAGAGAAAGTGGCTTTAAAAGATTTTCAAAATGAAGAAGTTAACCAAAGCCGTGAACTTAAAAAATTTAGAGAGAAATACCATTTTACACAACAATCTTTGGAACAATATGGCATTAAAAGTGAAATGTTCTATCAAATTGATGAGGTTAACAGTCTTTTGTCAAATATGGTGGAGGAGCGAGAAGGAAAGCGACATCACCTCATCTTAGAAAAAGCCATTGTAACCCAGAGAATGGAGAGTTTAAAAGCAGGTCAACTCAATGCATTATCCGATGACTTCGCTTCATTTTTGGACACCAATGATATTAGATATGAGTTTGGTTACAATTGGTTGTTAAATTACAAAGGTGACAGGATTCCAGAACACCTATATTTACAAGATTTAGCAGTATTACCATATTCGTTGATTATGGACGTTAATGATTTGCATCGATTCAAAGAGATCGTTAAATCTTACCATTTAACGATGGTAGTCCCCATTTTAACCCATGAGTATATTCACACTATATTAAAGGGCGAATCTTCACTTGGTGATGAAGTAGGACTTTATTACCACACCTCTTTTGATCAGAAGCTGATGGACGTCAGTTATCGTGAAAAAGAAATTGAAAGATACAAGGGTGAAATTGATAAGATAGAACAAGATATAATGCTCATCCAAAAAGGGATAGAGAAAATTCGCCATGTGGACTATGGGTATCTTGAATTTACAAAAGTCTATGATTCGGACACCGAAATGAGATTGACCCGTCAATACGAATCCGTCTTGAGTGATATTGAACAGTGTCAGGAAGCCATTAGTCACCGCGAGCAGTTTATAGAGACAACTAAGGAAAAGACCACATTTAAGCGTAAAACATTAGAACAAAATAAAGAAGAGTGTCACTCTGTAACAATACTTATTAATCGGTACTTAGAATTAAAAGAAGAATATTTGACAGTACTCACATATATAGAAAAGAAAAATGAAGTTCATTTGCAAACTGAGCAAAATGAACGAAAATTGAATCAGCTTCATACAGAACAGGAACTTCAAAGATCAAATTCGAGTGAGAATTTACAAAAAACGACTGCTAATGATAAAGCCCTAGAAAACATCGAATTGGAAATGATTAAGTATGGGGGAGCAATTAGAGCTGGTTCTGCTCAAAATATTATAGGGCATCCCTTTACACTTGAAACAATACAAGCCTTGGAAGCGAAGTACGCGGCTTATCATCAAAGCCATGGTCAAGTTAAAGATATACAAAATTTAATAGATGAATGGCAAAAGCAAATCAGTGAGAAAAATGGTGAACTGGATAAATTGCAAGTGATTGAGTCGGACTACATGGCAATACTTTATGATGGGGTAAAACATAAGCTCTTAATGGATCAGCTACAAAAGTTGGAAGAAGAATTAAAGAAACATGAGACTGAATTACTGAGACGTTGGGCGGTTATAGAGACAAAAGAGAAAGATTTGACCCAGTCAGGAGAAGCGATTCTTAACAAATACGATGAGGTTGCTTTAGTTTCAAGAGAATCTATCATCCATATTGATTTTAAAGTACGAAAAAATGAGAATCAACAACAATATAAAGCCTTTGACACACAGATTTCAAAATATAAAAGCTTACGAGAAGAGGTAAGCGCATCCTTAAATAGCTTTGAGGATAGCGGTGGAGACGAACTCCGTGAGAACGAGGCAGATGTATTTTCTATTGAAATGACAGAAGTTGAAATTAAGGATCTTAGAAAAGAGATCCTTCAATCGGTTAAACAGTTGCGCAGCAAGTTAGAAGAGAATAAGCGTGTATTAACGGATTCATACAATAAATTGGATATAGAATTTAATCGGGACAACAGGTTACTCATAAGTCTTTTCCAAAATTTGTTTAAAGGGCAAAAAATTTATGATTATGACTATAGCAAACGGGTCTTGGAACAAGCGAGGAATTCTATTTCGGTGATGCTTAAAAAGCATGAAACAGATCTTAAAAACGTAAAAGAGTCTGAAGAAAAACTGAATGATTTCGTGTTGGAGAGGGTTACAACGGTTTACGAGCAACTTAGAGAAATTGACAAGCATTCTACTATTGAAATACAAGACAAATATCAGAAGATGCTTTATATTGAAATGCCAAAAAAAGATACTTTAGATACAGTTAGGCTTAAAAATTATTTAAAGTCAGTCATTAATTATTCTAAACATCGTATGGAAGAAAATGAAGTTTCGGATATAGATAAATATTTGGATAATCATTTGAGCTTGGATAAGCTATTTGATGAATATCTACCTATCCGAAGTATTTCCGTCAGTATTAGTAAAATAGAACAGAACAAAGTATCTAAAATTCCGTGGGAAGAAGTAGGCAAAGTTTCTGGTGGAGAAGAATTTGTAAGCGTGTTTATATTGTTTATATCTCTGATGAGTTATACTAGAGGCTATCAATTAAGCCGCAAGCAATCAGGAAAGGTGCTTGTCATGGACAACCCATTTGGACCAGTGTCTTCAGAACATTTACTTGAACCGCTATTTAAAATTGCTAAGACTTATGATGCTCAGCTTATCTGTTTTACACATATCAATACAAGCGCCATTACGAGTCAATTCGATTTAATATATTCGTTAAGAGTTGTCCGTGAAGTTGGAAGTTCTAAGGAACATGTGGATGTTAAACTGACAAAAGACATATGCTCAGGTATTGAGTATGTTGAAAGTGGATTGTTTGAAACCGGGGAAGTTGAGCAACTTGGCTGGCTATAATCTGAAAAATTATAAAAAACAAAAAACACATATTGCATAATTATAAAATTAAATATATAATTATAAAAAAATAAACATTTTTAAAAGAAGGAGGGTATTTATGAAAGGGTATATGGTATTTGAAAATGGTTTCTATTTTGAAGGCAAGCTAAAAGAAACAACGACGAATGTGATTGGTAAAGTGGCAAAAGGTGAAGAAGGCAGACTCTTCATAAATACTGCTAAAGGACTTGAAGATGTGAATTGTTTCATCGAGTTTGAAGCCGATAAGACAAGTGTCATCTATAAACTACTGAAAAGCAAAGATTTGTTTGGGAAAATCGTGGTGGATCAGTTGGATATGGATTATCATATTAACGACGTGAAAACTGCATATTTATACTAAAAATTAATAAAATACTATTAATAAAGCGGAGAAGATTCTCCGTTTTTTTTTGTGCTTGTAATGGCATTGTAATAGACTGGGAATTTGTAGAATTAATAGGTATAATTGAATTTATTAGCTCACTAAATAATGAGGTAGAAAAAAAGAAGTCAATTAAGGGATGTAAAAACAAAGGTGTGTTACCCATTGTACGTATTTAACGGCTGAAAGGGAAAGGAAACTTATGTTAACTAAATGGCATTTTAAAGGAATCATCATAGTACTATTAATTGCACTAACCACACTCAACATATCATTTGCAACAAGTACAGTCTCGATTTACCCTCAGTTTTTCATGAAGGAAATTGTAAATGGTAACAAAGAAATTGCTTACCTGGCTCTAGAGGCAAATCTTCCTTCTAAAACCTTGGCGAGCATTAATAAAACCCTTTATATATTCTATACAACCGCAAACACTGAAATGACGCATACCTCTAGTGCAAGGCTTATGGCCTATGCAGATCACCATGTAATTGGTAATTTAGGGGTGTTCAGTAGCGGCGGGACCACCTATACAATTGATACTGAAAAGACAGAATGGAAAAAAAACCTACATCTCAATTTGACCAATAACCATAGTTACGGTTTAAAAGATCTTTTTAAAAGTAATATGGACTATAAAAAAGAAATTGCGGCGCTACTCACCTATAAAAATGACCATGACCCTAACCGTCAAATGCCTATAAATGCATCTGAGATGATCACTGATACCAACTTTGAAATTTTGCCCGAAGGGGTTAAGTTCTTTCAAGTGGTCAAAATAGGTCATGTTTCCCAACCTTATCAATACTTTAGTTTAACCCTTCAGTGGTATGAGTTAGATAATTTAGTTAATAAAAAGGGTGAGCTGTGGCAAGTGATTAAAGAGAGCGTGGATACATCGCCACTGCATCCTGTAAGTGTGACAATGCCTGAGGGTATGGTGTTATGGGGTTATGCAAATGCTCAAAATAGAATGATTATTCCAGCCCAATATGAGACGGCAAGCAAATTTGACCATTGGGGATTTGCCCGAGTGACTAGCCCAAGTGACCCACAAGTCGCTGTTTTGATTGATCAACGTAATAAGACCATGGGTAAATTCCATCGATTAATAGAAATTGCTTCTCCAACAACAGCTATTATGTACACCATGGATGATATAATACCGAGACTTGTCACAATAGACACGCAGAAGGTACTACAGCGCAATGTCACGTTTTATTATTCTGAAGGCGTTGTCCCTTATTCTCTTGGTAAGCAAAAAGATGATCGTTTTGGTTATGTCGACCGATTTGGAAAAGTAACCATTTCTGCCCGTTACTTAGAAGCGCGACCATTCTTTAATGGTAAGGCAATTGTTAAACTTGAATCTGGTAAATATGCATTAATAAATCATGTAGGAAAAGTGATGAAGACCTACAATGTAAAAGTGGAACCTTGCGATGCATTCAATAGCGTTCTGATTTATCAATCAAAGGGAAAATATGGCGCAATTAGCATTGCCAATAAGTCGCTTTTATCTGCGAAATACCTATGGCTCCGCTATGTGCCTGAAAATGGTCAATTTATTGTAACAACTTCAAAGGGCAACTATCTTGCAGATATGACAGGGAAGCGAATGACGGAATACTATAGGTCGATTTGTTACAGAAGTGGCAATCAGTATGAAGGGACTACATTTAAAGACGAATTGGTGTTGATTAAAGGAAATGGACAATACAAAGGGCCTGTCAATGACTAATATTCAGCTAATCTCAACGATTTCGTGACATAAAACCTGCCTTGAACTAGGCTGTTATTTTTTCGACAATCCCGATGATTGATAAAAGTTCTGACGGCTTTTCGATGATATAGTCTGGCTCAAGGGTCTCAATTTGCTGTGGTTCCATTAAAGACCAGCCCACAAGGACGCTTTCAATGCCTGCTCGGCTACCTGCCAAAAGATCGTTAATACTATCGCCAATAAAAATGGTATTGTCAGCAGATGAATTCAATTGAGAAAGGGCTTTGAAAAGTCCTTCAGGAGAAGGTTTTTTCTCAGAAACATCATCAGATGTGATGATCACTTCAAAGAGTTTTTCCATATTGAGTTGCATGTTTCTTAAAATACCAAGATTTAAAGGCGCCGGTCATATATTCGAATTGTTTAGGATTAATAAATTTCATTTGCTCTTCAAGGGGCATTCCCAGCAAAATTGATAATAGTGCCGTCAAAATCGAATATGATGGTGTCTTTTATCATTTTCACATGACCTCCTGTCTGCTATTTATCTTTATAATACACAGGATTTATTATAGGGTCTTTAATTCTATTTTAAGGTCATGTTAATTATTTTTATAGCATCATCTGCAAATATTTCTGTTTCAATTAATTTGGAAATTTGTTTTTGTTGTTGCTTAATGGACATACCAAACCATTTCCTATTTGTCGTTACAAAGTGAGACAGACTTGAAAATCCTGCCTGAATAGAGGCATCAGATAAACTGTACCCCTTTATAAGGTAAATATAAGTTTTACGTATTTTCATTAAAAGCAAATAATTTTTTAAAGTTACACCAGTCTCTTTCTTGAAAAGATGGGATAACCTACTTGAGGATAAGAAAACTTCTTTTGCGAGGTCGTTAATAACATCTTTTTCAATAGAATCTTTCTTTTTCAGACTTTGGATGACTTTCTCAACTCGACTGTCTCTCTTTTGTACTAAATCTCTTTCAATGCCACAGGCCTGCATCATTAAGTTAAAAGTATTTGAATAACTTTTAGAGAAAAAGTCAAAATCACTCTGCACTGACTTAGATTCGTGCCATATGTTATTAATATTTGTAACAACTGAGTTTGAAAGAAGATAATAGCCTTGCCCATCGAGGTATTTCTTTTTCATTTGATTTGAAATGCTTGTAATATCGTCAATCATAAAAATGAGCATCTTGGTGCCGTTGTTTACAATTGTGTGGGTTTTCATACCATCGATAAAAATACCGTCACAAAAAATAGTCTCATCTTCTACCAAACATTGTATTTTTCCATTTATGCCAATGAGAATGTGTTGTGCCATATGCTTATGGACTAAAAAATCTGAATAATCACCATAGGTTAGTACATGATCTGAACCAATATAGACCTCATTCATAATCAACGCCCATCACATTTCTTCTAATCTTAAGTTTTGGTTGACGTAATTGCTCGCTTGTTTGAAAAAAATTTTTGCTAGTTTTCTCTTCCAGAAAGGCAGTTCTTTCATGCTCTCCTTTAAAAAACTTAAATCCGCTCCGTATTTTGAGGGACTTCCCTTTATAAGACAATCTTGTTGGGGCGCGTTAATGCCTTCAATTGAAAATTCGTTGCTAAAATGATTGATTCTACGGGTTTCATCCTTCGCAAAGTTTAAATTTTTCTTTAATAAGATTTCATGAAATTCTTGATCAAAAGTAGCTTCCATAGACACCCAAGTCCCCATAATGTTGACTTCGACCAAAGTATGATAGAACTCTGTCGGCCATTTATTAAATAACCACTCAGGCATACAATCTTCTAGGGCAGACTTACTAACCCTCATAAAGTGAAGTCTCGCAGGAATATTGGCACAAGTGGCCATGTCCTTTAAAAGAAGTGCTTTGTTCATACAGGCACCTCTTTTGCTGTTTAAAATTTTTTCGGAATCTTGGAACTGATCAACAAAATCAAATTTTATTTCGTCTCTGACATAATAAAAAATTCTTTCTATTTTCTCGGCATCAGTGTCGGCGCCTTTTATTAGTTTAAATGTGACATTTGAGACTGTATCCATTTGAAAATCTCCCTTTATTGATGTAGATAGGTATTATTAACATTGATTGGCTATAAGTATATACGCTTTAGGTAAGAAGAACTTCTATTAAGACGCTAAAATGATCAGTTCTACTAATAATTTAACATAAATATGCTTATTACTATGTAGTACTGTGTATATAATTAATAGGAGCTGTTGAATAATAGCACACGCGTATCCGAGGGGTACCTATATAAAAAGCTGATAGTGGGGGAAAGACGATGTTGAGTGAGAGTCCAGATGATCATTTAAAATTTATGCAAAATAGAGAACTTTCATGGTTAAAATTTAATGAACGTGTCTTAGAGGAAGGCATGGATACCTCTGTACCACTATTGGAAAGACTGAAGTACATTTCAATATTTACAAGTAATTTAGATGAATTTTTTATGATTCGTGTGGGAAGTTTACACGATATTGCCTCTGTAGACCCTAATTTTAGAGACAGTAAGTCTGGTTTAAGTGCAAAAGAGCAATTGGAGTCTATTTACAAGACCGTAAGACCGCTTTATAAGAAGAAAGATGATCTTTACAAGCAGTTAATGGAGCAATTGAAAAACGAAAAATATATTTCATTAGAATGGAAAGAATTGGTTGATACAGATAAAAAATTTTTACGAGACTATTATAAATCTTTAATCAGGCCAATCCTTTCGCCCCAAGTCATTGACGCACACCGACCATTTCCGCATATTAACAATAAAGAATTGTATATCTTTGCGATCTTAAAAAATAAAGAAGGCAGCCATTTAGGTATTTTGCAAGTGCCGAAGAGCTTACCTGAGTACATACAATTACCAGGCCGCCCAAGTCAGTTTATAATGACTGAAAAAGTGATTTTTGAATTTATAGAAGAGATATTTGGGAAAATGAGTGTGGTTGAGAAAAACTGTATTTGTATAACGAGAAATGCGGACATTACAGTAGATGATGAGTCCTTTGATATCACTGAAGACTATAGAAGTCACATGAAAAAATTGTTAAAAAAAAGAAGTAAAATGGCTGCGGTAAGGCTTGAAGCTAATTATTCAATGAGTGAAGAGCTTCGCCGTGAACTTTGTGAACATTTTAAAATAAAAAAGGAACAAATTTATATTACGAGTGCCCCTTTAAAAATGGGATATGTGATGGATTTGGTGCCAAGACTGGCTGAAGAACAACTAAAAAACCTTACTTTTCCAGTATATAGTCCTACAATCACGGCTCAAGTAGACAGCAATCGCAGTATGATGCACCAAGTTAAGCAAAATGATGTGTTGGTATTTCACCCCTATGAAAGCATAGGCACCTTCCTTCAATTAATCAAAGAAGCGTCTCAAAATGATAATGTAATCAGCATAAGGATAACCATTTATAGATTAGCAAAAAAAGCTAAGCTTGTTGATTATTTATGTGCCGCTGCAGAAAATGGCAAAGACGTTACGGTTATTGTTGAGTTACGCGCTAGATTTGACGAACAAAATAACATTGACTGGTCAGAGAAGCTAGAAGACTCAGGGTGCAGAGTTATATATGGCTTTGAGGACTATAAAGTGCATTCTAAAATTTGTCTGATAACCTATAAAGAAAGAAATACCCTCAATTATATGACGCAAATAGGTACAGGAAACTATAATGAGAAGACTTCTGAAATATATACCGATTTGTCCTTGATGACGGCTAATGCGGAAATCGGAAAAGATGCAAATGAATTTTTCAATAACATGTGCATAGGCAATTTAAGTGGTGACTATTCTAATTTATTGGTAGCCCCAAACCATTTTAAGCATAAGTTAATGAATTTGATCGATCTGGAAATTCGCAAAGGCACTCAAGGTTCTATTGTGATGAAAATCAATTCTTTAACGGACATAGATGTAATTAATAAATTATCAGAAGCCTCTATGTCGGGCGTGGAAGTAAAGTTAATTGTGAGGGGCATTTGTTGCTTGCTACCTGGCATTCCACAAAAAACAGAAAATGTGAGCGTGATCAGTATCGTAGGTCGATATTTAGAACATTCAAGAATATATAGCTTTGGCAAAGATGCGGACCAAAAGATATATATTGGTTCAGCTGATTTAATGACGAGAAATACAGAGAGAAGGGTTGAAGTGGCATGTCCTATTCTCAACCCTATTATCAAAGAAAAAATAAATGAAATACTAAAAGTTTATTTCTATGATAACGTAAAGGCCCGTAGCCTGTGTAGTGATGGAACTTATAAGAAAATTAATAGCAATCAGATTGCCATTGAAGCACAGATGTATTTCTGTGACCAATATACGCGCTATGATTTGTTGAAAAAAACAGATAAGATGCTGAAAAAGTCTTATTGGAAGCGTTTGTTGGCCTTTGTTAAAGGAACATAGAAACTTATAAAGTTTCTTGCTTTAGAGAAAAAGGATCTATGTAAGAATTGTTTTATCCCTAACCGTAATGGTTTCAGCATCAAATAGAATCAGCCCTTCATTTTTCATTTTTTGAAGTTCTCGAGATAAGGATGTTCTTTGAACGCCAATTCTTTCGGCGAGGGCCTTCTTTGTGAGCTTCAGTTGAATTTGAGTCGTATTTTGCTGTTTGTATTCGTATTTAATAAAATTGATAATACTCTCACGTATGGAACGGTTGACGTAATGTTTAATTTTATCACCTAGAAGTAGCGTGTAGTCAGAAATGAACTCAAGATAGCATTTTAAAAAATCTCGATTTTCAAAACACAATTCTAAAATTAACTCTTTTTCTACCTCTAATAAAATAGAGGTGACTTGAACGGTAATGGTCATAGGGTAATAAGGATTTTTGGAAAAAATTAAATTTGCGCCCAATATATCATCTGGAAGAAATTCGGTGATTGTAAGAAGGTTGCCATCGGAATCAATTCGGTCGATGACAATTTCACCCGATAGAACAATTTCTAATTTATTGCAATGGTCACCATCAAAGTGAAGGACACTGCCTTTTTTATAGGTTACAATTTTAAAACGTCCATTGGCTAAAAAATTTAGAATTTTTGTTTCAGAGACCGTACTTAATAGAGTTGATGCCTGAATAAGTGGCAAATATGATTTCATGAAAACCTCCTAAGGGTGTTACTTCGGTAACACCTTTTTTTATATTATACGCATATAATAGGCATATATCAAATACAGGGAGGCTGTTATGGACATCTTTACACTTTCGTTTTGGGTTATTGCAATCGCATTAACCATAGTATCTTTTAAAAAAAATAGACAAAAAACGCTGGACGCAATGAAAAAATCCAAAGGTATGATGGGCAATATGATAGGAGAAATTGTCGCAATTATTTTCATGATCGGGTTAGTATTAACTTTTATTCCACCAGAGTCTATAAAAGCAGTTCTAGGCTCATCCAATACGGTGTATTCAACAATCGCTGCAGCTGTAGTAGGTAGTGTAACACTTATACCAGCATTTGTAGCATTTCCGTTGGTAGGTTCTTTGGTAGATGTAGGTGCAAGTATTGTACCTGCAGTTGCGTTCTTAACAACTTTAACTATGGTAGGTATTGTAACATTTCCGCTAGAAAAAAAAGAGTTTGGGCTTAAATTTGCCATTACAAGAAATCTTTTAAGTTTTGTTTCAGCCTTAATTATTTCATTATTTATGGGGGTAATCTTATGAGAACCGTTGAAGTAGTCAAAAAGAACAAACTATTGGTCAGTATAGCTTTTGCTTATGTGATATTGTTTATTATATCGCCAGAGAAAGCGACACAATCTGCAAACAACAGTCTCTATTATTTAATAGAGATGCTTGAAGTATTGCCCTTGATTTTTTTATTGACGGTGGTAATAGAAGCTTGGATTCCTAAAGAAGTTATTATGAATCGATTTGGAGAGGGGTCTGGATTTTTAGGAAATGTACTCTCTTTGGTCCTTGGTAGTATATCTGCAGGTCCAATTTACGCAGCGTTTCCTATTTGTAAGATGTTGCTTTCAAAAGGTGCAAGTGTTACCAATGTCGTTATTATATTAAGCTCTTGGGCAGTTATAAAAGTACCAATGTTAGCAAATGAAGCAAAGTTTTTAGGTTTCAATTTTATGATTGTAAGATGGCTGTTAACGGTAGTGGCAATTTTTATGATGGCCTATGTAATGGGAATGATTGTGAAAAAGAAAGATTTTCCGAGTGCCAGTGAAGAAGCGTTGGAAGTGCTGGCAATTAAAGAAGCGTACTGTGTAGGCTGCGGTCTGTGCGTTAAATTATTACCTGAGCACTTTGAAATCAAAGGAAAAAAAGCAGTTGTCAAAGAGAGTGAAAATATTCATCTAATGACAGATTTAATTAAACAATCGGCACAAAAATGTCCTACGAATGCAATTGTGTTTAATGAGGTATATCAGGATATAGAAAAAAATTATTAAGACTTTATGAAATTTCCAAATAGGGGTTTGAATTAGTGTAAAATCATATTTGGAGGTATTCATATGACAGATAGAAACAGAGACAGCCACTTTAAAATAAATAAAAAAAGAAAAGGCAAGGGACGTAAAGCGATATTAATTAGTTTATTAATCTGTATAATTTTTATAGCAGTCAGATTTATAATTGTTGACTCAAACCGAATTGTGGTAGCTATTGACCCAGGACACGGTGGGTTAGATATTGGTGCAAAAGGGATTGTAAATGAAGCGGACATGAACGAAAGAACGGCCAAGCATTTGTACAAATTACTTAAATCGGATAAGCGGTTTAAACCTATTTTCACCAGAAAATTTAAAGAAGATGTCAAATATACCCTTGCAGAAAGAATCGAATTGTCGAACAAGGTTAGAGCCAGTTTACTGATCAGCATTCATGGTAATTCAAGCAGTAAGAGTGCTAGTAGTGGGTTTGAATGTTATGCTTCGCCTCCAGGCAGAAAAAATCATGAGGAATCTGTGAAATTTGCCACTTTAATTGCTCAAAAAGTAAGTGCAGAAGGACATCGGTTGCGAGGTGAAAACGGCGTTAGATTTTTATATTACGTAAAATCTGGTAAAAAGGGAACGACTCTTGATATAAGAGAATCCAGTTATACAAATACGGAGAGAACCGATCCCGGTATCGCAATGGTTGAGAACCCAGATTGTCCATCCGTTTTAGTGGAACAGTGCTTTATCAATAATCTTGAAGAGTATGAGCAATGGGGTAGCGAACAAGGTGCACAAAGGTCAGCGCAAATTTATTATGAAGCTATTTGTGACTATTTATTGATCGAACCTTAAAATTTGAAAGGCCAAACATTTGTGATAAAATTTAGATAGGGGAAGAATTTAACTTTGCTCTATATAAAATTTTGTCAGAAGGAGTGTCAAAAATAATGAAATATTTTGTATTACTTTTGCCACTCTTTGAACGGCTGTTTATTGTGTGGGCGTTGGCATATGCTTTTAGCCAGACTGCAATATTTTGGAATATGGTTCAAGCGAGAACCAAGTGGACCGACAACGTTTTATTCGTGCTCTTATTTAGTGGAATTTCCATTCTAGGAACTTATGTTGGGATTCCTTTAGATGAAGGTGCAATTGCCAATATAAGGCCACTTGGGCCGATTGTAGCGGGTTTAATTGGTGGCCCTTGGTTAGGTATGGCAGTTGGAGCTATAGCTGGGAGCCACCGATGGTATCTAGGTGGCATTACAGGGCTTGCTTGTGGCATAGCAACCGTTCTTGAAGGCTTAGTTGGTGGGCTTTTTCATGTTAAGTATAAAAAGAACTTTTTGAGTTTAAAATTAGCGTTTTTAGCAGGTGTCTTTGGTGAAGTGATTCAAGTACTCACAGTGCTTCTTATAACTAAACCTTTTAAAAAGGGACTCGACATTGAGGTTGTCGTCGGGTTGCCTATGATTATTGTGAATACAGTAGGTGTTGTTGGGTTTATCATTATTGTCAGAGAGGTTTTTACAAAATATAGCGGCATGATTGTGACCCAATTCAACAGATTTATTGAAATTGAAAAAGTAATTTCTGAAGTGATGCAAAAGCCCTTAACGAAAGGGTCTTCGCAGGGCATTATTGATCACATTATGGCACATACAGAATTAAAAGGTTTGGTGCTTACCCTGCCTGGGGAGGTCATAAGCTTTTGTGGCCCTGAGACAGATTTAAAGCTTCTATCTGCACAGCAGTCCAAATTTTTGGTACAAGAGACAACAAAGGTAAATTTTAGATCCTCGAAATCCAGACTAGGCGTCAATTATTATTGCGTGCCATTGGTTTTGGATAAGGATTTGCCAGACTGGGTACTGGGTGTTCGCTTGTCTGGTCGCTCTTACTACGACACCTATATTACTCAGTTTACCGATGGTTTAGCAGATCTCATTCAAAATCAATACATAGCTGCTTTGGCTAAGTCCATGGAGGAACAAATGGCGCTGTCGCAGCTCAAGGCGCTACAGGCACAAATCCAACCTCATTTTCTCTTCAATTCACTTTCAACCATTTCAAGTCTTTGCCGAACGGATTCTAATCAAGCCAGAGATTTAATATTGGACCTTGCCAGTTATTTTAGAAAAACCATCAGCGATGAAGAACAGATGATATCTCTTGAAAAGGAACTGGAAGATTTAGGGGCCTATTTGAGAATTGAAGTTGCAAGATTTGGAGACAAGCTGGTGATTGAGTACGATGTTAAGCCTCAACTCATGAAACAGTGTATGCCAACTTTTATGCTACAACCCCTTGTAGAAAATGCGATCAAACATGGCATCGCACATTTAGTGGGTTCAGGAACCTTACGTCTGGTTACAATAGACCATGGCGATACCTTTAGTATTGAAGTTGAAAATACGAAAGCCTCAAATGTGGAAAGTTGCAAAGGGTGTGGACAAGCCCTTAAAAACATTAGCAAACGTCTTGAATTGATTTATAAAGGTACAGCCAGTTTTAATCTAGACACATCAGACAGCCGTGTTACAGTGGCGCGTCTCACTTTCCCGAAAGGAGTCGAGTATGAAGGCGTTAACCTGTCTCATTATTGAAGATGAACATCTTACTTTAGAAGAACTAAAGTATCTTTTAAAGCCTTATGATTATATTGAAATTATTGGTGAAGCGCGAAACGGCACCGAAGGGCTTCAACTGATTAAATCGCTAAAACCCGACCTTATTTTTTTAGACATTAACATGCCAGGACTTAGCGGTATTGAGTTGACGGAGCATTTGATTTATCTGTCAAAACGACCTGTGGTAATTTTTACGACGGCTCATCAGGGATACGCACTTGACGCCTTTGAGTTAGGTGCTCTCGACTATTTGCTTAAACCTTATGATCAAAAAAGATTACACATTACCATGGAGAGAATTTTAAAAAGTGTTCAAGCATCTACAGTATCTGAAAATACACTTCAAGAGCCTCAAAAAGAGGGGATTGGTCGTTTAGCAGTAACGGTATCGGATAAAGTTCTGCTCATAGACATTGAGCATATTACCCATTGTGTTTCGGAAAGCGAAAAAACCATTGTGTTTTCTCGCCAAGGACAGTATGAAACCCGATATACTCTATCGGAAGTGGAAGAAAAGACGAAGTTCTTTAGAGTGCATCGAAGCTGTATCGTGAATCTCAAAGCTGTAACTGAGATTTACCCTTGGTTTAATGGAACCTATCAAATCAAGATAAACGATAAAGCTCAGACCTTATTGACGGTTTCTAGAAGTCATGTAAAACCACTTAAACAAGCCTTAGGAATGTAGATGTATTTCATCCCTTAATTTTGACTGTTCAATGGCTCATTTTGTTAATTCACTGTGGTAAAATTGTACCCCCTTTTCAGAAGGCATATGATTAAGGCATATTTTATTGAAGGGGGTTTTTTGAATGTATTCGTTTTTTGCAGGTCTTATTGTTCTATTTTTAGGCTACTTTCTTTATTCAAAGTATTTAGTTAAGCTCTTCGGTGTTGATCCAAACCGAGTTACACCAGCAGTGAGTCAAGCGGATGGCATCGACTATATGGTTTTGCCAAATTGGAAAGTATTTTTGATTCAATTGTTGAACATAGCAGGACTGGGTCCAATTTTCGGTGCAATTCAAGGGGCACTATTCGGTCCAATCGCATTTGTTTGGATTGCCCTAGGTAGCGTTTTTGCAGGAGCTGTTCACGACTTTTTATCTGGCATGTTGTCACTGAGACATAAGGGTGCATCTTTGTCAGAAATTCAAGGGGTTTATTTAGGAAATGGCATGAAGCAAGTCATGAGAGGCTTTACAGTAATCATGATGGTCCTTGTAGGAGTCGTTTTTGTTATGGGGCCTGCCAAATTATTGGCGTCTCTAACACCTGAGTCCATGAACCTCACATTTTGGGTTGTCATTGTTTTTGCCTATTACTTCTTAGCCACAATCTTGCCAATTGACGCACTGATTGGTAGATTATATCCTATCTTTGGATTAGCCTTAGTCGTTATGGCGGTAGGCGTTGGCGGTGGTATCGTGTTTGGTGGCTACCATATACCAGAGATAACCTTTGCAAATTTACATCCTAATAACTTACCAATATTCCCAATGCTCTTTGTCACAATCGCTTGTGGGGCTATTTCGGGCTTCCATGCCACACAATCTCCAATGATGGCAAGGTGTTTAGAAAACGAAAAAAATGGTCGCCCAATCTTCTACGGTGCCATGATCGCCGAAGGCGTTATCGCCATGGTTTGGGCAGCAGCCGGGATGGCATTCTATCACGGTATTCCAGGACTTTCTGAAGCACTTGCAACCGGTGGACCAGGTGGAGCGGTTCACCAAATCACAACCACATTACTAGGGCCTTTAGGAGGCGTGTTGGCGATGTTAGGGGTCATAGCTTGTCCAATTACTTCGGGAGATACTGCATTTAGAAGCGCACGGTTGATTGTGGCAGATTCTTTCAAAGTGAATCAATCTAGCACTTTCAAGCGATTGGCATTGGCCATGCCTCTATTTATAATAGGGATAGCTCTCACGTTTATTAACTTTGATATTATTTGGAGATATTTCGCATGGGCGAATCAGACATTGGCAACGGTGACATTGTGGACCATTTCAATATATTTAATTCAAAAGGGGAAAAATCACTGGGTAACAACGTTTCCAGCCCTTCTTATGTCGGCAGTGTGTAGCAGCTATATTCTTCAAGCGAAGGAAGGCTTCCAGCTATCGGCTACTTTCTCAAACGGTGTCGGTATAGTGACAGCCCTTTCATTGCTCATTTTATTCTTCTTAAAAACCAAAGAGCAGAAAAGGGAAGTAAAGCCAGTTAATGAGAGCGCTTAATGTGGTGTACCAAACAAAGTAAATCGTTAAAATAGATGAAAAAAAACTACGGGTCATAAGGGCCGTAGTTTTTTTGCGTTCAAAGTACATTTTCATGCAATTGTTTTTCTGCTAAAACACTTCCAATATTGGGAAATATGATAGAATAGTAATAGCTGTCTGACAGATTGCGAGGAGGTTCTCAGGTTGAAGAAAATTGAAGTGGCGGCAGCCATTATTATACATAATAACAAAATTCTTTGCATGCAAAGAAGTGAAAGCAAATTCAGCTATATGTCTTATAAATACGAGTTTCCAGGCGGAAAAATTGAGTTGGGCGAAAGTCCAACCCAAGCCCTGAAGCGTGAAATCAAAGAAGAAATGAACATGGACATTGAAGTCGATGAAAAAGCCCTCTATATGACCGTCAATCACCAATACCCCGACTTTTACCTGACCATGCACAGCTTTATTTGCAAAGTCACGGACCCAGTCTTTGAAAAACTAGAGCACCACCACGCTCTTTGGTTGACGACTAACCAACTAGGGACACTAGATTGGGCGGCAGCAGACATTCCCATTATGGAAAAACTCATGAAGGAAGGCATAGAAAATGAATAGTGCTGAAAAACTCCTTGAAGGCTTACATACAGGGTTTATAGATGAAAAGATGCCATCCAGCGACGCCTACCAACCTCGTTTATTAGTCAATGACCACAAGAGAGGAAAGAAGGTACTGACAAGCATTCTTCAAGAACTGAATCAATGCAATGAATTTTATTTTTCCGTCGCCTTTGTGACCAATAGTGGGGTTGCATCCCTTATAAATGTTCTTAAAGTACTAGAAGAAAAGGGCGTGAAGGGCAAAATACTGGCTTCCCAATATCAAAATTTTACGGAGCCCAGAGCTTTAAAACGCTTGCTAGGGCTTAAAAATATTGAACTTCGTATTGTAACAGAAGGGAATTTCCATGCCAAAGGTTATCTGTTTAAAAAAGAGTCAGAGTACTCCTTTATTATTGGAAGCAGTAACTTAACTCAAAATGCCTTAAGCAGCAACAAAGAGTGGAATGTAAAATTGTCTTCCATGAATAATGGTGCATTAATTCTGAATACCCTTAAAGAGTTCGAATATACCTTCGATAATGCAACGGTTGTCAGTGAGTTTTGGATTGACCAATACAGCAAAATTTATCAAGAAAACCGACGTCAAAAGGATACCTTTAAAGGTCATGAGGGTGAACTTTTGGTTGCAGAAGAAAATGTTTCCTATTTGAATAGAATTAGTCCCAATAAAATGCAAATAGAAGCCCTTTATAGTTTGGAAAATTTGAGACTGAGCAACAAGAAAAAAGCCTTGCTCATATCGGCTACTGGAACGGGTAAGACCTATTTGTCAGCTTTTGATGTGAAAAATGTCAATCCTAAAAAGTTCTTATTTGTAGTTCACAGAGAAAATATTGCCAAGGCAGCCATGAAGAGTTACAGGGCGATTTTAGGGCATTCCGCCAAAATGGGTTTGCTAACAGGTTATTCTAAGTGTCCTGATGCGGATTATATCTTTTCAACCATACAAACCTTGTCTAAAACAGATACCTTATATAGTTTTAAAGAGAATCATTTTGATTATATTGTTATAGATGAAGTTCACCGTTCGGGCGCAAATACCTATCAAAAAGTACTCGAACATTTCCAGCCGGAATTTTTGCTAGGCATGTCAGCAACCCCTGAAAGAACCGATGGCTTCGATATTTTTAAAGCCTTTGATTATAATATTGCCTATGAAATAAGACTGAACCGAGCGTTGGAAGAAAAAATGCTTTCACCTTTTCATTATTATGGTGTTGGCGATATTGTCATCGATGGGGAATTAATGAAGGAACAAGCCGCTTTTAATAAATTGGTTTGTGAAGAACGTGTCAATAAAATCATTAAATATGCAGAACTTTACGGTTGCGACAGAGGTAGGGTTAAAGGGCTTG
Source organism: uncultured Acidaminobacter sp. (assembly GCA_963677505.2). GTDB lineage: Bacteria > Bacillota > Clostridia > Peptostreptococcales > Acidaminobacteraceae > JBGSUZ01. The sequence goes on from CAXXWB010000013.1 coordinate 45,005, forward strand.
TTTTCTGCAGTCGCGTAGAAGAGGCCAGAGAACTTTCGCAAGCTTTTAACCTGAGGGGCTATAAAACCATTGCCTTAGATGGTTCTACCAGTGAAGATTTAAGAGAAAAGAGTATTGAACGCCTTGAAGAAGATCATGGAATGGATCTATTAGATTATCTGTTTACGGTAGATATTTTTAATGAAGGGGTAGACATACCTTCGGTTAATCAAATCATAATGCTCAGACCTACCCAATCTGCGATTGTATTTGTTCAACAGTTGGGCAGAGGCCTCAGAAAATGCGGCGGGAAAGAGTATTTAACAGTCATTGACTTTATTGGCAACTATTCAAATAACTATTTAGTGCCAATTGCTCTTTATGGCGATAATTCTTATAACAAGGATAGCATTAGAAAACTCATGAACAGCGGGAGCAGTTTTATCCCTGGCGCTTCAACCATTAACTTCGACACCATCAGCAACCAAAAAATTTATGAAGCCATAAATATGGCAAAGTTGTCGTTAAAAAAGGATTTAACCAATGACTATAAATTGCTTAAGTACAAATTAGGCAAAATTCCAACCATGATGGACTTTGCACTTCACGGCAGTAGAGACCCTTTTGCCTTTGTGATTTATGAAGGGTCATATTACGCATTTGTTGCTGAAAATGAAATAGAAGTGAATGGTGTAATGACTTCAAAGGAAATGAAATTATTAGAGTTTTACTCTAAAGAAGTGTTGAATGGCAAACGGATTGAAGAAACCATTATTTTGGAAATTTTAATTGAACAGGGCAGCACCTCTTTTGAAAAAATTATAGACGCTATTAATGATAAATACCATTATACGCCAGAGATTAAAACCATTCGGTCAGCCATTTCTTTACTCAATGGACAATTTTTTAAAGAACAAGATCAACAAAAATATGGAATTGAAAACACCATAGTCTGTTCTAACAATGAATTATCTTTATCAATACAATTTAACAACGCTTTAGAAAATAAGTATTTTAAAGCCTATATAAAAGATGCGATGGCGTATGCTCAACATCAATTTGAAAGCCATTATTCTCCTGAACGATTCAAGAACGGATTCATTCTATATCAGAAATATTCTAGAAAAGACGCCTGTCGAATTTTAGGTTGGGAGAAAGATGAATCCTCAACCGTTTACGGTTATAGAATTAAATTCAACACCTGCCCCATCTTTGTCACCTATCATAAAACCGATGAAATCAGCAGCAGTACCAAATATGAAGACCATTTTATTAACAAGGACCAATTTAATTGGATGACTAGAAACAAGGTCACACTGGAGTCAACAGAAGTCGTTCAGCTTAAAAATCATCAAGAGGGTTTCAGAATACCCTTATTTGTAAAGAAAAGTGATGGCGAGGGCAGTGACTTCTATTATATGGGGGACATGGCACCTATGGACTTCATTCAAAAGACTATCAAGAATGACAAAGGTGCTGAACTTCCAATAGTCAACATCAAGTTTAAAATGCTCTCATCGGTGGATGAGGCGATGATGGGGTATTTGGAGGGGTAAGATGTTTATCGTTCATGTAACAGCAGAAAATCAAATTCTGTACCATCAGAAAGGGAATTAGAATTCTTAAAAGAGAGAAATCATAGACTGTTGGAAATTATGAAAAATGAACCCTCAAAGATTCCCCATAACAGCACTTCTGTACTTAGATCACACTGAAAAATCTTAACGTGAAAGGGTGTTTAAATGCTATCTCATTGGTCACAGGAACTACAGAAAATAAAAGCTTTTCGAGCCTTTAGCCGCAGCTGTGAACTAGAGGGTCTGCCCATCAGTATTCTCGGCTTTACCCATACCGAAGAAGGCGTGGATTTGCACTTCTTAAGTTATTCACCAGCTAATCGAGAACCCGTTTATATGGACTTCGACAAAGTCCAGACCCATAGGGAAGAAATGATTTCCCAGTATAAACCTGAAGATCAACCTTACCTATGGGCCAGAACAGTATATTTTGGCAACAGGGACGTTCACGTAAAGAGTTCCCATGGGAGTGCCCTAGGAGCAGGACAGTTAGGTTCAGATTGGATTCTGTCTGAAGCCCTAAGACAGGGGTGGGATTGGAAGCCTTTTGAAGACTATGTGCTGATGGATTTGAGTCTGACGACCATGTCGTTGGAAATAGATTTTTTAGAACTGGAAGAACTGTTAAAGGAACCTAAAATAAGGCTAGAGAGAGATGAAACCCACAAGACTTATTTGGCAGAAGCAACTTTTGAACTGCCTACGCTTGGCAAGTTTGCTGAGCTAGTGACTTTAGATTTGGCAGATTACCTGCCGAATTTGGAAGGGGTTATTGTCTTACATGGCATAGAACTGAGAGACATGTGGAAAGACTTTGAGGCCATCTACGAAGAACATCGAAGGAGAGGCACTTTTACGGAAGAAGAGCTGGACGCCTTTATTCAAGAAAATGAGGAAAGTTTCGAGCATTACTGTCCAAGAGGCATGTGTTTCCCTGTTGTCAACTATGAGTCAGCGCCAGAGATTTCAATACAGTGCTACGCCACAGACTATTTGGAAACAGTGATCTCAAGACAATACAGTAACAGCGCATCTGCCATGAGTATTATGCTGAAAACCGACGGTGAGTTGGGTTTAAGAGGCCTTCCGCTTAAAAATGACGTGATTCAGTACGCTATGCACCCAGATGCAAAGCGTCTTAAATTTGAAGTGTTTTATGTCCATCAGAGACTGCCCTTGACGGATATTGTCTTTGAGGGGTAGGGGGTCCAAATGGAAAGGAGACCTATGGCTAAAATCATCTACAACAAACTCGTAAGAGACAAAATACCAGAAGTGATTCAATCCACTGGGAAAACTTGCGAGATAAAAGTCATCCAAGGGGAAGCCCTTAAAACAGCCCTTGTACTTAAGTTAAAAGAAGAAGTAACTGAGTTTGAAGAAGCCCATTCCATGGAGGAGATGGCAGATATCCTTGAGGTTGTAGAAGGGTTATGCAAATTCCATAATTGGAGAATAGAAGATGTTTTGTCTGTCAAAGAAACAAAGAAACAACAACGCGGTGGGTTTGATCTAGGCATAATGCTGTTAGAAACAAATGAAAAGTAATATCAATAAATACCAGATTAGATAGGATTGGAGACCTCAAATGAACATCATCATATTTGCAATTTCAGCAGCATTTCCCCTACTGATTATATTTGGCTTTGTCATGCTTATAGTTTACATAGTGAAGAACAAACGAACTTATCAACCAGAAAAAAAGCCTATTGCGTGGCCTTATGGTTCTAGAACTGTCGCGTTAAATAGTGCTGAAATTTCCTTATACAAAGCGCTCAAACAACATTTACCATCATCGGCAATCATTTGTCCTAAAATGAATTTAAAGGATATTTTATTCGTGAAAGAACAGCAAGGCAATAGTTTTCAGTACTATTACAAGCGACTGGTCTATCATACGGCGGATTTTATGTTGCTTTCAGAAGTAGATTTTAAGCCCATTTGTGGCATTTTATCTGGCGCTGGAAAAGATGATAAAAGACTTACTGAAATTCAAAATATGAAGCAAGTCTTTAATGCGGCTGGTGTTCCTTTGTTAGTAATAGATTCTAAAAGCAGTTATAGTGCTGCGGATATTGAAAGTCATTTGGGCAAGTTTTTCAAGTTTGAAACTGTTGTGGTAGAGTTAGAACCATCATCGGACAAAAAGGTATTGTGCCCTAAATGCGGTGAAGAAATGATTAAGCGGACTGCTAAACAAGGAGAAAATCAAGGCAAAGTGTTTTATGGTTGCTCCAAATACCCAGCGTGCAAGGGAATTGTCAATTTAACGTAAGACGTGAGGTCGGGCGCAGAAGCAAATAGGTAGGCGAAAGGCGAAGAAAATGGAAGATCAAGCACAACTGATATTAATACGCAATAAAGATACTAACCAATTTGAGGACGCAACAGATTCGATCAATCGTTTTGATTGGCTGGAAAATAATACCAAAATAGAAATTCAGTATATAGCAGGGAATCGTTGTTATACCTATGCGGCAAGTCGGGTCAAAGTCTTGGCGTTGAAAGGCACTATTGGAGTGACAGACGAAATAATCCTTGAAGAGGGCGTACCCATAGACGCAGTAGAAACGATTTTGGATTATGATAGCCATATTAAAATAGTGACGTGTTCGGGTGATTCTAAGGTCATAGAGAAGAAACTATTACGCTTAGAGAAGTCTATGTCTGAAACTGAGGAGACTAAACGGGTTAAAGTCTATTTTGAACAATTATTTGTCATGCTTACAAAACTACAAACGGCAAAACCTAATTCGGAAACGATCGAGAATGAAGAGAACCCCAAAATGTCATTCTTGGAATTTCAGTTTAATAAAGTTTTGAGAATTTCAGAAAGTTCGGTTTTAGGTCATTATTTGGGACGAAAGCCACCAGTAACTTATTCCGATGAAGAACCACTTATTTTTCCCTTCAGCTTTAATTTGAGCCAGAAGGAAGCGGTTACAAATGCACTCACCCATCAAGTGAGTATAGTGCAAGGGCCTCCAGGTACTGGGAAAACTCAGACAATATTAAATCTTCTGGCAAACTTATTGCTGCGGGGTAAGCATGTCGCGGTGGTTTCAAATAATAATTCTCCTGTCGAGAATGTTATAGAAAAATTAGAAAAGTATGGTTACGGTTATTTAATTGCTCAACTTGGAAGTGGCGAAAATCAGGAGCGTTTTTTTGAAAGAGAAATGCATACGTTACCAGACTTTGAAACCTATGTAATTTCAGAGGAGGAAAGGCTGAAATTAGAAGCTGAACTGGTAAACCTCATGTCACAACTGGAAAATCTGTTAAAAGTTCAAAACCAGTTAGCCTGTTCAAAGGAAATGCTGATAAAATACCAGACAGAGCGCACTCATTATGAGTCCGTTAATAATGAAACCCATGTTTATCCTAGTGAAATTTCAATACGTAAAAAATGGTCTAAAGATAAGCTTTTCCAGTTGGTACAAGAGTTAGAATCCGTTACAGGTATAGATTATAAGTTGACGATTCTTCAAAAGGTGCAATATTTTCTTGATTTTGGTATTTACAATTTCAATAAAATTGAAGGCGATGCACTCGAACTGATTAAGTCCAGTTACCAGTTGTTTTATAATCAAAGCATTGAGCTGTTAAGTAGTGAAATAGCAGGCTGTGAGTTGACGCTCCAAAGTGGCAATATGTCTCAATTAATGGAACGTTATACTGAAGTTTCTGAAAGCCTCTTTAAGAATGCCCTAGGAAAAATGGATTTATCACTTTATAATCAGTCGTATACAAAGAAAGAGTATCTCAAACAATACAGGACATTTAAAAAGCGTTATCCGATTGCAACCAGTACAACACACTCTCTTTTAAGTTCATGTCCTAAACAATATAAATTTGACTGGGTCATAACAGATGAGTCTTCTCAAGTAGACCTAATGACCGCATATTTGACCATGTCTGCTGCAAACAATATGGTTGTTGTGGGTGACCCGCAACAATTGAATCAGATCCCTGAGAAGCTATTAGTACCTAAAAGCGATGTACTTAGTTTTGATATGGGTTTGTCAGAGGTCTATAATTACGCCACCAAGAATATGATTACATCGATTATGGGCGTATTTGGTGAAAGTGTTCCAATGACGCGCCTTACAGAACATTACAGATGTCACCCTCAGGTGATCAGGTATTGCAATGAAAAATATTATGACAATACACTTGTCATTATGACGGAAGGTCACTATGACGACAAGGTGCTTAAACTTGTAAAGACGGCACCGGGAAATCATGCGCGAAATCTTGGCAACACTTGGTTTAATACAAGGCAAGCAGAAATCATAAGAGATGAAGTACTCGGTTGTATCAATGACGGAGCGTATAATCCTGAAACTATTGGCATTATTGCACCTTACAGATGTCAGGTTGAAGAAATTGAAAAGCACATTAAAGCACCTAAGATTGCAGTGGACAGTGTTCATAAATTCCAAGGGCGTGAGAAGGACACTATTATATTTTCAACCACTGTCAATGAGCTCAACAATTTCGTAGATCAACCTGAACTTGTAAATGTGGCTGTTTCAAGGGCTGTGAAAGAGCTTGTGGTGCTTTGTCCTTCTAATGGGTTCAAGCAGCACGGCAGTCATATTGGAGACTTGATTCGGCATATGGAATACAACGCTATTTGTTCAGAAGTTGTAATAAGCGCTAAAACATCTGTATTTGACCTGCTTTACAATGAGTATTCGGAACACTTGCTTTCCTATCAAAAGAAGGTTAAAGAAGTGAGTGACGTGGCATCTGAAAATGTACTTTATGCAGTCATTGAAGAACTTTTAGAAGAAGAACGGTTTAATTCCTTTAAATGTGTTCTGCACACGCCACTTCACGGAATTGTTGGGGACTTTAGCCTTTTAACCGATGAAGAAACTCGTTTTGCAAAGCACCCAAATGCCCATGTAGATTTTCTGATTTATAACCGACATGATAAGGAACCCGTTCTTGCAGTAGAAGTTGACGGGTTTGCCTTCCACAAAAATTCTCCTGAACAGTTGGTCAGAGACGAAAAGAAAAATTCAATACTAGAGAAAATCGGCTTGCCACTGATCCGTCTTGCAACCTATGAAAGTGGAGAGCGGGAACGGCTATGCGTGGGTCTTGAAAAAGTAATTAGTGGGGGATCATACCCCGCCACCATTAAAGGAGAAAAATGATAAAAATAACGAATTTACTCGTCCCATTAAGCTATGATCAAGATAGCCTAAAACAGGTCATTGCAGATCGCTTACAGATAGAAATGGGCCGTGTGGTCAGCGTTGAAATAACAAATATTTCTGTGGATGTTTCAGATAAGGAAGATATCCGTTTCAAAATGACAGTTCTTGCCAGTGTAACGGGTTCTGAAAGAGATGTACTCTTAGGCAAAAAGAAATTGGGTATTACAAGAGATGAGCCACAAGAGCTCTATCGCGTTATGCCAAAAGAATTGAAGGAAAGACCAGTCATTATAGGGTTTGGGCCAGCGGGTATTTTTGCAGCCCTTATTTTAGCGGAAGCTGGGGCGCGACCAATCGTTTTAGAGCGAGGGTCAGATGTAGACCGAAGAACTGAGAAAGTTTCTCAGTTTTGGGAAAATGGATATTTGGACACGAAGACCAACGTTCAATTTGGAGAAGGTGGCGCAGGTACTTTTTCAGATGGAAAACTGAAGGTTGGCAAGCGAGATCCACGTAAAATAAAGGTGCTGACAGAATTGGTATCTGCAGGGGCACCTGAGGAAATCATGTACTTAGGAAAGCCCCATGTGGGAACGGACCGACTGAAAGAAACCATCAAAAACATCAGAAAAAAAATAATTGCCTTGGGCGGAGAGATTCATTTTGACGCTCAGGTGACGGACTTTCATATTCAGGCAGGCCAAATTAAAGGTCTTGTCTATGAAGAGAAGGGCGAAAGTAAAAAACAATCGGCAGAAAAAGTCATTTTAGCCATTGGCAATAGTGCAAGAGATACCTTAGTACAACTAAAAGAGAATGGTGTGTATTTAGAACAGAAAAATTTCTCTGTAGGTATTAGAATTGAGCATACACAAGATATGATCAACCACATTCAATATGGTAGCTTTGCCAACTCTCCTATGCTCAGCGCTGCCGATTATAAAATGGTGGTTCACTTGGAAAGTGGGAGAGGCGTTTATACCTTTTGTATGTGTCCGGGTGGGGAAGTGGTGGCCGCTACATCTGAAGAAAATGCAGTGGTAACCAATGGGATTAGCGATTTTGCCAGAGATGGTAGAAATGCCAATACGGCCCTTCTCGTCACAGTGAATACATCGGATTTGGAAAGTGCTGATCCTCTAGAAGGTATTCGTTTTCTTAAAAAAATTGAAGAAGCGGCCTTCATTGCAGGTGGAAGCAATTACAATGCACCTGTTCAAAGGTTAGACGACTTTTTACAGGGGCAAAATTCAAAGAACTTTGGTGTGGTAAAACCAACTTATAAGCCGGGAACTCACTTTGCTAAGGTGGAGTCCTATTTACCAGACTTTGTAGCGACGGCACTGAGAGAAGCTATTATAGAAATGGGTCTTTGGATGCCAGGCTTTGCCAACCCAGAGGCTATTTTGACTGGGCCAGAAACGAGAAGTTCTTCCCCTGTAAGAATTAAAAGAACGGAAGGGCTTGAGGCAATTGGAATAAAAGGCTTATACCCCTGTGGTGAAGGGGCTGGTTATTCAGGCGGCATTATTTCAGCGGCTGTGGATGGGATCATTTGTGCTGAGAAAATATTAGAAATTTAAGAGCTATTAATAGGAGTTGTTAAGCGATGAAACGTCAAGTACATTCGTATATGGATGAGTTACTTCTGTATTCAGGGCAGTATGCACTTTTCTATGTGTTGATGAATTTTAGTAAAGTTGGCTTTGGTTTTTTTAGCTACAGTGGACATGTCCTCATGCTTGCAGGCTTACTGATACAAATCGTTTTTCTTGCCCACTTTGGAGATAAGCCTCTAGGCAGAATATTTGGGAGCCTTCTATGTCCTATTTTATATACGCTGTTTGAAGCCAATGACTTTCAATCGTTCATCTTAAACTCAGGACATTTCTTCTTTTGGGTTTTCTCACTCCTAACGGGACTCATGAATGGTGCCAGTCTCAAGCTTAAAGGGCGTTACAAAAACTGGATAGAATTTGCCATCGTATTTATGAACGTAATTATGTTCTTGTTTATTTATATGTATTTTGATATGCTCACCAAACTTGAAGAAATGGCACTTCAAAAGGGTGAATCACTAACGGAATACGCCGCTCAAATTTCCATTACCCATATCATGAATAATGCAAGTGAGTTTCTTTCAGATAAAACACACATCTATTTAATTTTAGGTGGATGTTTACTAGGTCTCAGTTTAGGCATTGGAAAAGTAAGGGTGAACCATTTGAATGAAAAGATTGTAAAGTTATTTGGCACCTACGTAGACCCTACAATTCGGGACCGCGTCTTGTCCTCTAAGGGTGTTTTAGAAGAAAAAAGGCCAATAACGATATTGTTCTGCGATATTCGAAATTTTACGACCCTTTCCGAACTGAGTGGTCCGAGCAATACCATTGGCATGCTCAATCATTATTTTGCCCAGTGGGAGCAATTGGCTTCCCTTCATGGTGGCGTGATTAACAAATATATTGGGGATGCGGTCATGATTCTTTTTGGTATTAATGACAATCCTGAGCTTTCGGCAGAGCAGGCAGTTTCTTGTGCTGCATCGTTTAGCCGTGAGTTTAAAAAGTTAAACCAAGAGCTTCTAGAACTAAAGTTGCCTATAGTTGAAGGTATTGGTATTGGCATACATTACGGAGAAGTTTCTCTGGGGAATATAGGGGGCAGTCGGCGAAGAGAATTTACGGCCATAGGCGATAACGTCAACATTGCCTCTCGGCTTGAGAGTTTGACAAAAGAGCTTGAATATTCTGTGGAAACGCCTCTTCAAATGCTCATTTCAAAATCTGTTTTTTCATTCTGCCTATAGGGCTTCAAGAACAGTTTTCTTTCAATGGCTCGGTGCATCTGAAAGGCAAAGACGCATTGGTAGAAATTTTCCAGTGGATAAAATAATCCATAAAGGAGCTTAGTCTATGTCACTTAAAAATATTAAAAATCCAGCATTATTCCAAGGGAATCTTCAGAAAAAACATTATTTTGAAGGCTGGTACTTTAAGCAGGTGACTGCAGACGGTAAACAGACTGTGGCATTTATACCTGGGATCAGCTTAGAGGACACAGACAGTCACTGTTTTGTACAGGTGATTCTCTCGCCAAACATTCAAACCTATTATTTTAAATATCCATTAGATCGGTTCAGCACGACGGAAGAACCTTTTTCTGTGAAGGTGGGGGAGAGCGTCTTTTTTATGGATGGCTGTCACATTGCCCTTAACGACACCGTACAAAGTACGCCTCAAGGTATTTCAATGACTGGAGACTTGTACTTTTCAAACCCCAGCCCAATTCGGTCCTCCGTATTAGCGCCTAACATCATGGGCTTTTTTGCCTACATACCAAATATGGAATGTAACCACGGTGTTCTCAGTATGAATCATCAGTTGAAGGGGCATATTGAGATTGGGAAACAGCAGCGTTTGGACTTCAATGGGGGGAAAGGATACATTGAAAAAGATTGGGGGACTTCTTTCCTAGTGAGTACATTTGGATTCAGGCCAATCATTTTGAAAATAACAACACTAGTTTTATGTGCAGCATTGCCACAATACCATTTGGACTCTTTTCTTTTAAAGGACTCATTGCCAATTTACAGGTAGATGGGGTCGAATATCGCTTTGCTACTTATAATGGCGCAAAGGTGACAAACCTTAATATTGAAACAAATTGTATAGGATTTGACCTGATAAAAGGCGACGTGACCTTTCCTGTGAAGGGGTGCTTATTGAATCAGGAGAGCTAAAAGCCCCTGAAAAGGCGAGATGCTAAGAACCATTAAAGAAGGTCTTAGCGGGAAGTTACCCTGACCCTAAAGCGAAAGGGACAAACGGCGCAGGTCTTTAAAAGTGATTGTGCTGGTATCGAAATCGTAGGAGGATTATATGAAGCATAAAGTACTTAGAAAACAGGAAAACAGCAGAGACTGTTTAGTGTGTGGATTAGAGAATCCATATGGCCTTAAGGCTTCTTTTTATGAACTGGAGAATGAGGAATTGGTAGCTATTTTTGAGCCCCACAACCTTTTACAGAGCTATCCGGGAAGACTTCACGGGGGCATTGCAGGGGCAATACTAGACGAGACCATCGGCAGGGCCATTATGATTCAAGAACCCAATCTATTTGGCGTAACGGTAGAACTGTCTCTTAAATATAAAAAGCCAGTCCCTCTCAATGTACCGTTAAAAGTGGTGGGGCGCATTACAAATGTAAAGAGTCGAACCTTTGAAGGCTCAGGTGAAATCCTTTTAGAAGATGGAGAGGTCGCCGTAACTGCCACGGGTAAGTATTTCAAAATGCCTATCGATAAAATTTCAGACATGGGCACGGAAGACATGGACTGGGAGGTTTTCCAAGGGGACAATGACCCTGAAGACTTTGAGTATTAAACCCATTCACACTTAGTTCATAATTCCTAAATAACTTTTTAACGAACTCTTCATCCTTTCTTTACACTTCGTCAATACTTCCATAATATTCGATTGTTACTATAAGGGTGTAGGTAACTTACATATTTGGAATCTCAAACGGAGGAAAAGAATATGACACATCAATGTACAATTGCGGATCATTCAAATGATTTGGTATACAGAGCCAAAGAGCTCAGCTTATCCACGGCGGCACTAAACAGCACATACTTAACGGTAATAGAGAAGGTGGCGGCTCCCCCTGTAGACATTTGTGGTGACTGTCCCGTGTGCAGAAAAATTTATGATGAAAAAATTAATGAGTTTACTAAAAGATTTACAGTACGCTCATAGTTAATGGTAAATAACTTGTAGTTAATGGTAAATAACTTGTAGTTAATTGTTGATACGAATTCCCCCTCGTAAAAACCAAAGAGGCACCTGATAAAGGTGCTTTTTTTTGCATTTATTATTCTGCTTAAGTATTCTCAAGTCCTCTATTAAAATAATTGAAAGCAAAAATACCCTAGTTGATATCCTATCTTCAAAAGCTTATGATATTGAGAGTGACACTTTAATCAAACATTCCTGTGAAGTGAAAGGGTAAATCATGAAACGACATACTAGTAGAGATCGTTACTTAAATCGAAAGAAAAAAATGAAGCGTAGACGAGTATTTTGGACTTTTCTATTTGTTGTGATTGCAGTTCTTTTAGCTTATAAGGCTGTCAGCTTTGGGAAAGAAAAGCTTTTCAATCAGGTAGAAGTTACTGCTAAACCCGTTGCTGTATCCAGTGGCAAAATAGCACAGCAGAAGTATCCAGTGGCGAAAATACAGAACCTGAGGTAGCGCCAGAACCCGTAGGTTTTGTGGTGAAGCAGGCAGACGCTTGGCAGTATATTTTAGTGAATAAAAATCATCCAATCGATGAAAATTTTGCACCGCCAGAAACCTATCTGCTTCAGGAAAAATATAAGTCTGACCTGCGCATCAAGGAGGCCACTCAGGCCATGTTTAGTGCGGCAAAGACTGATGGCATAAGTCTTGTAGCTTGTTCTGGGTATAGGCCCTATGAGGTTCAGCAAAAGCTTTTTAATCGGGCAAAAGCTAAATACAGCAATTTAAGCGATGGAGAGGCGGCAATAGCAGCGGCAAAGTCTGTGGCAAAACCGGGAACCAGCGAACATCAAACGGGCCTTG